>JBBRNH010000075.1:0-30585 GCA_038230415.1 Cytophagales bacterium | reverse complement strand
TAATGAAACCGGCATCGTCACTGGTTATCTGACTCAGCATCAGCACCTTAAAAATCAGCACGTCGCGCACAACGGGTTGCCCGGTGGCGGGTTTCACCTGGTCGGGTGAGGGCATTTGGTTGCCGCGTAGCTCGGTAACTAAGCCGCAGATACCCTGTCGGACCGCGCTCGGTCTCGCCGAGTTCGACTTTCGTAAACGCTGCGGATGGGGCTTGGTAATCACCATGCAAAACGCGAACAGGTTTAGGAGTAGGAAAGCGAAAATTGCCGGAACGTTCATAATCCCAACTGATTTTTTACTTCGTCGAGCGTAAACCACTGTGTTGTTTCCTGCCGCACCTTTTGGGCGTGCATATAGTCGGCAAAGTCCTCCAATGTGTCAAAATCGCCTAAGCCCTGTTGGATAGCGTCAAATTGTTCAATAGGTAAAACTGCAAACTTGGGTTTGCCCTGTTCCCGAATAATCTGTGCGTCTATGTATGCCACGATTTTTATTTCTTGAAAAACGAATCGACAAACTCCATTTTATTAAATGTCTGTAAATCGTCAATCTGCTCACCAACGCCGATGTATTTGACCGGAATCCTGAACTGATCCGAAATCCCGATTACCACACCCCCCTTCGCCGTACCGTCTAACTTGGTGATTGCCAGCGCAGTTACCTCGGTGGCTTTCGTAAATTCGGTGGCCTGGATAAAGGCGTTCTGCCCGGTTGAGCCATCCAGCACGAGTAGCACCTCGTGGGGCGCGTCGGGCAGGAATTTCTGCATTACCCGCTTTATCTTGGTCAATTCGTTCATCAGGTTGACTTTGGTGTGTAACCGTCCGGCAGTGTCAATAATCACGACATCGGCCCCGGAATCCACCCCTTTTTTTACCGCATCGAAGGCCACCGCTGAGGGATCGGTGTTCATGCCGTGTTCGATGACCGGCACGCCCACGCGCTCGCCCCAGAGTTTAAGCTGGGCTACGGCAGCCGCCCGAAACGTATCGCCCGCGCCCAGCACAACGTTGTAGCCGCGCTTGTGAAACTGAGCCGCCAGTTTACCAATGGTTGTGGTTTTGCCCACACCGTTTACGCCCACCACCATAATCACGTAGGGTTTCTGCGTGATGGGTAGTGCGAAATCATCAGCTACGTCAACGGATTGGTTTTCAGACAATAAACCAGCGATTTCTTCGCGCAGAATACGGTCGAGTTCGTCGGTGCCGAGGTATTTATCACGGGCCACCCGTTCTTCGATACGCCGGATTATTTTAACTGTTGTCTCAACGCCCACGTCAGACGTAATCAATACCTCTTCGAGTTCATCCAGCACGTCGTCGTCAACTTTGGCCTTGCCAACTACGGCGCGACCTAATTTCGAGAAGAAACTGTCTTTGGTTTTTTCAAGCCCTTTGTCGAGCGATTCTTTTTTCTCTTTCGAGAACAGACCGAATAAAGCCATTTTTTGTCGTGACAAGTGGTTAGTTGGCAGTGGCAAGTTGGCTTGCGCGAGACGAATTTCTTGTTACTAACCACATGCCACTAACCACCCAACTTATAATTACAAAAAAAAGTCCCTCACCGGGGACTTTGCGATTTTCTTGCAGTAAGCGGACGAGGGCGTGTAAATTACGATTTAAGCGCGGCCTGCACTTCGTCAACCGGGACCATTTCTTCTTTGAACGTGTAAGCCCCGGTTTTGGGTGACTTCACAGCGCGGATAACCTTGGCAAATGCCTTGCCGTTATCTTTCGTTTTCAGGGTTGCTACTACCTTTTTTGCCATGACTTAGTTTGTGGTTTGTAGTTTGTGATTTCTGCGGAATGTCAACGATAAATCCTCAACAAAAAACGAGATTACTTAATTTCTTTGTGAAGCGTCACTTTCCGCAGGAACGGGTTGTATTTCTTCCGCTCGATACGGGCGGGGGTGTTTTTGCGGTTCTTGGTGGTGATATACCGCGACATACCGGCAACGCCCGACGTTTTCTGCTCGGTGCATTCCAGAATGACCTGAATTCTATTGCCTTTCTTAGCCATTGCTATTTATATTTTCTCAAACGGGAGCGCAAAGATAGTGCCTTTCAGATAGTTGACAAAGCATTTCCTGAAAAATTGAGGGCGTTTTACTATATCTAACTCAAGAACTGACTGTCTCCAGCATCTGCCGTTTTAGCGTGGCTGCGGTTTGGCTGATTCCGGTGTGACTCCAGCCGGGCGACATCAGGGCGTACAACAGCTTGTTTTTCAGGCCGGGCGCGTGCCGTATATCCTGCCAAAGCAGCCGCCACTCGCCGAAATGAGTATCGGGATAGCTTCCGGTATTCACCGGGCGCGTGATGCCGTATTGTACCGGGTCACTGTCATGCAAAGGCTGGCGGGTGCCGAAAACGTAGTCCCAAAAAAGCGTGATAGACGTGTAATTGGTGTCCATGTAGCGCACGTTGCGGGCGTGGTGGGCGCGGTGGTACGAAGGCGTTTGAAGGAACCGCTCCAGAATGCCCAAACGCCCCGGCAACACGTGGTCGCTGATGTGAATCAGGCTGCCCCAGATGGCATCAACGATGTTGCAGACCAGCACGATTTCGGGCCGAACCCCGCACAGCACCGGAAAAAAGCCCAAAAAAAACGGCATATAAAACAGGCTCTCGATGAACGAGTGGTTAAAACCCACAAACATATTCATGGATTCGGGCGCGTGATGGGGCGAATGAATGCACCACAAAAACCGGACTTTATGGGCCAGAACGTGTTGCACGAAATACCAAAATTCATACACCAACAGCCCATACACCCACCAATACCACGACAAATCGGTTTTGAACAAGGTCAGCGGAGCCGTGCCAATGGCAATAATGGCCGTGTTGACCCGCCCGTAAACCGCCGTTATGCCTATCGAAATCAGCAGGGCAATCACTACTGCGCTCGCCGTGGTGCGATATTCGCGCATCCGGGCCACCTTTCGCCTGAAATGCAGGTATAGCATCTCAGCCAAGCCGTAAATGACCGTCGAGAAAAAGAGGAGCATCAGGATTTTTCCTGCCGATGCCTGAAATTGGGGTAAACTCAGTTCCATTTTTGTATAAATCTGTGTGCCTGTTTCCTCCTTCAAAGAACGTAAAAACAACCCAAACAAACAATTCACCGACGCGGGCGGTTGGCCTAAAAAGCTCTTTATATGCCTCTGACCCGTATTGCTGAACCAACTGCCATCGTCTGGCTCCGGCGAGACCTGCGCCTGCACGACAACGCAGCCCTGTATCACGCCCTGAAATCAGGAAATCCGGTGTTGCCGCTGTTCATCTTTGACCGCGATATTCTCGATCATCTCGACGATAAACGTGACCGGCGGGTTGAATTTATTCACCGGCAAATCGAAGCCCTGCAACAGCAGATGGCCGCGCTGGGGTCGGCATTAATAGTGCGTTACGGCAAGCCGCTCGATGTCTGGAAAGACCTGCTGACCGAAGTGGACATTGCCGCCGTTTATACCAATCACGATTATGAGGTCTATGCCAAAGGCCGCGACACCGAGATTGGTAACCTGATGGCCGAAGCCGGGGCGGGGTTTCACACGTACAAAGACCAGAGCATTTTTGAACGCGACGAGGTGTTGAGTGGCAGCGCGTCGCCATATACCGTTTTTACGCCGTATAGCCGCAATTGGCACAGCAAACTCACGGAGCTTTCACTGAAATCGTACCCGACGCAAGAATACTTTAATAACTTTCTGAAAATCAGCGAGAACGCTGACCAATGGCGTACCGTGCCGACGCTGGCCGAGATGGGCTTTGCCCCGCTTGGTGAGTCATTCCCGAAGCCAATGGTGGACAACGACCTGCTCGAAACGTACCAGAAAACCCGCGACATTCCGGCCATCAACGGCACCAGCGAACTCAGTATTCACCTGCGCTTTGGCACCATTAGCATCCGCGAGTTGGCCCGGCAGGCTCAGGCCGCCAACGGAGCCACGTTTCTGAACGAGCTTTGCTGGCGCGATTTTTATTTTCAGGTGCTGCACCACTTTCCACATGTTGAAGCCAATTCATTCCGGCCCCAGTACGATAACATTGCCTGGCGTAACAACGAAACCGAGTTTGCCGCGTGGTGCGACGGACAAACGGGCTACCCGCTTGTTGATGCCGGGATGCGCCAACTCAACACCATTGGCTGGATGCACAACCGCGTCAGGATGGTGACGGCCAGTTTTTTATGCAAACATCTGCTGATTGACTGGCGGTGGGGCGAACGCTATTTTGCCAAAAAACTCCGCGACTATGACCTTTCGGCCAACAACGGCGGCTGGCAGTGGGCGGCTGGCTCCGGCACCGATGCCGCGCCGTATTTTCGAGTGTTTAACCCCGCCCTGCAAGCCGAAAAGTTTGACCCCAAGGGCGAGTACATCCGGCAGTGGATACCCGAATTTAATAGCCTCAGCTACGCCAAACCCATTGTTGACCACGCTATGGCCCGGCAGCGAGCCATTGACACCTATAAATCGGGGCTGGCGAAGGAGTAACGGTAACGAGGGAAATCAAATACCAAATAATGTTCTAATCTTTTGTTCCAAAAGAGCATGGAACGAGGTCGGTAAAATGCCTAACTGCCGCTGAATAAGATAGGTCGGGATAGTTACTAAACGATGCAGACGAACGGCAGAATCGACTTTTAGCCCTGTGAGGTTAAAGTTAACATCAGTAGTCAGCAAAGAAAAATCTGTTGGTTCCATAGCCTTGCTTAATTGACTGGTAATAAAGCTGATTACAACATGATTGTAAGCTGAAACCGGGTCAGTAAGGCATAATGCAGGACGAATTTTTGAGTCAGATAAATCGTCGAATGGAAACGGAACGAGTACAATTCTATTTTTCATAGTTTACCGGAACGCCATCAGTCAACCTGTAAATGTCTTCGGCTTCATCGGTCAAAAAATCAAACGATGGATTGTTGGCAAGCCCAGACAGCCAGGCTTTATCAGCCATAACGTTATCCGTTGGCAACGTTGAGACAACAATGTTGACCTCTTGATTTGGCAACAGGCTTTTTATTGACTCGATAAAAGCCATACTAAGCTCCTCTGTATTAAGCCGATAGGTAGTTTGCATAATTTTTGACCTCTACAAATCTAAAAAACTTTTGCCGGTGACACGTACTATTTTTCACTGTACTTTCCACTGCACAACCCAGCCCGGTTTCACGGTTTTGGGCAGGGCTATACCCGTTAGGCCGGTGGCCGGGTTTTGGGCCAGAAGCGTAATCGCAACGGTTTCGCCGGTGGTTTGTAACACGGCTTTGGTGGTGCGGAGAAACAGCGTTCCCCGGTTATCGAGATCATCAACGAGGGCATAAAGCGCGTCGCCGGGGTGCAGGAGCGTTTCGCCGATTTGCGTTTCCTGCGTCACAACAAATGTCCAACTTTGGCCGACTTTTGGTTTCCCGGCGCGGATTAGTTTGGCTTCGGCATCACTCAAAAACGGGGCCGGGGCAGTTGATTTCTTCGCCAGTAACGCCGTCAGTACACTGTCAATAAAGACGGTCTGGGGCTGGTTGGCAAACGGATTTGCGGTTTCGACGGGTGTGCCGGTTAGTTCGGGTTCGTCGTCCAGGAGCCAGCCCATGCGCCGGGCCTGGGCGCGTTCTCGGTTGTAGGCTTCGGCATCGTAGGCCAGCATACCATCGGCTAACCCGTTGGCATAGAGTGGGTTGGTGAAGAGTTCTTTCGCGGCCAGAATCCGGTAAAGGTAGTAGCCGGTTTCTTCGTTGAGGGTCATGGCATAATAATCACGCACCCCGTTTTTAGCGATTTTGCGCTGCATCATGCCCACGCCCCCATTATAAGCAGCAGCCACAAGCGTCCAGGAGCCGAGGTTTCGATACAGGATTTTGAGGTATCGGCAGGCGGCTTCGGTTGATTTTTTGAGGTCTTTGCGTTCGTCGGCTTCGGGCGAAATGTTCAGACCCAGTTCGGTGGCGGTTTCGTCCATAAACTGCCAGTAACCCGTTGCGCCCTTCCCCGAAACGGCATCGGCTTTCAGGTCGCTTTCGATGAGGGGCAGGTACTTAAAATCATTCGGGATGCGGTGTTTTGCCAGAATCGGCTCGATTATGGCCCAGTGCGGTGCCACCCGTTGTTTCAACTGCTGAATGTGTTTGCCGTATCCGCTTGCCAGAGCCACAGCCAGTTTCTGCGACACGGCGGCTTGCTCGGTCGGCACTAATTCTCCGCAAAAATGGGGCGGCAGATGAACAAGCGGCTTTTTTGGGGGAAGTGCAACCGCTTGAAATATAACGAAGACAAACGTTGCAAGAAAAAACAGGGTGTCGCGCAACAGTGTAAAGTCTCGGAGACTCCATCCATTTCTTGAAAAACTCCTTGCGTCTCTGCGGCTTTGCGTGAAACTATATTTTGCCAAAACAGGTATCAGATGATTCAACTCCACAAACGCTGTGGGGTTTGCGATGGTTCGGACGAGCTATCTGCCGGGCCGGTCACTTCTCCAGAATAGCCAAGGCTTTTTCGGCGGCTGCCTGCTCGGCTTTTTTCTTGCTGTATCCGCTGCCGGTCGTCAGGGGTTCGTCGTCAACCGAAACCTGCGCCACAAACTCACGGAACTGGGCCGCGCCGGTTTCCTGAATAATATCGAACCGAACGTCGCGGCCCGTCCGTTGCGCCCACTCGATCAGGCGGCTTTTGAAGTTGGCGTTGTTCTGAACAATGGCTTCGATGTCGTAATGAGCCAGGAGTTGCTTGAGAACAAACCGCCGGGCCACCTTGAAGCCTTTATCCAGGAAAATGGCTCCCACTAAGGCTTCGAGCGCGTCGCCATACATAGACGTGCGGGTGGGCAGGCTGCGGGTGCGCTGCCCGTCGTATTCGATGAGCCGGTCGAGACCAATCTTGCGCGAGACGCTGTTGAGCATTTCGCGGTTCACAAACCGCGAGCGGATATCGGTCAGAAACCCTTCGTCTTTATAAGGATAGCGTTTGAAGAGATAATCGGCGATAACCATGCCCAGCACCGCATCACCGAGGTATTCGAGCCGCTCGTTCGACTCCCGAAACCCGGCAATACCCGTTTCGCGGGAGGCCGACGAGTGGCGCAAAGCCAACTGATACAGGCCCAGATTAGCAGGCCGCTCCCCGATGATGTGCTGAACAGCCCGGCGGAGTTTTTGGCGGTCGGAGGGTTGGCCGAGCCGAAAAAAACGCAGAAACGGGTTCACAACGATGCGGGGTAGGGCGACCTGCACTATTCAGACAATTTACGGAAGATAACTGATGCGTTATGACCACCAAAACCAAACCCGTTGCTCATCACCGTGGTCAGGGCGCGGGGCTGCGCTGCGTTGGGGGTGAGGTTAAAACGCGGATCAATGTCGGGGTCGGGTGTGGTGAAATTGATAGTGGGCGGCACAAGTTGCCGGTCAAGGGCAAACAGACAGGCAATGGATTCAACGGCACCGGCGGCTCCGAGCAGGTGGCCGATTTGTGATTTGGTTGAGCTGATGTTGATATCAAAGGCATGGTCGCCGAAGAGCCGGTGAATGGCTTTCAGTTCCTGCGGGTCGCCGATGGGCGTGGAGGTGCCGTGCGTGTTGATATAGTCAATCTCGCCGGGGTCAATCCCGGCATCTTCGAGCGCGTCCTGCATACCGAGCAAGGCACCGGCACCGTCGGGATGCGGGGCGGTGATGTGGTAGGCATCGGACGACATTCCGCCACCGATCAGTTCGGCATAGATTTTGGCTCCCCGCGCTTTGGCGTGTTCGTATTCTTCGAGGATCAACGCGCCCGCGCCTTCGCCCAGCACAAAACCGTCGCGGTTTTTGTCATAAGGTCGGGAGGCTGTTTCGGGTGATTCATTGTTTTCTGACAGGGCGCGGTTGGCATTGAACCCGCCAACCCCGGCTTTGGTGATGGCCGCTTCCGAACCGCCCGTTACGCAGAGCGTCATGCGCCCGGTTCGGATGTAGTTGAAGGCATCAATCATGGCGTTCAGGCTCGACGCGCAGGCCGACACCGTAACGTAGTTTGGCCCGCGCAGCCCGTAGCGCATCGAAATCTGACCCGGTGCGCTGTCGGCAATCATGCGGATGATAAAGAATGGATTCAGTCGGGGGGTGCCGTCGCCGTTGGCAAACTCAATCACTTCGTCTTCAAATGATTTCAACCCGCCAATGCCCGACCCCCAGATGACACCGACTTTGTTGAGGTTGATGTTATGCGGATTAGCCTTGCCTACTAACTCATTACCAGCCTGTTGGGGTTCAAAACCCAGCCCGGCATCCCGAATGGCTTCGTCGGCGGCAATGATGGCGTAATGCGTAAAGGGATCCATTTTACGGGCATCCTGACGCGGAATATAGTCGGTGATGATCAGGTTTTTCAGTTCACAGGCGAATTTGGTGCGAAACTTGGCCGCATCAAATTTTGTGATTGGCCCGGCACCGCTTGTGCCAGTCGCCAATCCTGCCCAGAACGTGGGTACATCGTTGCCGATGGGCGTGAGTGCGCCGATACCTGTTACAACAACTCGTTTAAGTACCATAAACTAACGGACTCGGTGTTGAAGAAAAACGGGCTTAAAAAGCCCGGTGAAAACAGGTTTTCGGTCTACAGTTTACAGCATCGGCAACTGTTGAAGTGCCAATAAGCTGAAAACCGTAAACTGAAAACGAACGATGTTACTTGCTGGTGTTGGCTTCGATGTAGGTGATGGCCTGACCAACGGTGCCAATGGTTTCGGCCTGATCGTCAGGGATGGAGAGGTTGAACTCTTTTTCAAACTCCATGATGAGTTCGACCGTATCGAGCGAATCGGCTCCGAGGTCGTTGGTGAAGCTTGCTTCGGGCGTAACTTCTGACTCCTCAACGCCTAATTTCTCCACGATGATCGCCTTTACTTTTTGTGCAATGTCTGACATTTCTTTAGCCAATTGGGGTTAAAAACGGCGCAAATAAAGCATTTTCCCCCGGCATTGGCAAACAATCTTTTCAGAGCCAATACCGTCATGTACAGTAAAAATGTATTGACTGTCAGTACGTTGTCAGGTGTTTGGGCTACTTATCCGGGCGTAGTTATTCGTACTATCCGCCCGCCATCTCGCTGGTGATCGGCTTTTTTCACGTTTAGTAAAGATTGCCGCTGATGCTAACCGTTGGCTAAGAACCTTGCCCGTGTTACCCGGCGGCTTGCCTACTTTGGCGGTCAGAATCAAGGATTGTCGTTTAACTCTGATCATAATGGGACAACCTGCCGCCCGCGTTGGCGACCTCCATGTTTGCCCGATGGTAACGCCTGCCGTAATACCCGTGCCGCACGTGGGTGGGCCAATTTTGCCACCTGGTGCCGTTACGGTGCTGATTGGCGGTATGCCCGCGGCTGCTTTGGGCGATATCTGCACCTGCGTTGGGCCGCCTGATGTTATCATCCGGGGGTCTTTTACGGTACTTATTGGTGGAAGGCCGGCGGCCCGGATGGGTGACAACACCGCACACGGCGGTATGATTACCATTGGCTGCCCAACGGTGCTGATTGGTGATGTGGGAGTAGTAGCCCCAGGCGATTTTCCGGTTACCATATTGTCTCCATTAGACGCATTGCTACATCTTGATACGGCTCACACGCCATCAATTCAATCCAGCAGTATGCGGGTAAAAAATGAAGAATCAGCGAGAGGGAATTTCCCCATTGTAGTAATGCCTCATTCATGGTGGGATGAATTGGCGGGCAAACCACTCATCATAAAGTATGGCAACATAGAAATCCTGCCAGACCCCAAAGACCCTACTTTTCAGGCCAGAGTTATATACGATTTAGTTTACATAAACAGCACACCATCGGGTCACAAATTGCTCGATTCTATAAATAGATCGGGTAAAAAAGTAACGATAAAACATAAAAAAGGACGGAACCAAACCGATTCCTATCCCACATCAGATAGAAAGCCTGACGGTACGCCCGGTACGCCATCTATTGCTGACATAGGATATGATCCTGATAGAACGATCATTGCAGATGGTTCTCAACCGTGGCACAATCGGCCTGCTGGTATTGGGTTGGCGCATGAACTGATTCATGCTGATCACGCAACGCATGGTACTGCATATCCGGGTAAAAGCGCAAACGATAGCAGGCCAAATTTAGCAGAGCCTGGTAAACCAGATATGCAAGATAATGACGAATTGCAAACTGTTGGCGTTCCAATGCCTGACGGCTCTCCCCGCACCACTCAACCAGGCGACAGTGGCGTTACTGAAAACCAGATTCGGAAAGAGTGGCCTAATCCACAACCGCAACGGGGCTGGTATGATGGCTGAAATAGCCAATCCCACCACTTCTGTGGGTCATGTTTTTGTATTCAGTTAGGTATCGTTTTTTTAATTAAACGTTCTATATAAATACTAATTCCTTACAATAATTAAGCTATGACAACCCAAAACAACGATGCTGAATTAACCGTAACGGTACTGCAAAGCACAGATTCATTACTGATAATGAGTTACGAGATTCGTAATCGTGGATCACAATCTCTGTATGTTTTCAACAAGTTGTACAAAGATATTTCCCCAGATTTAGTCCTTCAAACCGATAAGAATTTAGTGAATATCATTACCCAATATAACCAGGTTTTTATGTCAAAGGCAATAGCCGACGTTCCTGAAAATATGCGTGTTGAGTACACCGTAAAACCTTGTGTGACGAAGGTTTTACCATACGAACAGATTGGAGAAACGCTCTCATTACAACTACCGCTTGCTTGCCAGACACCATACACTGATTTTGACATAACGGACCAAATCGTGAGCCGAATGTTGTTTTTCAGTATCGGTTATTTCGTCGGTCACGACTTAACTGCATCTTATGAAACGGTTGTCAAAACCCTCGATGGCCCGGCTATTTCATTTAATCCCTTTTCGTTTCAAGACCAAAAATTGCTGACCGTTGGGCCATTCTCTCAGTTGGTTCCGGTGTTTGACCCAAAATAAGCGAAGGGTGCCGTATTGGTTTTGCTTCGCGCCGAACCAGTACCTTTGCCATCCCCAAACAGGCAGATTTACTGCGTGGGTTGTATTGCCATTATGATGAATGCCCGGTTTCTGCTTGCTTTCTTTTTTCTGTTTGCCACGCAGATTGCCGTCGCCCAATCTGTTCAGGTTTCGTTTCCGGTGGCGCGGCTCGTGGTGCAGCGCGGGGCCGATGGCAACGGTCGGCTGTATGTCTCCGGTCAGTTTGCCGGCCTTACCGACCGCGTAGAAGCCCAGTTGACCCCCGTTTCGGCGGGCGTTGGCACCGCAACAGGCTGGCAAACGGTGCAGAACAATCCCAACAGTAACTTTTTTGCCGGGAGCATTGCCGGGGCCGGTGGCTGGTATGTGCTGACCGTCAGAACAATGCAGGGCAGCAACGTCGTCAGCCAGACAACCGTGCAGCCGGTGGGCATCGGTGAGGTTTTCGTTACGGCGGGGCAGAGCAACGCACGGGGCTTAGGTATTGGCGACAACGACCTCGGCACCGCCACCGACCGCGTGAGTGCGATTGACACCATTAACCACTCGTATCCGCCCGGCGCACAGGCTCTCGTCTCATCAGGAGACCCCTTGCCCTACCTAACCCTGAAACCGCTTACGGCGGGTAAACGCATTTTTCCGATGGCCGAAAGTTCCTGGGGCTGGGGTGAGTTAGGCGATTATGTGGTGAATCGGTTTAACGTGCCGGTGGTGTTTTACGTGGCCGGTTGGGATGCTTCAACGGTCGAAAACTGGATTAACACCGCCAATGGAATTCCGGCCTGCAACCGCTATTACTGCGTGGCAAACTGGCCTAACCTGCAACCCTACACCAACCTGAAAAACGTGTTGCAGTACTACGGCAACATCGGCGGGATGCGGGCCGTGCTGTGGCATCAGGGCGAGGCCGAATACGGCGATGCCAACAACGGCAGTATCCCCGACTATGCCAACCGACTCACCAATCTTATCCAGAAAACACGGCAGGATTTTGGCGGGCGAACCCTCCCCTGGGTGGTGGCGCGGGCCTCGTTTGATGGCAGCACCAACCGCCCCGAGGTAATCAGCAAGCAGCAGGAAGTCATCAATTCGGTGGCGGGTGTGTTTCAGGGGCCACTCAACGATACGCTTGTGAACCGAAACGCGGGCGGGGTTGATGTGCATTTCAAAAACAGCCAACGACCCGTAACGCATCCGCAGTATTACCTGAACCCCAATACCATCCCGACCGATATGGGTTTGTCTCGCTTTGCCCGCAACTGGAACGCCAGTTTAGACAATGCCTTTTTCCATAATGCCACGCCTATTTTGCCCGAACAGTTTGTGGCGACGGGGGCATTGGCCGCCATCATCCGCCCGGCAGACAGCCTGTTGGTCAACTTCATTGCCTTCGGGAATTTTGGGGGCGGAAACGCCTGGCAACTGCAACTGCTCGACGCGCAGGGCCGGTTTCTGCAAATTCTCACCGGCACGGCAACGGGTTCGGTGCTGCGGGCCAAACTGCCAGACGGTCTGCAAACCGGCACGTTTCGGCTGCGGGTTGTTGGCACAAATCCGGTGGTGGCCGGCGGCCCGTCAAATATGTTTACGCTCGGCACGCCACCGTCCTGCATGGGCGTGGTGCAACAAACGCTCCGGCCCGGCTCCTGGAACGACCCAACCGTGTGGTCATGCGGGCAGATACCGACCGCATCGAACCCGGTAGAACTAAAGCATCGCATTACGATTCCTGACGGGTATGTAGCTAATGCGCTAAAAATCAGTTTTGATGGGGGCGGCAGCTTGATGTGTGGCACAGCGGCCCGGCTGGTGCTGGGGCAGTGACGTAGCACCGGCAATCCTGCCGGTGAGCCGTTAGGCTGGTTTTCACGGGTATATCGGCCTACGGCCCTCCAACAGGATTGTTGGCACTACCGAATCGCTTCGCGTACCCGCACAAGCCGCTCCAGCAGGGCTTCTAACTGATCTAAGGGTAGCATATTGGCCCCGTCTGACTTGGCTTCTGCCGGGTTCGGGTGCGTTTCGATAAAGAGTCCGTCGGCACCAACGGCAATGGCGGCTTTGGCAATGGTGGCAATCAGGGCCGGTTTGCCGCCCGTTATGCCCGATGCTTGGTTGGGTTGTTGCAGCGAGTGCGTACAGTCCATCACTACCGGCACGCCGAAGGTCTGCATGGCAGGCAGGTTCCGAAAATCCACCACTAAGTCGCCGTAGCCGAATGAATTGCCCCGGTCGGTCAGGATAACGGTGGCACCGGGGTTGATGGCGCGTACTTTTTCGGCGGCAAAACCCATACTCTCGCCCGATAGAAACTGCCCTTTTTTGATGTTTACGGCGCGACCCGTGCGGGCGGCTGCTTCGAGGAGGTCGGTTTGGCGGCACAAAAACGCCGGAATCTGCAACACATCCACAAACGGCGCGGCCATAGCCGCTTCGTGCGATTCGTGAATATCGGTCACAGTCGGGATGTTGAATGTGTCGCTTACTTCGCGCAAAATCGAGAGGGCTAATTCGTCACCGATGCCGGTGAATGAGTTGGCTTTGGTGCGGTTGGCCTTGCGGTAGGAGCCTTTAAAAATATACGGAATCCGTAGTTTGTTGGTAATGGTAACGATGCGTTCGGCGATGGTCAGGGCCATGTCGCGGCTTTCGATGGCGCAGGGGCCGGCCATCAGAAAGAAATTCGGCGAGTCGGTATGCTGGAGTTTGGGGAGTTGCATTAGTCAGTTTACGATTTTGGTTTACGGTATTCGGGGGCTTCGTGTTTCTTCGGCCTGTGTCTTCACAGGCCGCTGTAAAAGGAGCACATCAGTGCGGCCCGTGAAAACACAGGCCCAGGGAACAATTTTTGGGTAGCGAAGCCCCGTAAACCGAAAACTGTAAACCGAAATCACACCCCTTCAAGCTGCCCCAGAATGTCATCGAGGTATTCGCGTGAGTTGGCTAAGCGCGGCACTTTATGCTGCCCGCCAAGTTTGCCGCGCTGTGCCATCCAGGTATAAAACGTGCCGCGTGGCACCCGGTGAATCAGGGGCCGGTCGAGGGCGAGGTTATTGTAGCGTTTCGCGTCATAATCGGAGTTGACCTGCCGCAGGGTTTCATCGAGTATCTGGGCAAATCGGTCTATGTTATCGGGGTCGTGGGCAAACTCGATCACCCATTCGTGCCGCCCGTGTCGGCTGTTACCCATATACACCGGCCCGGCGGTGTATTCGGCCATCACGGCACCCGTTTCGGCGCAGGCCCGCGTAATGGCGGCCTCGGCGTTTTCTACAATCACCTCCTCACCAAAGGCATTGATAAACTGCTTGGTGCGCCCGCTCACGCGCAGCCGGTGCGGAAACAGCGACGTAAACCGAACCGTATCGCCAACCCGATACCGCCACAGCCCGCCATTGGTAGAGATGATGAGGGCGTAGTTTTTGTTGAGTTCGACCTCGCCGACGGTCAGCGTTTTCGGGAACGGATTGTTGGTATTGGTGCTGGCCTCGTCTGTCGGCTCAAACTCGTAGAAAATGCCGTAGTCGAGCATGAGCAGCATCTGGCCTACTTTCGAGAGATCATCCTGCATGGCAAAATACCCTTCCGACGCGTTGTAGACTTCCATATACCGCACGGTGGGGGAGGGGAATACCTGTTGCCGGAAGAGGTCGCGGTAGGGCTGAAAGTTCACCGCGCCGTGAATAAACACCTCAAAGTCAGGCCATACCTCCAGAATATTGCTTTTGCCGGTGCGGGCCAGAATCTTCTGCAACAGCACGAGCGTCCAGGTCGGAACGCCGAGAATACTCGTCACGTTTTGCTGGCTGGTGAGTTCGGCCATCCGGTCGAGTTTGCTTTCCCACTCGTCCATCAGCGCAATATCGAGGGTGGGTGTGCGGATAGCCTGCGCCCACGACGGCAGGTTTTTCATGACCACCGCCGACACATCGCCCACCGCACCAAAGCTGTTTTTGACCGGGTTAGGCTGCAAACTGCCGCCGATAGATAGCCCCTTGCCAACAAAAGCGCGGCTACCGGGATTGTTGGCAATGTAGAGCGTGAGGAGGTCTTTGCCGCCTTTGAGGTGGCATTCATCGAGGGATTCGGGCGAGACCGGAATAAACTTGCTGCGGGCATTTGTAGTGCCGGATGACTTAGAAAACCAGCGCACCGGCGACGACCACAGCACGTTGTTTTCGCCCCGCATCATGCGTTCGATGTAGGGGAAAATGGCCTCGTAGTTCGAGACCGGCACCTGCTCCTGAAAATCGCGGACAGTGTTGATGCTGCCGAACTGGTATTTTTTGCCAAACTCGGTGGTTTTGCCCCGCCGAACGAGCGTACTGAACACGCGCTGCTGCACCGCGTCGGGGCGGGTCATCATGGCTTCTATCCGGGGCAACCGCCGACGTAAAAGCCATTTGAGTGAGGTGTTTAGCAGCGTCATTGAGGATAATTAATGACCGTTTTTGCTCCGTAAAATCGTCAAAATCATATCTAATTTGGCATCAACGTCATCAAGTCGGGTCTCTATTTTATCAAGCCGGGTCTCTATTTTGTCGAGCCGGGTCTCGATTTTATCAAGCCGAATGGTTGTTAATGACTGCCTTCCGGCAAGGTCAAGAATATTCATGCCCAGAAACTGAATCTGACCGAAGTACTTATCCTGTTTCTGAAGCATTTCGGCCATGATTGGTTCCAACTGATCTGAGCGTTTTTCGGGTGTCATACTCCTATTAATTTCGGTGGTCAAGTCAACGAATAAAACGGTTCGGATAATCGGTGATTAGCCCGTCAACGCCCCACTTAACCAGCCGGTTCATGTCTTCGGTTTGGTTCACCGTCCAGGGAACGACCCGTATGTTTTTAGCGTGCATCTCGGCAATACTGGTTTGGTTTATTAACCTGAAATGCGGGCTGTAAATGTCGGGCGTAAAACCCAGTTCGGCCACGTGTTTTTCCCATCCCCGCAAGCCTTCGACCAACGCCGAGAGCCGCATCCTTTTGAATACGCCCGCATCGGTTTTCTGTTTCCAGTAGCGCAGGATGGCAAAATCGAAACTCTGGATGATAACGCGGTCGGGCGGCAGTTGTTCGGCGATCTGAGCGTACACCAGTTCGCAAAACGGCCCCGGTTCGGGCTGGCTGCGGTTGTATTCGCCGTCTTCGCTTTTGATTTCGATGTTATAGGCAACGGGCGGTAGTTTATGCTGCGTTCGGTAGGCTTCGGCGGCTTTGATAACGTCGCGCAATAGGGGTTTTACGGCCTTCAGTTTCTGCTGTTCGGGGTAGTTGGCATTGCCCTGCAACCCAACATCATACCGTTCAATGGCGGTGTATGTCATCTCATACAGGTTCAGTTCTTTCTGGTTTTTTTTATTAACCGGCTCGCCATTGGGCAGCGTACTGAAATCGGCATTGAAATACGGCTCGTGGGAGACCACCACCTGCCGGTCTTTGCTGATAACAACATCCATTTCGAGGGTGTTGACTCCGATTTCGAGGGCTTTCAGGAAGGCGGGAACCGTGTTTTCGGGCATCAGCCCCCGGCATCCCCGGTGGCCTTCGAGGTCAATTTTAGAAACCGGCTGGGCAACGGCGGCAGTAGCCATAACAAGCAGCGTAAATGATAAAAAGCGCATAGCGTTACGAGCAATTGAGAAGCAATATACGGCACCGGCCCCGATGTTAGGGTGCCGGGCCGGTGCCACCCTAAAACGAGCTACTGAACGGTGGCAGCAAGGGTTTTTTACCCGTTGTTCGGTAACAGTAATAAAAACAGATGATTTATTTGGTGAATCAGGCAATAATCAGACTAAAATTTGTTCTATCTTGCCCACAACCGTAGAAATGTACCGGAGATGGTACAGTTTCGTTAAAAACGATAATGCCGTAATAAACCATGAAAACCATCAATTATAACGCGCTCCGGGTCGAGCAGGCCTGGCTGAGCGTGGCTGAGCAACTCCAACAGCGTAACAATCTGCTCTCGCACGGAATCAGCCGGTTAGAGCGTCAGGCGGCCAACCTGCCCATTGCCAGCCGTCTGCTCATTCTGCGGTATCACCTGCGCCACAGTCTCCGCCGAATGACCGCCGAGACCCGCCAACTCCCCAAAAATGCCGACGACGCACAGCGGCTGCATCAGCAATGGATGCACGTGCATCAGTTGCATTTTCTGCTCCGGCAGATAGATACCGAACTGCACACTGCCCGCGCCGACAGCAACGCATTCGGGCAGTGGTTAGCCTCGCTCGAAACGCGGGTGTATCGCTCGGCCTTGGTGCGGCTAAATTAGTCATAGACCTTACGCAGTCATTGATTAACCAAAAAAAAGCCGCCCCTCAAAATGGGGGCGGCTTTCCGGCTTCAGCATATTCTCTCTGCTATTTCTTTGTGATCTTTTGAACAAGAACAGGTACGCACCGGGCGGGCGGACACGTGCATCCTTTGGGCAGCACCGTGAGTTTGGCAACCGAAAACGCCGTGGCAAAGCAGGCCGGGTCGCTGGGGTCGGGTTTCAGGCAGGCATACATAAAATAATCTACCGGCGTGGTGCCGTTATTGACCGGAATCTCGATTATCGAGGGGGTTATGCAGGCCGTGCCGCTCTGCACCGATGCTTCACCCAACGAACTCACCATTAGGGCTGCCGCTGAGTAGGGGTCCGACACCGACTCGGCAAACAGAGCCAGTTGAATCTTAGTTTCTGGTGTGCTGGTGACGCAGATGGTGATGTTCAGGGGCTGGTCACCACAAATTGTCAGGTTTTGCACCGGACCAATTACCGGGCAAGCTGGCTTTGTGGTCTGGGCAGTCAGCAGCAACGGAAAAAGGGCGAGCAGCATGAGTAGTGTACCACGCAATGCCCGCTGTCTTACGGTTTGTTGGCGGGGCCGGGCCGTCCGAAATAAAAGTTGGTGGAGCCAGATCATTGTCAATATGGGTTTAACAGGGTTAGCTGACTCAGATAACAGAAAAAGGGGCAAAAAAAATGCCGTGTTTGTCGTTTTCGACAAACACGGCAATCTAATCCTACTTTTCGGCAGGATAGTGAATGAATTTCGGCATTCAGAAACAAAATAAGTTTCTGAATATGGCACTGTTGGTGATAAAAATTAGTCTATAAGTCCCACATAAATCAGCGCAATTATCGCGCCAATAAAGTCGGCCTTCCTTACAACTTTCTGATTTTAATCGGTACGCAACGCTCCACTTTGCAATCAGGCGAAGGCGTAAAGCCAAACGTAACCACCACCTCTTCTTCATCAACGGCCAGGGTTCGAACGAGGGGCAGTACCGGAATAAAAATCGGACTGCTCAACACGCCATATACCGGCGATACCACAATGCCATTGTTGACTCCGTTGGCCGGGTTTTGCTGCGATACGGCACTCCGTTGAAAGCCCGCCAATGGCCCGCCCACAGTAAAGTTTGCCGCATCAACCCCCACTAAATAAGCCATGCCCCGCGTCAGGCCCGTGAATCGGTTAAACCCGCGCGAATCGGTCAGGCCGCGCCCAACCACCACCCCATCGGCGGGGTTGCCGTCGCGGTTGGGGTCGGTATAAATCGTCAGCGCAATGTTGAGCAGCCCGCCTTCCGTTCCATTGACTCGCCCGTCGTTCGATAGCCCGCCACCGGCTCCATTATCGGCAAAAACAAAATAACCGAGCGACACGGTTCTGCTCTGGCAACTGGGTACGGTAACGATCATGGCATCGCTGAAGGTACCGAAATCGTCGTTGGTCAGGGTAAGTGTGTAGGTGCCGGGCTGCGTCAGGCCGCCCAGGGCACCGCCGTTGGTGACGGTTGCTGCGGCTTTAGCGGGTTGCCCGGATACGCGCCAGGTCATGCCGCCGGGAGCCGCCGGTAACTGTGCGGTGGTGGGAGCCGTTGTACCGCTGCAACTCAGCACCCTGTCTGGCCCGGCGTTGGGCTGCGGGGCCACCGTAATACTCACGGTGCTACTACAGGCTGCCGTAACGGTTGGTGTGGTGGTTTGGGTTGTTGGCGGGCCGTTGGGGCTGGTCGAAATCCATTCTACCTTCATCGAGCCGTCTTTGTTGGCCGCGCCGGGCAGGGGCTGCAGCAGAATCTGCCGGATATCGCCGTCTGTCCAGCCACTTTTGCCCTTCATATCGAGTTCGTAGGTATGAAACTGCCCGTCGTTCTGAACGGCAAAGTCATAAATACGGGAGGGCATGGGCAAAAATTCGTAGTCGTCCCACCGTCTCCAGAAAAACTGGTATTTATCGTTCTGGGTCTGAAAAGCCGCCCGGATATAGACTTTTGGGTTGTCTTTACCGCGCCAGAACACCCCCGGCGACTTGATCTGATTTTGCCGCCCACTCTGGAGTTTCACGTCTAACTTACCCAGAATGGGCCAGCCGGTATCGTTGGCCTCAGACAGAAACCAGCCTTTTCGGTCGTTGTCGAAGCGGTAGTTGGGGCCGGTATCGGGTTTAGCCAACGCCTGCGTGGTGATGTAAGAACGCATATCGTTGACATTACCCACCACAAATTCGTAATCCCACTCGCTGACCGAGTTATGGTCTAACTGCTGAAACCACGTAGCCCCGATATACGACGCATCGGCACTGCGCTCATCGCCCGCATAATCGGTTCCGAAGTAGCCTTTGCGCCAGAAATAATTGCCCGGCACGTACAGGGCAGCCCCGAAACCGGTATTGTCGGTAGCGGCCATCCATTGCTCGGTGATGTCTATGTTTTCAAAATTCATCGGCGGGGCTTCGCGGTGCAGATTGCCATTGGTGAATGGTTGATTGCCCTGATAGCCCCAAATGTTGTGATACGGGCCGTTGAGATACATACACGGAAACTCCTGATCGCGGGCCTGATACTGGGTTTTATCGTCGGTACGGAACATCGTTACGCGGGCGTGTACTTTCACGGCATTGCCCGATAGCCGCAGCCAGTGTTCGATATAGACTTCGCCGGGGTAGTTTCTCAGGGCGAACTGTTTGGCTATCGTTTTTACGTAAATCAGGTTTTCGCGCCGTTCAAAGGCCACCACTTCGGCCTTGTTGCCGTAGGCATCACCCGCCTGAATCGGGTTGTAGCCCAGCCCGATCCACTGCGGAATATAATCAACGCCGGGGGGCAGGTAAGGCGTTGGCCCGTCATACACGGCAATCTGAAACTGCCGCCCGTGATCGTAATTATTGACGACGTTGGGGCCGGTTGCCGTTGATAGAAACGTGATGGCTCCGCCGAACTTGTAATCAACGCCCATCTTGATTTTTCCGTTGTTGAGGTATTCGGGGCCGCTGAAACTGTTTGATAATACAGGCCCGAACTTAGTTTCGTCGCCGGGAGTGAAGGCATAGCGGCTGTTGCCGGTGGTTATGGTGGTGGCGGGGCGGTTGAGCGCAAACCGGTAGGTGCCGGGGGCGGTCATGCTGGTTACCTGCCCGGTGGTGGCATCAATCACGGCGCGGGCCGGGTTGGCTGGCTGCGCGCTCCAGGTGGCTCCGGTGGGGGCATTGCCGAGTTTATACACTTGCCGGGTGGTTGTAATATCGGCACCAGCCGTAAAACTGCTGCAATCTGACTGCGCGGATGCCAGCCCCGGTATCAGCCCCGACAGGATGCACAACACAAGCCAACTACGAAACAGGAATGATGGGTTGGTATTCATACAAACGGACTTCTTTTTACTATTCAGAAGTCCGTTTCACAAAATTGGTGCCAACTGCATCAAATCCGAAACATATTATGGTAATTTCATAGATTAAGGGCATTTTTAGGCACAAACCAATGTTTCAGAGAACAGCAACAGTATTAAATTCGCTGAACTAACTCGTTGACAACGTGGAGTTTACGGCCCATAACATGATCCATAATGGCCTGGGCGTGTTCGCGCCCATTTTCGATAAACACCTTTTCCGTATAAATCCCCGCCAGCACCGTTCCGCACACATACAGGCCCGAAATATTGGTTTCGAACGTCTCCCGGTCAAACATGGGAATCTGGGTGGTCGGGTCTAAATCAACCCCGCAACGAGACAACAGAGCCGCATCCGGCACATAGCCGGTCAGGATCAGGACAAAATCAGCAGGAATTTCGCCCGTTTCGCCCGTTTTAGGATTCCTGAACTGCACCGCTCCGGGCGTGATTCCGGTCACGAGCGAGTCGAACTGAGTTTTGATTTTACCTTCTTTCACCCGGTTCTTCACGTCGGGTATCAGCCAGTACTTCACCGTCTGCCGAAAATCGGGGCCGCGATGCAGTACCGTTACGTTTACATCGTGCCGATAGAGTTCGAGCGCGGCCTCAACGGTGGAGTTCGACCCGCCGATGATGACTACGTTCGTGAAGGAATACTTAAACGGCTCGTCGTAGTAATGCGAAACGTGGGGCAGTGTTTCGCCGGGGATACCGAGTGTGCGCGGCCTGTCGAAATAACCCGTTGCCAGAATCACTTTCCGGGCGTGGTATTGGTCGCCGGTAGTGGTGGTGATTGTAAACGTCGAGTCGTATTTTACTACGTCCCAGACTTCGGAGAACACCTTTGTTTTCACCTTAAAATACGCGGCTGCCTTGCGGTAGTATTGCAGAGCTTCGTTGCGGGTGGCTTTCACGCCCGAAATGGGAAACGGAATCCCGCCGATCTCGATATTTTCGGCAGTCGAGAAAAAACGCATCAGGCGCGGATACCGCCGGATAGACTCGGTGATGCTGCCTTTTTCCAGCACCAAGTGAGTGAGACCACTTTTGGCGGCTTCGATACCGGCAGCCAACCCACACGGGCCACCACCCACAATAATTACGTCGTAAAGCATACACCCATAACACGCAAACCCCCCCGGCCTGTTCACAAAGGCCGGGGGGGGGGCACTATATTATCTGTCTGGTGCTGCTTATCGAATCCGGGTTGCGTTCACGGGCAGGCAATCGGGGGTTGGGCATTGGCAACTGGCGGGCCGCAGCGTAATTTGTTTTTCGGCCACGCAGCCCGCCGGGCTGTTGACCCGAACGTAGTAAGTGGTGGCCGAAGCCGGATTGCTAATCCCTCCGCGCAGCAGTCCGGTGGTCGGCACCGGCACCGGAATAGCCGTAATCGGCACAGCAATCGGCGATGTTGACAGAATGTATTTCAGCCCGGCGTTCGTGTCGAAATTCAACATCCTGATCTGACCGTCGGCGTTGGCATTGCCCCCGGCGCACGTTGGCGAGAGGGCTGTGAGGCTAAACTGGGGTGCCGGGCTGATCTGAATAACCGTGCTGGCATACACAGCGGTACAGGCCGAGGGCGATGTGCCGGGCCGGAAAATGGCATAGACATACCGATAAACAGGCGCGTTGCCGGGATTATCGGTCTGAATGGCCGAGGTGCTGGTGAGTGTGGCCGAGCCGCTGCTGCCGGGCGTAACGCTTTGCAACAGTGTGCCGCCCGAAGCCAGTTCGGACTGGGTGGGCAACTGCGTGAAATACACAAAATCAATGTGGTCTCCGGTGGCGGCTGGCACACCCGGCGCGTAGGATAAACTGGCCGTGAGCGACGGCACCGCCTGATCGGGGCAGAGCGTGAGGGCCGCCGGCGACACGGTAATGTCGGGGCAGGGATACGGCTCAGCCACCTGAACGCGGGTCCGAACGGGCGTGCAACTCAGGGGCGATGAACAAACAATACTGTATTCTCCCACTGCCGACACAACCGGTTTATACAGAACACTGCTGAAACTGCCCGGGCCACTCCACAACACATCGGCGTTGGCCGGGTTGGTGGTGACGGTGAGCGTTACCGAACTGCCGGGCGTTGCTTTGCGCCCGCCGGTGGCATTGGTAATAACAACGGTTCCGCTGGGAGCCGCCGTTACTGATACAATGGCCGTACCCGGTGTTTCGGGGCAGCGAATGGTTGCGGCACTCACGGTGTAGGTGCCAGCCTGGGTTGTTACGGCGTTTTGCGTGTTGGCCGTGTAGCCGTTTGGCCCCGTCCAGGCGTAGTTTACGCCCGTTAATGAGTTGCCTTTGCTGTCGGTAGCGGTGCTGGTGAGCGTGACTGATCTTACCGAACACGTCAGGGCGGCTCCCGTTGCGCTCACTACGGGTGTTGGGATAATCTCGATAATGGTCTCGTCGAATGGTCGGCAGACGGGGTCGGCTGGCGCCGGAGACACTATGGCATAGACGTATTTGTTGGCTCCGGCGGTAGAAATAGTAGCCCCCGACAGCGTAAAGGATTCGGGAGTAGTGGCCGAGAAACTGGCGGGTGTAAACTCGCCCAGCAGCCGCCCACCGGGGCCATACATAGCCGTGCCAGACTGGGGCGTATCAAACTCAACAAACTGTATCTTGTCAAAGCGGGCGAAATACTGGCCGTCTAATGTAACATCGGGTGCGCGCTGTCCCTGGCAAACCTGAACGGTTTTGCGGGTCAGGGTCAGAATCGGGCAGGAATACACCGATAAATCATAGATGTGGGCGTTCTGACCGTAGTCGCCGGTGGTCACGTCTATTTTGATAAAATTGCCATTCATCAAGCCTTTCGAATTGGTCAGGTTGTCTCCCTGTCCAAACGGAGACACCGAGAAACTCCGGCCAGTGGCAGCGGCTCGTGCGCCCCGCCTGGCTCCGCGCACAGCCGGGGTCAGAACTATGGTTGGCAATTGATCGCTACTGAGCCGAATCTGATAGCGGTGGCCGGGCAGGAGTTTGGCCGGGCTAATGGTTGTGTTGTTGAAATAAAACTGCCCGCCGTTGTGCGTAACCAATGAGCCGACGGCTCTTTCGCCATCTTCCATATCATGCAGGGTCAGCGTCAGGCCATCAATGCCGGTTTCGTAGGCTTCCTGAATACCGTTGCGATTGTCGTCATACCAAACCCGGTTGCCAATTTCAACCGGGGCCACCTCGCAGAGTGCCTGCGCGTCGCCCAAACCAGCCGCCTTGCCAAAGGTGCCATTGGCGGTGGGGTCTTCGTTGGGTTTATTCTGATACAGCACAAACGAGCGCGTAGCAAGGCCGGTGCGCGGGTCAAGAATTTTGAAGCCTCCCGCCCGATAAACGCTGTTGTCGGGGGCCGAATACGGATCGAATGCCGATGAGAAAATCTCGCCCGAACCCGGCACGTAGGTTAAGGCACCATTCAGGATTTCGTCGTGAACAATTTTTCCGTAAAATGTAAAATAGTCATCGGTAAAAAACTCACCCCCGCCCGGCCCTTGCTTGTTGCCAACGCCCAGGGGGTTGGTGCGGGTGCCGGTGGTGCCATTACTTTCGAGTGTGTAGGTGCCGTCGGCGTTGCGTTGCGCCCGAAGGAGGTCTCCGCCCGTGAACCCGTCGTACAGTTTATCATCGGTGAGGTCGGGCGAGAGGTTCCGGTTGCCGGCAATAAACCCAAAGCGGTCCATCATGCCGATGAAGATAGACCCGTCGTCGTCGAAAGAGATGTCTGAAATAACCGGCTGCGGCCACATCACGGATAGATAAGTGCCGGTTTTGGTGTTGCAGGCCGGGGCAAATTTATTGGTCCACGGAAACCAGTATTTGTACAGGATACAGTCTTCGGTGAGGTCGGCGGCACCCCGCGTGAATGACAGCGGAATGGTCAGCACTTTCTCGAACGGGGCCGAGGAGCCTAACGTCGGGTCGAACCGATAGATATAGCCAACCAGATCGTCGCGGTGGGCCAGGGCATTATCGAAATCAGTGGTGGCATTATTGGTGCCGGTAGCGGTTCCTGACAGCAACTCGCCGGTGCAGACACCGCCCACGTAGATTTTGCCCCGGTAGTTTTTCAAGGCCCAGGGCCGAAACACGCCGTTCACGCAGCCGGGGTCGGGCAGTGTCCAGGAGGTTACCGATGTGGTGCTGGTTGGTTTGACAGCGGGCGAGTCAATAAAAATCTTATAAATCTTCCGGTCATTCAGGTTCACAATGAACAGGTTTTTGTCATCTTCGGAGATGTCAACGCCACCAATGGCCCGCTTGCCAACGGCATCAACGGCCCCAACGTCGCGGCTGGGTTCTTGCTTGCTGCCCGTAATAATGCCGTGTGGATTGTCGCCGGTATTAATGCCAAGACTCCGCACGTCCACAAACGAGGTGGACGTTGGGTTGGCACTGCCCATATCGGTTGTGTATATCCCGCCCGTGCCAAGCGGCCCAAGACCGGCGTGCCGTTTAATGGTGGCTCCCGCAAACAGATTTACGGTACGTCGCTGAAAAGCAATGCCCCAGATTGAACCAACCTGGCTGCCAATGGCTAAGTGGCCGGGCGTGTTGGCCGGGCCGTCACTACCGGCAATGCCCGTTGCACCGAACGGAATAGACACCAACACGTCGGCCAAAGCCGCTTTTTTGGTGCCATCAGTAATTGGGTTTCCGTTCAGGTCGTTGGGGTTCAGCGGATCGCCGTTGGCATAGCAGGGCGTTACAATGGGCGTGGCGCTCTGGCAATAATCGGCGGGGTAGTTGACACCGGCATACACCGCCGTTGCCGATGCGCCCGACGTTACAAACTGAACGGTGGTGCCGCTGCCTGCGCCAAACGGCCCGGTGAAATAGCCCGGCTCAAAGCCCCGAAACTCGATTCGGAGCGGCTGACCGGGTGGTACCTGTGTAGCATCGAAACTAAAGGTTCCGTCGGCACGGGTGGTAGTAATGCGGGGCGCAGGGTCAACATCCACAAAAACCCGAACCGTTGCGCCTGCAACGCCGGGTTCGGTAGGTTTGCTGGCCGTGCGGATACCATCGGCATTAAAGTCGCGGAATACATAACCACTAACCTGGGCATGAGCAGAGACATGGTTAAGTAAAAACCACGCGACTAAGAGGATGCCCGACCACTGGCCGGTACGTTCAGTAGCACGTTGTTGTTTCATGAGGAAAATGAGGCTGTAAGCGTTTTTTATTCGGTTTCCTGGGCGATAGTATGGACTTAATTAACAGAGTATCAGTTAAGTGTTCTATGCTCCGCAACGAGTAGCAAACTTCTTGCCAGTTTTCGGCAGCCGGGCGGTATCTTTGACTATATAAGGACACAAATAGGACAATCCCTTTGACTGACTTGCTTTTCCCCTACCAATCTGACGACGAAGCCACTTTTTTCGCCGATTTAATTCTGCCGCTGCCCTTGCCCCGGTTGTTCACATACCGGGTTCCGCGCACGATGGCCGACGCTATCAAGATTGGTGCCAGAGTGATTGTGCCGTTCGGAAAAAAAGACGGACGGGTCTATACGGCCATTGTCGCCCGCCTGCACAACACCCCACCCGCGCAGTATCAGGCCCGCTATATGCTCGAACTGCTTGACACACAACCGCTTCTGACCGGCTACCAGCTCGAACTGTTTCGGTGGATGGCCGAGTACTATATGTGCTGCATCGGCGAGGTGATGAACGTGGCCTTGCCGTCGGGCCTGAAAATATCGAGTCAGTCGAAGGTGCAATACAACCCGGACTTCGATTATGCCGAACTGCTCACGCCGGTGGAGGTGCTGCTGCTGGCCGAACTCAAAAAGCAGGTGGCCCTTACCTACGAGGAATTAGGTCGGTTAGTGGCAACGCTGACCGGGGAGTCCCCCAATATTCCCGCCGTAATCAAGTCATTGGTGGGCAAGCAGGCGGTGATTATTTTTGAGGAAGTGCGCGAGAAATACATCCCGAAAATGATTCGGAAAGTGCGGCTAAACCCGATCTACGAAGAAAAAGAGACGTTGCTGGGGCTAATCAGAAAACTCGACAAACTGCCCAAGCAGCAGGAAGCCGTGCTGCGTTACCTGAGCCACATCCCGATTCAGGTAAACCCCGCTCTGAATAAAAAAGGATTAGATAAAAGCATTCTCAATCAAGACGATACGGTGTCGCAATCATCGCTGACGACGCTCATCAAAAACGAGGTTTTCCAGACATTCGAGATTATTGAGCCACGTTTCTCCGACAATGCCGCCCCGGAGGTCGAAATCAAACTGACTGACTCTCAGCAACGGGCTGCCGATGAGATTATGGCCTGCTTTGCCGAAAAAGATATTGCGCTGCTGCACGGCATCACGGGCAGCGGCAAAACCGAGGTCTATATTCATCTCATTCAGCAGGCCATCGGCAGTGGCTCGCAGGTGCTGTATCTGCTGCCCGAAATTGCCCTCACGACCCAGATTGTGGTGCGGCTCCAGCGCGTTTTTGGCGATAAAATGGGGATTTATCACTCCAAATTCTCTGATAATGAGCGCGTTGAAGTCTGGAAAGGTGTCGTGTCGGGGCAGTATCAGTTTGTGGTGGGGGTGCGGTCGGCGGTGTTTTTACCCTTCGATAATCTCGGCCTGATTATCATTGACGAAGAACACGAAACATCCTACAAACAGCACGACCCCGCCCCGCGCTACCACGCCCGCGACGTGGCAACGATGCTGGCCCACTGGCAACAGGCCAAAGTGCTGCTTGGCTCGGCCACGCCTGCCTACGAAACCTATTACCACGCCCAACAGGGCCGCTACGGGCTGGTAGAGCTGTTTCAACGCTACGGCGATGCGCAACTGCCCGACATCCGGCTGATTGACACCAAGCAGGAAAAAAAGCAGAAAACCATGAAGCAGGAGTTCACCTCGGCCCTGCTCTCAGAACTCGAACAGAACATTGCCCGCCACGAGCAGAGCATTCTGTTTCAGAACCGGCGCGGCTACTCGCCCTACCTGCAATGCGAAAGCTGCGACTGGACGGCGGAGTGTACCAACTGCGCCGTGAGTCTGACCTACCACCAACGGGCCGCCGAACTGCGCTGCCACTACTGCGGCCACAAAGAAGAAGTGCCGCGCCTTTGCCCCGTTTGCGGCTCCACCAAAGTCAAAACCATTGGCTTCGGCACCGAAAAACTCGAAGACTCCCTCCAGATTTTCTTCCCGCAGTCGCGCATTCTCCGCATGGACCTCGACACCACCCGCGCCAAAGATGCCTACCAGCAGATTATCAAAGAATTTGAGGGCAACACGGTTGATATGCTCGTGGGTACGCAGATGATTACCAAGGGCTTAGACTTCGACCGGGTGAGCTTGGTCGGTATTTTTGATGCCGACCGGCTGATTCACTTCCCCGATTTCAGGGCTACCGAACGGGCTTTTCAGATGCTGACGCAGGTAAGCGGGCGGGCGGGCCGACGGGCGGGGCAGCGCGGGCGCGTACTGATTCAGACGGCCAACCCCAGCCAGCCCATCCTGCAAAAAATCTTGGATAATGACTACCGGGGCCTGTATGACGAAGAAATTCAGGAACGCCAGAACTTCGCCTATCCGCCGTTTACGCGGCTCATCAAACTCACCGTGCGCCACACCGAGCAGCACATCAGTCAGCAGGCCGCCGAGCGGTTAGCCGCCGAACTCACTGATACGCTGGGCAGTAGCCGCGTGCTTGGCCCGGAGCAGCCGTTAGTGGAGCGGGTGAGAAATCAGTTTCTGTACGACATCCTGATTAAGCTCGAACGCGGCCCGATGAACGTGAAGGCGGTGAAAACGTTTATCCGCGACCGCATCACCGACATCCTCACCGATAAGGGTCTGCGGGCGGTGAGCGTGGTGGCCGACGTGGACTGTTTGTGAAAAGAACCCGTTATTTTTGTTAAAAACAGTGAAACATTACCGCTATGACGTGGCACACCCGTATCCATTCTGACCCGCAAATTCTGTTGGGTAAACCCGTTATCAAAGGCACCCGCATTGCCGTTGAGTTGGTTGTCGAACTCTACGAAAAAGGTTGGACAGAAGCCATGATCTTAGACAGCTACCCGACCCTGACAGCCGCCGATTTGCGGGCCGTGTTTGCCTACCTGGGCGATTGTTTGCGCCATGAACTGTATTTCCCGCTTGCTGTGGCTGCCTGATGCGTTTCTTAGCCAACGAAAATTTTCCGTATCCCAGCATCCGGCTTCTCCGCGAACGCGGCTACGAAGTGATTAGTATTGGCGAAACCCAGGGCGGCATTGCCGACCCGCAAGTGCTGGCCTTTGCTGTGGCCGAAGGGTTAGTTATTCTGACCTTCGACCGCGATTACGGAGAGTTACTATTTCGATACCGGCTGACTCCTCCTCCGGCTGTGGTGTATTTTCGCAACAAAGGGACTTTGCCTACAGATGCGGCTCACTTGTTGTTTGGGCTGTTAGATAATCCCGCCATCCAACTGATGAGCCATTTTACGGTTGTTGATGAACAGAGCATCCGGCAGCGGAGTCTTTAATTTTATAGCCTCGCCGACAAGGGCTTACGAGCCGTGAGCGTGGTGGCCGACGTGGACTGTTTGTGACCCAACCGCACCAGCCGCGCTAAATATCGCCCAACTGCGGGCGCATCAGAATCTCCTCGATCACAACGGTTTTTGGCAGCGAATAAGCCGCCCAAACGGTATCGGCAATGGCTTCGGGCGGCATAAACCGCTCGGCGGGCAGATCAGTACCGGCCCACGAGTCGGTGAGGGTGGCACCGGGCAGCAGCGTTGTTACCCGGATGCCGTGCGGTTTGAGTTCTTCGCGCAGCACCCGGCTCATACCCAACAGCGCGAATTTAGAGATGCAGTACGACCCACCGTTGGTGTAGGCCGTGATGCTGGCCGTGCTGCCCATCATAAAGATATGGCCGGTTTGCCGGGCCATCATGCCGGGCAGCAGCCCCCGCGTGAGGTGGTAGGCACTGGCAACGTTGGTGTTGAGTTGCAACTCAAACGCCCCCTCTTCTTCATTATGAATCTGGCCGGGCCGAAACACGCCCGCGTTATTCACCAGCACATCAACCGGCCTGCCCAGCAACTGCACATACTGAACCAATAACGCAACCCCGGCGCGGGTGCTGAGGTCAGCCGCCACCGGCAGCAGGTTTGGGCCGGTGATGTCGGCAACGGAGCGGGCGCAGACAACGGCATCGAAGCCCTGTGCCACAAACCGATTGGCAATGGCGGCACCAATGCCTTTGCTACCGCCGGTGATAACAATGAGTGGGTTCATATAGTAACTCGGAGTTGCACTCCGCAGTGATGTGTTTTCCGGCTTCGGCGTTTAACTCTGCCTTGCCTGAGATGGCAAGTTAGATGGCCCGCCGACCAAAGCCAACCACACCGCCAAAAAATACCGTTGGGGCGTTTAGGCGTAACCTTTGCAACGGTCAGTGCCCAAACTGAATCTGGGTCGTGGTCCCACAGCCGAGGGGCGGTGGGGAACACGTTTGGCACCGCCACTAAGCTGTGCCGTTTCGGACGGAGAAGCCCGTTTGTGCGCGTAGTCCCACAGCCGAGGGGCGGTGGGGAACAAATCTCGTTCCGGCAAAAAGGAACATACCTAAATGGTCACGTTTTATGTATGGAAATAGACGCAACTATGTCGCAATGGCACACCAGTCTCTACACGGTCGCGGGGCTGAACAGCTCCGCGCCCGGTATTGTGTTGGCAACGGCGCAGTGCAACCGGCAGGCGGTCTGTTGCGTTACTCCGCTATCTTTACCGACGTTTGACCGAGCCACTATGTTTTCACGATTAGGCCGCTACTTTATTTTTTTGGGATCACTCTTCACCAACCGCGAGAAATTCAGCGTTTATGTGAACCTCGTACTGGAAGAGTGCGTCAAAATCGGCATCAATTCTATTTTTATCGTCGCCATCGTCT
>JBBRNH010000074.1:0-30611 GCA_038230415.1 Cytophagales bacterium | reverse complement strand
GTTCCGCTCGCTCACTTGCTGCAACTTTGGCAAAGCCTTAATCAGCAAATTGTGTATGTTGCCCAAAATTTAACCCCGGAACAGCTTGACTGCCAGATCATTCACAAACACAATCCAAAAAAGCCGTTCACGCTCTCGTGGCTGATTCAGGATTATGTCGGGCATTTAGATCATCACAGAAAAACGCTTTAACCCAAACAGAACCCATGAAAAAAATAGGTATTTTATTTGGCCAGGAGACTTCGTTCCCGCAGGCATTTGTGGATCGCGTCAACGAAAAACAGTCGGAGTTCCAGGCCGAGTTTGTCTCGATTGACCGCGTTGAGCAGGCCGTGGCCACCGACTATGCCGTGATTATTGACCGCATTTCGCAGGATGTGCCGTTTTACCGGGCGTTCCTGAAAAATGCGGCTTTGTGCGGTACCGCCGTGATTAATAACCCGTTTTGGTGGAGTGCCGACGAGAAGTTTTTCAACAACGCGCTGGCTGTGCAGGTGGGCGTGCCGGTCCCGAAAACGCTGCTCCTGCCCTCTAAGCAACGCCCCGACGACACGAATCAGAACTCGTTCCGCAACCTGCAAATGATTCAGTGGGAGGCCATGTTTCAGCACATCGGTTTTCCGGCGTTTATGAAACCCCACGCCGGGGGTGGCTGGAAAAGCGTGTATAAAGTGGACAACCCCGACGAGGTGTTCAAAGCCTACGATGAAACCGGGCAGCTCGTGATGCTGTATCAGGAAGCGATTGATTTTCAGGATTACTTCCGGTGTTATTGCCTCGGCGGGAAGGCCGTTCACATCATGCCCTACGAGCCGCGCAACCCCCACCACCTCCGCTACGACGCGCAACCCCACACAACGGGCGAAGCGGGTAAAAAACTCATGGCAACCATCCATGAATACGTGCTGACGCTGAATCGTGCGTTGGGTTATGATTTTAATACGGTGGAGTTTGCCGTGCGGGACGGTATCCCGATTGCCATTGATTTCTGCAACCCCGCGCCCGATGCCGCTATCGAGTCGGTGGGTCAGGCCAACTTCGACTGGATTGTGGAAGCTGCCGCCAACATGGCCATCGAGCGGGCCAAAACCGTGAAACCCGGCCAGGATAATCTCACCTGGGGAACCTACGTGTCGTCGGGCGTGAAAGGCAAAGACCTCGAAAAACAGACGGAGAAAGTGGTGAAGAAAGCCGTGAAAAAGGCGAAGAAAGACGACGAATAAGCAAAAATCCGGGAGTGCCGGGTTCTGTAACCCGGCACTTTTTTGTTGCCCGAAAATGCTGTATCTTGCTTGAAATAAACCGCTATGACCCCCGAAAAACGCTTAGACCAGATTGAACCAATTATTGGCGAAATTCTGAAAATACAGGATGAACACACGGCACAAAACCGCGAAATTCTGTACCGACAAGACGAACACGCCGGACAGATGCGCGAAATGACCCGTCTGATTATTGAATCAGCCGTTACGCAGTCACGCACGAAAAGAGAATTGACGGATCAGATAAAGAAATCCGAAACCCAGCTTGGCGAACGCATTGATGGGCTTAGTGGGCGCGTTGATAGTCTTGGTGAACGGATTTCTACGTTAGAATTAGGCCAAACCGACCTGACGATGAAGGTTGATCTGATTCTGAAAATCCTGCAAGACCGTAACTGATTCTTCCGCTTGCACCTCTTTTACCAACCCGACGCGCCCACCGCCACCGACCTTACCGACGATGATAGCCGCCACGCCGTTCGTACACTTCGACTCGCTGCTGGCGACGAAATAGCCGTTACCGACGGGCGTGGCTCCCGCTTCTCGGCCATCATCACCTCGGCCAATGCCAAACGCTGCGGGTTTCGGATTACCGACCAAATTTTCACACCATCGCACCCATTCGCTGTTCGGATTTGCGTGGCTCCCACCAAAAATTTAGACCGCATCGAGTGGTTCGTTGAAAAAGCCGTTGAAATCGGTATCGGGCGCATCAGTTTCTTTTTCGGCCAGCACTCCGAACGGCGGGTGTTAAAGTTAGAACGGATCGAGAAAATTGCGGTCTCGGCCATGAAACAGTCGCTACAATCTTGGTTACCCCAACTCGATGAGGCCGTGCCGTTTGCCCAACTCCTGCCCATCATCACCGATTCGGCCCGGTTTATCGCCCACCTTCCTGATAATCAAACGCCACCGGCACTGTTCCAGATTGCGCCCGTTGGTCAGCCCGTTACGGTGCTGATTGGGCCGGAAGGTGATTTTTCGCCGAATGAACTGCAACAGGCTCAAAAGGCTGGTTTTCAGGTGGTCACGCTCGGCCAAAACCGGCTCCGTACCGAAACAGCCGCGCTCGTGGCCTTGTTGAGTTGCCGTGCTTCTGAGTTGTAATGTCTCCGAGTTTTTACGCGCAGGATCAACGCTACAACGCGGCAACTTTATAACCTTGCAACTCCTTTACTGCCGTTTGATAACCCGTCACGATCATCTTACCGATGTCTTCGGAGGTGAATCTGAGCAGGTCAAGTTCGATGGGTTCTGCCGGACGGATGAGTTGAAACCGAAACATCGCATCGCGTTGCTGCTCGCGGTGGGCGAAGCGTTCGGCCCAGGCTAAATCGCTGTTTACCAACTGGTTCACGGTAATATCTTTCACCCTATCGAGCAGGTTGAGCAAATTTCGGGAGTTAAACCGGGTGCCGGTAATTTGTTTGGCGTGGCAGGCAACGCAGGCAATGTTGGTGGCTCCGTCTTCGATGGCGATCCGAACCGGGGCTACCTCGCGTAAGCCCCCGTCCATAAACGTCCGGCGGTGGTCTCCGCCGATCTGAACCCCCGGCATCAGCACCGGAACCGCGCTGCTGGCAAAGAGATAATCCATAAAATTCGGGTCGGTAGCATCGGCATACACCATCTCGCCCCCCGTAATGTCAACCGCGCCGACTTTCACGGGAATAGGGCCGGTCTTGAGCCGATCCATGTCAATCGTCCGGCGCAAAAGTGCTTTGAGCGGAGCGTTATCCACAAAACCATCGAACCGGCTCATGAGCGTGTCTAAACCTAACCGCCAGCGCGGACGCAGTTGGGCCACGTCTTCGGGTTTGGTGATGTTTCTGATCCAGAACTCTACCAGCGCGTGGCCGGCTTTGGGCCAGTCAATCAGGCCCGTGCTGGCGTGCTGCCGGGCGGCTTCGTGGGCCAGAAATGTGGCATTCAGGCTGCCAACCGAAATGCCATAGAGCGCGTCAGGCACGAATCCCTGCTCGAATAGAGCCAGAACTGCCCCTGTCTGGAAGGCTCCTTTCAATGAGCCACCGCCCAGAACGAGGGCCGATTTTGCGGGTACTGCTGGTGTTTCCATGCGTTACAAGGCTATCAACGGACAAGGGTGCCGGCTGTTTAGCTGAAAAGAAGTGCTTTCGGTGGTAATATTGCCAAAAATTGAACAAATGCCCATCTCCGTTGCTGACATTCAGGCTCCGATAGCCGCCGATATGGACTCGTTTGAGCGCAAGTTCCGAGATTCGATGAAAAGCGACGTGATGCTGCTCAACCAGATTACCCGGTACATCGTGAAGCGGAAGGGCAAGCAGCTTCGGCCCATGTTTGTGTTTCTGATGGCGGGTGTTTGCGGGGGCGTTTCGGAGGCTACCCACCGGGGCGCGGCCCTGATCGAGTTAGTACATACGGCCTCCTTAGTACACGATGACGTGGTTGATGAATCGAACTACCGACGCGGGTTTTTCTCGATCAACGCGCTCTGGAAAAATAAAATAGCCGTCCTCGTGGGTGATTTTCTGCTCAGCAAAGGGCTACAGCTCGCCCTTGAGCACGAAGATTATGACCTGCTCAAGATTACAACGCGGGCGGTGAAAGAACTCAGCGAGGGCGAACTGCTGCAACTCGAAAAAGCCCGCCGGCTCGACATCACCGAAGCCGTTTATTACGAGATTATCCGGCAAAAAACGGCTTCGCTCATTGCGGCCTGCTGCGCCACCGGAGCGCGGTCGGCCAGTGCCGATGCTAACACCCTGGAACGGGCGCGGCTCTTTGGCGAAAAGGTAGGGATTGCCTTTCAGATAAAAGACGATTTGTTTGACTATGGAACGGCAGAAATCGGCAAGCCGTTAGGTATTGACATCAAGGAGAAAAAAATGACGCTGCCTCTGATTTATGCCCTCAACCGGGCCACAGGCAGTGACAAACGCCACATTATCAACCTCGTGAAAAACGAGAATGAAAACCCGAAAAAAGTGGCCGAGGTGATTGCGTTCGTCAAAGCATCGGGCGGCATCGAATATGCCACCCAAGCCATGACTGCTTACGTGGCCGAAGCCCAGACGATTCTCCAGACCTTCCCCGACTCTGTTTTTCGGAATTCATTATACGGGCTGGTGCAATACACCATCGAGCGGAGTAAGTAGAGACTCCAACTATTGCGTCTCTATCACTGCCGATAACTCCTCGTAATCCAGCCGCCCCCAATTACATCGTCGCCTTCGTAAAATACAGCCGCCTGACCGGGTGCAATGGCCGACACGCCTTCGTGAAACCGCACATCAATCTCGTTGTCAGCCGTTTGTATGATAACGGCGGGCGTTCCTTCGTGTTTGTAGCGCACTTTGGTAACGGTTTCGAGCGGGCTTGGAATGCAGTCGTATTTCTGCAAATTTAATCGGCTCACGGTCATACCGTCGCGCAGAAGGTCGGTATCTATCCCCAAAACAACCTCGTTGGTGTCTTTGCGAATTTCGGTTACGAACATCGGTTGGCCGAAGGCCATGCCTAAGCCTTTGCGCTGCCCGATGGTGTAAAACGGGTAGCCTTCATGCTTGCCGAGAATTTTTCCGGTGGTCTCGTGCACAAAGTTTCCGCCCGTCACCTGTGCTTCCAGGCCCGGAACGCGCCGTTTCAGGAAGCCCCGATAGTCGTTGTCCGGCACGAAACAGATTTCATAAGACTCTGACTTGGTGACGAGTTCGGTGAAGCCGCGCTCGGTTGCCATGTCGCGGATTTGTGCTTTGCGGAGATGGCCGAGGGGCAACATCGTCCGGCGCAGGCTCTCCTGCGACACGCCCCACAGCACATACGACTGATCTTTCAGCACATCTACACCTTTCGAGATCACAAACCGCCCAGGTGATGACCCGGTGCCGGTATCCTGCCTGATGTTGGCGTAGTGGCCGGTGGCAATGTGTTCGCAGTCGAGCCGGTCGGCCCGGCGCAGCAGCGCGTCCCATTTGATGTGGGTGTTGCACAATACGCAGGGGTTGGGGGTGCGCCCGGCGAGATATTCGTTCGTGAAATCGTCAATGACGTAATCACCAAATTCGTTGCGGATGTCGAGGATGTAATGCGGAAAGCCGAGGTTCACGGCTATCGTGCGGGCATCGTTGATGGAGTCGAGACTACAGCAGCCGGTTTCTTTTTTGCTCCCGCCCGACGACGCATAATCCCACGTTTTCATGGTCATGCCGATAACGTCGTAGCCTTCTTCGTGCAGCATCACTGCCGCTACCGAAGAGTCAATGCCGCCACTCATGGCGACCAAAATGCGTCCGTGTTTGCTCATGGTTTCTCTGACGAGGGGTCAAAGCCCTCCGATGAATGACTGAAAATGCACAATGGATACTGTGCAATTAGATGAAGAAACAGCGAATCGGGGTGGGTTGGTTTCCGGCAGGGATTACCCGTTCGTGAACGCGCTGATTTTTGTATATTTGAGAAAAAACGTGACCACTTCCCGCAACCGACAAACCGATGATAACCGAAACCCTTGTTGATGAACTCACCGATTACGAAATCGAGAGAGGTAAACCTATGCCCGATACCATTCATGCTGCCCTTCAATCGAACCTGTCGTTCGAGTTGAAATTTGCTCATCGCCAACAATACCGGATTCTGTCGGAGTTGTCGCTGGCAACGATTCCCGACGGAACCACGCCCAACCTGGCGATTTATCCGGCCTTTGCCCTTGATTATGACCACCGGACGGCCAAACGCAGCGACCCGCCGTTGGTCTGCATCGAGATTCAGTCACCGTCGCAAAGCACCGAGGAGATGGTGGACAAAACGGCGATTTATTTTCGGTTCGGTGTAAAATCGTGCTGGATTGTTGTACCCGCTGTGAAAGGCGTTTTTGTGTATGACCGCCCCGGTCATTATCAATTTTTTCGTCACGACGAAACCCTGCGCGACCCCAACCTGGGCCTCGAACTCGCGCTGTCGGCGGTGTTTGAGTAACGCTTTGGTTGGCCGAAACAGTGGTTTGATTGCGTCGGCGACCCCGATTGGCGTTCTTTGCAGACCAACACGGTATCCGTTATATGCTCAAAACCTTCGTTAAAATCTCGGCCATTACCAACCTCAGCGATGCCCGCTACTGCGCCGGGATGGGCGTGGATATGCTCGGCTTTGTGATGGATGCCGACGCGCCCGATTACGTTGACCCGAAACGCTTTGCCGAAATGCGGCAGTGGGTGGCCGGCGTGCCGATTGTGGGCGAAACCGGCAGCACCGACCCCGAAACGATTGAAACGCTCCTCGACACCTACCAGCCCGACGCGTTGCAGGTTGATGAATCGGTCCTGCTGCCCTACCTCGCCACGTTTGGCAAACCCCTGCTGCTCCGTATTGACCTCACCCACAGTACCCTCGAACAGCTCGCGGCTGTCTGCGCCACGGCTCACGAACACGTGGCGTATTTTCTGCTCGACAGCCGCGCTCCGCTGCACCTCGATGATGAGTTGAAAGCCGCGCTCCAACAACTTGCCCGGTCTTACCCAATTCTGCTCGGCGCGGGCATCGTTGCCGATACGGTGCTGGATTTGCTGGCCGAGCTGCCCGTTCGGGGAATTGCCCTGCGCGGTGGCGACGAAGACCGGCCCGGCAGCCGTGATTTCGGGGCGTTGATGGATGTTCTGGAAGTGATGAGTGATTAGCGGCAAGTGGCAAGTGGTCGGCTCATCCGGGAGAGTAGCATTGAGCGAAGCACTAACCACTTGCCACTCACTACTATCCACTACTTACTACTTTGCATTACCAACTATCACCAAAAAAGTACGTTCTTGTTGACGGGTATCCATTCTTACCAATCCCGTTGGCAGGTTTTGGGCCGGGCAGTACGTTTGTCAGGGTTTTAAACAACAACTACCATGACAAACACAATGAACACCGCAACCAAACGCCTTGAACGCCTGCCCGAACACCGGGTGATTGGGGGTGTGGCCGCCGGTCTTGCCGACTATTTTGGCACCGACCGGATTCTGATTCGCGCAATTTTGGTGGCCGGAATTTTTCTGCCGCATTTTCCCGCTTTGCTCATTTACGTTATCTTGTGGATTGTCATGCCCGAACGCCGTTTCGGTACGATGACCCTCCCCGCCGAACCAATCAATTTCTCAAACCCAGTAAACCCTTTTTTCGCTATGTCGAATTATAATTCAAACAACCGCAGTAGCTCCGTTGTGGGCGGTATTGTACTCATCGCCGTTGGCGTAATTTTCCTGCTCGACCGTTGGTTCGACATTAATATGCGCGATTTATGGCCGTTGATTTTGGTGGCTGTTGGCGTGTGGCTCCTTTTCCGCGACCGGATTCAGAAAGCCGCGTCGCCCTACCTTGGTGACACAAATACAACCAACACCAATCCGCCAACCATGCCAACGTCAATGCCAATGCCCCCGGCTCCGCCAACATCGCCAACATCGCCAACCATGCCCACCACTGATTCTAACTCGTTTTGAGCCATGCAAAACCGGGGACAACTTTTTTGGGGCATGGCCCTGATTACGGCAGGGGTGCTTTTTTTCGGGCAGCGTATGGGCTGGTTCGAGTTTGATTTGGGTGCGTTGCGGAATCTTTGGCCGGTGCTGCTGATTTTGGCCGGTGTAAACCTGATTCTGGTTCGCCGAAACCAACAGGCGGCCTTAGTAACCACTATTTTGCTGGGTTTAGCCGTTCCGCTATTCATCTTCAGCGTTGCGGGCCACCGCAGGCATTGGGGCGACTGGCGCAACAACCGTTCGGAGTACCGCAGCAACAATGATACGAACGATGACAACAGCAGCGATAACGCTGACTCGGACAACAACGACGCAGAAGACACCGATTCGGCTTACGATGACGAGCGCAACGACCGGGTCAGAACCGAAAAAGCAACGGCTTTTGTGGAGACCATGAACCCGGCCACGCGCACAGCCACGCTGAACTTAGTGGGTGGTGCGGGCCGGTTCACCATCGGCGAACCCGTTGCCGAACTCATCAAAGCGGATGCCAAACAGACCGCTGGCAATTACAAAATGGACGTTGATCGCAGTGCTGACACCCAGAACGTAACCATCAATCTGAAACCGTCTGATGGTGAAAAAGACAGCGATGGCGACGTGAACATCAACCTCGGCGATGGCGATATGGATAACCGACTCGATGTGCGGCTCAACGACAAGCCCATCTGGACTGTAAACGCCACCGTTGGGGCTGGTAAAGGCACGTTTGACCTGAGCCGTTACGTGGTCAGAACGGTCAAACTCGAAGCCGGAGCCGCCGAGGTTGAACTCACATTGGGCGGTAAAGCCACGCAGTCAGACGTAAAAATCTCGTCGGGCGTGGCCTCGATTACGGTGCGGGTGCCGAAAAACGTGGGCGTGAAGGTCAAACGCGAGGGAGCCATGAACGTCAACACATTAGATGGTTTTACCGACGCGGGCGGCAACACATCCATCAGCCCCGACTATGAAAAAGCCGCCAACAAAATCAATATTGACTTCGAGGGCGGCATTTCAACGTTTAAAGTTGTGCGGTACTGACGAGAGTTAATAATGAAGAGTGATGAGTGAAGAATAACTTGCGTCAGCCTATTCTTCACTCATCACTCTTCATTATTAATTATTTTTGAGCCGGTTGAGCAGCATTTTGTTGAACATCTGCTCGGTTTTGTATAGTTCGGCCAACTGCGTGGGCGAAATCACTTTCAGGAATTTGTTCAGATACTCGTCGTCTAAATCGGCGAGTTTTTGTTTTATCCCGTTGTATTCTTTCAGGTCATCAACCACATTGTCGTTGTTGGGCCGTAACGATTCAGTATTGAGTTGCTTCATTTTGCGCGTCAACTCCTGCTTTCGGTTGTTGTATTCGTTATAAACGGGCCAAAAAACCTGAGCCTGATCGGTAGTGAGGTTCAGGCGATTGGTAATCATGGCAATTTTGGCGGCTTCGATTTTTTCGCGGCCCCCGCCATCCTGCGCCCGTGCAACGCCAAGGGTCAGACACGTGGCTAACAAGATGCTACTCAGTACTTTTTTCATGATTGTCTGTATCAAAATGGCTCTGGTATCAAGAACCGATGTTTAGCAGGTCGTCGGCACTCTGCTCGTCAATATGCTGCTGAATATCAGCCGGTTTCACGTCAAGGTACTGAATCATGGTCGAATCCTGCGGAAAAGCGGCCTGAATCACTTCCTGATCGGCCAGCTCGCCGGTGATTAATCCCTGATCGTCTAAATAAGCCACAATATCGGTCTTGCTGACCCCGGCCAATGCCTCGGTTCCCAGCGATTCCTGCCGTTGCGGGAGGGTAACGTAGATCAAGGCTACCACCAAACTCGCCCCGGCCAGCGAAGCCACCGTCCGTTGCCACGACCAACTGATGGTAAAGGCAGGTTTGTGGGCTTCGGCTACCCGTGTTTGAATGCGCGTGGGCAGGGCATCGAAATACCCGTCTGGTGCAGTAAATGGTACTTGCCGGGCCGGGTGGCCGGGCGGTAGATCGTCGAGTTGTATCGAATGGTTCGTTTTCATGGTCTTCGGTGGTTTGACCAACTATATCCCGGCGGGTTTAATCGTCAATATCGGTTTTGGTCAGATACTCTTCAATCTTCTTAACTGCAATGTGATACGAAGCCTTTAAGGCACCGACCGATGTACCCGTAATTTCGCTCATATCTTCGTATTTCATCTCATCGAAATACTTCATGTTGAACACCAATCGCTGTTTGGTCGGTAATTTCAGGAGGGCTTTTTGCAGTTTTAGCTGAATTTCCTCGCCCGTTGGCCCGGTGCCTTCGCCCGATGTCACAAAGTCGGCGTTGGTCTCTAACTTTTCTAACAGTTCGCCCTCAACATCACCGATGGGCAGAAAAAACCGCCGTTTCTTCTTGTTCAGAAAGTTTAGACATTCGTTGGTGGCTATTCGGTAAATCCAGGTATATAGCTGACTGTCAGCACGAAACTTCTCTAAATTGTTCCAAACCTTGATAAACGTCTCCTGCACCAGATCATCCGCATCGTCGTGGTCAATCACCATTTTACGGACGTGCCAATAAATTTTCTGCTGATACGCACGTACCAGCAGATTGAAGGCATAGTTCCGGGTGGCGGGGTCGCGGTATTTAGCGAGGAGTTCTTCGTCTGTCATTGAATCATTTTCTTGCCATTACCTTCTTCACCGCATCAACGATGTGGCTGGCGGTGAGGCCGTATTTTTCTAATAACTGATCGGGTGTGGCGCTTTCGCCGAAGGTGTCATTCACACCGACGTATTCCATCGGCAGGGGCAAATTCCGGGCCAGAACCTGCGCCACACTGTCGCCGAGACCGTTGTTCATCATATGTTCTTCTACCGACACCGCGCAACCCGTCTTTTTGACCGATGCCAGAATCGCGTCAACGTCTAACGGTTTGATGGTGTGGATGTTAATGATGTCGGCTTCGATACCCTGTTCGGCCAGCATCTCACCCGCCAGAATCGTTTGCCAGACTAAATTACCCGTGCAGAAGATAGACACCGCGTTGCCCTCGTTGACGTGCCACGCCTTGCCAATCTCAAATTTCTGGTCGGCGGGCGTAAACACCGGCAACACGGGCCGCCCGAAACGCAGATAGACCGGCCCCACGTGATCGGCGATGGCGAGGGTGGCGGCTTTGGTTTGGTTATAGTCGCAGGTGTTAATCACGGTCATGTTGGGCAGGGCCTTCATCATGCCGAGGTCTTCAAGAATCTGGTGCGTGGCTCCGTCTTCGCCTAATGTCAGGCCCGCGTGTGACGCGCAAATCTTCACGTTTTTGTTGGAATACGCCACCGACTGCCGGATTTGGTCATAGACCCGCCCCGTGGCGAAGTTGGCGAACGTGGTGGCAAACGGAATCTTGCCGCCAATGGTTAATCCCGCCGATACACCAATCATGTTGGCTTCGGCAATGCCGCACTGCACAAAACGGTCGGGGTTTTCTTTGATAAACACGTCGAGCTTGAGCGATCCGGCCAGGTCAGCCGTGAGCGCAACGACGTTGGGATTCGAGCGGCCCAGTTCGGCGATGCCCGCGCCAAAACCGGAGCGGGTGTCTTTTTTTTCGGTGTATTCGTATTTTTTCATGGCTTGCGTAGAGACCCATATTTGCGTCTCCTGTTTTTTTTATCAGTTTGCCGAAGCGAGGGTTTTCAATGTTGTCAAAAAATACTGTGCCGAGGGGCAGTTTGGGTGTTGGGCTGCCCGTTCTATGGTAAAGCCGTATTTTAGCATTTTATTGGTAAGTTTGATTTTACCGCCTACTTTATTCCAACCAATTCCTCGCCCTGTGTGCTGAAAAAACAAATCATTTATGACTTTTCCGGGTTCAATGGGTTCTTCAGGAGTGGGATAGTCAAAGTGATCCAGTTGAAATAAGTTCGTCAGTCCAACGGAGTCGGCGAGAAACCATGCTTCAAATTCTTTGACTGCCACGCACAGTTTTGTACCTGGGGTTTGAAAAACTTCTGAGGCAACCGCTGCAAAGGAAGACGCATCATCTATGTCACGCAAAATGATAATCCATTCGGCCTGCTGGTCGAACAGGATTCGAGCGGAATCTCGTACTTCCGGCGCGTCGGGTTTCAACTTCGACTTACCACAGACGTTGATGACTTCGTCGGCCAGTTCTAAGTTATTTCGATTTAGAAACGCCTGAAACGCCTGTGAGTCCAGCACAATCTTTTCGCAGTCACCTTCAACAATAATTCCAATTTTTACCATGCCAATCCCCCGCCTAAAGCCCCTGTCAGCCACGCTGCATCAGTTGGAATGTCATAAAGATTTCGCCCCTGAATCTGCCGGGTACCCGTAGCACCATTCTTCTTTTTGACTAACACAATTTCATCGGTTGTCAAACTTCGGACAATAGATTCTGAGTGGGTGTTAAGCCAAATATAGTGTCCTTTCTCCTCGCATTGTTGCCGAAAAAACTCAACTAATGTCATCAATACCTGCGGATGCAAGCCGTTTTCGGGTTCTTCGATGCACAGAAACTGCGGCTCCTCGCTCTGATACACCGCCGTGAGTAAGGCCAGAATGTTGTAGGTTCCGTCAGAAATCAGGTCTTTGGTGAAATGGCCCACCGAATGTTCTTCAAACCAATGCAGTTCGTTTCGGTCATCAACCTCAACAGCCTTAAAACCCGGCACGAATAATTCGAGCCACTCAAAAATTTCGGCCCGGACTACCTCGTTTTGCAGGATGCGTTTTAGAACGGGTTCGAGGTTGGTTGCAGCCAGTGATAACCTTTGGTTATCAGTCAAAGACAGTTTTTGCAGATCAATATTTTTGACAAAAATCCGAGAATACATATCAAAAAAATCATCAGCTAACCGAAAATTGCCTGAAGTAAATCCATGTCTATTAGTTCGGACTGTTGTACCCTGATTTCCCCCCTTTTTATTCAGTTTAAAACTGATGCTTACCCCATCCAAGTCAGCATTGAAACTTAAAACCTTATTGCTATTCTTCCTATTTAAGAATTTAGACTTTCCCCCGAAAAGACCTTCCACAAAACTACTCGTCTTATAACTCAAATTCACAAACTCCAATGCCTCGAAAATATTCGATTTGCCAGACCCGTTGGGGCCAACAAAAACCGTGAACGGATTGGGTTCGACCAACTCAATCCGTTCAATGGACTTGAAATTTTCGATAACAAGGCGTTTGATGTTCATCTTAATAATCCTCCATGCCCGCGTATATCGGCAACTGTGTCATGGCGTTGGCGAGTTGTTCGGGGTTGAGGGCCGAGCCGTGCCATTTGTAGTTACCGGCCATAAAATCAACGCCGTAGCCCATCAGGGTATGCATCAAAATCAGGGTCGGCACCTCCGGGTCGGCGCGTACCTGTTTCAGGGTTTTGATGATATCGGCCATGTCGTTGCCCTGCATCTCGATCACGTGCCAGCCAAAAGCCCGGTATTTGGCACCGAGATCGCGGTTGTTGTTCACGTTGTCGGTGGTACCGTCAATCTGGGCGTAGTTGAGGTCAATAATAGCCGTGAGGTTACCGAGTTTTTTGTTGGGCGCAAACTGGGCCGCTTCCCAAACCTGGCCTTCCTGCTGCTCGCCATCGCCCATCAAAACGTAAACGTGATTATCGTCGCCGTTGAGTTTTTTGGCGAAAGCCGCGCCCGATGCCACCGACATCCCCTGCCCCAGCGAACCTGACGCAATCCTGATGCCGGGCAGGTGCTCGGCGGTGGTGGGGTGGCCCTGCAACCGGCTGTCTAACTTACGAAACGTGGCTAATTCCGACACCGGAAAATAGCCCGACCGCGCCAGCACCGAATAAAAAACGGGTGAAATATGGCCGTTCGACAGAAAAAATAAGTCTTCGCCCTTCCCGTCCATGTCAAAAACGGGGTTGCCCGCATCGTCGCGGTTGAGTTTCATCACGTCAAAATAAAGGGCGACGAAAAGGTCGGTGCAACCGAGTGAGCCGCCCGGATGCCCGGAGTTTACGGCAGAGACCATCCGCAAAATATCGCGCCGGGTCTGAGAGGCAATGTGTTCGAGTTGTTGGAGTTCCATATTTGGGATAATGTAAAATGTATAATGAACAATGTATAATGAATACGCTTTTTGTTGTAATCAGGCAACATTATTCATCATACATTGTCCATTACACATTACGTTAAAATCTGTTCTGCGTGATTTTTGGTATCTGCTTTTTCAATGATTCGTGTGATAATGCCCTGTTCGTCAATCAAAAACGTGGTTCGGGCCGACCCCATGTATTTGCGGCCATACATACTTTTCTCGATCCAAACGCCGTAGGCTTCTACAATCTGCCTGTCGGTATCGGCCAGCAGCGTGAACGGTAATTCGTATTTAGTGATAAATTTTTGATGCGATTTTTCGGGGTCAATACTTACGCCAAGCACTTCATAGCCAGCCTGTTGCAGGGCAGCATAGTTGTCGCGGAGGTTGCAGGCCTGGGCCGTGCAGCCCGTCGTGTCGTCTTTCGGATAAAAATAGAGAACCACTTTTTTGCCCCGGTAGTCAGACAATCTAACGGGCTGTCCGCTCTGGTCGCGGGTGTCGAAATCGGGGGCGGGGTCGCCGGGCTTTAGGGTCATACGTTAGTTGGTCATCGGGTCATTAGGCAGTAGGGACTTGTATTTCAGCGTTGCCGCGTTTCGCAAAACAACAACGGGCAGGGCTACCGTGCAAATTTATAACTGCTGACCATCCCCAACCCCCTCCGTCAACCAGGAGGGGGCTTTTGAAAAAGCGTTTGGCTTTTATTCCGAAGGCGTGGCCCTCTCCTGGTTGACGGAGGGGGTTGGGGGTGGTCGGGCAAATTACCGCCTTCTCTTTCCCTTTTTCTTAGATACAACTTTCTTCCGCACAATGGCCCGCGTCCGCACCGGCGCAATGCTCCCGCTTGCCGAACCTACGTTACCACAACGGTCAGTTGCTTCGATAACTACGGTATCACCAACCGAAAACGGCACGTCGGGGTCGAGTTTATCCGACCAGAGCCGGGCTGTTTTATAATCGTATTGGAGCAACACCCACTGCCCGCCCACCATTGCCCGGAAGGACTTGATGCCGGATAAATCGTCGCTGACACGGGCCGTAATACCCTCCGTTGTGGCCGAAACCAACCGCACTGCCGGGGCTTCGGTGTCGGTGTATAGCGCGAACCGGCCCAACTCGCGGGTCTGGAATGCGATACGCCCGCCCTGCCACGAACCACCCAGAAACTTCTGATTATCAGCCTGATATACTTTTGTCCGCATCGTATCTATCGAACCATTCACGGCGGGGGCATAGCTCACGGTGAGGTTGTCAAAAATGGGGGTGCTGCGCTGATTGATTTCTAAACCACCGTTGGCAAACGTCCGCGTGGCAAGATGCAGAGTATCAAACAGCGTTTTGGGCGTAAACTGCAACCGCAAATTTCCATCGGTGTACTCGGCGGGTTGGCCGGGGATAATCCGCTTACGAAAATTAGTTTGCACCGCCCCGTTGCCCACCTGCACTAAATCGGGCATTACCTGCCGGAGATCAATCAGATACACGGCCTGCCCGCGAACTACGTAACTCGCTGACTGCGAGGCAACTATCTCGCGGCCCACAACGAGTTTGGCCGGTGGCGGGTTGCCGACGGGCAATCCCCGCACGGACACTTTCAGTACATTTTCGTCGGTGGTGACGGTCGCACTGGCCTGCCCTACGCTGGCGTAAGTTTGGGTTTCGGGCGGTTCCGTTGCTCCAGTTTCGGTTTCGGCAGCCGCACCGTTAATGTCGGCTAATGAATCGGCTGATTTCTGCTCGGCAGGTGATAGTTCGGGTAGCACCGTAAACGTGAGTTGGGCCGCGTGGTCAAAGGCATCGTAAATCGTTACCGTCACCTCGTGAGGTTGCCCGTCGAGTAGCGGAATTCGGCCCCGATACGCGCTGCTGGTGCGGTAATTGGGCAGCGTGTTTCCGTCGGCGATGTATGCCCGGTGGTATCGTTGGCCGAAAATCTGCTCGGCCTCAAAGTTCTCATGCACATTCATTTGCCGGGTCTGTTCATTCGGAAACCCGTTCATGGTGTAGGCAAATAACTCGCGCCCGTCGAGCCGGAGTTCCAGACAACTGATGCCGTTTCGGTAGGGTGAGCCGCTGGTTTTGTCGTAGGCCAACACCTCCAAGCCCAGCAAGCCCGATGCCCGAACGGGTTGACTCAATGTGTATGTCCCGTCTCGCTGACGAACCGGCGCGTAGCTAACCCGTTGGTATTCACCGTTCAGGCGCGATTGTGCGGTCATGGTTTTGAGGGCGATGCGTTCAAAATACGGTGGTACGTCGTCGGTCAGTTCGGGGAAACCAAACAGCATCGGGTTGAGCAGGTTGTCTTTGGCATCCCGAATCTCGAAGTGCAGGTGCGGCCCGCCCGACCCGCCCGTGTTGCCCGATGCGGCAATCACCACCCCCTGCCCGACCCGGAACTGCCCCGGCGCGGGCCGCAGGTCAATCTCAAACGTTTGCTGGCGGTACTGTTCGGCACGGAGGTAATGACCGAGTGTATCGGCGAGTGTTTTGAGGTGTCCATAAACCGTAGTCAGGCCGTTGGGGTGCCTGATGAAAATCACGTTGCCGTAACCGCCGGTAAACACCGCAATCCTCGACACATAGCCATCGGCAGCGGCATGAACGTCGAGTCCCTCGCGGCCCTGCGTTCTGATGTCAATGCCGGCGTGGAAGTGGTTGGGCCGCAAATCACCAAGCCCGCCCGACAGTGAATTGCCGGAGCCGGGCATGATCGGAAACTGAAAATAACCGACCGGATAAGCAGGTTTTTGCGGTTGAGCAAAGGCTGAAAATCTGATAATCAGCAGACTAAAGAGAAGATACTTTTTCAAGACAATTTTTTAACGCAAAGGGGCAGCGATAACGCCGAGAACACAGAGTTTTCTTTGCGCCCTCCGCGCTATCTCTGCCTCTCTGCGTCTATAACGTTACTTCACTTCAAACAAAAACATTTCCTTTCCTTCCAGATTCCCTGCCAGCTTATTGCCAATCTGCACCGGGCCAACGCCTTCGGGGGTGCCGGTGAAGAGAATATCGCCCTTTTGCAGAAAAAAATACCGCGACAGAAACGCAATCAGGTAATCAATCGAAAACAGCATCAGGTTGGTATTACCCTGTTGCCGGGTTTCGCCGTTGATGGTCAGTCCGAAATTCAGGTTGGTTACGTCGCCGTTGGCAAAGTCGGTTTTTGGGAAAAACTCCGAAATCGGGGCCGAATCGTTAAAGCCTTTTGCTAAATCCCAGGGCAGGCTTTTGGCTTTGAGTTTGGCCTGAATATCGCGGGCCGTAAAGTCAATGCCTAAGCCAATTTCATCGTAATATTTGTGGGCAAAACGTTCCTCGATGTTCTTGCCGGGCCGACTGATTTTGACCAGCACTTCAACCTCATGATGAATGTCCTGCGAGAAATCGGGGTAGTAAAACGGCTTGTTGTTACGGAGCAGGGCCGTGTCGGGCTTCGAGAAAATCACCGGGTCGTCGGGTCGTTGGTTATTGAGTTCGGCGATGTGGGCTGCGTAGTTGCGGCCAATGCACAGGATTTTCATGGATTAAACTTCGTTCTTGTTCGCAAATCTAACCCATGACAGGCCCGGAATCGCCCTCTGCATCGAAATTTTGAACCATCAGGGGGTTTTGTTGGTCTGAACTTAGCAGATTTAACGTCTGAAACATAAAACCAAGTAATCATGAAAAAAGCCTTTTTCGTCTTGCTGACAATCGGTTTAGCCGTTGCCTGCCAGCGGGTGCCACTCACAAATCGGCGGCAGATTTTGCTCGTTCCCAACGACCAGATGCTGGCCCTCAGTTCGTCGCAATACAAACAGTTTATTGATACCAGTAAAGTAGTTCGGTCGGGCGATGCCGAAATGGTGCGCCGGGTTGGCAGCCGGATTCGGCAGGCCGTCGAAACGTATATGAACAGCAATGGTCTGGCCGCCCGGATTCAGGGCTTTCAGTGGGAATATAATCTGGTGCAAAGCAATCAGGTGAATGCCTGGTGTATGCCCGGCGGCAAAATTGTGGTGTATTCGGGAATTTTACCCTACACCCAAAACGAAGCTGGTTTGGCTACGGTGCTGGCCCACGAGGTATCGCACGCGATTGCCCAGCACGGCAACGAGCGGATGAGCGAAGGTTTAGTGGCAAATGGCCTGTTGCAGGCGGGTGAGATTTTTGCCGGGATAGCCACATCGGGCAAGTCGCAGCAGACGCAGGCAATCTTTCAGCAATCGATTGGTATTGTGGGGCCATTAGCGTATCAGTATGGTGTCGGTCTGCCCCACAGCCGCAAGCAGGAATCAGAAGCCGACCACCTCGGTCTGGTGTTCATGTCAATGGCGGGTTATGACCCTAAAGAAGCCATTACGTTCTGGAGCCGGATGGCTGCTGCCAGCGCGGGCAAAGCTCCCCCCGTGTTTATGTCTGACCACCCCTCTGACCAACGCCGGATACAGGACTTGCAAAGCGAACTGCCCGAAGCAATGAAGTATTACGCTAAATCGAATCAGGGGCGATAACTACGTTTGTCAGAATTGATCTCATCAGTAAGCAAAACAGCCGTGTCTGGATAGACACGGCTGTTTTGGTTTGCGTATTGCTTACGCCGGTGCAGGGCGACCACATTGCTTACGCCGGTGTAGGGGCGGCCACACGGGGCAGCCCCTACATGGCTTCGACCACCGCTTTCACCTTTGCGGCTGCATCTTTCAATTCAACAGCCGACTGCACCTTCAGGCCCGACTCGTCAATGATTCGTGCGCCCTCGGCAGCGTTGGTTCCCTGCAACCGCACAATGATTGGCACCGGAATAGTACCGATGGCTTTGTAGGCTTCAACCACGCCCGTTGCCACGCGGTCGCAGCGGACAATGCCCCCGAAAATATTGATCAGAATCGCCTTTACGTTCGGGTCTTTCAGGATAATGCGGAAACCGGCTTCCACCGTTTTGGCGTTGGCTCCACCACCTACGTCAAGGAAGTTGGCCGGCTCACCGCCCGACAGTTTGATAATGTCCATCGTTGCCATTGCCAGACCCGCGCCGTTCACCATGCAGCCCACGTTGCCGTCGAGTTTCACGTAGTTCAGGTCATTGGCCGAGGCTTCTACTTCGAGTGGGTCTTCTTCTTCGATGTCGCGCAGGTTTTTCAGGTCGGGGTGGCGGTAGAGGGCGTTATCGTCAATGTTCACTTTGGCATCAACGGCCAGAATCTTGTTGTCAGACGTTTTCAGCACCGGGTTAATCTCGAACATCGACGCATCGGTATCCACGTAGGCTTTGTAGAGCGAGGTCACAAATTTGACCATCTCTTTAAACGCTTCGCCGGTCAGGCCGAGGCCAAACGCGATTTTGCGGGCCTGAAACGGCTGCAAACCAACGGCGGGGTCAATCCACTCTTTCACGATTTTTTCGGGCGTATGTTCGGCCACTTCTTCAATGTCCATGCCGCCCTCGGTGCTTGCCATAATCACGTTGCAGGCCCGCGAACGGTCGAGCAATATGCCGAGGTACATTTCCTTCGGTTCTTCGGGGCCGGGGTAATACACATCCTGAGCAACCAGCACTTTGTTCACTTTTTTACCTTCGGGGCCGGTTTGATGCGTCACCAATACGTTGCCAATCAGGTTGGTAGCAATCTGCCGAACCTCGTCAACCGATTTGGCGAGTTTCACCCCCCGCTGCTCCGAGCCAACAATCATGCCTTTGCCACGCCCCCCGGCGTGAATCTGCGATTTCACAACCACAAACTTCGAGTTGGTCTCGGCCATGATTTGCTTGGCGGCTTCAACGGCTTTTTCGGGCGATTCGGCCACAATGCCTTCCTGAATCCGAACGCCGTAGCGTTTTAGAATGTCTTTCCCCTGATATTCGTGAATGTTCATCCGAACAGCGATTAGATTGGTTATACCCGTAATTTTGCCGGAAAGTTAGTGCCAAATAAATAATGAAGAGTGAAGAGTGAAGAATGAAGAATAGTATTTATGGTTTATAGCTGTTATTCTTCACTTTTCATTCTTCACTCTTCACTAAAAATGACCCTCCTCACTGCCTCCGCCCTTCGCCGTTCCTACGGCACCTTGCCCGTTCTGAAAGGCATTGACCTGCGTATTGAATCCGGCGAGATTGTCTCAATCGTCGGGGCATCCGGCGCGGGTAAGTCCACATTGCTACACATACTCGGCACCCTCGACCGGCCCGATTCTGGTGAGGTTCAGTTGGCCGGGCAAAATGTGTTTACGCTGAATGATAAGCAGTTGGCCCGGTTCCGCAATGAGAAAATTGGGTTTGTGTTTCAGTTCAATAACCTGCTGCCAGAGTTCAGCGCGGTAGAAAACGTGTGTCTGCCGGGGTTCATCGCCGGTAAGCCTGATCGTGATGTGCGGAACCGGGCCGACGAACTCCTGCGGAAGTTGGGCCTCGGCGACCGGCTCAATAACCTGCCCTCGCAACTGTCGGGCGGAGAGCAGCAACGGGTGGCCGTGGCCCGCGCCCTAATTAATCAGCCCGCCATTGTCTTTGCCGACGAGCCAACGGGGAATTTAGACTCCCAAAACGCCCACGAACTGCATCAGCTTTTCTTTCAACTACGCGACGAACTCGGTCAAACCTTTGTGATTGTGACCCACAATGAACAATTGGCCGACCTCACAGACCGGAAGATCGTGTTGCGCGATGGAATCGTAGAAATTTAACCGACAGGTTGGGAAATAAAGTGAAAACTACTTAGTAAAAATACGATGCCGTGAAAAATAATTCAGCACTATTCCGTTGATAATCAAAGAGATAATAGGAATATATAAATTTTTTACAGCGAAATTGCTGATCTGTTCGTGTTTTGTTGTATCATTGTGCCGAAAAGAAAAGTTTTTCATAACGTTGAGTAAATCAGAAAGCCAGGAGGGGAATCCCCACTTGGCTTTTTCGTTTTGGCACATATTGGCACACATCCGGTCTTTGAAACATTCAGATACGGGTGTCGGCTCAGTTACTGCTGGCACTACCCAACACCGATGCCCTACCTTTTCCTGCTAAACTGTCGGCTTTTTGCAACACCAACGACCGAATCAAATCGGGATTAGAGTTCGTGATGAGGTGGCCCGACTGCGGCAAAAACATAAACTCCGCCCGTTTCCCGGTCAGCATCCGCTTGGCAAAGCTAAAGTTCATCGTGTCCACAATCCAGTCGGTGCCGCCCTGCAACACCGTTACCGGCGTTTGCAATGCCGACCAGTGCGGCAGCAGTTTTTTTAACTCGGCAACGTGAGCGTATTTCTCGTCGGTGGCCGTGTTGAGGGGGCGGGGTAACGCCCACTGCACCAACGGCGACTTGCCGAATTTCGAGAACCACCAAAATTTTTCTCTGTCTGGGTCAATCGCCGATGAGATCAGCATCAGGTGGCCCACCCGTTGGGGTTGCATGGTTGCCAATCGGAGCGCGATGGGTGCGCCATACGAACGGCCCAGCACGATGGCGGGTTTGCCGGAATGGTTCAGGCTCAGGGCCAGCGCAATGCGTCCGGCCTGTTGGTCAATTTCGGGGATACTGCGCTGCCTCCCTTTCCGCGAATGACCGTAGCCAGGCCGCTCGACGCTCAGAATTTGAAACCGCCGTTGCAGGGCTGTGTCGTCAACCATACGGATGTAGCCGTACCACGCCCCCGGTGCGCCATGAATCAGCAACAACGGCGGCAGGGTGTCGGCTCCGGTGGTGGCAACAAACACTTTAGCCGTGTCATTCTCGATAGTATGAAACGTTGGCCGAACCCGAAAACCAAGTGACTCGCGTTGGGCGTAATGCTGTCGGATTTCGTGGTCGGTCATCCGATACCGGCTGAAACAGCCAGTGAAAAAAAATAGGAGGAGAATGTAAAATCTGGTCATTTGGCTCTGCTGTCATTCACGTTGTGTCATTCGCTTTGCTGTTGTTTTGCCCTGTTGTCATTCATCATAAGGCGACTAACGACCACCAATGACAGCGAAGCAAAATGATAGCGTAGCCCAATGACAAATTTTTAAAACAACGACAACTGCACCAGTTTCTGTTCGTGTTCAATCAGCCATTTTTTTCGCCACAGCCCCCCGGCATAGCCCGTCAGCGAGCCATCGGAGCCGATTATGCGGTGGCACGGCACAACAATCCAGAGCGGATTTCGGCCATTCGCGGCTGCTACTGCCCGAATCGCGTTCTCGTCGCCGAGCCGCCGACTGAGAGCCATATACGACATGGTGGTACCGAAGGGAACCGTCAGTAGTTCACGCCAGACGCGCTGCTGAAAATCGGTGCCGACCGGGTTTATCAGGAAATCAAACGTGTGGCGGGTTGCTGCAAAGTATTCCTGTAACTGTATTCGGGCGGCTATCAATGGCCTGGCTACTGACTGTTCGCTATTGAAATCGGATGGGGTGGGGGCATGATTGGTGCAGGAAATAACCGAAACGCCCGTATCGTTGCCGGTGATGGTGGTGAGACCGATAGGGGATTCAAATTGGATAGTCTGCATAATTGGCAACAAAATTACGTTGCCTTTTCCAATCTGAATAAGCTATGCGAATCAGGTCCTTTTCATAAAAACTCACGTCTTTTTCCAGCACGTTATAGCTGCATCCCGATCTACGTTGCAGTATTCCCAACAGGCTCTTAAATTACCTTTCCGGTCACCGCCCCGAAGTAAATTTAGCCCCACCTTTAACACAATGGCCTAAGTCCGTTCGATTTTTGATAAAGGTTTCCACTACGGTTCGTGCTGATTCTCTGGCGCTATGATAAAACCCGATGATGGGGTTCCCTGAGCGTCTCCATGGCCCACTAATCGAACCACCACCTCTCCCCATTTTTGCCCACCTACACCATCAATAGTGCCACGCAATTCTTTCCCATCCATACTTTGCCAGACCCCTGCCTAACCTTCTAACCAACCAAAAAAGATGACAGTCAGCGCATTATAAGGCTGATAATCAAGGCTTGCCAGCACCCCACGCAGTTGTGGGTCAGAAATAGGCTTTAGACTTTAGTGGTTAGTCTGGCTGATGAGCCACTCATATTCTCGAACCATCCAGCGGTACAGGCGACTTAGGCTCTCCGCTATCCACCTGAGCGTAACAAAGCCTACAACAAGCCCGTTAGGATAGAGGCTAAATTATGACGTTTACCCCACTTGTTTCGGCTATGGGGTAAGCTGGCTCGGAGTTGCTCAAAGTACTCCTTAATTTCGTTTTTTGGGATTAGGTGACGCTCATACGGTTAACTCTGAGGAGAGAAAATCAAGAAAGACACTCAGCCCCATTTCTATGAAAAAGCCCTGATATGCAATATACAGGGAGCCTAATTTTCCATGGCTGGAATCGCTGACTTTCTCAAGACAGAACATGGCTTTTTCACTCTATCAGCCAAAATCCCAGAATGATAACCTACTCTCAACTCTGCGCCGTATCGCCCAGAATGTTGCCAATGAGTAACTTACGAGCGGTTTACCCAACGACCCAAAGGGCTGATGGCAAGTAAGTTAGCTGAAACGGGCGAAAGCCTCCAAGCCTTTACACCCATTCAATGTTGGGTTGTCCGTCGCGCTCCGGGCAGCTTGGTGTCGCCAGACACCAAAACAGGTAACGCGGAACAGCGAATAAACCACCAACACGAACATCCAAGCCCTTTGACCTCTGCGCTCCAGGTTGCTGCCTGTCGCCCGAACCGCTGAGGAACAAGTAACGCTCAAACGCCGGGTTGCTACCTGTCGCCGATCAATGCCGAACGCCAAAATAACTCGGACCACAATAGTTTATGTCTCATGATATGTTTGTGTCTGATGAACTAAGTGCAGTGTGAAAATAACGGGACTACTATTGCGACGAAAATCTGAATAGTTGTTGAAGTCGGGCGACTTATTCTGTCAGACGCTAATTTATTTAATTTCCTTCTACACACAGAATACTCCTGTAAAAGAAATTATTAATCTTCGAAATATTTTTTGGTCTTTTCTATGGACTCAAAGATGCCTATCTCACGCGGATTTTTACGCGGATCAAATAAGTACAGTCCGTAGGGGGAGACAGTTTTGCGAAGGTCGACTCGAATTATTTTCTTGTTAGTCCTGACGAAATTTATGAATTTCAAGTTTTGGTCAGCATCATAAATTATTATATCACGCTTGCGTAAGTATCCATTCACGTTGGCCGAATAGAAGGAAGCATCGTCGGAGAGCGAATTGAACCCTTCGTCGGTCATACCTTTTTTCATCTGCTGAACACGTTCAGTCGTCGGTCTGAAAAAAACAGCCGCTCGCTTAGTTATAGTATAACCATTTGACTGAGCACCGATGGGCTTTGTTTCTCTCGATTTCAATAATTTGCCTGATGGGAAGAGTTCAGCATCAGTCAATGTATCTGCTTTGCGGTCGACCTTCTGCCATATACCATCAATAGCGTGGGCAGACAAGAGCAGAGTCAGCAAGAAAAACGGAATCCTATCCATATGTCGCAGTTTTTTAGCGTACTCGCTGTTCTGTTGGTATAAATTCGCGTACAGTATTTCACCAACCTAAGCGTAGTTACGTACCATTAACCGTTACTGCTTTTCCGCGTTTGTTACCGTAAGTACTTACTGAGAATTTATTTTTACAGGGCCAGCGCAATCCTCCCTTCCTTTACCCCCAGGTAACCATCTTTTCAGTTCCTGAGTACGCTCCTCCGTCAGTTTTTCAGGTAGGTATTCCAGCACAAAGGCTGAATGCTGCCATAATATGTACTGTTTCGGTCAGGATACATTACCTTCATTTGTGCGTCACGAAACCGAATCCATGTACTTTGCGCAATCCTGAGATTTTTCGTAAATTCTTTGTCCGACTTATGCTTTGTCAAAACGGCCTGATAAACAGAGTTGAGTTTCCGGTCTGATTTCAAGAAAACAGCATAAGCGCGTTGGTTTATCTCAAGCTGTGTTTGCCCGAAACAGCGTATGGTAAACAAACAAACCATTGATACTAAAAACAAGCTTTTCATTTATCTGCTAATTACGTAAAACTGCTGTTTTTGTGCATGATCAGCTAATTGGTGCTTAGCCGGATTCTGTTGCAGACCGACTACTGCTCTACCAATTCAACCCGTCGATTTTTTGCTTTGCCTTCGTCCGTTCGGTTAGTCGCTATGGGCGAGGCATAACCGACACCTATTGCTTGCAGCCGGTCGGCCTGAATCTGTAATTGATTGACAAGTTGACTGGTGATGGCCTCGGCCCTGCGTTTGGACAAATCCAGGTTATAGGCGTAGGGACCGACCCGGTCGGTATGGCCAACGATAAGAAGTTTCAGGCTGGGTTCATTTTTAAGCAACCGGGCAATCTCGGCAATCATGGGCATCGATGCGGCCGTGGGTTCCGTTTTGTCGGTATCGAAGTTGATTCCATACAGGGCAACCCGGCCTGCGCTGCGAATTGCATCGCCCATTGACTGGGCGTTTATTGAAATCAGGCCATTGTCCATTGGCCGCGCTTCGACCACCGTGAGTCGGGTGAGTATTTTGCCTTCGCCCCCAAGTGTAAACACACTGATGTAAACGTCCCCGTCAGGGCTTTTCCGACTGGCTGACAGATACCGGCTGTCAGTATCTCCGTTAATATCCTGAGCAATAACATTGAGTAAGCGGTTTTTGCCTGTCATGGCTGATGTGAATCCACAAGCGCGTCCTTTGCACTGAAAAAGCAATGAAAAGCCTGCACCTGTCAACGCCCGCTTGTAACTGTCAAAGACTTCCAAAGTCGACCGGCTGAGGGGTAGCCGATAAATAATGTTAGTCAGCTTGCCTTCGACCCGGCGGCTGTTTTGTTCGGTAAATGTGGTTTCAGTTGCTTTTCTGATACCCAGTCTATGTTCGTCAAACGCGTTGCTTTCGTAACCAATGATGACTGACCCCGGAAAACGAGAAACCATGGAATGATCTCTCGCTCCGGCAATATCCTGCGCGTTGGACTGAGGTATCGGTATCAGTACAAGGAGGACAACAAAACATGAAAAAAAGGAGTGGCTTTTCATGAAGCATCTAAGACAGGGCGGTTTGACTTTTTAACTTTTCTTGAGCGTACGAAGCTACAAAACATTAGTTTCAGAATAGCGTACAAACGCCTGAATGATGAGTGTGATACCTTAAAATCAACATTTTTTATTTTGTGGGCAAGACGAGTTCCGTTGGCTGGTCTCTTGATGTAAGCCAACAAAAATTCTTCTGTTCATGTGCTTTCACCCAACGCCCGCAGGGGTTGATGGGGAGCGTAGCGAGCCTTTACACCCCTGCCCGGTTGGGCTGAAAACCGTCCTTCGGGACGTGCTTACTGTCGACGGAAACCCGCCCACGCGGAGCGAATAACGACGCACGGCATCCGACTTTATGCTTAAACAGTTTGCTCGACGATTGCCGCCCGAAAACGGATGTAGCCGAATTTCCGCTTGTTGTAGTCGGAACCGGGTTCCGGCAAAACCCTCAAAACCTACCCTTATTCCCGCACCTTCTGCCGGTGCGTGGCTCCCCACTCGCTCAACGAGCGGACGACACTCGCCAGCGTGTTACTGTACTCGGTTAGGCTGTATTCGACCACAACGGGGGTAGTCTCAGCACGAACCATCCGCTGGACAAAGCCGTTCAGTTCCAGCCCTTTCAACTCATTTGACAGGACACGGGCTGAAATGCCGGGTATGGTGCGCTGCAATTCGTTGAAACGATTGTGGCCATGAGCGAGTGCAATAATCACCCGAAGAGTCCACTTACCGCCAATGGCATAGAGCGCGTCGCCGACCGCAGCCAGCAGCTTCGCACACTGCCCGTCGGTGACCCCGGCTGTTTCATCACAGGTATTTTCTGTGTAATACATAGGCCCCTAATGAAAAGGTTACTACTAACCTCTTGTTTACCACTAATCGTTGGTAAGCGAAGGTATGTAAATTTGCGGCATCATCCGGAAAGCAAACAGGAATGGCCAATAAATGAACAAACGTATTGTTATAAAAAAAACCGGCGGCATCGACGCGCTCGAACTAATTGAAGAGCCATTGCCCGTTCTCAACGTGACCGAAGTGCGCGTTCGGGTGCGGGCGAGTGGCGTGGCATTCGGGGATATTCTGCTTCGGAAAGGAGCCGTGCCGGGTACGTCATATCCCGTCACGCCCGGTTACGACATCGTGGGCGAGGTGGAGGCCATCGGTACAGCCGTAACGCGCTTTAAAACTGGAGACCTGGTGGCTGGCTTGCCCGTTACGGGCGGCTACACGACATTTATCTGTTTGCCGGAAACGGAGCTTGTTCCCGTACCCGCTCATCTGCCACCGGCTGAGGTTGTTAGTGTGTTGCTAAATTATACCACCGCCTTTCGGTTGCTGACCAAAGCAGCCAACCTGAAAGCTGGCAACAGCGTACTGGTACATGGCGCAGCGGGCGGGGTCGGAACCGCCGTGCTACAAGTGGGAAAAGTTCTCGGCATCCGGGTCTATGGCACCGTCTCGACCGCTAAAATGGCCGTTGTGCAACAGCAGGGCGGCATTCCTGTTGATTACACCCGCACCGATTTCGTGGCGGAAATCCGACGCTTAACCGGTGAGGGTGTCGATGCCGTGCTTGATCCCATTGGCGGAACCAACCTGTCCCGTTCCTACGATGCCCTGAACGAGCGGGGAACGCTGGTGCTGTTCGGGGTTTCTTCCAGCTTAGAAGGTGGTGGCAATCCAACCATCAAGACACTCAAAACGATGGCCCGGTGGCTGTTGCTAAAACTGCGGTTTGATGCCCGGCGCGTGGTAACTTCCTTTATTTCATCTACCGACAAAGGTGTCGGTATTTACGACGACATGGCGATGCTGATTCAACTGTTAGCTGAGGGCAAAATCAAGCCAGTCATCGCCAAAACTTTCCCACTTGCTGAAGCTGGTAAGGCACAGGCGATGCTGGAACAAGAGAAACCCATCGGCAAGTTGGTGCTGATTCCGTAAGTCAGATTCAGTTTAAACCGATCCTTGTAAAAACACTGACTGGAACGCCAGCCCGGTGTCGAGCCGCGCTGCCTGTCGCCGAGACGCTGCCCCGCAAACCAAAACCTGACCTGTCGGGGTCGCTCCGGCGCACCGGTTCAACTTGTCAATCGCAACCCGCCTAACAAGCCAAAAACCCTGACCTCTGCGGCCCGCAACCTGTCGACCGAAACGTCGAAATGGAAGCCAGCATGAACGGGCCACCCAACGCCCGCAGGGGTTGATGGCGCGTAGCGCACATTTACATCCCTGCCCGGTTGGGCTGCTTGCATTGACCTCGCGGCCTGCATCCTGTCGCCCCACGAGCCGTCCACGCGAAGCAAAGCAGATGCTCACTTAGCTCTGACGTTAGCTGATACCAAGCTGAAAAACATCACCGCAACAAAAGTTGCGGAAGCACATGACAATGTTGCCAGTCGAGTAAGCCAGTCAGGATGTGTACCCTCTGATAAGTGTAGTGTAATCAGCCCAAACATGATAATCTGGAAAACATAAAAGGCTTTGACTACTTGGTTATCAGAAAAATGCTTTGGACGCTTCCAACCTCTAACCCAACCAAAGAATATATCTATTGAAGGCTTGACGATAATATCCCGAAGAATGTGATTGACATATGATTCAAATAATTTTTTACCAAACCATAGAGTAACGACTGCCGATAAAACAAAAATTGTATCTGGATTCATTTGCGTGAATTGTTTGTGTTTTGTAGAAATTTTGACTCGGCTTTGTCCAGCCGTTTCCATGTCGCAAAGCAACTGTACAACCAAAATATGCTGCCTAACCGGGGCGTTGACCCTATAGCCCGCAACCTGCCAAATCAACCCAAACGCTGCCCTGTCGGGGCGGTTGATCTGCCGACCGCAACCCATCCAACGCCCCAGGGGGCTGATGGTGTGGTAGTTTAGCAAATGTGAGCCAAAGCGTTCCTGACCTTTACACCCTTGCTCGGTTGGCTATCCTATGCGCTCCCGGTTGCTTCCTGTCGCCCGACAAGCTACCCAGGCGAAGCTAAACACCAACACGAACTTCCAAGCCTTTTGGCCGTTGCGCTCTGGGTTGCTGCCTGTCGCCAGAACCCTGCCTCGGCGAAGCTAACCACTAACTTACCTCCAAACCGTTACGCCGAACGCGAAGCCAAAAACTGGCCCCGCGAGCCGCGCTGATTGTCGCCAATACGCTGGAATTGTGAAAAACGGTTACTTTTCGGACGCGCTACCTGTCGCCAGCCAGTTTTTGTTGAACGTCAAGAACAAAGTCAGTTGAAACACCAATTGCAGTAGCTATTTGCTCAACTGTCAGTGTCTTTAAACCCAGAAGGTTTTGGATTGCATTAGTCTGAACTTCTAGTTTTGCTTCCTGAATCTTCTGCCTCTCAGCCTTCACCGCTTCGGCATTAGCCGCAGTCACACGAGCAAAGTACGCCCGCTTCTCCGGTGTCATCTTGCGGGTATCCAACTCGTCAATAGCCCGTTTCAACCATTCCTCTGTCCAGAAGGCTGGGTACTGGGTGGGTTCGGCTGTGTGTATGGTTTGCATGGTGTAAACCAGTTTGTCTAAATCAGTCTCAATATCAACGACTTGCCTATTGAACTTGCTCAGTTCCACCGTGATAAACGTCATCTGGCGGTCAATGATTTCGCCCTCTTCGCTTCGCAGGTTGGAAACCGTGTGGAAATGCTTGGTTGGCAGAATGTTTTTCTCCAAAAGCGCAATGGTGTAGATTCTGGGCAGGTTGGCGTAATCAAAATCACCTTTCTCGACCAACGTATTAAACTTCTGTAATGTGTAATACTTCATTCGTTGCACAAAGTGGGTTGCATAACCCAACTGCATCTCAACGATGAACTGACTGCCGTTCTCATCCGTACATGACAAATCGAAGACCCCGCTACGACTGTCGATGGTCAAACCCTCAAAGGCGTTCTTGTCAAAACGAACCGACTTGATTGGCGTTTCTGACTTGATAAGTGCCTGTAAAGCAGTCCGAAGGAACAAATCGTCCGATTCGTTGCCAAACGTGGCTTTGAAACCGTAGTCAGAAATAATGGGAATATAAACACTTGCTTCCATGAAGCAAAGTTACCGAAAATGATTGCATCTTTTCGCACAAGCGCAACCTGTCGCCGATGACGAACTCAATAAACATTAAGCCGACTATTGCAACTACCCAATGACGAGCAAACTCAAAAACAATTAAGCGCCGAGTAGCTTGATGTCGCCAGCCGAAAACAGCAGACCGAAAAGCCAATACAAACTGGATTGAAACACAACAAACGATATTACTTATCCAATTATGAATTTGATAGAGTATGCAGCAACTATCACGGTAAAAACCACTACTAAACAACCACTGTTTTTAGATTTTTTTTTGACTCTCTTTAGAGCAGGTGAAACTACAGCTTTTCCTACTTTAAAAGTAGTCTTCATTGTACTAGTAAGAATTTTCATTCCCTGTTTGTAGTTTTTCCCTAAATCTAATGGGTTGTTATAGCTTCTTCTTAGCATCACAACCGGCGTTTGTAAAATTTTAGGTTTTGCTGCAATTACTGAATGACGAGTGAACTCAAAAACGGTCAAGTGCTAGGTTAATACCTGTCGCCGGAACCTGCAAACGCCTGTTTGTTATTCTGTTACGCAGAATCAAACTAATGACCATTCTGACCTCTCGCCCAACGCCCGAAAGGGCTGATGGCTGAGGAAGCTACTTGAAAAAACGGCCAGACTTCCCTGCCTTTACACCCTTTCTCGGTTGGGCTGTCCCTCGCAAACCGGCGAGCATCCTGTCGCCAGAAAACGCGACCCGGCAGAG
>JBBRNH010000073.1:0-30686 GCA_038230415.1 Cytophagales bacterium | reverse complement strand
CTGGCCGTGCCGGTGGTGATTCTGTCGGCCCTGAGCGACACTGCGACCATTGTGCAGGGATTAGACCTGGGCGCGATAGACTACCTGCGGAAACCATTCGACTTTGATGAACTCTTGGCCCGGATTCGGGTCTGGCAACGCCGAACCACCATCAGCAACGATGTGACCCTGCGGGTGGCCGATCTGGAAATGCGGCTCGTGACCCACAGTGTCCTGAAAAACGGTACGCCCGTAGAATTAACCAACCGCGAATTTGCCCTGCTCGAATTACTTATGCGCCGGGCAGGGCAGGTGGTGAGCCGCACCGAAATCGCCGAAAAAGTATGGGCCATTGATTTCGACCGGGGCAGTAATGTCATTGATGTGCATATCTATCAACTCCGCAAAAAACTCGATGCTACCGGCATAACCGGCCTGATTGAAACGCTGGTTGGTCGGGGTTACCGGCTTAAAACGCCGTGAGTCTCCGCAGTCGAATTGTGCTGACCGTAACGGCGGTGTTTGCCATTCTCAGTGGCCTGGCGGGTTGGGTTGTACTGAACCGAACGGAAAAAAGCCTGCAAATCGCCTTCGACCGCACCACCAAAACACGGGCCGACTGGCTGCTGTCGCTCGTCAGTGCCGACCCGGTGGTGCTGCCCTTGCCGAATAATACCGAACGGATGCGGGTGACGCTCGAAGCCTACGACCAAACCCGCGAGTTATTCCGCAGCCCCGGCTGGCCCGCAACCAACAGCCCGTTGCTCTACCGGATGGTAACGGTCGTAACCACGCCCGACCAACTGCCCGAAGGCCGCGTTCGGCTGACGCTTGCCGTGCCGTTTACGAGTTTGCAGGCCGACATCGGGCAGTTGCGGTGGCTATTTGGGCTGGGCTGGCTGCTGAGTTTGATAGTTGCATTTGGGGCCGGATACATTGCCGCCGGGTGGCTTCTGGGTCCGATTCAAGCAATTGCTAATCAGGCTGATAGCGTCAGTCAGGCCGCTCATCTTGACCCCATAACGCTGCCCCGCAGCCGCGACGAACTCTACTCGCTCACTGAATCACTGAACCGGATGCTGGCCCGGATTCGGGAAACGATGGACACCCAGCACCATTTTTTCGGGGCAGCCGCCCACGAACTCCGAACGCCCCTCGCCGTGATGAAAACCGGGCTTGATGTAACGCTCAGAAACCCAAAGACAGATACCGGTATTGTTCCTTTTCTGGCGGGGCAATTAGACGAAGTAAATCGCCTGGCGCGGCTCGTTGATGAATTTCTGACCTTGAGCCGACCCGACGATGCGCCCGCACTGCTTCAGACCCAACCCGTTGACCTGGCCGATTTGTGCCAACAATGCCTGACTCAATTAGCGTCGGTAGCCACCGATTATGCCGTAACGCTGCACTTCATCGAACCCGAAACGCCCACCGAACCAGTACAAACCGATAGGGTCAAATTGGAACACGTGCTGTTGAACCTGATCGAAAACGCCGTGAAATACGCCGTTACAGACACAACCGTGACGGTGCGGCTGGTAATATCAGCAAGTTGGGAGATTCAGATTCAAAACCAAACCAGCCAGGCCACCGGCCCCACGCCCCAACTCACACAAGCTTACTTTCGGGCCGACCCGCTCAAAGCCGGGCATGGCTTAGGTTTGTGGATTAGTCACCGGCTTACCGCCCTGCTCGGCGGAACATTACGGCTTGACTGGCAGGACTTTACCTTCACCAGCACGGTTATTTTGAGCAGGTGTGAAGCGTGATGACCGGGCTGCCGACGCAGTCAACACCGGGCCACCGTTGCGGTGAAAAACCTTGCTTTCGCGGCAGCCACTCTTCACGCTTCACTCTTCACTCCTTTTCCCTTCGGATGCGCCTGCTGATAGGTCTTCTTCAATTGCTCCAGACTGGTGTGGGTATAAATCTGGGTAGCGGCCAGACTGCTGTGGCCGAGCAGGTCTTTGATAGCGTTAAGGTCGGCCCCGTTGTTGAGCAGGTGCGTGGCAAAGGTGTGGCGCAAAACGTGCGGACTGCGTTTTTCCAGTGTTGTCACAAGTGTTAAATATTTTTTGGTAATGCGCTGAATCAGAACAGGATAAGCGGGTTGGCCGGTATCGGTAAGAATCAGAAAATCAGTGGCCGTAGCCGTTCCAAATTCCTGTTCGCGCCCGGCGAGGTAGGTTTTCAACAAATCAACGAGCGCGTCGGTAAGCGGCACAATACGCTGTTTGTTACGCTTGCCCAATACAATAATCGTTCGGGCGTAGAAATCAATGTCCCTGATTGTCAGGCCAATCAATTCGCTTAAGCGGATGCCCGTGCCGTAGAGTAATTCCAGCACGAGCCTATTACGCTGCCCGACGAAATCAGCCGTAAACTCAGCCATATCGAACAGGCGTTCCATCGGGGCTTCATTCAGAAACGTCGGTAATTTTTTTCCGGCTTTGAGTGCCTGTAACCCTTTTGTGGGGTCGGTGGTGCGGTGGCCGCGCCGGAGCAGAAAGCCGTAGAAACTCCGCAACGTGGCGATTTTTCGGTTTACCGACGATTTGTTCAGCCCACTTTCTACCAGACTCACTACCCACGCCCGCAGGTGCAAAAACTCGGCAGTTTGGGCTGTAATAGCGTGAAAATCAGATGAAAGAAACCGCTCAAACTGATTCAGGTCGTTCTGGTAGGCCGTAACGGTGTGGGGACTAAGCCGTTTTTCGGTGCGGATAAAATTCAGAAAATCGGTTGTTCGCTCCATACGCAAAAAAGCAGCAAACATCGCTGTCTACTGCCATCGCCCCTATCATACCGCATCACAAAAGCCTACTGCTCGGTGTGCTTGCCGTATGTTTTTTCCTTATACGTTGCCTTGATTACCTGTGTCCGACGCTTGATTGATGGCTTCTGGAAAGCCGTCCGTGAACGCAATTGACGCAGAACACCTGTTTTCTCAAATTTCTTTTTGAAGCGTTTCAACGCCTTGTCAATAGACTCGTTGTCTTTAATGTTGATAATCAGCATATTGTGCTTTTGTAGTTTTTGTTTCGACCAAACGGACTGCAAAGATGCTACTTTTGCCAACATGAAACAAGGCGTTATTGACCTCGGTACCAATACAGTTCACCTGATGATTGTGGAACGCACCGGCGAAAATCAACCCCCTACCGTGCTGTTTCGCGAAAGCCGCCCGGCTAAAATCGGAGAAGGCGGTATCAACCAGGGCCGCATCACACCCGAAGCCGTTGGCCGCGCTTTAGCAGTACTATCTTATTTTCGGGAAGTGCTTGACCAATACGGCGTTGCGCCGGAAACAGTTCAGGTTATCGGCACCTCGGCCATTCGGGTGGCCCAAAATCAAGCCGATTTCATTGAGCGCGTTCGGGCCGAAACCGGGTTGATTGTGCGTGTAGTTTCGGGAGACGAAGAAGCCAAACTCATTTACCGGGGCGTTCGGGCATCCGGCGCACTCGATGAACAAGTTTCTGTCATTGCCGACATTGGCGGGGGCAGCGTGGAGTTCATTATCAGCACCAAAGACCGGGTTTTCTGGAAGCAGAGTTTTGAAATTGGCGGGCAGCGGCTGCTCGAACGGTTTGGGCAAACCGACCCGATTACCCACTCGGCGGTATCGCGCCTGAACAGCTTTTTTCAGGAGCAACTCCTCGATTTAGCCAACGCCGTGCATCAATACGCGCCGACGGTGCTGGTGGGTTCATCCGGTACGTTCGATACGCTCGTGGACATGGCAGCCATGCACGAAACCGGCCAGTGGCCCGACCCTGACCGAACGACATTTGCGCTGCCTGTCGCCGAGTTTTACCGGATTTTTGACCTCTTCTTAACCCGAAATCGCGCCGAACGGCTGGCTTTGCCCGGCATGATTGAGTTGCGGGTGGATATGATTGTGGTGGCCTGCTGCCTGATCGATTACCTGCTGAAAACGTTTGGCATCAGACAAATCAAAACATCAACGTTTTCGCTGAAAGAAGGCGTTTTGGCGTAGTTTGCCACCGCCACCAGGCTGTGGCTACCGAGGAATGAAATTTATGCAGCCTAACTACAAACCCGCCACAGCCTGGTGGCGGTGGCAAACCTAATCAGCTTCACTCTTCACTAATAACGGCCAGTAACTCGCTGATCATCATGGCTGTTGCACCCCAAACGCGGTAGTTCTGAATCTGGTAATAGGGCGCGTCAACCGTAATACCCCGCACCTCGATCTGGCTATCGCCGATGATGGTTTTATCAATCAACGTGTCTAAATCCACTTCTACCATCGCTTCTACTTCGCGTGGGTCGGGATAAAAATCGGGGCGGTAGGGCAGTACACCCACCACCGGCTGCACGTAAAAATTACTCGGCGGGATAAACAACTCAGTCAACAAGCCCAGCACCTGCACGTCAGACACCCGGATTCCGGTTTCTTCCTGCGCTTCGCGGAGGGCGGTGCGGGTCAGGTTTTCGTCAATCCGCTCCATGCGCCCGCCCGGAAACGCCATCTGTCCGGCATGAACGCCATCGTACTGCGGGCGGAGGATCAGGGGCAGAAAAATCCGGTTTTGGTAGGGATAAAAGCAAATCAGCACCGCACTCCGGCGCGTTCGCTCGTTGGGAAAGATACCGAGTTTTGTCCGTGCTGTTGAAGCCATCAGCCGGTGAGCAGTTTCACCCGGCAGCGGTTCCTGCAATCGTTTTCGGAGGTGTTCGGTGAGTGTGGTTAAGGAGGTCATGTTTGAGGTTCGTAGTTCGAGGTTCGTAGTTAGCTGCCGCGATCTTAATCACGCTTGAGCAAACTACGAACCTTGAGCTACGAACATTTATATTTCTTAGCCAACGCTTCGGCGCAGCGTTCGCCATCAATCGCTGCCGACACAATGCCGCCCGCATAGCCCGCCCCTTCGCCACACGGAAACAACCGGCGCGTCTGGACGTGTTCGAGTGTATCACGATCACGCGGAATCCGTACCGGCGACGAGGTTCGGGTTTCTACGCCAATCAGTTGCCCGTCGTTACTCAGATACCCGCGCATCTTCCGGCCAAACTCCTGTAAACCAGTTCGTAACGGCTGGGCAATGTGGTCGGGCAGCACCTCGCGCATATCCACCGAGTGCAGGCCGGGTTGGTAGCTCGTCGGCAGTAACGATGCCGAAACCCGCCCGTCAACAAAATCGGCCACGCGCTGGGCCGGGGCCGTTTGCGAGGGCAGATTCGGGTCAGTATTGATGCGGCCCATTGTGCAGGCCCACCGTTCGAGTTCGGTTTGCAGGGCGAGTCCGGCCAACGGACCTTCATCGGCGTAGGGCCGTAAATCATCGTCAGCAATTGCCACCACCACGCCCGAATTGGCAAATTTAGAATCCCGGCGTGAGGGCGACATCCCGTTTACGACCAACTCGCCAGGGGCCGTTGCCGACGGGACTATGAACCCGCCCGGACACATACAAAACGAAAAAACGCCCCGTTCGATACCCTTAAACCGCGTTTGTGTTACTAAACTATACGACGCTGCGGGCAGATAGTCACCCCGGTTGGGCTGGTGGTACTGTAGTTCGTCAATCAGCGACTGTTGATGCTCAACCCGAACGCCCATCGCAAACGGCTTGGCTTCGATGATGATGTTGCGGTTGCGGAGCAGGTAAAACACGTCCCGCGCCGAGTGGCCCGTCGCCAGAATCACGCCGATGCCGGTGTGTTCCTGCCCAGCTGCCGTAATCACGCCCCGCAGTTCACCGCTATCCTGCACTAAATCAACGACTTTGGTATTGAACAGAATCTGCCCGCCCGCGTCGAGAATGGTTTGTCGCAGGGCCGACACCACGCCGGGCAGTTTGTTGGTGCCGATGTGCGGGTGCGCGTCCACGAGAATAGTTGCCGTTGCCCCGTGCGCCACAAAGATTTCGAGAATCCGGCGTACATCGCCCCGTTTGGTCGAGCGGGTGTACAGTTTACCGTCGGAATACGTCCCGGCCCCGCCTTCGCCGAAACAGTAATTGGATTCGGGATTCACGAGGTGGTCTTTGTTGATGGCGGCCAAATCGCGCCGACGCTGCCGCACATCGCCCCCGCGTTCGATAATCACGGGCCGGATACCGAGTTCGATGAGCCGCAAAGCCGCGAACATCCCCGCCGGCCCGGCCCCAACAATGATGGCCTGGGGCGCGTGGCTCAAATCGGTCTGCGGTTTTTTGTATCGAATCAGGGCGGGCGGGACTTCTCCGGCATACACCTCGGCTTCGACCAGCACCCGCACCTGCCGATCTTGCCCGTTTACCCGGCGGGCATCAACCGACTGTTTCCGCTTTTGTACGGTTATGTCGGGCGCGTCGGGCAGGTTGAGGTGGGCCAGTGCTTCGGCCCGAAAAGCAGCCTCGTCAAAAGCACGGTCGGGGTCGAGGGTAAGCGTCAGTTGGTGAATCATGGCGTAAGTAACGCGGAATTGGATTCCGCAGTAAGTGAATAGAGTCAGTTTTTTGACTGCGGAATCCAATTCCGCGTTACTACTCACAACAAACTTAACTTTTGCCTGCGGAATAAAATTCCGCGTTCCATCTTTGACCCATGCAACAGCCCACTCAACGCGCCCTGGTTCATGCCGGGCCAATCACCTCGCCCGATTTTTATCAACTCGACGACCTGCTCACGCCCGAACACCTGCTGGTGCGGAGTTCGATGCGCGATTTTGTGCAGCGCGAAATCACCCCGATTATCGAAGACGCAGCCCAACGTGCCGAGTTTCCGGCTCACCTCATCAAAAAATTCGGGCAGATCGGAGCCTTCGGGCCAACCATCCCAACGGACTACGGCGGGGGCGGCTTAGATTATATGGCCTACGGCCTGATGACGCAGGAGATCGAGCGGGGCGATTCGGGAATGCGCTCAACCGTGTCGGTGCAAAGTTCGTTGGTGATGTATCCGATTTTTAAGTTTGGCAGCGAAGAACAACGCCAGACGTTTTTGCCCCGGCTGGCAACGGGCGAACTCGTGGGCTGTTTTGGCCTGACGGAGGCCAATCACGGCTCGAACCCCGGCGGTATGGAAACCAGCTTTATCGAACGGAGTGATTACTGCCTCCTGAACGGGGCAAAGCTCTGGATCACCAACGCGCCCATCGCCGACGTTGCCATTGTCTGGGCCAAAAACGACGCGGGCAAAATCAAGGGACTCATTGTGGAACGCGGCATGGACGGCTTTTCGACCAACGAGATTCACAACAAATGGTCATTGCGGGCCAGCACCACCGGCGAGTTGGTGTTTCAGGATGTGAAAGTGCCAAAGAGCCACCTGTTGCCCGATGCCTCCGGCCTGAAAGCACCACTGGCGTGTTTAGACCAGGCCCGCTACGGCATTGCGTGGGGCGCAGTGGGGGCTGCCATTGACTGCTACGAAACCGCCCGACGCTACGCCTTAGAGCGGATTCAGTTCGACAGACCCATTGCCGCGTTTCAGTTGATTCAGAAGAAGTTAGCCGAAATGCTGACCGACATCACCCAAGCCCAACTGCTTTGCTGGCGGCTCGGACTGTTGAAAAACGAAGGCCGCGCCACCACCGCCCAAATCTCGCTTGCCAAGCGCAACAATGTGGAGATGGCCCTGCGGGTGGCGCGGGAAGCCCGGCAAATCCTCGGTGGCATCGGCATCGTGGGTGATTATCCGGTGATGCGCCACCTGATGAATTTAGAATCGGTTGTGACCTACGAAGGCACCCACGACATTCACCTGCTGATTCTGGGAGCCGAGATTACGGGCATCCCGGCGTTTAAATGATGGTTGTGTAGAGATGCAACACAAACAAACCTACCAGTATGCCTAATTTTTTCCAACCACCCAATCTTACCCGTCGGCAGTTTACGGCTGGTCTGCTCGCTGCCGGCCTGCTCAACAGCACTGCCGCACAAGCCGCCAATACGCTCGGCGACGATACCGAACTGTCGGCCTTGCCCGATGCCGACAAAACCGATAAACTCGTTATCTATCAGGTGTTTACGCGGCTGTTTGGCAATCAGTCAACGGCCAACAAAGCCTGGGGAACCCGCAACGAAAACGGGGTTGGTAAATTCAACGACATCACCGACAAAGCCCTGCGTGAGTTGAAAGCGTTCGGTATTTCGCACGTCTGGTACACCGGCGTTCTCGAACACGCCACCATCACCGACTATTCGGCCAACGGCATCCGGCCCGATAATCCACTCGTGGTGAAAGGCCGGGCCGGGTCGCCCTACGCGGTGAAAGATTATTACGACGTTGACCCCGATTTGGCCGTGAACATTGCCAACCGGATGGCTGAGTTTGAAGCACTCGTGCAGCGGTCACACGCCAATGGTTTGAAGGTCATTATTGATTTTATCCCGAACCACGTGGCCCGGCAGTATCAGTCCGATGCCAAACCGGCGGGCGTGACCGACCTCGGCCAAACCGATAACCCGGCTTTGGCTTTTGACGCGCAAAACAATTTTTATTACCTGCCCAATGAGCCGTTCCGCGCACCGGCCAACGTGGTTATTCCGCCCGGCCTGACTCCTGCGCCCTACGTTGAGAATCCGGCCAAAGCCACTGGTAACGACGGGTTTACGGCCCAACCGAAGGGTGACGACTGGTACGAAACCGTGAAGCTGAACTACGGCGTTGATTACCAGCATGGCCGGGCTACGCATTTTGAGCCGGTGCCGTCAACGTGGGTCAAGATGCGCGGCATTCTGCTGTTTTGGGCTAAAAAAGGCATTGACGGGTTTCGGTGCGACATGGCCGAGATGGTGCCGGTCGAGTTTTGGGGCTGGGCCATTCCGCAGGTCAAAGCAGCCAGTGTGGGCGCGTCGCCGGTGGTGTTTATCGCCGAGATTTATAACCCGAAGCAGTATAAAACCTATATCCAGACCGGAAAATTTGACTATCTCTACGACAAAGTTGGCCTGTATGACGCGCTCCGGCGGCTGATAGAAGGCAAGGGAACGACTGAAGACATTACGAAAGTCTGGCAGAATGAGTCGGGTGATATTTCGGGAAATATGCTCCGGTTTCTCGAAAACCACGACGAGCAACGGATAGCATCCCGGTTTTTTGCCAATGACCCCTGGGTGGCTGTTCCGGCCATGACGCTCTCGGCTACGCTCCACACCGGCCCCGTGATGCTGTATTTCGGGCAGGAACTCGGCGTGAATCCCACGCAGGCCGAAGGCTTTCAGGGCGACGATGGGCGCACCACGATTTTTGATTATTGGGGAGTCCCGGAGTTTCAGGCGTGGACAAACGGCGGGAAGTTCGACGGGGGGAAACTGACCGTCAATCAGCAGAAAATCCGGGCGTTTTACGGGCAACTCAACCAACTCGTTACCATGAGCGATGCCATCAGAACGGGTGGTTTTTATGATTTGCAGGCCGCTAACACCAAAACCAACGGCTACGATCAGCAACGGTTATATAGTTATCTGCGCCATTCGGACAAGCAAAAACTGCTGATTATCTGCAACTTCGACAAGAAAAAAACGGCCAAAACTACCGTTCATATCCCTGCTGAAGCTTGGCAAACGATGGGATTATACGGAGCCAAATCGCACGCATTCCGGGATATTTTCCGCACCAAAACCCGCCTGACCGCCCGCGCCGGGGTGCCGGTCTCGCTGCCGCCGTTGGGGGTTTTGGTGCTGGAAATAACCTGATTACGCCAGCGTTGCGTCCACCGAAATAGCGGTATTGTAGAGTTTCGAGATGGGGCAATTTTTCTCGGCTTCGGCCACGAGCGTGTCAAACTGTTCTTTTCCAAGGCCCGGCACGGTGGCCGTCAGCACGAGGTGTGAGCCGGAGATGCCACCGTCTTCGAGGGTAATGGTGCATTTCGTATCGAGCGAATCAGCCGTAAAACCCGCGCCCTGCAAGCCAAAGGCTAACGCCATCGAGAAACAACCGGCGTGAGCGGCTGCCACCAGTTCTTCGGGGTTGGTGCCGATACCGTCTTCAAAACGGGTGCTGAACGAATACTGGGTTTGGTTCAACACGTTGCTGTCAGAAGTCAGGGTTCCTTTGCCGGTTTTACCTGCGCCTTCCCAGTGGGCTTGTGCGTTGCGTTTGATTTGCATGATTTTATTTGGAATTGGTTTTGATGAAACGCCGAGTGGCCGTTCGGTTTTTATACCAGAAACAAGGCAGAAAGGTTTCTTTTAAGTGGTCAGTGACTGGTGGTTGGTTGGCTACCGCAAGAGTACGGACGCGCAAGCCAACTAACCACCAATCACTAACCACTTGCCACTTATATAAGCGTTTCCACCGCCTGCTTTAGCGTCTCGGCCTGTCGGCGTTTTTGCAGCACGGAGGGAGCGGCTACGCGCTCGCGGCAGTCGAACAGCCCGCACCGTTCGCAGGCTTCGTTTACCGTGCGGTGCAACAGGGCAGGGCTGTCAAGAAACGCCATTTGGCTCCGCAGCGTATCGTTCACCGCAAAACACATCGAAACGCTCATATTCTCGGCCACTTCGGGGCGGTAGGCATGGGCCACGCTGATAATCAGAAACTCTTGCCCCGTATCGGCGTAGGTTGAACGCTGCGCCCGGCACAACGGCCCGTTAAAATCATCGTCTTTTTGCAGGATGCTCAACTCCTGCAAACTCGTGATCGCTACCCACCGGCGGCAAAAATGCTCATCCACAAAACCGCTCGGCCCCTGCGTCCGCGAGAGGTGCATCTCTTTGGTAAGCTTGAAGGTGGGCTGTCCGGCTTCGTGGTTAAAGCGGTAGAAAAACAGTTGGTCAATGCCGAAATACTGCGGCAGCACGTTACTGAGCCGGTAGAAAAATTGTTCCGGCGTGGCACCAGAATCGGCAATCAGGGCCAGAAAACGGTCATTATCCCAATCGGGTTGGGCAAAAAAGTCGGTCACGTTCCGAATCAGCACGTCGCGCCGGATCAGGACGGCCCCGGCAAAATAAGACGCACGGGCGTTGGTCAGCACCTGCTCAAACGATTCGGTTTCGGTGGGCGGGTAGGTTTTTGAGCGGGTTTTGGCGTTCAGGTGCAGAAAACCCACCTCGCGGGCCAGCACAAACAGCCGTTGCGCCGGGGCAAGCGATGCGTTGAGGTGCAACATCCCAGCGGTGGCGGTTGGCGTGGTGGATTTAAAAACGGCCCGCACCGACGCTAATTCCGGGCGTTGCACCGGGCTAAACTCCTGAATATGAATTTGATAGCGAGTTTTCAGAAGATTCGTCAGCAGCGCATCGGTCACGGACAGTTCGCCGGTGGTGAACTCGGCCAGAAAGCGGTCGGCCTCGGCCTCGATGTCGGCAAAGTAATTATCGTGCAGTTCCTGATACGACCGTAACATGGTCAGATACAGCCGCTCTACGCTCATGTTGTAGCCCTGGGCAACATCAACCAAGGTTCTTATCATGGCTGACACCTTGATGGGTGCTTCGGCCAGGAGTTCGAGCAGGTCAGAGGCATCAATACCAAACAAATCAAGCGGGATTTCGGTCAGGAATTTCGACCGGAGGAGGTCAGCGATGGGTTCGAGGTGTTTGCTGAGTTTGAGCGACACGAGCGTGTCATACTCCGCACCGAGGGCGTTGGCGAGGGCGGCAATTTTATCGGCCTTCGGGTATTTACGACCCTTCTCAATCTCCGAAATATACGACACGGCCAGCCCCGACCGATTGGCTAACTCACTGACTGATAGCTTTGCATCGAGTCGTAGTTGGCGGAGTTTCAGGCCGAACAGGAGCCGAATATGGTCGTTGGGAAGGGATGGCACGGAATAGTCAGAGAAGTGTAATGACGAAATAGCGATTCATTTCAATAACAGAACTGTACTCCATCAACGCTATTAAATGATTCAAATTTCTCTCAAACAGCGCGTTAAGTTCGGCGTTACTCAAATTTCCAACCGTCAAATAAACAAGTTTGTAAGGCTCCTGTTTTTGCTGATAGCTATCATAAAAATCAACATCCTTTGAAATTACAATTCGTTGTTCCTTCATAGATAGTTGTCTTATTTCAGCATCACCAGTAGCATTTTTACGTGGTAATTCTAACGTATGAATAGCATCATGGCCTTGCTCACGAAGGTAGTGGGCCAGTGATTTTGGCAGTTGAGCGTCAACAAGAAATTTCACGCTACCAACCGGCTAATGCTTTTTACTCGTGTGAGCTGTGCAGCAAATAACAGACAGGCAAGCAGGTCATTTTCTTCTAAATCTTCATAATCACTCAGAATTTCCTGGTGCGTCATGCCAGAGGCCATTAATTCCAGCATCGTCTCAACGGGATAACGCAAACCTCTGATTATAGGCTTACCATGACAAATATCGGGGTTGGTTGATATGCGGTTCAATAGATTTTCCATACTGTGATTTGGGGGAAACTAATTTGGCAAAAACTTCACGATGGCGACGATTGCCCCCACAATAGTAAGTACTTGCAGAAAGGTTGTCCAAAGCAACCGATTCAAGAATTCCTCACGGGTTTTTGCTATTTCGCGCACAAAATCCAGCCGCAGGTCTTTCATGTCCTGCTTAAAATCCTGTTGAAGCCTAACTATATCAGCTTTGGTAGCTAACTCAGACAGGTCTGGTTTTTCCTGACTTTGCTCTAAAAAATCGGCTAAGGCGCGGGCCTGTTCGCGGCCAAAGGCATCCTGTAAGGCGGTGTAAGCAGCAATCTTAGTCATGGCAGTTTAGGCGGTTGCCCGGCAATTCGGTTTACTCGTCCGAATGTACAACGTTCGGCGGTATGGGTCAAGTTTCGGCTACGCACTCATCTCGCCCGCCAGCGGCACCGCCAGCCGTTTCCGCACGGTTTCAGCACTAACTTCTTTGCCGGGCGAATCCACGCCGGGAGACGCTTCGCCCAGCAAAATCATAAGTTTGGTAATGGCGGCTTCGGTGGTGATGTCGGCCCCGCTCACCACCCCGATTTCGGCCATTGCCACGCTGGTTTGGTATTGCCCCTGCGCCACCCGCCCGCCTTCGCACTGCGACACGTTGAACAGCACCACGCCCCGGCCAACGGCTTCGCGCAGGGCATCCAGAAACCAGGGGGCGGTGGGGCCGTTGCCCGCGCCGAACGTTTCCAGCACCACGCCCCGCAAGCCCGGCATGGTCAGCACGGCCCGCACAACAGCCGGGGTGATACCGGGAAAGAGTTTCAGAATCGCCACGTTCGGGTCAATCGCCAGCCGGAGCGTTGGAGCCGGGCCGGGTTGCCAGGGCGCGATGTACGGACGGTTGTAGTCAATGCTGACCCCGGCTTTTGCCAGGTGCGGGTAATTCTCGGAGGCAAAGGCGTTGAACTGAACACTTTCCTGCTTGGTGGCCCGGTTGCCGCGCAACAGCAGCGAGTTGAAATAGACGCAGACTTCCGGCACAATCGGTCGGCTATGCCCCATTTGGTCCGTTTCGGTTGCCGCAGTGGAGACTGCCGATGCTATTTCGAGGGCCGTGATAAAGTTCTCGCGGGCATCGGAGCGGGCCACGCCAATGGGCAACTGCGCCCCGGTGAGAATGACGGGTTTGTTCAGGCCCATAAGCATAAAACTCAGCGCCGACGCGGTGTAGGCCATCGTGTCGGTGCCGTGCAGAATCACGAAACTACCGTAATTGTCATACTCATCACGGATAATGGTGGCGAGTTCGACCCAGACCGCCGGGGTCATGTTGGCCGAATCGAGAATAACAGGCAGGGGCAACACCGTAATCGAGAACGCAAGCCGATTCAGTTCGGGGAGTTTGTCCAGCACACGCTCAAAATTAAACGGGATGAGCTGACCTGTTTTCGGCTCGTATTCCATGCCAAAGGTGCCGCCGGTGTAGATGACTAAGACTGACATTCGGTGTATGATATGGGATGTATGACGTTTGATGTATGATATAGAATATGGGATGTAGGATATAGTTGAAAAACGTGGCATACCGAAATCGGATCATATACAATACATCATACATCCTATACAATACATCATATAGCATACATCAAGACGGCGTTTTTCGTCGTCTGCCGGGCCACGTCTTCCAATGAGATACCCATCAGTTCGGCCACGCGCCGGGCCACAACCGGGATGTAGGCGGGTTGGTTGCGTTTGCCCCGGTGCGGCACGGGTGCCAGATACGGCGCGTCAGTTTCCAGCACGATGTGTTCAGGAGAAATATGGGGCAAAACTTTATCTAAACCCCCATTTTTGAATGTAGAAACCCCACCAATACCCAGCAGAAAACCCATCTCAACAGCGCGACGGGCTTCATCGAGCGTACCGACAAAACAGTGAAAAATGCCCGTTAAGCCCGGCAAAGCCAGTTTTTCGATCATGTCGGCGGCTTCGGCGAAGGCGTTACGGGTGTGGCCGGAACGGGTGTGCATCGAAACAAACAGCCCGCGTTCAGCAGCCCAGCGGAGTTGGGTCTCAAAGGCCACAAACTGCCGGTCAACGTGGGTTAGGTCCCAGTAAAAATCCAGCCCGATTTCACCAACGGCCAGAAAATCACGCTGGTTGAGCCAGTTTTCCACTGTTTGCAGTTCGCTGTCCATCGTCTCGTTCACGTAGGTCGGGTGCAGGCCCATCATGGGGCGGTAGCGGTCAGGGGCGGCATCGGCCAGTTCGAGCATCGGGGCAATGGTGGTGCTGTCGCAGTTGGGCATCCAGATTTCGGTAATGCCCTGCCGGTGGGCCTCGGCGAGCATGGCCGGGCGGTCTTCGGCAAAGGCTTCGTCGTAAATATGGGCGTGGGTATCGAAATAAGTCAAAAGTCGAAAGTCGAAAGTCAAAAGTCGAAGGTCAAAAGTCGAAGGTCAAAGGTTGGGTCTATCGTGCGTCAGCCGACTTTCGACATTAGACTTTTGACCGCACGGGCGGCCCCGTTTTGACTTTTATCAAACATACACGTATTCTGGTTGCGGCACGGCCCTGAACTGATAGCCACGCTCGGCAAAGTGAGCCAGGGCGCGGGGCAGCACATAGCGCATCGTAGGCCAGGCTTTGAGGCTGTCGTGAAACACCACAATCGAGCCGGGTTCGGTGTAATGAATAGTTTTTCGCAGGCAAACTTCAGCAGCCAGCGACTGATCGAAATCGCCCGACAGCACATCCCACATAATCACCGAATACGCACCCAGAACACCGAGTGCCTGACTTTTTTTGATGCGGCCATACGGCGGGCGAAACAGCGCGGTTTCGATACCCAACTGCTGCTGGCACTGTTGGATATTTTCAAGATAGCGTTCATCGTCGGTTTTCCAGCCGTTGAGGTGGTTGAAGGTGTGGTTGCCAATGAGATGCCCGGCTTCTACGACCTGGTAAAACACGTCGCGGTGTTTGCGAACGTTATCGCCAATGCAGAAAAACGTAGCCTGAGCCGCAAATTTATCCAACTGCTCCAACACAAACTCGGTCACATCGGGTATCGGGCCGTCGTCAAACGTGAGGTAAATCGTTGGTTCATGGTCATTATCCACGCGCCACGTAAACTCCGGGTAAACGGTTCGGAGCAGAATGTTCGACTTATGAAGGAAAAAAGACAAGATCAGTGTTCAGTTTATGGTTGATGATATGCTACTGACGGCTGTATGCTCGAAACCGCAAACCGGCTACTGTAAGTTTCGTCCTTTCCATTGGTAGCCTTTGCGCTGGGCAGCTAAACCGAAGAAAATCACGTAGAACGGATAGACTGCCGCCGTTGGTAAAATCCAGGGAACAGCCCATTTTTTTTGTAAAAAAACAAGAATACTGCCTAAAAACAAAACCTCCGGCAACACCTTCATCGCGGCCACCGTCAACGGCACGCCCCCACCCCACCAGCCGAGTAGCCAGCCAACCAATGCCAGCACCGGGGCCACGTTGCTCAAAAACACAAACACCGCCAGCACCGAGGGTTGCCAACTCCGGTAAGTACGCCATTTACTCGCCCAGCGTTTCCGCTGATTATAAAACGATTGCAACGAGCCATGCGCGTCAGTCTCGACAATAACGGCCCGGTTTTTCAGGAAACGAACCCCGTTTGGGTATTGTTCGGCAATCTTGTGCATCAGCAGTTCATCATCGCCCGATGCCAGATGGTCAACCCCGGCAAACCCGCCGACTTCGGCAAAGACCCGTTTTTCGTAACACAGGTTAGCCCCGTTACACATCGTTGGGCGGCCCCAGGCCAGTGTGCAGGCCCCGGAACCGATCAGACTGGCGAATTCAACGGTTTGTAATGCGCTGAACACCGTGTTTGTGTTGGTAAACGTAACCGGGCCGGTCATCATTCTTGGTTGGTGTCGGGCATAAAAATCGGCGAAGGCGGCCACCCAGCCCGGCCCCACGCGGCAATCGCCATCGGTGGTCAGAATCAGGTCGCCGGTGGCGATGCGGATGCTTTCGGTGATGGCGCGTTTTTTGGGCGAAGCCGTTTTTATGTCCGACAACGGCAAGGGCGTGAGCAAGAAACGGCTTTGTGCGGCATACGATTGGGCAATCGCAAGCGTACCATCGGTGGAGGCATCGTCGGCCACGATGACCTCAAAATTGAGGTAAGTCTGGGCGTTCAGGTCAGCCAGTAACGCGGGCAGGTTGGCGGCTTCGTTCCGAACGGGAATCACAACGGTGATGCGCGGCAAGGCTCCGGGCTGTGCATTGACATCGGGCCGGGCCGTTTGCACCGGGATTCGCCACCAGGTTATGGCAAGGGCAAGGGTAAAGAATGCGTATAAAACGCTGATTGTGAGCAGAAAAACGATCATATTTTTGACAAATTCAGCCGCCACACCCAAACCAACCCCACCAGCACCGGCAGCAGCACATTGGCCGCCCAGAGCGTGAGTGTTGCCAAAATCAGCACCGGCGCGGGCAGGTTGTATGGCGCAAACACCCACAGCGCGGCTGCCTCCCGAACACCCAGATCACTCAGCACATTGAACGCAGGCGTGATGGTTTTTGCCAGAAACACCAGCCCGATTCCAGCCGCAGTATCGGGCGCGGGCAAGGCAAGGCCGTACAGATTCAGCGCGAAATAAAACTGGAGCGAAAACGTCAGATACCGCAGCACGGCCAGTCCCAGCGGTACCGGCAAGGTAGCGAACGGCGGCAGCGCAAACCGGCCCACAACCGGCAAATTCACAGTCCCAATTTTTGGGCGAAATACCAACAGCAACGCGCCCGTCAGCGTCATACCGGCCAGCAACGCCAGCAACACCCGGCCCGACACCGTATCTCGCCCCGGCACCGAACGCACCTGCCAGGCCCACGCCACCGCCCCAAAGCCAACGGCCACGTAAAATTGCAACCCGCCCGACACTAATGACGCAACTACTCCACCGGCCCGGCTCCCCGACCGCAACGCCAGCACCCGCCCGGCGGCATCGCCCACGATGGCGGGCAGGGCAAAGCCCAGCGACGTACCGGCCAAAACAGCCTGATACGCTTCGGCGAATGAAATCGCTTCGACGGAACGGATAAGAAGCTGCCATTTCCGGGCTTCCAGACCCCAGTTCAGGGGCATGAGCAGCACGAGTCCCGCCAGCCACCAACCCGGGTACGCCACCGTTGCGAGTTGCGTTTGCACCAACGGCCAGTCGAACGGTTGCTGCCGAATTCGGTAAACGATGTAGGCCAGCAACCCGGCAAACAGGGCCGCTTTGAGCCAGAAAAAGGCTATTTTTGGTATCTGAGGTAGCAAAGAGGTAGCAAAACAGGGAAGAAAACGTTACTTTGCAGAAAACAGCATCGCCCGACAATGGTTTCAGCCAGCCCCAAAACTACGCCCCCAATCCCGACCGAGAAAATTATTCTTGGCGTTGACCCCGGCACCCAGATTGCGGGCTACGGCGTGATTGGCGTTTTGCAAGGCAAAATCAGGATGATTCAGTACGGGGTTATCAAGCTCAACAAATACACGACCTACCAGCTTAAACTGCAAAAGCTGCACGAGACAATAGCCCGCCTGATTGACGACAACAAGCCCGACGAGATGGCGATTGAAGACCCGTTTTTTGGCAAGAACGTGCAGGTGATGCTCAAATTGGGCCGGGCGCAAGGCGTGGTGATGGCTGCTGCGCTGTCGCGTAATATCTCGATTGTTGAATATGCCCCCCGGAAAGTGAAACAGTCCGTAACGGGCAACGGCAACGCCACCAAAGAGCAGGTGTCGCAGATGGTGGAGCATCTGTTAGGCGAAAAATTAGCTCCCGAATTTTTTGATGCCACCGACGCGCTGGCAATCGCCATCTGCCACCATTTTCACGAGAACGCGATGCCGGTGGTCTCGAACGCCAAGAACCGGAAAGGCGCGTGGTCGGCGTTTGCCAGCGAACACAGCGACCGGATTATGTGAGCCAACCAATTGGTCAGGCATTACCAGAAAACGACGTACACCACTGCCAGCAGTCCGCAAACGGTGAGCGCACCCAACCGAAACGGCAGATTGGTACGGAACCAGGTGCTGTCAACGGCAAAGGCGTTCGGGCTGTTTTTCCCCCGCGATTCGAGCAGGCTAATGGCGACCTGCACCACCACGCAAACCCAGAAAACGGTTCCCATCCGGTTCAGGAACGGCATGGTCGGCACCTGAAATTTGAGCAGGGCCGAGAGCGGAATACTCAGCATCGCAGCCGCCAGTGCGCCGTTGGCGGTGGCCCGTTTCCAGAACATCCCCAGCAAGAAGATGCACAGAATCCCCGGCGAGATAAACCCGGTGTATTCCTGAATGTACTCAAACCCCTGCCCAAAATTTTTCAATAACGGACTGATTAACAGGGCGATACCGAACGAGATGACAATGACAACCCGCCCTAACCAGACGGTTTTTTTCTCGCTCAGGTTCGGCTCGAAGAATTTCCGGTGGATGTCGAGCATATAGATTGTGGAGATGCTGTTGGCCTTGCCCGCCAGCGAAGCCACAATTGCCGCCACCAAAGCCGCAAAGGCTAGGCCTTTTAGTCCGGTCGGCAAAATGTTGAGCAGCACGGGGTAGGCGTTGTCGGGCTTGACGATGGCAACCCCGGCCAGATTCGTATCGGTGATGCCCCCGACGATAGCGACATCGGCGTTTTCCTGAAACAGCACGTAGGCCGCCAGACCGGGCAGCACCACGATAAACGGCATCAGCAGTTTGAGGAAAGCGGCAAACAACACTCCGTTGCGGGCGGTGGGCAGGTCGGCACCGAGGGCGCGTTGAATCATGTATTGGTTGCAGCCGAAGTAGTTAAAATTCACGATCCACTGCCCGCCAATGATAAACATCATGATGCCCGGCAGTTGGTTATACGCATCGCTCATGCCCCCGCGCCCATCGTGAACGGCGTATTGCCCCGGCTCAAAAATCATATGCAGGTGGCTATCGGCCTTCTGCCGAATCAGGCTCAGCCCCTCCAACAGACCCGCGCCCGTACCCACTTTATCCGAAAGCAGATTCAGGGCCAAGTAGGTCGTTGCTAAGCCACCCACCACCAAGCAAACCACCTGAATCACGTCGGTATAGCCAATTACTTTCATGCCGCCGAGGGTGATAAAGACGGCAAAGACGGTCAGAAACAGGGCGCACAACATAAAACTGAACCCGGTCATTTTCTCGATACTCAACGCACCGAGGTAAATGATTGACGTGAGATTGACCATGATGTACAGAAACAGCCAGAATACAGCCATAATCGTAGCCAGCCGTTTGTCGTAGCGCAGTTGCAGAAACTGCGGCATGGTATAAATCTTGTTGCGGATGTACATCGGCAGGAAATAAATGGCGATCACCACCAACGACAGCCCGCCGACGAGTTCATAAACCGAGATCGCCAGCCCCAACTGAAACGCCTGCCCGCTCATCCCGATAAACTGCTCGGCGGAGATGTTCGACGCGATGATTGACGCGCCGATGGCCCACCACGTCAGCGATCCTTCGGCCAGAAAGAAGTCTTTGCTGTCGGCGGTTTGCTTGCCCTTGTTGCGATAGACCCAGTAGCCGTAGCTGGCAACGATGACGAAATAGACTAAGAAAATAACGTAGTCGGTGGGTTCGAGTCCGAGTTTCATGAGGGGGTTAGGTTTAGGAGTAAGCAGTGATTAGTCAATAATCAGCAGCCCTGCCCGTAGTAGGCGTTGGTGCCGTGCTTGCGTTCGTAATGTTTGGTCCGCAGCGCGTCGTTGAGCCGGGCCGTGTCGGGGTTGAGTTGCCGCGTCAGGTAGGCCATCCGGGCAATTTCTTCCAATACGGCGGAGTTATAAACGGCTTTTTCGGCGGTTTTGCCCCACGTAATCGGCCCGTGATGTTGCAACAGAACCATCTCTACTTCGTTGTGTGACAGTCCTTTCCGGGCAAACAGATCAATAATCTGATTGCCGGTTTCGTGTTCATAATCACCGGCAATCTGGGCATCGGTCAGGGCGGGGGCGCAGGGGATGTCGTGGTGGGTATGGTCGGCGTGGGTGGTGCCGAAGACCGGAATGTCAAGCCCGGCCTGCGCCCAGGCCACGGCGTAGGTGCTGTGGGTATGGACAATGCCGCCAATGTCGGCCCAGGTTTTGTAGAGCAGCGCGTGGGTTTTGGTGTCTGACGACGGGCGCAGCGTACCATCCACCACCCGCCCGTCATAATCACAAATCACGATGTCGGCGGGGGTGAGTTTGGGGTACGGCACCCCGCTCGGCTTGATGGCAAACATGCCCCGGTCGCGGTCAACGGCACTGACGTTACCGAACGTGAACAACACTAACCCCAGCCGGGGAAGCTCCATATTGGCCTCGTAACATTCGTCTTTCAGAGTCTGGTACATGGTCAGGGCGGGGTTTAATTCAGTTCCAGCACCACCACCGACACGGGCGGTAGGGTTACGGTCAGGTCGTTGCCGCTCAGCTTGGCACCCGTAAACGCCACCGGCTGCACGGCAGTGGGATTCTGAAACGTGTTGTGCGCCTGCACGGTAGCCGCCGTCAGGATGCGACCCGTCACGGTCGTCGCTGTCAACTCGCTCAAACTGACCGAGATCGTCTGTGGTTTCCCGGTGTCGATGTTGACCAATGAGATATGAATTTTCCCGGCCTTATCCCGCGAGGCCGATGCTGATACGGCGGGCAGTTTGTCGTTACCGAACTGATAATCATCGGATTGAATCTCAACCGGCAGCAGCGTTGCATCCTGATGAACATTGTACATTTCCAGCACGTGATAGGTCGGGGTGAGGAGCATCTTGGGGCCTTCGGTCAGGATCACGGCCTGCAACACGTTGATGGCCTGGGCCAGATTCGCCATCCGAACGCGGTCGGCGTGTTTGTGGAAGATGTTGAGCGTGCAGCCCGCCAGCATCGCGTCGCGCATCGAGTTTTGCTGGTACAAAAATCCCGCGTTCGTCCCCGGCTCCACGTCATACCAGCCGCCCCATTCGTCCACCACGAGGGCCACTTTTTTCTGCGGGTCGTACTGATCCATGATGGCCGAATGTTTCTGGATCAGCTCGTCCATGAGCAGGGCGCGTTGCATGGTCTGGAAATACTGATCTTCGGAAAATCCGGTGGCGGGGCCTTTCTTGTTCCAGTCAATGACCGAGTAATGGTGCATGGCTAACCCCTCCATCATGTTGGCCGGGATGTTTTTCATCAGCGTCTCGGTCCAGTCGTAGTTGTCGGAATTGGCCCCGGATGCGATGCGGAAAATGCGCCCGTTGCCCACCTGCGGAGCCATAAACGTGCTGTATTGCCGGTAGACGTTGGCATAATAATCGGGTTTCATGTTGCCGCCACAGCCCCAGGTTTCGTTACCCACGCCCCAGAACCGCACATTCCAGGGAGTAGCGCGGCCATTTTGCTGCCGCAGGTTAGACATGGGGCTGTTTTTGGGGAAGTTGACGTACTGCACCCACTCGGTTAAGTCCTGCACGGTGCCGCTGCCGACGTTACCCGCCAGATACGGCTCGGTGCCGAGCAACTCGCACATATTCAGGAAGTCGTGCGTACCGAAGCTGTTGTCTTCCGTGACCCCGCCCCACCAGGTGTTGACCATTGAGGGGCGTTTGGCTTTCGGTCCGATGCCGTCTTTCCAGTGGTAGGTGTCGGCAAAGCAGCCGCCCGGCCACCGCAGATTCGGGATTTTCAGCCGCTTCAAAGCCGCCACCACGTCGTTCCGAACGCCGTTGGTATTGGGGATTTTGGCGTTGCCTTCGCCCACGTAAAATCCGTCGTAAATGCACCGGCCCAGATGCTCGGCAAAATGCCCGTAGATGTGCCGGTTAATCACGGTTTTGCCATCCCCGGCGTTGACCGTGACGCGGTTCTGGGCGGTTGTTGATATAACTATAATGCTGAAGAACAGGGTAATGAATTGCTTTTTCATGGGTTTTTGGGGGTTGCACTACCGATAATATCCTTCGCTCCAGCGCAGTTCGTTTCGGAACTGCCGCAGGGTCGTGTTCCGGTCAATGACCACGAGTTCTACGCCGAAGATGTCGGCGAAATCGTCGAGATGGGTCGTGGTCAGGTTTTGGCTGTAAACCGTGTGATGTGCGCCCCCGGCCATCATCCAGGCCGCGCAGCCGGTAGCCATGTCGGGCAGGGGTTTCCAGAGGGCGCGGGCAACGGGCAACTTCGGCATCGCTTCGGTGATAGCAACGGCTTCTACTTCGTTGACAATCAGCCGGAACCGATTGCCCAGGTCAATCAGCGAGACGTTGATGGCCGGGCCAGCCGGGGCGTTGAAGATCAACCGAACCGGGTCGGCCTTGCCACCAATACCGAGCGGATGAATCGCGCAGGCTGGTTTGCTTTCGGCAATGCTGGGGCAGATTTCGAGCATATGCGAACCGAGAACGAGTGAGTTCGTCGGGTCGAGATGGTAGGTGTAGTCTTCCATAAACGAGTTGCCGCCGGGCAGTCCGATTGCCATCGTTTTCATGACCCGCACCATAGCCGCCGTTTTCCAGTCGCCCTCCCCGGCAAACCCGTAGCCGTCGGCCATGAGTCGCTGGGCGGCAATGCCGGGCAACTGCGTCATGCCGTGCAGGTCTTCAAAGGTATCGGTGAACGCCCCAAACCCGCCATCCTGCAAAAACGCCCGCAGGCCAAGCTCAATCCGGGCTGCGTCGCGCAGGGAGCCATGCCGCGCCCCGCCCCGCTGCAACGAATCCATAAGTATATATGAGTCAGCGTATTCGGCCACCAGATCATCCACGTCGGTCTCGCTCATCTGGTTGATAACGGCCACCAGATCGCCGATGCCGTGCGTGTTGACCGACAGACCAAACGTGATTTCGGCGGCTACCTTATCGCCATCGGTCACGGCTACCTGCCGCATGTTATCACCGAAGCGGACGACGTTGAGCGTTTTCATCTCGTGTGCGCCCACCGCCACCCGCGCCCAGTCGGCTACTTGCTGAACCACTGCCGGTTCCTGCCAGTAACCAACCACGATTTTGCGGTTTAGACCCCGATTAGCCCGGCCCGGCCCGGATTGATTCATCCGGGTCAGGATATGCCCGAACTCCCGGTCGCCGTGGGCCGATTGGTTCAGGTTCATAAAATCCATGTCAATCTCGCCCCAGGGAATGTCGCGGTTAAACTGCGTATGGAGGTGCAACAGGGGTTTGTTGAGGATGCTCAGTCCCCGAATCCACATTTTGGCGGGCGAAAACGTGTGTATCCAGGCGATAATCCCCACGCAGGTCGGCGAGGCATTGGCCGCCTGACAGATGGCATAAATCTCGTCGGGCGTTTTGACAACCGGCTTAAAAACGACCCGCACGGGAAAGTGCTGCACGGGCATCATATGGACATTATCCAGAAATTCGGTGATGACCTGCGAATGATCGGCCACCTGCCGCAGCGTTTCCTCGCCGTACAGGTGCTGGCTTCCGGTAACAAACCAGATGTCTACTTCTTTATGATTACGCATCGTGTTTAGTTTTTAGGATAGAAGCCGGTGTACTATTCTCCACAAATTCACCCAATTTTACATACCGCTGATACAGCGCGTCATAAACCGCAACCCGCTCAGGACGAGGACTATAGGTGACATCAAAGCCCGACCCCATCGCTCGTTGCGCGGCCCCGATGGTGGGGTGAATGCGGGCCGCCACAGCCGCGCACATAGCCGCCCCCAGCGCACACGTCTGATCGGAGGCAGCGACCCGAATCGGCCTGTTCAGCACATCGGCGAGGGTTTGCATGACAAAGGGCGATTTTTTGGCAACCCCGCCGATGGCCGTTACCGCATTGATCGGCACCCCTTCGGCGATAAACCGCTCCACGATACTCCGCGAGCCGAAAGCCGTAGCCTCCACTAACGCCTTGAACATACGGGCGGCATCGGTGCCGAGGTTCAGCCCCGTCACAGCCGCCGTCAGCGTATGGTTGGCATCGGGGGTCCGGCGACCGTTTATCCAGTCCAGCGCAATTATATCAGTCTCATTAACAGGCAGTTGTGCGGCCCGTTCGGATAAATGCGGAATCAGTTTGGTCAGCATCGTATCGGCGGCATCGGTACCGAGCAGGTCGCGGACGGGGCCGGTCAGCAGGCGGGCAAACCAGGCGTAGAGATCGCCAAAGGCCGACTGCCCGGCTTCCATCCCCAGCATTCCCGGCACCACCGACCCGTCAACCTGCCCGCAGATGCCCCGAATCAGCCGGTCGCCGGTTTGGTTCGGCCCGGCAACCGGGTTGGGAGCAATCAGAATGTCGCAGGTCGAGGTGCCGATAATCCGTACAAAGGTGTAGGGTTCGATTTCGGCCCCGACCGCGCCCATGTGCGCGTCGAACGCCCCCGTGCCAATCACGACATCGGCAGACAGCCCTAATGTTGCGGCCCAGGCTGCCGACAGGTGACCCATCGGCTGATCGGCGGTGTAGGTGTCGGTGAAGAGCCGGTCACGGAGGCCAGCCAGCAACGGGTCGAGCCGGGTCAGGAACTCATCAGACGGCAAGCCACTGAACTCGCTGTGCCAGAGGGCTTTGTGACCAGCCGCGCAGCGCGACCGCCGGAGGGTGAGCGGGTTGGTATTGCCCGTCAGCGTGGCCGACATCCAGTCGCAGTGTTCGACCCAGGAGAAGGCGCGTTGCCGCACGGCTTCGTCGGCGCGGAGGGTATGCAGGATTTTGGCCCAGAACCACTCCGAGGAATATATACCGCCGACGTATTTTGTGTAGTCCACCGGCCAACGGTGCGCGAGTTGGTTGATCTCGTCGGCTTCGGCGTTGGCAGTGTGGTCTTTCCAAAGGATGAACATCCCGTTGGGGTTGTCGGCCATGTCGGAGCGCAGGGCTAAGGGCAGGCCGGTCTCGTCCACGGCGCAGGGTGTAGAGCCGGTGGTGTCAATCGAAATCCCAACCACCTGCGCCCGAACGTGGTCGGGGGCATTGGCGAGTGCGCCGGTAATGGCGGCTTCCAGCCCGTCGAGGTAATCGAGCGGGTGCTGGCGAAACTGCGACCGGGCCGGGTTGCAGTACAGGCCCTGTTTCCAGCGGACGTAGTCATGAACGGCAGTGCCAACGGTCTCGCCCGTGTGCGCGTCAACGAGCAAGGCCCGGACGGAGTCGGTGCCGAAATCAACCCCAATGACATACTGATTTTTCATACCAAAGGTTGTTTATACGGGCTTCATGGCTGCCAGTTCGGGCAGGAAGGTGAGATTCCCGCCCAAGTACTGCCGGTATTTTTCGGCGTTCAAGGTGTAGAGCTGCGCTTTTTTGGTGCTTGACCGCTCATCTTTTTCTCCCGTTCCGAGCAGCAAATCCGTCGCCATAATTTTACGGCTGAAGTTTCGCCGGTCTAATTGGGTATCATAAATGGCTTCGTACAGTTTCTGCAATTGAGGAATGGTGAATGTTGCGGGCAGCAGTTCAAACCCAATCGGGTGCAGGGCTGCTTTGTATCGCAGGCGTTGCAGGGCCGTTGCCACCATCTGATCGTGGTCAAAAATGAGGGCGGGTTTGTTGGCTAAACGAATCCAGGATGCCTGATGAACCGCGATGGCGGCAGTGTCCTGATCTTCGATGTTGACGAGCGAATAATAGACCACCGAGATCGTCCGCTCAACGGGGTCGCGGTTTACGGTGCCAACGGTTTGGAGTTGCTCTAAGTAGTTGTTATTCAGGCCGGTGAGATCGAATAAAATTCGGCGGGCAGCGGTTTCGAGGTCTTCTGTCTGGTTCAGAAACCCCCCCATCAATGACCATTTTCCGCATTCCGGCTCAAAATTCCGCTTGATGAGCAGCAACTTCAGGGCTTCCCCATCGAACCCAAAGATGATGCAATCTAAGGCAACAAGAACACGGGTGGTATGTTGATACGCTGCTGGCATAAACGGCGTGATAAATCGAAAACGTGTAGTATTGACACAATAGTAGGGAAACGGATGCACTTTTCTATTTAATCGCGGTAACTCACATCGCTAATTTCTCCCGCACAATGTCAGACAGGTACGCCCGGATTGGTTCGATTTTGATGTGGCTCAGGACTTCTTCGGCAAAGGCATACATCAGAATCGTTTTGGCTTCGGCCAGCGGAATCCCCCGCGATCGCAGGTAAAACAGGGCTTCGTCGTTGAGTTTGCCGGTGGTGGTGCCGTGTGAGCATTTCACGTCGTCGGCGTAGATTTCCAACTGCGGCTTGGTGTTCATAGAGGCATCGGGCGAGGTCACCACGTTTTTGCACGACTGATAGGCGTTGGTCTTTTGCGCGTCGGGCCTAACGTATATTTTACCGTTGAAGACCCCCGTTGAGCGGTCTCCCAAGATGCCTTTGTAGAGTTCGTTGCTGTAACAATTGGGTGTGGCGTGGTCAACAAGGGTGTGGTTATCAACGTGTTGCCGCCCGTTCGGGATATATAACCCGTACATAAACGCTTCGCAGTGTTGCCCGTTCAGCACGATGTTCAGGTTGTTGCGAACAAATTTGCCGTTGAGCGTTACGGTTGTCGCGTAAAAATGGCTGTTGTCGGCCTGCTGCACCTGCGTGGTGCCGATGTGGTGGGCCTCGTCGCCGTCGTTCTGGACTTTGTAATACTGCATCCGGGCATCGCGGCCCAGCACAATCTCCGTCACGATGTTGGTCAGGGCTTTGCCGTTGCCGAGGGTTCTGAACGATTCGGCAACGGTGAGTTCGGCGTTTTGGCCCAGCACAATCAGGTTGCGGGGATGGATGGCGTGGTTTTGCTCGCGGGTATCCACCATAAACCGGACAATCACCGGCTCGGCCACGGTGCGGTTGTCCGGCACCCGGATAAACACACCATCGGCGGCTAAGGCGGTGTTGAGTGCGGTGAAGGCGTTGTCCTGAAAATCGGCATAGCGCGAGAAATACGTACCCACCTCATCGGGATTTGCCTTCAGGGCCTCAGCCAACGAACTGATTATCAAATCGTCAGGCGAACTGACAATCCGCGACAGGTCGGCCCGGTAACGGCCATTGACGAAGTACAGAATGTTACCGTCGAGGTTGGGAATGTGCAGCGGGCCGAGGTCATCAGCCGTAAAGCGGCTGTTTCCGCTCAGGTCAAAGGTTTCTTTGGCAAGCGCGGCCACGCTGGAGTATTTCCATTCTTCGTGCCGGATAGTCGGGAAACCAATCTGCTCGAAGGTTCGGAGGGCGGCCCGCCGAATTTGGTGCAGGGGAAGTTCTGCCGCGCCGTTGAGCAGGGTTTCGCTGACCTGGAAGGCGGAGACAAGCTGTGATTTAAAATCGTTCATCATAAAGATATAGGATGTATGGTATAAGATGTATGATATAGGATGTACATATCATACACCCTATATTATACATCATACATCATTACGCAGCTTCGTTTTCCGCTTTAATCCAGTCGTAGCCTTTTTCTTCGAGTTCGTAGGCGAGTTCTTTCGGGCCTGATTTCACAATGCGGCCTTTGTACAGCACGTGAACGTAATCCGGCACGATATGGTCGAGCAGCCGCTGGTAGTGCGTCACCACGATGGTGGCGCGTTCGGGCGAGCGCAGTTTGTTTACGCCCTCGGCCACAATGCGGAGCGCGTCAATGTCGAGTCCCGAATCGGTTTCGTCCAGGATGGCGAGTTTGGGTTCGAGCATCGCCATCTGGAAAATCTCGTTCCGTTTTTTCTCCCCGCCCGAAAACCCTTCGTTCAGCGACCGGCTCAACAGTGATTGGTCAATGTTGACGAGGGCCATTTTTTCTTTCATCCGCTTCAGAAACTGCACCGCATCCATCGGCTCCTGCCCCCGGTACTTGCGGATTTGGTTCATGGCCGTTTTCAGGAAGTTGACCGTTGTTACGCCGGGAATCTCGATAGGGTATTGAAACGCGAGGAAGATACCCTCGGCGGCCCGGTCTTCGGGCGAGAGGTCAAACAGGTTTTTACCATCAAACTCAACGCTGCCACCCGTTACTTCGTAGTCTTCGCGACCGGCGAGCACATTGGCTAAGGTACTTTTACCGGAGCCGTTTGGCCCCATAATGGCGTGAACTTCGCCGGCATTTACGGTCAGATTGATTCCTTTCAGTATTTGTTTATCGCCGATAGCGGCTTGTAAATTGCTGATGGTTAGCATAGTCGGTTGGTACAACGGCGATTTCAGAGCCGCAAAAGTAGCCAATAAATACATCGGCCTGTTTTTTTAACCCAAATGCCGCTTGAAAAGTTGAGTGCGGGGCCGATTCACCAGCCGGTCTGATTGTGGGTAATACCACAAAAACACTACGGCCCGACTGGTAGCCGGGCCGTAGTGTACCATCACTGAATCCATTACCGCAACTACCGCGTACCGCGCGTGCTGACCCGTTTAACACTGATTGGCACGCAAACCGGCGGTGGGCAACCGCAATTCGAGAAGGGGACCATCACGCTCAGTTCTGTCAAGCAGCCCGACTGGTTTTTCACCTGAACCCAGTAGGTGATGCCTTCCGTAGCGTCGGTCACAATCTGTCCGTTGCCCGGAATGGTAGCCGCCGGAGTGGGTTGCGCCGTTGCCGGGTTAAACGCCGTGCCACCAATCGAGTACTGATAGGTCAGACCCGCCGTGCTGCTGCCGCCGAGCGGAGACAGCGTTACGGTGCCGTTGGTGAGCGAGGTGGCCCCCGTGCAGGTCGGTGCCGAAGCCGTCAGCGTCATGCTCGGCACGGGGTTGACCGTTACCGTGCCAATAGCGGTGCCGCTTTGGTTACCCACCGTGCAGGTCGCCGTGTAGCTCAACACCGTTTGGCTCGTGATACCCGTCAAACCCGCTGTTGATACCGTGACCAATGTGCCGCTTGACGGATTCGTACCCGGAGCGCCGACCGCCCCACTCCAGTTTACCGTACCCGTGCAGCCGCTCACCGACAGCGTGGCCGTTGTTCCGGCGCAGACCGTAGCACTCGTCACTGATATCTGAATTGGCGGAGCCGTTGAGCAACTCTGGGGGGCCGTGTATTCTGTTGAAGCCGACCCGCATACACTCGCACTGCTGACCGCGCTCACGACATGAACTGCCCCGTCAGAGGCTAACCCCGCTATGGTGTAACTGGCCGGGCCGTTGCCGCTCAGACTCACCACCGCCGTTTTACCACCGCTGCTCACCGTTACCGACGTTACACCCACAGAACCCGTTGCCGAGATACTCCCCGTCAGTGCGTATTGATTCGTGGCCGGGTCGCAGACACCTTTGGTTGCTGTTACCGCCAGATTGCAGGCTGCCGCCAACGTCATAATCTCGATACTTTTCGTGTCGGTGCAACCCGATGGCGTGATGCACGTGGCCGAATAAATCGTGCTGCCCGCTATACTGCCCGCCGGCACAACCACGCTCATCACGTTCTGCTGACCCGTTGACCAGTTGACCATGCCACCCGTGCAACCTGTGGCCGTCAGCGTGACGCTGCTGCCCGCCGTGACGATCTCGCCCGGATTAGCCGTGATGGTCAGGCTCGGTTGTGGGTTCACCGTTACCGTGCTGATGGCCGTTGTGGTCGTTCCATTGGTACACGTCACCGTGTAACTCAGCACTGTCTGGCTCGTGATGCCGCTCAACGCCGTGGTTGATACCATGACCATGCTGCCGCTCGATGGATTTGTTCCCGGAGACCACGACACGCTGCCTTTGCAGCCCATCGCCGTCAGCGTGGCCGTTTGGCCCGCACAGACCGTCGCACTCGTGACCACCAAACTGCTTGGTTCTAAGCCGGTGATAATGATGCTGGCACTACCCGTGCAACCGCCCGGCGTGGTGCAGGTAGCCGAATACGGATTTGATCCCGTAACCGGCATGACCACAATGCTGGCTTTACCGTTGTCGGCACCACCCGTTGACCAGGTGGTTGTGCCGCCCGCGCAGCCGCTGGCCGTCAGCGTCACGCTGTTGCCCGCCGTAACGGTCTGACTTGGCGAGGCCGTCAGCGTCAGGCTTGGCACCGGATTCACCGTTACCGTGCCGACCGCCGTTGTTGCGCTGTTGCCCACCGTGCAGGTAGCCGTGTAGCTTAACACCGTCTGGCTCGTGATACCCGTCAGACCCGCCGTTGACACCGTGACCGATGTACCGCTCGACGGTGTGGTGCCAGCCGACCAGGTAATGTTACCCGTACAGCCGCTGGCACTCAACGTTGCCGTGGCTCCCGCGCAGACCGTTGCGCTGCTTACCGTCAGTTTAGCCATCGGCAGCAGGATGAAGCCTGCGTCAAGCGTCGGATTGTATTCGCCAGAGGACAGCGTGATGCTGCCTGACCGACCCGTTACCGGGTTCAGATCACTGTCGGTGGCACTCGTGCTGCCCGGTGCGTTCACCGTCGTGGCCGTGTAGCCCGCCGGTGTGCCGAAGCCCACTGAGTAGCTG
>JBBRNH010000072.1:0-31572 GCA_038230415.1 Cytophagales bacterium | reverse complement strand
GATTCCCGGAAAAACCCTGCAAGGCAACCTTGACCCCCGCGTTACTTTTTCGCGGGTTTCCACCCGCGCTACCTCAAACAGATAACTCCTTAACCGCTTCCACAAAACACCGGGCCGCGTCGGGGTTAGTGTCGGGATAAATACCGTGACCGAGGTTAGCGATGTATCGTTCCGTTCCGAAAGCCGCGAGCATCTGCTTCACTTCGGCCCGGATTTGCCCAAAATCAGCGTAGAGAACGCAGGGGTCAAGGTTGCCTTGCAGGGTTTTTCCGGGAATCAACTGCCGCGATTCTGCCGCGTCCATGTTCCAGTCTAAACCAATCACTGCGCAGGGCAGTTGACCGATGGCTTGCCGGGCAAAAAACGCACCTTTGGCAAAAACCGTTACGGGCGTTTGGGGCTGTTCGGCGGCAAGAACCGCGCAAATCTGCCGGATATACGGCAACGAAAACGTTTCGTACTGCGCGGGCGAGAGAATCCCGGCCCAGGAATCAAACAACTGAACGAGATCGGCCCCGGCCCTGATTTGGGCCTGTAAATAGCTAATCGTGCTGTCGGTGATGCGTTGCAGCAGGGCGTGGGCAAAAACAGGGTCAGTGTAGAGCAGTTTCTTGGCGACCGAAAACGTTTTTGAGCCTTTCCCTTCGGTCATATAACAGAAAATGGTGAACGGCGCACCGGCAAAGCCAATCAACGGCACCCGATTCGCTAACTCCTGCTTGGTCAGCCGGATAGCAGCCAAAACATATCCTAAATCAGTTTCGGCATCGGCCACACGCAGCCGGGCGAGGTCGGCGGTGGTACGAATGGTTTCGGGAAACACCGGCCCCCGGCTTTCAACCATTTCGTAGGGCAGGCCCATTGCTTCGGGTACGACCAGAATATCCGAAAAAATAATGGCGGCATCAACACCCAGCAGATTAACGGGTTGAATGGTCACTTCGGCGGCTAATTCGGGCGTTTTGGCAAGCGTAATAAAGTTGCCCGCCCGCTCACGCACAGCCCGGTATTCGGCCAGAATCCGGCCCGCCTGCCGCATCATCCAGACCGGAACCCGCTCCACGGTTTCGCCCCGCGCGGCCCGGAGCAGTAAATCATTTTGTAACATAGGGGCAAAGGTACGGCAGTATAGCGTCAAGAGACATTCACATCATCAATGCTATCAGGCAAGCCCATATTTGACAGTGATATAAGCCGGATTTGTAACTATTCAGGTACGTTTATTTTTGGCGGAACGGGGTTTGCTGCCCACCGCCCCTCGGCTGTGGGCATACGTGCATGAACGGACTTCCCGCCTGAAACGGCACAGCCGAGGGGCGGTGGGCAGCAAACTACCTAAATAACTACCCGGATTTTTGAAATTACCCGACTTTAAGTACTTCGGTTAAATTAGTTTGTAGTTCGTGGTTCCGCAGGTCAAGTGATTGATTATAAGATTATTACAGTATTTACAAAACTACAAACCACGAACTGCTTACGTCTATTTTAGTCTATTTTATCTGACAGCAGCACGGCAATTATGCCCTTTGCACCAACGGCCCAGCACTGCCCGCCCACGCACGAAATAGCGTGAAATCCCGAACGGTCAATGGCTTGCCAACTGATGCCAAAATCCGGCGAGATACTGGTCCCCGCCGGGCCAACGGCAATCATGCGCCCGTCGGCAAGCTGGCTAATGCCTTCTTTCAGACCGGGTGGGTTGGTGGCTCCGCCGATTTGCCACGTCCGGCCCGCGTCGCTGCTGATCGAGACGGTAATGGCCGGGGCGGTCTCTGCTTTATAGTCACCGCCAACGGCTAAGCCGCGCTGCCCCGACGCATCGAACCACAGCCCGAAAATGCCCGCCGTTGGCCCGGCAAAAATCGGCGCTCGAGATACATCCCACGACTGCCCGCCGTTTTGGGAGAAAAACACGCGCCCGGCTCCGGCCCTGCCCCCACCCGATCCAATCCAGATGCGGGAGCCGCGCACGGCCAGACTGCTGCCACTGGCGGCAAAAGCCGCTTCGCCAGATTGCAATACGGGCAGTTTATCGGGCAGAATTTGTTGCCATGATGCGCCCCCGTCCCGCGTCTGAATGATAAACCACTTGCCATCTACCGGGTCGCTCATCACGGTTCCGGTCTGGGCATCGCCGAACTCCATCGAATCGAAAAAGACACCGGCCCGGCGGGTTTCGTAAATCAACGCCCAGGATTGTCCGCCGTTGGTAGTTTTGTAAATCCGGGCCTGACCCTTCTCTGCCGGGCCAGCGGCCATCAGGTAAGCGGTCTGTGCGTCAATGGCTTGCACATCGCGAAAGTCGCAGGTCTCGGCACCGGCCACGCGGCCCGGAGTCCAGGTTTTACCGCCATCGGTGGTGCGGACAAACGTCCCGCCCGACCCACCGACCCAGACGACATCGGCACTGGCGACACTCACGGCCCGGAAATTGGCTTCGGTATGGCTGACCTGCGGCTGCCAGCGTTGGGTAATACCGAGCGCGGGCAGGCAGAGAAGCAACAGAATTTTTTTCATGGATCAGGCGTAATTCAGGCGGATTTTATACCTCAGCAATAATGTCCACTTCGAGCAACGCGCCGAAATGCAGCGATGGCACCGGAACCACCGTCCGGGCGGGTTTATGATCGCCAAAAATAACCCGAAACTGCTCGTTAAACGCACTCCACAGATCACCATCGGCCACATAGACCGTTACGCGAACCACCTGACTGAGCGACGAACCAGCCGCCGTCAGCAATCGGTCGGCGTTCTGAAATACCACCGCCACCTGTTCGGCAAACGGCGCGTCTGTAAACTGCTGGCCGGTCAGCGCGTCAATGGGCAGGATTCCCGACAGAAACACCAGGCCGTTGCTGATAACGGCGGGTGAATAATGCCCGGCAGGGACGGGCGCATCGGGCAGGAATATTTTTTGCATTGTGTTGTAGAAACGCAATTTTACGTTTGTTTTTGTTTACATTGAATCTGTTTAGTATTTCGCGCTGACCACCCCCAACCCCCTCCTAAAACAGGAGGGGGACAAAAAAAGGGCTTCGCAAAAGCCCCCTCTTGTTTTAGGAGGGGGTTGGGGGTGGTCGGCGCGAGAAGAAATACACAAAAGAATAAACCATAAGCAACTTCATATAATTTTGGGAGACGAATGTATAGCGCACCAGTCTCTACGCCCCCAACACAATGCACTTCGATACCCTTGCTCTCCGCGCTGGCAACGAGTCTGACCCCACCGGGGCCGTTGTTCCGCCTATTTATCTGTCCGTAAAATTTGAGCGCGACGAAAATTACGAATACGGCGCGGGCTACGAATACAGCCGGGGCAAAAACCCCAACCGCGACACCCTCGAACGCGCCCTCGCCATTCTTGAAAACGGGCAGACGGCGGTGTGTTTCGGCTCCGGGCAGGCCGCCACCATGACGCTCCTGCAAGCCCTCGCGCCCGGCGACCACGTGGTGCTGCCCCGCGATGCGTATTATAACACGCCCAATTTAGTCGAACACGTGTTTCAGGGCTGGGGGCTGACCTACACCCGCGTTGACATGGCCGACCTTGCCGCCCTGAAAGCCGCACTGCGCGAAAACACCCGGCTCGTCTGGACAGAAACGCCCTCGAACCCGCGCCTGACCATGACCGATTTATTGCTCGTGGCGCAACTCGCCCACGAGGTCGGGGCCGCCGTCGTTTGCGACAATACCTGGGCTACGCCCGTGTTGCAACGCCCTCTGGCCCTGAATTGTGATATTGCCATGCACTCAACCACCAAGTACCTCAACGGCCATAACGACGTGCTGGGCGGGGCGTTGGTGTTTCGGGATGCCGACAGTGCGCTGGCCCAACGGGTGCGGTTTTTGCAACGCATGGCGGGCGCGGTGCCGTCGCCGTTTGATTGCTGGCTAACCTTGCGGGGCCTGAAAACGCTGGCTCTGCGGGTGCGGGCGCAGACGCAAACGGCCCAAAAAGTGGCTGAGTACTTAGTTAATCACCCGGCCATCGAACAGGTGTATTATCCGGGCTTGCCCACGCATCCCGGCTACGAACTGGCCCGGCAGCAGATGGACGCGCCGGGGGCTATGCTCTCGATTGATGTGCGGGGCGGGGCCGCCGAAGCCATTGCCGTTTGCCAGAAAACCCGGTTGTTCGTGAAAGCTACGAGCTTAGGCGGGGTCGAGAGTTTGATTGAACACCGGGCCACCGTTGAGGGCATCACCCCCCAAACGCCGGTCAATCTGCTCCGTATTTCGATTGGCTTAGAACACCCCGACGATCTGATTCAGGATTTGGCGCAAGCATTGCAACTGTAGAGACGCAATATTTTGCGTCTCTACACCGACCAAATCACCCGCACCACCTTTGCCCGAACGCCGATGGTATGGAAAAACTCAAGCCAGTGCAACTGCTGCGGGCCGAGGTGGTCGGTGGGTGATTTTACCTCCACAAATTCATAGCCACCGGCATCGTCCCAGGTTAGCAAGTCGGGGAAACCCCGCGTGTGTTCGCGGACGTTGCGGGCCATTTCCAGCAAAATCAGCCCCAACTGCGCCATATCGAGCCGCTCGATGATGCGGTTTATGAGCGTCATCAGGTCATCGTTCCAGTCAACCAGCACGTTGGTCAGGCCGTGTTTTGCATTAAACGTGCGGCCCACGTATTGCCGCCAATGGTCGTTGGTGGTCAGTTCGGCCAGGCGTTTCCTGAACTGCTCTTCGCGTTTGGGGTAAAAATCGGGCGCGTAAAAATCAGACGGGGCGCGTTGCAGCGGGTGGTGAATGGCCTGCACGTTGGCATCGTGGATGATGTCCCAGAAAACCAGCCCAAACAGCCCGCGCCAGGGGTAATTCTCCGTAAATGCCGCGTTCTGGCCCTGTTCGGTATAGTGCTGAATTACGCCCGATTCGACGTGGTGCCGAAACCCCGCCGGGATGTTCACACTGTCGGCATCGGCCAAAAACCGCGTGGTCGCTTTGCGTGGGCGTTTTTTTTCGGCAAGACCCAGGATTTTATTCCTGAAATCATCCGCAAAATACCGTTCGTCGGCGTTTTGCGGGGTTGCGGCAATCTCGTCGCAGAGGGCGAGAGCTTCGTCGGTGAGACCGCTTTTAAACAGCAGCCGGGTGCGTCGTTCGCGGGCTGGCACCCGGTCAGAGAGTTCAAAAACGGTCAGAGCCTGGTCAAGGAGTTTCTGCCGTTCTAAGTAAGCCCCCACCCGGCAGACGAGTTTGTTGTAGGCGGGCAGGGCAATATCAGTCAGGTTAGGTCGTGTCTCGTTCCAGTTCATAAACCAGTTATAAACAGCATCGGCGGGGGTTTCGGCAGCTTTCAATTCATAAAACACCTCGTTGGTGAGCGAAATCAGCAGTTTATCCTCTACCTCTTTGCGGGTTTTGAAGCGTGCCGAAAACAGGCCTTCGTCATACCGCTCAAAGTTTGCCATGCCCATGTCGCGCATCACAAACTCGGTCATGTCGGAGCCGCGATTGCCAAAAAACAGGTATTTTAGCAGCGTTACCTCCGTCTCGAACCTGACAAACACGACCGTTTCCTGAGCCGTCAGGGCCGTAACCACCGCCCCGAAGTTGAGTTCCTGCCGGATGTACTGCACGAGTTCTTCCTTTTTAAGTTTGTTCAGACTGCGAATTTCCTCGGCTCCGAGCGGCAGATGCTCTAAGAGTTCGGGTTTGGTAAACACGCCGAGTGCGTCGCCCGACAGGGGTTCGTGCCGGACATCGAGCCGTTCAACAAAGCCATTTAGTAATAACTCGTGGAGGGCGGCTGGCAAATCGGTGATTTCGGGGTAGGTTAGCTTGCCGATACGAAAAACCCGCCCGGTTCGGTTGCTGAACCGGACATATAAACACTGGGCATCGTCGGTCAGCAACCCAAACCGTTGCAAAAAATCGCGCTCGGCTTCGTTGAGCAGTTTACCGTATAGCCGCTCAACGAACGACAGCACGTAGCGGAAGTTATCTAAATAATACCGGGGCGTAAGTTGTATTTTTTGACGAGCGATCATACACAAATAACACAGTTTTACCCATTTATGTCCCCCGAAACCCTACTGACCGAACTCGTCGAAAGTGGCCTTTTACCGCCCGAACAAACCCGCCGAATCGCTGATTATGAACGGCTTAAACCGTTTTCGGTGCATCACGAACTGCGCGGTGTTTTATACGCCGGTATTGGTTTGTTGAGCGCTGGCTTAGGCTGGCTGCTCTACGAACAATACGATCAGATTGGCCCCAATCTGATACTTGCCGGGCTGTCGCTGCTGTGCATCGGTTGCTTTGTGATGGCCTGGCAAAACCGCCCGCCGGTCTCGGCCCGCTACGTGGAGCCGCGCTCAAAACTCGCCGGGCCGGTGCTGCTCCTGGGCTGTTTGCTGTTTCTGACCATCGAGGGCTACGCGCAATATGAGTACCAGGTTTTCGGTACGCGCTATGGCTTGGTGACGCTTTTGCCCGCGCTGTTGTTTCTGGCTCTGGCCTATCGGTTCGATCACGCGGGGGTGCTGGGTCTGGGCATCACGGCCCTGATTTCGTGGGTCGGCGTAACCATTCGCCCGCTCGAATTTTATGTAAAAGGTAACTTTGTGGATGCGCGGGTTACGGCCTCGGCCCTGGCGATGGGACTGCTGCTGATTGTGGTGGCGCAGGGGCTGGCCCGCCAACGGATGAAAGCGCATTTCACGTTCACATATATGCTGCTGGCTGGCAATCTGCTGTTTGTGGCGTTGCTGGCCGGGTTGTTCAACTTCGAGACGTGGCGGGTGCCGGTGACGCTGGGCCTGCTGCTGGCCTGTTTTGCTGCCGACCGCTACGCCCGGCAACCCACTCAAACCACTGCCAAACCCGACCCCGCCAACTGGGTTTTTCTGCTCATGGGTGCCGTGTATGGCTTTATCGGGCTAACCTATTTGTTTTTTACTTACCTGCCCGCAGCCAACACCTTGGTCATTGCGCTGTATTTTATCGCGTCCGGGCTGGTGCTGATTCAGTATCTGCTCACCACCAAATGAACGCCTATAACGCCAACACCCTCCGCAACCGGGCCGTGCTTACCCAAGTTGACCAATGGCACCGGGCCGCGTTGCTGACCGACGCGCAACGCGAAGCCATCCGGGCGGGGTATCCGTCTGATTTCCGCGAAACAAACTTTATTACCGAAGTCGGCCTGTTTGCCTTTACCCTGATTGTGGGCGGAGGTGGTTTCATGCTGTTCGGCGAACTTTTTGAGCCGGGCAGCAACATCGGTTGGTTTCTGCTCGTGTACGGCATTGGCGCAATCGGCGCGGCAGAATGGCTTATTCACCGGCATCGGTACTACCGCAACGGCATTGACAACGCGCTCATAATCCTGGGCATCGTTTTCGTGCTGTATGGCCTCTTCAGTGAATTCTGGCCCGATAGCACCTTCTGGCAACGCTGCCTGTTGGCCGGGGCGGTGTTGGGGCTGGCCGTTATCCGCTACGGCGATCCGCTGCTGATGATCGGTTTGCTGGGTGTGTTGTACGGATTGGTTTTTGAGCGATTACTCGACACGTCGGCGGGGCAAAACGCCTGGCCGTTTGTCGGCATGGGCCTTTCGGCGGGGGTGTACTGGCTCTCTCAACGGCTACAATCCGAACCGAAAGCCCGGCCAACAGCCCACCCGTCACGCTTGCGGCTGACCGAAACCAATCAGGTGTATTTCAGCGATGCACTGATTCATGCTGACTGGTTTTCGTTGATTGCACTGCTCGTCTGCGGCAATTACTTCGTGGCGCAGGGTGGCGAAACGTTCGCGTTGTTTGGTCTGCCAAAAACTGGCGATAGCAACCCACTGCTTCGGGTTCTGTTTTGGCTGACTACGTTCGGTATTCCGTTACTGTACGGCTTTTTCGGCCTGCGAAACCGCAACCGGACGTTGCTCATTCTGACGTGTTTTGGCATGGCGGGAGCCGTACAAACGGCGCATTATTACGGGGCGTTGCTGCCCCAATCGGTGCATTGGGCCGTTACGGGGGCGGTGCTGGTGCTGGCTTCGGGGCTGCTGATTCGGTGGCTGAGAACCCCGCGATATGGTTTCACCGACACCCCCGACGATGCCCGCCCCGACTGGATGAACCTGGCCGAGGCTCTGACCGTGAACCAGATAGCCAATAATCAGGCCCAGCCCCCCGACCTTCGTTTTGGCGGGGGCAGCACCGGCGGGGGCGGTGCCGGGGGGCAATAGTAGTCAGTCAACTACGGACAAGCTACTCATAAAAATTCCTCATCCGCCGAATCGTCGTCAGCACCACCCAATCGCCGACGCGGGGCAAGTGGGTGTGTACCAGCGCGATGAGCCTGCCCAGGGCCGAAATCACGGTGCGCTGTTTTCTCCGACGAATATGCCGCAGAATAATCTGGGCAACCTGGGCCTGTGATTTTTGCCAGCGCGGGGGCCGGTGGGCAATCGGCACGGGCTGACCCTGTGCGTCGAGCACCCGTTTATCGGCATCGTTTTGGGTGAAACCGATGTGTACTACACCAAACTGAACGCCGGTGTCGTGGAGTTCGAGCCGGAGGGTGTGGGCTAAGTTGCTCATGGCGGCTTTACCGGCGCAATAGGCCGAGCCGCTTGGCATCCCGTTCAGGGCCGAGATCGAGGAGATAAACGTGACGCTGCCCCGCGTGTTGAGCAGATGCGGCAGGGCGGCTTTCAGCGGAAAAACGGTGCCATACACGTTGCTGTCTAACACCCGCCGAAACACATCGGGCTTCATATCGGCAAAGTACGCCCGCATCGAAATACTGGCGTTGGTAATCAGAATATCCACCTGCCCAAACGCCTGAATCGCGGTGTCAACAAGCCGCTCGCAGTTGTCATAATCGGTTACGTCGGCCAAACACGCTACTACGCTATGACCCTGTTCCAGAAACTCGCGCCGGGTCTGCTCCAAGCGGTCAGCGGTCAGGCCATTCAGCACCACGCAGGCACCCTGCTGGCAGAGGGCGCGGGCGGTTTCGCGGCCAATGCCTGATTCAGAGCCGGTTACGATGGCTACTTTCCCCGAAAACGGGCCAGTAGTGGCGGGGGGTTGCCGCGTCGAACGTCGTTGGAGCGGGGCTGTTTGCCCCGCAGAAATCACTTTGTTTGTTACGGTTACGTTGGGCAGTTCAGACAACATAGTTATTCGCTTGAAACCAGTCAAAAGCTTCCTTGATGGCCCGTTCAATGGGCGTTTGGGGCAAAAGTAACTCCGTAATCGCTTTTTCTGACCCAAAATAATGGCCGTCGTTAGCAATGGCAACCATCGTGCCGTTCACCATCGCCGGGCAACCCGTCAGCCGGGCCTGTGCATCACAAATCACGCCGTAGAGCCGGGCCAGGGCGGGCGGCAACGGCAATCGTGGCGGTTTTACGCCCATTATATCGGCCATCAGCGCGAAGGCTTCGCGATAACTCATGTTTTGGTTGCCCAAAATATACGATTCGCCAATGCGGCCCGTTGTCAGCGCGTTTACGGTAGCGGTAGATACGTCGGCCACGTGAATATAGTTTTTGCCGCCTGCCGGGTAGCCAATCAGCCGCCCCCGGTAGAGTTCGAGCAGGAGTTGGCCGGAGGTTGGTTTGGCATCCATCGGGCCGAGCATGAACGTGGGATGCACCAGCACGGCGGGTAGTTCATCCTGCAAAACAGCCCGCAAAACGGCATTGGTAGCGGCCACCTTGCTGTCCATATAATCGGAGCCGTAGTGCTGCCCGGCAAAGGGGCGGGTCTCGTTGCCGGGGTTTTGGAGCGTACCGAAACCGAACACATTGGCCGTGCCAACATACACAAATCGCTCAACAGCAGCCCGTTTAGCTTCCTGAATCATGGTTTCGGTGCCGCCCAGATTCACCGCCCACAGAGCCGGGTTGCGGGCCGGGTTGGCCGAAGCCAGCGCAGCCGCGTGAATGATGACCGCGCAACCCTCGGCGCAGCCCCGCACGGTATCGGGCCGGGTGATGTCGCCCGGCCAAATTTCGACCGCGCTGCTATCTGTTGATAATTCGTTGATCGTCGAACGGTTGGCGGATGACCTGACCAACGTCCGCACCGCATGGCCGCGATGAAGCAATTCACGAACTAAGTGGCTGCCCAGAAATCCGTTGGCTCCGGTGACGAGGATTTTTTGCATCACCTGTTAATGCAGCATGGCTTTGTACGTCCGGGCGATGCGGGTGGGCGAGACTTTCAGGAAAAACAGCGAAAACGCGGTCAGGTTGGCGAGTTGCACCCGCAGCCAGCTATTGGAATCGTATTTGCGGGCCGACACCAGCACATCTTTCGGCACGATCAGAAACCGCGCCACCTGCCGGATACGGATGATAATCTCGAAATCTTCCATCACCACAAAGGTCTCATCGAACCCGCCGAGCCGGTCAAACAGCGTCCGGGTGATAAACAACGTCTGATCTCCTCCGCGACTCATCAGACCCGGAAACCGGGTGCCGTAGCTGTTGAGCCGCAGCATGGGCTTGTCCGAATCGAACCGGAACCGATAACAGCCCGCATCGTATCCTGCCCGAACCCCGGCTTCGATGTCGGCCACAAAATCGGGATTGATACTCACGTCGGCATGAACAAAATACAGCACCTCGCCCATAGTGCGGCTGGCTCCGTAGTTCATCTGGGCGGCCCGGCCCGGCTTCGGCGCGGTCAGCACGGTGGCTCCGGCCCGGGCCGCAACGGTAGCGGTGTTGTCGGGGCTGTTGGCATCCACAACCAAAATCTGGACAACCTGACTGCCGCCATGTTGCCGCAAATCCTGCACTAACCGCTCAATGGTAGCGGCTTCGTTATAGGTCGGGATGATGATACTGATGGTCATTTTTCTACTGAATTCGGGTCTCTAACCGCCGGAGTTTCTGGATGTGTAGTTCGGAGTCTGCCAGAAACCGCCAGCCCCGCCAAAACGACCAGTGCGGCACCCCAAGCCGGTGGTTATCGCGCGAGATTTCGTACAGCATCTGCCAGTGGTGCAGCACAATCTGGTAAGCCTGCCCCAGCGAATTGCCGTTGCCGTAAACGTGGTGCGGAGCGGCCCCGGCCCCGTTGAACTCAATAATCGAAAAGTTTCGGCCCTGCTTTAAGTCGCTCACTGACTGGCATTTGATGTCGTATCGCCCGAAAAAAAACTGGTTTGTGTAGTGACTGAGTTTATCAAAGACGGCCAGCAGTTGCGCGTCTTTTTCGTGGGCTAAGCTCACCAACCGTCCGCCCCGCGTCAGGTTCAGAGCGTAGTTCAGGCAGTAGGTTTCACCGTTGGGAACCACATAATCGAGCCGGTCGGCGTGTTTGGCCCGCATCTCACCAAGCCGGAAATTTACCCGGTCGTACCGCTCCATCAAGGCCCGCAACGTGGATTGTCCGTCGCCAATGACTTCGAGAAATTCTTTGCGGACAAAGCCGGTGATGGTGCCGGTAGAAGCCCCCGGAAAGCGGTAATAAAACACGCTCACCTCGATGGGATACTGAATCAATTCCTGCACGATATAATCCGTTGGTACGGCCCGGTGGTACTGCCGGAAGGCATCGGGCGAGTCAATCCGGCGAAACAGCAGCCCCATCATGCCCACGTCGGGCTTCACGGCAAAGGGATAGGTGTAGTGCGTCATAACCTGTTTTTCGGCTTCGGCAACCGGCAGCGCGGGCGACAGATACAGGCTTCGGGGGTAGCTTCCGGGCGGCAGTTGGGCATACATCTCGCGTTTGGATTCGCCCTGAAAACCGCCGAAGGTCAGGCCGGGGTTGGCCGCCGTAAAAAACCAGCACGACCCCGACCGCAGGCAATACCAAAACCAAACCGGCAGCAGCGGCACGAGCTTGATGCGGTAATCCCAGGTTTCCCAGTGCGTGAGTTGGTACAGCGTTTTTCGGAATGACATTCCCGCAAGATAACAGATTATGGGTATTCAGAAGGCTTCGCCGATGGTCACATACAGCCCGTTCGACGGTACGGCCCGGCCCGTTTCGTCGGTGTAGGGCGCACTGCCGATGCCATAATCAACCCGGATGTTGAGGTGGTCGCGTTGGTTGATGGTGAACCGTAGCCCCGCGCCGTAAGCCGTTTTGGGGTCATTGGCCCGCAACAGTTGTTGGTTATCGCCGAGGATGCCAACCCCGCCGAAGACCACCGCGCCGAGCCGTTTATAGACATCGAACCGGAGTTCGGCCTGCACCAGTGCCGCGTTTTTGTCGCGAAACCGACCTTCATCATAGCCCCCCATCCGTTTGGTGCCGCCCAGCAGCGACATGGCATTGAACGGAGCCACGCCCGCCGTAAAATTGGCGAAGTAGTTGACAGCCAGCACGGTATGGCGGCCCAACGCATGATATGACGATACATCGGCGGCATAGCGGTCGAAGGTCGTGGAAGCGTCGGCGGGATTAGTGGCCGTAGCCCGGTTGCGAATCAGGCCCGTGATGTCGGCCACAATGCCCCGGCGCGGGAAAAATACCTGATCGCGGGAATCATAAAACAGGCCCACCCCCCCGCCCGACAACCGGCTGCCGCGCCCGCCCGGCACCGCCCCGGTGGTAAGCAAACCGCCCGGTTCGGTGGTCGTAACCCGGAAATCTTCATATTGATAGCGCAGCCCGGCGTAGAGTTTTCCCCGGTTCAGACTGGCGATTTGCCGGAAGGCGTTGAGCCGGATGCGCGGGTAATTGACCCCGTAGAGTTCGCGCGGCACCTCCCGCTGCCCGACTCCGAAAAAGTAATAACTGTATCGGTAATAGCCCGCTTCGCCGGTGAAGAAGTAGCGGTTCCGGTCGTAAAAAATCTGGAAAGGCAGGTAAAACAGCAATTGCTGGTTCTGGGTATAAGCCACACCAAACGTGATCTGCGACGGACGAATCACCACAGAATCAGCCGGTTGGGTTTTAAGTCTGAGCGCGTCGGTATCCCGCTTGAATCGGAACGTGGCGGTCAGGGCCGCACCGTAGGCCAGCCGGGTTTCGGGCGTGTAATATACCAGCGGCAACGGCAGCAGACTGACCCGTTTGGGAATACTGTCGGCGGGCAGTGCGCCCGACAAACTCAGCACCAGCGAAAGAGTTAAAAGCATGGTTTGTGTGGTTTACGTGCCATACGCCAACACCAGCCGGGCCGCTTCGTCGAGCAGCGTTTTTTTCTGGTCCAGACTCATAACCAGCGGCAACTGCGCCAGGCCCAGCAGCCGACGAAGCACCTCAACACCGGCAAACGCCCGCACCAACGCCGGGTCGAAATCAGCCGACGGTTGATACAGACTCAGGGCTTGCTGTTGCACGTCGTGCGGCTGCTGGGCCAGTTTGAGGTGAGCCAGCAACACGCCGAGATCAAATTCAGCCCGCCCGAAAAAACCAAATTCCGGGTCAATCACGCGGGTTCCGGTGGCGGTTCTGAGCCAGCTACCGGGGTAATAATCGCCGTGAATCAAGGTCAGACCTGACGTGGCCCGACCGGGTTGTAGATAGACCTCGCCTAACCGGGCAATCTGGTTTTTCAGTATCTCATTGTTCTTGTAGGGCAACGATAGTTCCTGCAAACCGGGCTGCACGGTGTCGAGGTCGAAACCCGTATCGTGCCGAAACGGAAAACTGAAAATATGCTCGTGATTCAGCAACCGCATGGCCCGGTTTTCGGGAAAAATCTCCGCGTCTCCGGTAGCCCGGACAGTGTGCAGGGCCGACAAAAACTGCATCAACGCCGTTAGGTCGGTTCCGGTTATTTCCTGACCAGGTTGGTATAAAAACGTGAAATCAGTTCCCGCGCCGAGGTCTTCCATAGCCAGCAGAAAATTGGCGGCATCGTAGCCAATCAGTTTCGGCATGACCGCAGCCAGAGCCGACTGTTGCTGTATTTGCCCGTAAAACCGCGCTTCTACGCCGATCCGCTCCATCGGCGCGGCTACCGTTGGGTATTTTGCCACCCAGGGCCGGGCCTGTTTCAGAATCAGCGTCTGCCGGTCGGTGCGAACCCGCACCACCACGTTCATGTTGCCCTCGCCGGGCTTCTCAATGGATTGGATTTGTTCGCCCGGTGCAAGCCAGCCGTGCGCTAACAACAGCCCCGATAATTCGGGACTGACGCGCTCGTCCAGAAAAAACGCCGTTGGGTATTGGGCTGTAAACTGCTGATGTAGGGTCATGTACAGGTTATTTTCCTTTCAAGGATTCAATGATGATCTCCTCGAAACCGGGCAGCGTTTTGTAGGCGTAAATGGCCCGCCATTTGGTGTCTTTGTATTCGTAAGACGCTTCTAAGTACGGTTTATCCTGCCCTTTCATCGCCATACTACCAACGGTCGCGTCGTTGACCCGCACGTTGATCCTGACCGGAATATCGCGGTAATACTTGAAATAGTCGGGGTGAGTCAGGTAGCCCAACGGCGTGGTATCGTAGGGAATGAACCCCTCCACGCCAAACAACGACGCGGCCCGGCCCTGCCAGGGGCGCAGTTGGGCATACAGCCATTTGTCGCCCTCGTTGGCCGACGTTGCCATAAAATCAATGTCGGTTTTACCCAGAAGGGTATAAGCACTGCACTCAAAGCCCGACAGCACGACCCGAATTCCGGCATCGAACAGCACCCGGAAGGCTTCGGGGTCTTTCTCGAAATTATAATCGCCGACGGTCACTTTACCCAAGCCGGGCTGAAACGGGAAACCCGGTGTGCGGCCCGCGCAGACCACCACCTCTTCGATTTGCGGAATTAGTTCGGGGTGATTTTTGACCACCGTTGCCACGTTCGTGACGGGGCCAAGGGCCAGAATCGGCATTTTTTCTTTGCGAAGCGCATCGGCTAAGGCGCGGGTTGCGTCGTTTTCGGTGCCGGTGTCTTTCCCCGAATTGGAGCCTTTATAGATCGGAATCGGCTTGCCCGCCTTGCCCGATGCGTCGCGATTATACCAGCCCAAGAGCTTCTGCGTCACCTCGTAGCCATAGTCCACGTAAGTGATGGTGCTGATGCCGACGAGTTCGATTTTGTCGGGGTGTCGCAGGGCCATAATCAGCGTCACGCCATCGTCCACCTCGCGGGGGGCGGGGGCGGGCATCCCAATCATAATGTCGGTATCGAACCACACCCGCCGGGGTTTTGTGGTGGTAGGCTGGGCAGCGAGCAGCGTTGGCAGCAGGAGAAGGAACAGTATTTTTTTCATTTGTTTTTTATGTGTAAACCGGGTCTGTTGCCCACCGCCCTCAGACTGTGGTCATACGCGCATGAAACGATTTCCCGTCTGAAACGGCACAGCCTGGTGGCGGTGCCGAACCTGTTCCCCACCGCCACCAGGCTGTGGGTATTCAAACCACCAGGCTTCCCGTCTGAAATGGCACAGCCTGGTGGCTGTGCCGAACCCGTTCCCCACCGCCACTAAGCTGTGGGAATACGCGCAAAAGTGAACTTTTCGTCTGAAACGGCACAGCCTGGTGGCGGTGCCGAACAAGCTACTTAAGTGATTACCGAATTTTTACAAAATATACCGCAGGCCAAACTGGAACTGCCGGGGCGGTGCCGCTGAGCGCGTGGTGATGCCCGACCCGCGCGGGCCAACCTGAAACTGATTAGACGAACCCCGCACGACGTTGTACCCCGAAATATTCTCCGCGTTCAGCACATTATACACATCCGCCGAGATTTCGAGCCGGGGCCGACCCAGCACCCGAACCGTGTATTTAACCGACAGATCAACGGTTTTGGCCCAGGGCAGGCGGTCGTTGTTGCGGGTCTCGCCGGGCTGAATGTCAGACGGTAAACTGTAACTCTCGCTGTCGCCGTTGAGGTCGGTTGTGCCGAATTTCGACGCATCGGCCACCCGCGTAATCGGCAGACCGCTCTGGAGCAACACCGTTGGCGTGATAACCAGATTGGGAAACGGGTAGTAGTAGAAAATGCCCGAAAACACGTGCCGCCGGTCGTTATCGTCAAACACATATTCGGCGGCATAGTTGTTGGAATCCTGCGCCCGCGTGTTGATGCCCGTTGTGTTGCTCCGAATCACAGACAGGTTGTAGCCCAAACGATACGCATATTTGTCGGCTCCTTTCAGCTTCTGAAACACAAAATTGGCCGCCCAATACCGGGCGTAGCCATCGGTGCGGGTCTCGAACACGTTCCGCGAAATACCCCGCAACGTGTCCCCGCCGTTTACCAACGCATACGCTCCGAGTTTGTCCTGCCGAATCGGGATGGGGCGCGTGAGGTCGGCCTGAGCAACGGTGCGCGGCTTGAAATCAGCGGCATTTGTTGACGGATAAGCCGAGGGCGCGTTCAGGTTGTAGAGATAATACAGATCGTTGGTGGCAACGTGAACCAGATCAATCGAAAACAACGTGTTGCCGGTCGGTTTGTGTTGAAAACCCAGCGAAAACTGGTGCGAATACGGACTCGTAAATCCGTCAGGGTTCATGATTCTGAAGTTGTTGCTGAACTGCTTGTCGCGCCGGGGCTGTAGTTGCGCCGATGTCGGGCCATTAAGATACGTCACGGGCGTAGTTGAGCGGGCGTTGAGGTTGCCGGGAAACGTCACCCGGTCAATATCGGTCGAGCCGGGCAGGATACCGAGCCGTTTGAGTTCGGCAATCTCTTTCTTGAAATCCGCGCTGCTGCTGCTGACTTGCAGGTTATCGCTCCAGACCGAGTACTTGATTTTGTCGTAAAACATTCCGTAGCCACCCCGAATCACGGTGCGGTCGTTGAGTTGATAGTTCACCGCCACGCGGGGTGCTACGTTATTCAGATCGCCTTTTGTCCCCCCACCGCGAGTCAGATTGTCGTAATCGTAGCGCAGACCGAACGTCAGGTTCACGTTGGGCCGCACCGCCCAGAGGTCTTCGGCATAAATACTAAACACGTTTTGGCGGGTGCCAAAAGTGGTTGGCCGCAGTTCTACGTCGTAAGTCCGCACCTGCACATCGCGCGGGATATCGTTCACGTTCAGGGCCGAGCCGATGTTGCGAGCTTTGAGCGCATCAACCTGAACCTGAGTCAGTTGCACATCGTAGGTGCCGAACGGATTGGCTCCGCCGAGCAACGCATACTCCGACGTAATAAATTCGGCCCCGGCCTTGAGGGTGTGGTTGCCGCGCCGGAACGTGATTTTCTGCTGAATCTGATCGGTGTTTTCGGTGTCGTCAAAAATGGCTCCGCTTTGCCCGATGGTGGCAATTGGCACCCCGTTTGGGCCGCGTACTGTTGCCGAGGGGTTAGTCGGGTTCACCGGCTCGCGGTAGTTCCAGCGAAAGCGCGAGTGCTGGTAGTTGGTCTCTGCCGTGATGTCATTACCGAGCAGGTATGCGTTTTTGACCGAAACCAAATACGTCCGGTTCTTCTGGGCCGATGCCGCCGACGGAAACAGGATTCCGCCTTCGAGACCACCGCCCTGCCGGTCAATGTCAAAACTGCCGATGTTGGCCCGAATTGTGGTTTTGAAGCGGCCATTCCAGACCTGATCGAGTTTGCCAGATATGTAAGAAAAATGATTTCGCCCCGTCACGATCTCGTCCACGCCTAACGATGGCACCACGAGCCGGTTGTCTTTTTTGTCGTAGGTCTGTTCTACGTTGACGTAGAAAAACGTTTTGTCGCGTTTGAGCGCACCGCCCAGCCCAAAGCCAAGCTGATGCCGCTGAAAACCGTCTTTGACCGAATTGCCCGACAGGTCCGGCGTGGCAAAGCGCGACGGGCTGTCCACAACGGAACCGGGCCGGGTCAGGTAAAACGCTTCTCCGGTGAGTTCGTTGGAGCCGGAGCGCGTCGTAACGTTGATAACGCCGTTGCTGGTGTTGCCAAATTCAACCGAATAGTTATTGGTGTACACCGTGATACCCTCGGCAAACCCGACCGGCGTGTTGAATTTCATGTTGCCCAAAAACCGCTCGTTGTTGTCCATACCGTCAATCAAATAGTTGGTATAAATCCCGTTCAGGCCGTTGATTGCCACGTTTGGGGCTTCGGCATAGCCCTGCGTTGCCAGCGTCAGGTTGGGCAACCGAAATAACGCCTTCGTGATGTCGCGGCCTTCGATGGGCAAACTCTGCAACTCACGCTTCGAGACCAACGCCGATACCTCGGCATTTTGATTATTGAGCCGGGCCAGCCGCCGGTCGTTAATCACCACTTCTTCCAGGGTGCTTTCGCGCCGGAGCGGGAGTTGCAGCGTAACGGTGCGAACCGTGCCGGGCTGGATGGTGATGTCAGACGCGGTTTCTTCGTCGGTATAAATCGCGCTTGAACGGACAAACACGCGATATCGTCCCAGAGCCGACACATTGGTGAATTGGGCTTTCCCCTGCTCGTTGGTGCGGGCTGAGTCGAGGGTTTTGGTAGTGGTGTTTTGTAAATAAACCGCCGTGTTCGGCACGGCCCGGCGGAGGAGCAAGTCGGTCACGCTTACGTCAATACGCTCCTGAGCGACGGCAGAAACGGCAAACAGGGTACAAACCGCCAGCAGCAGTCGGGTAAAAAAAAGTCTCATGGATTAATTGATTTGGGGTAATTGAACGAATTGAGGGCGGGTTACTTACGCCACCGGCGGGCCACGCAACAAGCCACTACCCGGCCAGAAAACAGCCGTTGGGGGTTGACGGGTGAGCGTATAGCCCGCCTTAAATGGCAGCCGTATCAATGCCAGCAACGCATGAACAAAAACACCAACGCCGGTATTAGTCGTGCGATATGCCTGTAAGTCAGTTAGTTGATTTACATCGCTTAACCGCACCAGTTCCACAACGGCGCAGGAAGCAAATAAATGGCGTGTGATGCGGCTCAGGGCGGGCGTTTGCCAGGGCAGTTGTGCCAGCCGGTTTGCGTCAAAAACGGGCCGCGAGATTCCCAGCAGGTACAAGCCCCCGCGCCGGTCGGGGCCAAGCACCACCGCTGCCGACCGGAGCGCATCGGCGGCACCGAGCAGCATGGGCGGTGTGAGACCGGGGCAGTCGTTACCCACCACCAGCACCCGCTCATGACCGAGGTCAAAAACGGCTTGCAGAGCGGCAGATAGCTGATCGCCAAAGGAACCCTGATGCGTGATTAAATCGGTAGAATGGAGAACGGGCAGGCCGGTTCCGGTGGCTACCCGCATCACGTGTTCGGTCAGCCGGGCCAATACGCGCCGGTTTGTGTACGCCGACGATACGAACCGTTTTCGGGCGGCATCGTCGGCAGCGGGCCGGGCAAAAACAAGTATGGCAACTGCGTCTGACAACTTAACTAACGATGAGATGACTGGACAAACATACGCAGAACGACCTGCGTGCGGTTTGCCGGAATTGATTTTATTGCTCGTTCAACGTCCAGTTATAATCCAGAAATGTAATCTTGGTATCCTCCCGAAGTTGGCCCGTTGCGTACCGATTTACCCAGTTCATCACCGACTGCCCGTTGGCCTGCCAGTCGGTTCTATACCAGACAAAATATTTCGAGAGTTGTGCCTGTTCGGGGCCGACGTTGTTTTTGGCGGGCGTATTCAGAAAATCGCGCCCCTGATCGTCCATCTGCGCGTCGAGGTTGGCGGCTGTGTAGGCTTCGTTTCGCAGGCGGGGGCAGGAGCGGGCGGCACATACAAGCGTAAAATGAATCCGGGGATCGGCATAGTTTTTCCGCAAAATGCCGTGTTCTATGCTGTCGAGGCTCATGGCATTGCCACCGATACTGAAAAATTTCTGCGCCCAGGGCGTATTAACGCGGTTGATCTGCTTTGCGGGGCCAATGTCTTTGATGCTCTTCACCGGATAATGATTCAGAATCAGGCGAATCGTGAAGGCGTTGTAAGCATTGATCCAGTAAGCAATCTGTTCGTTTTTGGGCCAGTTGCTGGCGGGTGGCTTGTTGCTCAACGAGGTTAAATAGGCATCGAGTTGGGCTGAGTCGTTTTTGAATGCCTTATAATTGACCAAGCCCCGGTCGTCCACGTATTTTTTCAACAGCCGGTCTAATCCCCGGTGGTCATTGGCTTTGGCAGGATTCAACGTGCTAACCGATTGGTTGTGAAATGCCCGGTCATTGGTTGCAACAAACGCCATCAGCAGCGTACTGACTAAACTAAATAGAACAAATTGGCTCTGTTTCATTGTGTTACGGACATTCTGTTAATCTACTACCCCGTACTCAGTACCCCGTACTCAGTACCCCGCACCCAGAATAATAGCTCACGTCCGTTTGGTTGTTCGGTTTTGAAAACCTTTCTTGCCGTGTGGCCGTATATCATTCTTGAACTGTCATACAAAATAACTATGAAAACGCCATTCGCGCTTCTTTTCGCTTCTGTCAGTCTGGTTTTTACCAGCTTTATCCCGGCTACCGATGCGGTTGCCCCGGTTGACCACGCGGCTTTCGACAAACTCCTCAAAAAACACGTAACAGCCAAAGGGCTGGTTGATTACAAGGGCTTTAAGGCCGACGAAAAAGAGTTTAACAACTACCTCGAAACGCTGAGTAAAAATCCGACCACGGACGATGCACCCAAAAACGAGCAGATGGCCTATTGGATCAATGCCTACAATGCTTACACGATTCGACTCATTCTGGATCATTATCCGGTGAAGAGCATTAAAGACATCGGGCCGAAAACTCAGATTCCGTTTGTAAACACACCCTGGGCCAAGAAGTTTTTCACCATCGGCGGCAATAAGATGAGTTTAGATAACATCGAACACGGTACGCTTCGCAAAAAATACAACGACCCCCGGATTCACTTCGCCCTCGTGTGTGCGTCTATCTCCTGCCCCCGGCTGCGCAACGAAGCCTACACAGCCGCTAAACTCAACGCACAGTTAGAGGATCAGGGCCGCGATTTTTTGAACGACCCCACCAAGAACACAGTCGGCAAAGACAAAGCCCAACTCTCGAACTACTTCAACTGGTATAAGGGCGACTGGAAAAACGACGGGCAGTCGGTGGCGAAATGGGTCAATAAATACGCTGCCACCAAGATGGACGACAACGCGAACGTCTCGTTTCTGGACTACAACTGGAATCTGAATCAGCAATAGTTTTTAGCAAAACATCCATTGGCGTTCTGGTTAGCCCGCCAGAACGCCCACTGACCACTTCTTTCTTCATTTGGATCACTTTATCATTATTGGTAACGGCATTGCGGGTATTACGGCGGCCCGGCACGTGCGGCAGCAAAACGCTGGTGTTCAGATCACGGTTGTCTCGGCAGAATCTGACCATTTTTACTCACGAACGGCCCTGATGTATATTTTCATGGGCCACCTGCGCTACGAAAACACCAAGCCCTACGAAGACTGGTTCTGGGCCAAAAACCGCATTGATCTCAAACGGGCATACGTCAACCGCATTGATACCGCCACCAAACAGGTGCATTGCGACGACGGTTCGGCCCTGACATACAGCGCGTTAGTGATTGCCACCGGCTCAACGCCCGCCCGGTTCAACTGGCCGGGGCAAGATGCGGTGGGCGTACAGGGATTGTATGGCTTGCCCGATTTAGCCACGATGGAGCGCAACACGGTCGGTCCGTCGCCACGGGGCGTGAAACAGGCCGTTGTGGTGGGCGGTGGGCTGATTGGCGTTGAGATGGCCGAGATGCTGCATTCGCGGGGGATAGCCGTAACTATGCTCGTGCGCGAGGCCACCTACTGGCGGTCGGTGTTGCCGCCGGAAGAGGGCGCGTTGATTGGGCAACACCTGCAAAAACACCATATCGAACTGCGTTTGGAAACCGAACTACGCGAGATTCTGACCGATGATTCGGGGCGGGTGCGGGCGGTGATTACGACGGCTGGCGACGAAATTCCGGCGCAGTTTGTGGGCCTGGCGGTAGGCGTGGTGCCAACCGTCGGGTTTCTGGCGGGGTCGGGCATTGCCGTTAACAAGGGCGTTTTGGTGAACGAGTTTTTTGAGACCAACGTGCCGGATGTGTATGCCATTGGTGACTGTAACGAGTTTACGGTCAGCGTGTTGGGGTCTGACGGAGCCGCCCGCAAACCCATTGAGCAGATTTGGTACACGGGCCGGATGCACGGCGAAACCCTGGCCCAGACGCTCTGCGGACAGCGAACGGCCTACCGACCGGGGGTATTTTTCAATTCGGCCAAGTTTTTCGACATCGAATACCAGACCTATGGCACCATGAACGCCACGCCGGAAGCCACCGAAAGCACGTTTTTCTGGCAGCACCCGCACCGCAACGAGTGCCTGCGAATCAACTACCGCACCACCGATCAGGCTGTTGTCGGGATTCACGCGCTAGGATTACGGTTACGCCACGCCATCTGCGAACGCTGGATTCTGGAGCAGCGGCCCGTTGATAAAGTTTTGGACTATTTACAACTTGCTGATTTCAATCCCGAATTTTCGCCGTTCCCTAAGCTGGCTCCGGGCCGGGGACCGGGGCGAAAAACGTGGTTTCGCCGACTCTTTGCCTGAAATGGTCGTAACTATTTCGGTATGTTTATTTTTGGCGGTGTAGAACGTGTTTCCCACCGCCACCAGGCTGTGGGAGCATGGGCCAGAACGGACATCCCGCCTGAAACGGCACAGCCTGGTGGCGGTGCCGAACGAGCTACCTAAACAAGTACAAACGGTCAACATCTCAACCTCAAGTCTCTTTATCCTGATGAAACGCACGCAACGTCTTGGCCTTGGCCTGTTCTTAATCGGACTGGCAGTTTTTGTCGGTTCGCTCACGCTGAGTCAGTACCGGCTCACGGATGCTGTTCTGCAAGAGAGTATCAAACCCGAACACCTCGCCGATGTGCGGGCGGCTACCGCGCCGATGCAGGGGAAGTTGTATCCCAATTCGGTTGGATTCGTGGGCGATTTCAAAGCCGCCATCGAGCGAATCAACGCGGGCTACCGGCAACGGCAGGCTTGGAAACAGGTCATCAACGATAACTATGTCTTCTCGGTCATGAAGGCATCGAGTATGGGGTTTTTCCCGGCTAATACGGGCTGGTTTTTTGCCGGGAGTGTCTTGCTGGCCGTTCTTGGCGCATTGCTGTATATTCTGCCCAACCGCCAAAAACTACCCGGAATCAAAAACAACGGCATTTTCACCAACCCGGCTACCAACGGCGGCTGGATCGGTTATATCGTGGGGGCGTTTTTGATTGGGTTTTACGTGCTGCTTTATTTCTTCCCCGAATACCTCACCAACTGGGTGCTGCTGTTTGACCCCATCAAATACGCCCTCACCGGCAGCCAAAACGTTGGGCCGTCGGCCAGCCAGTGGTTTGTGTATGGTTCGCTTTACACGCTGGTGATTCTGGTGATGGGCGTTCGGATGCTGATAAAGTACCGGGGTAATCCCTACCAGCAGCTTCGGACGACATCGGTCATGTTTTTTCAGGTCTGTTTTGCCTTTCTGATTCCTGAATTTCTGTCGTTCATGCACCAACCGGCCCAGGATTTGAAAAATATGTGGCCGCTCGATTACTCATTTTACTTTGATTACCGGCTCGACGAAAAAATCAAAGCCGGGTCGTTCGGCATTTTCCTGCTCGTCTGGGGAACCGCGTTGTGGATGATTGGTGTGCCGGTGCTGACCTATTTTTTCGGCAAACGCTGGTATTGTTCGTGGGTGTGCGGCTGCGGTGGCCTGGCCGAAACCCTCGGCGATCCCTACCGCCAACTGTCTGACAAACGGCTCGTTGCCTGGAAGTTTGAGCGGGTAATTGTGCATAGCGTACTGGTGTTTGCCGTGCTGATGACGGGTTTGGTGCTGTACTCTTACATCAGCAAGCAATCGAATTTATTCGGGTTTCTGGACGCGTATTCCGTTCGGTCAACGTATGGATTCTGGATCGGCTCCATCTTTTCGGGTGTGGTCGGCACCGGGTTTTATCCGTTGGCGGGTAGCCGGGTGTGGTGCCGGTTTGGGTGTCCACTGGCGGCTTATTTGGGCTTAGTACAGCGGTTCAAGTCGCGGTTCCGCATCACCACCAACGGCGGGCAGTGCATCTCGTGCGGCAACTGCTCGGCCTACTGCGAGATGGGTATTGACGTGCGGTGGTACGCGCAGCGTGGGCAAGACATTGTGCGGTCGTCGTGCGTGGGTTGCGGCATCTGCTCGGCGGTTTGCCCGCGTGGGGTGCTGAATTTAGAGAACGCCGACGAATCCTCGCGGCTGCTCGAACCGATGCCGATTATTATTGGTAATGACAGCGTTCGGCTACGGCAATGAACAGAAGGCTCTTTGGTTTGGCGGTGGTTGGTCTGTTGATTTTGCCGATTTTCGCTCACAGTCAGGCTGTTACAACCGCAAACAGTCCCGTTGACACGCGCCGGTATGCCATTGAGGTTGCCGGGGTTCGGGTTGGTATGATGACGGCCATGCGGCAACCACAAGCCAACGAAACCATAACCTACACCCTTATCAGCGATGTGAAGGTTAATTTCTTAGTCTATAAGCTCAAGATTTATTACAAAGTCGTCAACGTTTTTCGGCGGGGGCAGTTGATGGTTTCGACCGTTGAAAACCACACCAACCGGGGGGATTTTTCGTCGAGCGCGGAGTGGAAAAGAGACCATTACGAGATCGTGGCTGAGCAGTACAAGCACAGCTACCGGGCCACCCAAACTGCGCCCATCACGGTTGCCGTAACCAACCTGTACTTTGCCGAACCCACCGGACAGCCCACTGCGTTTGCTGAATACTTCGGAGACTATTTCGCGCTTTCACCGGGCAAAACGCCCGGCACCTACCGCGCCCAGCGCGATGGGCGCGAGGATGAATACCACTATGAGCAGGGCCGGTTGGTGACGATTATCAAGAAGAATCCGCTCAAGAATTTCATCATCAAACTGCTGCCGTAGCCCCCGGTTCTGTTACCCCGCTGCCCGCCACCGTCCATCAATCCGGCAATCCGGTATAGCCACCGTTGGGCCGGTGGTGTAAGTTTTTGTGTAGAAATCAGAACGTTTCAACAACTTTGTCGGGTAAATCAATCAACTCCTAATTTTTCATACACAATCATGTCACGAACCCTCATTATCGTTGTTGTTGTGCTGGCCCTGCTGGGGATGTACGGATGCAGTTCATACAATGGTCTGGTGCAGACCGATGCCAACGTAGGCGAAAAATGGGCGCAGGTACAAACCCAGTATCAACGCCGGGCCGATCTGATCCCGAACCTCGTCAGAACGGTGCAGGGCGCGGCCAACTTCGAGAAAAGCACGTTGCAGGCCGTGATTCAGGCCCGCGCCAACGCTACGGGTATCAACCTCAACGCCGATCAGCTCACGCCCGAAAACATCAAGAAATTCCAGGCTGCACAAGATCAGTTAAGTGGTTCATTGTCAAGGCTGTTGGCCGTTGCCGAAAACTACCCGCAACTGAAGGCAACGCAGAATTTTTCTGATTTACAGGCGCAGTTAGAAGGCACCGAGAACCGGATCAGCGTGGCCCGGAATGATTTTAACGGGGCCGTAAAGGGCTACAACGTATCGGTACGGTCGTTCCCCAACAGCATTTTTGCCGGGATATTCGGTTTTGCCGTGAAAGGATTCTTCGAGGCATCGGCAGCCGCTCAGAACGCGCCAACGGTTGAATTTAAATAGGTTTACGGTATTCGGATTACGGTTTTCGGAGTTTCACAAGTGCGTAATTCCGGTTTAAATGAACCCACCTGTACGCACCGCGAAGCCCCGAAAACCAAATACCGTAAACAGAAAACCATGTTCTCCCCAGAAGATCAGCAGCGCATCATTACCGCCATCGGGCGGGCCGAACTTGCCACATCGGGTGAGATTCGGGTGCATATCGAAGCCACCTGCCCCGACGGCAACCCCGTGGCGCGGGCGTTTGTGGTCTTTGAGAAACTCGGTATGCGCCAAACCGCCGACCATAACGGGGTCTTGTTTTACGTTGCCCCAACCGACCGTAAGTTTGCCATCGTTGGTGACACCGGGATTGATGCTGCCGTGCCGGATGACTTTTGGGAAAGTACTAAAGACCTGTTGCGGCAGCATTTTTCGGCGGGAAACGTAGTGGAAGGACTGTGCCAGGGCATCGAACGCGCCGGGGAGCAACTTAAACAATACTTTCCGCGGGCCGCCGACGATAAAAACGAACTGCCCGATACCATTTCATTCGAGTAACGCGGACGGTTGGCCGTTGCCATTGCAGTCAGCAAAAACCAAATTGCTTACAGAGTATAATGGCAACGGCCAACCGTCCGCGTTACTAAATCCGTCCCTCGCCGTGAATCAACCCCATTCACTTTCTGATAAATTTAATTCGCTCACAGAGCGGGCATTGGCCTTTTGCCAAACGTGTCTGGTTGTTGCCTTGCTGTTGCTGACAACCGTTGCCCGCGCCCAAACAACCGCAGAGAACCCGATTCCGGCCCGGCCCAACCCGCCCCGCTTGGTGAATGATTTTGTCGGGATTCTGCAACCACAGCAACGCGAAGCCCTCGAACAGAAACTCCGGGCTTACAATGACTCGACATCCAATCAAATTGCGGTGGTGATCGTGAAAACCACCGAACCCTACCCCATCGGTGATTTTGCGTTTCAGGTACTGCGGCAGTGGGGCGTGGGGCAAAAAGAGAAAAACAACGGCCTGGTGCTGGCCTGGGCCGTGCAGGATCGTAAAATCTACATCTCAACCGGCTACGGCTTAGAAGGGGCCGTGCCGGATGCCATCGCCAACCGCATTATCACCGAAATCCTGCGCCCGGCCTTCAAGCAGGAACAGTACTACGAGGGTTTAGACGCGGCCACCACCGAAATTATCAAACGCGCTCAGGGCGAATACAAATCCGAACCATCGGCCAGCACCGGAGACGGTGGGGGCGGGGTGAGTATTATCGTAATCTTTCTGATTATCCTGATCGTTTTCTTCTTCATCAGCCGCAACAACCGGGGCGGGGGCAATCGCAGCAATCGGGGTGGCGGTGGTTTTATGCCGGTCTTTTTGCCGACTACGTTTTCGGGCTGGGGCAGTTCATCAGGCGGCTTTGGTGGCGGGGGTGGCGGCTTCGGCGGGGGCGGAGGATTTGGTGGCTTCGGCGGGGGCAGTGGTGGCGGGGGCGGTGCCGGGGGCGATTATTGAACCCGGCCTTGGACAAAAAAATCGTTCTTGCCGAAGTACGTTAGTTGCTGAAAACCAGTCAGTTTGTACTGCTTCACCCGCCAACCTGCGCCTGCACCAGGGCCGCTTTCAAGCGTTAGTTTCCGCTCTGACTCATACAGCAGATTCTGGGTTCTCAGCACGGCTTCGATCAGCCGGGGCTGCCGGGTTTGCGCGTCTATCTGCACCGTCAGTGAGCGCACGGTGAGTTTTTCTTCGGTCGGTTTCAGGGTGTATCGGTACGTCAGCGCGTCGGGGCGGGCCACATCGTAGCTGTTGCGAAAGGCTGGTTTGTTGATGTCGGCCTGGGTGAAGAGTTCTAATTCACGGTTCCAGTCAACGTTTTTCACCGTCTGATTTTGGGATTTCTCCTTAATGCGGGTCTGCTTCTCAACGGTTGGGTTTTGGCGTTTCAGGGCCGTAATCTGGGTTTTCACATACCCGGCCACATCAAAATAAACGTTGGGTTGATTGGTCTCGGCGGGGTTGTCGCAGGCAAAAAACAGGAGCATCATCAGCCCCGGTGTCAATAAGTTTTTCATGAATGTTGGCGATTAAATCACCGATTTCAGTAGGCTATTGCCAACGCAAGGGCGTTAGTTGGCGGAGGGAGCGGCTTGCCATCGGCTCGGTACAGTGCGATGGTTTCATCCACAATCACGACTGATTCTGCAAAAACGCGTTGCTCGTCGTCGCCATTACAGCCACCACAAAGCAAGCCCGGATAGGTGACAACATAGCAGCTATCGTCGCCAGACCGGGTAATGATTTTGGCGTATCGGGCTGATTTTCTCATGATTTTGCGTCAGTGATCGCAGTTTTTACGGCTTTTTCTTGGTACGGCTTTGCGTCGTCGCCCGGTTTCCCAGGCAGCGTTACCGGGCGAACGACATCGGAATGTACAAAGTTTCGGTGACTGCCTTTGCCGGGCATAGCTTGACGATGGCAGGGAATTCGATATTCGTTAACCCGTAACCGAAGCCGATTGAAAAACTGACGTTGAAGATTAAAAGCCGAATTGAAAAACGTCCGCCGGAACTGAAGTTTACAGCCAACTGTAGCCGAAGATTACAACATCATGCTCCAACATTGCAAAACCCCATGTTGGGCGTAGTTTTATTTCTTTAAGTCGTTAAATTTTATGTAGTTGTATTCGGGTGTGCATTTCAAAAGTTGGTCGAATATAGAAATATGTCCTGCACCAAATAAAACTAAAATTCTGTCATTCGGTGAAGTTGTTATTCTTTGAATATTTCTGAATATCCTTAAGTTTCTGTTATACCAATAGGTTGCTAAAGCGTCTGCACCATTATATTTACCATTTTTAAAATCACCTAATAAATAGCTTCCGTAATCTCGTAAAAATCTTTTTTGTGAATTGAAATATTTGAAATACTCAAAAATTGTCACTTTAGTATTTTGTTCTGCCTCATATTCAGCCCACCTTGTATAATTTGAATTAGCTTTAAACGAATAATCTTTAAATATTTCGTCAATATATGGTTTAATCACACTTGAATCTTTTGTTTCGGTTAAGTCATCAGCAATTGTACTTGCATCAACACTATAAACTGTATCCAACTTGAACTTGTCCATTAGTCTAAATGCTATTTGTTGCACTTCATCCCGTCCCAAATCTTGTTTTCCTGTTTTGTACATTCTATATTTCTCCATTGCCTTGTACTTTATTGGTGCTTCAATGCAAATTTTAGTCGGTTTGAATAGAGCAATATAGTTCAACAGTTTTTGTAACTCTTTCTGTTTCTGTTCAGACAGAATATCAACTTGTTTTGACTTGTCGACTTTGTTTGCATCCAAGTTTGGATATGCAAAATGAAAAGATGCTAAGAGAAATATTTTTGGCAAACTGTCTTTGCCATTCGGAATTAAAAACTCATCAGGGTCTTTTATATTTTGCGAATTTGAAATAATCGAAGTCAATAATAAACTAATTATTAATAGGTAGGTTTTGAATAATGTCATATTTCGATTTTATTATGCTGTCTGTAAAATAGCTACCAACGAAAAGGGCTTGTGGCAGGTGGGGAATTTGAAACTCCGTTGCCCGAACGTCCGCCGATATAAAAACCTGTTAATCAATTACTTACAAAAGCTCAATAGGTTTCCGTAAGCCCAAACAAATGTACAATAAAATTCCTAATGTTCAATAACTTCCGTCCGCCCCACTTGCCACAAACCCATGTTGGCGGCTGCTCTTTTTGTCGCCCGAAGATTGTCTGTCCTACTTGGAAAACGTCAAAAGGAAAGTCTAAGCCCTAATTTGTCGCCTCCCAAATAGCCTACTTCAAATTGGCTTTTGGGTAAAGTTGTTGCCAATCCTCTGCTTGAATTATATTTATAAACAGCATTAAAGTATTTTTTATTAGCCGATGACATATAAAAAAAAGAAGTTATAAACGAAGCTAAACCTCCAATAACTAAAACTTCTGGTAGAATACTTTTGGAATATGTACCCGTGTTTATGTTGTATGAGTTATCCCGTGAGCTTGATAAGCCAAAGCCAACTAAAATGGCAACTGGTGCTGTGAACGTCAATATTTTTGCTGTTGTCAATGACTTCGAACCTTCTAATAATAATTTTGATGCTTCGTTATTATCTTCTAACTTATTTTTAGTGTCCCAATATGAAATGTACTGATTTGCTAATATGAATTTACGACCCAGCCAAGCTTTTTGATAAAACATTTTGTTCGGGTTGATGAATGATGTCGTCTGTCCTTGATTTTTGTTTTGTTCTATATTACCCACAATTGTCTTTTTAAACTCCTCAATATCACTTTTTATTTTTTTTACAGAAGATTCGGAAAGGAATGTGGTCACTATGAATATATCATCCTTCAAAGCCTTTACCTTGTCTGTAAATGATTTGTTTGAAATTAGATTTTGAGTAGGCGTTTGAATCTCTGGCAATAAATCAGTTAAAAGTTTCAATTTCAATATCTTAATGGCATAATACTGAGAGGTACTGATTGCGTCTCTGCCAGTTTTTTTTGAATCTTCTATGGATATTCCTGCATCGGTTACTCCAATGATATTTCCTTCATCATTAAATAATGGTCCACCACTACTACCATGGTCTATTGAAGCTGAAATAGAGTAATGACTTGCATCGCCACCTTCACCTTCTGTTGCAATGATGATTCCTTTTGTAACTTTTATTGCGTTGCCTTGAATATCAGTACGAGGATAGCCCATTGCAAAAACATCGCTCCCTTGAAGAACAGTTTGAGTTGTGATTGCATAGGGCAATGTTCCAAATCCTTTAAATTTGGTGTCAATTATTTTTAAAATAGCTAAATCACTTCCTTTGTCTGATTTTACAAATTTTGCAAGATAGTTAATGGACTCACCATTAATTGTTCGAGTAATTTGAAAGAAATCGCCTTCTTTATTATATGGCATTTCATATGCTTTTCCATTAAACTCAAAAGGAATGCTACCAATGAAAACAACGTGATTGTTTGTAGCGATATAACCATTTGATGCCAAAGCAAACCCTGAGCCACTTCCAATTTTAGTAGAATTGTCTTGTCCAAATAAAAAATTTGAACTAAATAAAATTAATAGGAACAACAGATTTTTTTGTAAATTAACTCTCATATCATTTTGTTTTTTGTTAGAATTTCCAAATTTAGTGTCGTTGGGTATTTTTTTAGAGTAGCCGCCAACGGACAGGGCTTGCCGAAGTACGGGAATTAGTATTCCGTCCGCCCGGTACCGCTGCCGATTGAAAAACAAATGTACAAGATAACAATCAAAAGCCCACCGATGCTTATCCTGCCCGAACAACTGCTGCCATGTTGCTAATGATGAAGATTACAACGTCATGCCCCAATTTTGCAAAACCCCATGTTAGCGGTTCGTTGTTCTACTCCATATCAGTCCGTGTCATATTATTTGATTTAAAATTTTAAATTTTCTTGCAAAGTTTACTATTGTCCAACTGACTAAAAGTGTAACTAAAAATACAATCAAAAACTTTATAAAAACTGGTAATGAAATATTCAAAAGTGCAAATTGCAACCAAGTTATAAAAATATAGTGTATCAAATAAATACCGAAAGCGTTTGCTGAAAGGTTTGTCCAAAGGTGATAATGCTTATTAATATTTTGCTTGAAAATAGCAAGAAAAGTGAAACTACTTGAAATACAAGATGCAACAAACAGTAAGTCAAAAAATGTCCATGCTAAATTTACACCTAACTTTCCTGCTCTCACTGTATCCCAAACATTGTAGGTAAATAGTTCAACTAATAAATATGAAAACAAGCAAAGGATTAACCAAAATTGCCAAGGTTTATTTAGGAATTTGTTATTGATGAAAAAGTAATTTTCCCAATCACCACTACCAATGCAGGTACCAAAAATAAAAAATACAAAGTATAGTAAAAATCTATTTACCTGAAAATCAAAAGGGCCAAAGCCTGTCCATTTGTATTGACCAACCAAAAGGCTGATTGGTATAAATGCTAATGCAACAAAAATGAAAATGACAATAAAAAATCGAGCTGAATTTCTTGTAAGT
>JBBRNH010000071.1:0-31924 GCA_038230415.1 Cytophagales bacterium | reverse complement strand
TTTGCATGAGTGGGTGGGGGTAAGGGGGGGCGGGAAGCGGTATCGGCGGGCAGCAGCCTACGGGTTGGCGGCCATTTTCTGCCGTACTTCCTCCACAAACTCCACCGAAACCCCGGCAACGTCGGCCACCTGCTCGGTGGTGAGACCCATTTTGGTCAGTAAGTTCCGCACAATGCGTTCTTCGGCTCTTTCCTGACCGATGAGGTAAAACACATCCTTCTCCGGGCTGATATACTGTGCAATGCTGTCCATAGCTGATTTGAGTTGTATGCCTAAGTTACGCAGTTGCGCCAACACGCGCAATTGGTTGATGTGCTTTCTTAACGAGAAATCGCCGTTGCTCGTTTCTTCTATCCGGTCAATAATCTGCCACAGAGCGGCATCGGTACTGTCGCCGTCGAAGTTCGCCAGAATACTCAGCACAATTTCTTCGGGCCGCTCCGAACGCAAAAAAAGGCGGTAGTCGAGCGTAGAAAAGGCGATAAGCGGAAAGTTAAATTGGAGATTCGGCCTGTCGAGTTGCGTAGGCATCGCCGGGGCAGTTGGCCCCAGAAAAATAACGAACTGACGAACGGGCAATTTGTATTTGCGTTCCAGCATGATGTAGTATTCAGCCATTCGATAAACCATCTCCGGCTCATCGGCCACCGAAGCGTCGGCCCGGCTGAAACTCAATCTGCAAAACAAAAGTATTGCCCTGAGCATCAGTTATTTTCTTCAATACGTCAGGTTTTCGCTCTTTTGTGTGTTGTACATCGTCGGGCAGTTCTTCCGACTCAACCACTGTGATGCCGAGTACGTTTTCCATCAATCCCGGAATAATAGCCTCCAAGTTTTCCTTGAGTATCTTATCGTATTGGCTCGCCTGTTTGCCCATGTCGTGCGGTAGAATTTAGCAACTAATGTGACTGCTTGTGTATGTACATTTTGGGTACTATTTGGCCCGTTGCCTACCGTCTCTGGGTTGTGGGTATTCTGAACCAATAGGCTTCGCCCTGAAACGGCACAGCCTGGTGGCGGTGCCGAACTCGTTGCCCACCGCCATCAGGCTGTGGGTATCCAAACCAACGGGCTTTTCATTCTGGAACGGCACAGCCTGGTGGCGGTGCCGAACAAACCACCCAACTAATTAGCAATTAATTTTCTGAATATGAATCTCCAATTCGGTACGGTACGCGTTCGAGACACCATCGGGCATATCTAACTGATACACCGTCAGGGTTTTACCGGCGGCCTGCAAATCGGTTTGCAGGTCGCCGAGCCGGGCGAGGTCGGGTTGGTAGCGGTTGGGCCGGGCGGGGTCTTCGAGCAGGAGTTCTTTCACAATCACGATGCTCTGCCGGAAGGTGTTGGCCGTTTCTTTGAAAAACGTGGTGGCCTTCACCACATCGAAATCAGACACGGGCGCGTCGGCAATGAGCGGATAAAACGCAGCATCGTTGCGGGTTTTGTTGGCCGACACAATCGCCAGGATGATTGACAGTTTGAGCGAACTCACAAGCGACGTGTTGAGGTTGCCGACCTCGCGTCCGTCGTTGTCGAGAATAGCCGGGAGGTAGCCGCCGTCTGCCGTTTCTTTAAACCGGATGCTGCCGTAGAACGCCCCGGTTGGCGCGTTGACGTTGCGGTAATGTTCGTTGGCGGTGCGTTCGAGTTGCCGTATTAGTTCCTGATACTTGGTTTTTTTGACCCGTTTCGCCAGTTCTGCCACGTCAAACAAGATGGCTTTCTTGCGGGTCAGGTGCGGGGCAACCTGCCCTTCGGATAGTTTGCCGAGTTCGGCGTTGATGGCTTTGAGCCGGTCTTCTTTCTCGGATTTTTTGGTGCGATAACTTCCTAAATCACCGGCAAATTGCTGGAGGTCGGCCCGTGCGCCCTGCATTGCATTCACAATATCGCGGGCGTTGGTCAGGCCGCTGAGTTGTAGCTGTTCCTGCAACTCGCGGGCTTTGGCACCGAGTTCGTCCTTTAGCGTCCTGACCTGTTGGCTAATGCTGTCGCGGTTGATTATGGATTGTTGCACCCGCTGATTAATCCCGCTAATGCTCTCTTTTAGGGCTAACCCATTGCCATAGAGCTTGGTAAAAAGCGGTTTCAGGTTGGTGTGCGTCCGTTCGGGTTGGGCAATCACCGGCTCCGGCAGCAGCAAACCGGCAATTGCCGCGTAGGCAGCAGAGCCTTGCGGGGCCGGGCGGTCGCATACCCGGCAATGCTCTTCCTGAAGCATTTGCCGAACATACATCGGTTCGGGAACATTGTCGGGCAGCCGAATCTGGAGTTTTTCGTTCAGTTGCCTGTTCAGGTTGGCCGTTGCTTTTCTGATGGCAACGCCCTCATTGTAGGCATTTAGTTTCGTCTCAAACGTCTCCACCAACGGGGCCATACCCAACAGTAGCCAATTGTCGGTGAAGAGTTTTTTGGTGAGTCCTTCTTCAAACGCATCGGCCTGCTTCACGGCGGCAGTGTAGGCGGTTTCGGCGCGGTTTCGCACCTGCGTCAGCCGGTTTATGGTTTCGGCAAACTCGATGCTTGCCAACAGCGCGTCTTGTTTGTCCTGCGCTTCCTGCTGATTCAGCGATGCGTTGGTGATCTGCTCTTCCAACTGCATGATTTGCTGTTCCACCAATCGCTGTTCGGTTTGTAACGCACTGATGCTGAGTTGGTTTTTTGCCGATTTTTTCAGTTCCTGATCAAAGGCGTTGCGGGCGGTTTCGTAGGCTTTTTGCGTAACCTCGATGTATTTATCCCAGCGGTCAATGTTCGAGAGCCGTTTGATGACGTTGCGTAACGAGCCGTTGTTGGCCGTATCGATCAGGTTATTGATACCCCGTTCGCCCTGAAACCACACGTAAGGCCGCACATCTACCGGAATCAGCCGTTCCAGAATTTCGGCGTGTTTGGCTTCGGCAACGGGCTTAAACGACAGAATATCGTATTCCAGCACCTGAAAATCGCTGTTGCCCGGCTCGGCCCACGTTTTTTCGCCCGTCCGCCGAACGCGGTAGGTTCTGATAAGTTGGTATTTCTGTTGAGAAACGTATTGATGATTAGTTCGGGGATGCTCAACCTCAACAATCACCTTTGCCTCAACGCTGTCGCCAATAGCACATTCGGCTTTGGCTTTTTCGGATACCAAATCCCCTTTCACCACACTCGTCGGTTTCAGGCTGCCCGCCGTTGGCCGGGGCGCGTTATCGGTAATGCCATTGCTGAACACCCACTGAAACGCATCGTAGAGTTTCGATTTGCCGTAGCCGTTGGCACCAAGCACGATGTTTAGCCCGTCGGAGAAATCGAGCTGATTCGCCGGGCCGTAGTAGCACAAAAAATTGCTGATGGTAATTCGGTTGATGAGCATGGCTATCGGAGGGTGTTTTCGAGCGTGGTGTTCATGGCCGAAGCCGCCACATTAACGGTTTTAGATTGGTCTTCAACGTCCATAACCATCCGCCGAATCAGGCCGACAAGCACCTGCGTATCGGGTTTGTAGTGGCTTTGCATGGTCATTTGGGTAACGTCGGCGGGTGCGAGGCCGTATTTTTCCTGAATCTCCGCGTCTTCCAGAAAGGCTTTTACAATGTCAAGTTGCGTCATAATGGGTTGTTTGTCAGGCACTCAGGTCTGTATGAATGGTATCTAAATCGAGTTGGTACAAATCGCATACCTCCCGAAATACGGTGGTGGCTTCGTATTTGTTGGTTGCCATAAACGCAAAATGCACCACCCGTTCGAGTTCTTTACGAACCAAGTTGCGCTCTAAGGCAAAGTGCGGGCTGTTGGGGTCGGTGCGCGGAATAACCACCATGTCGTAGATATAGGCAAAGGTTTTGTCGGGGTGTTGCCGCAGAATACGGCCCCGGCGTTGGATAAACTGCCGGGGGTTGCCCGTGCTTGAACAGAAAATGGCCTGTCCGGTGCGCGGAATGTCAACGCCCTCGTCTAAGCACTTCATGGAGAGCAGCGCGTTAATTTTTCCCTGCTCAAACTGTTTCAGGGTCAGGTCTTTATCGGCAGCATCGCTCGTGTATTGGGTAATGGTGGTGGTGGGCGAAACCCGCCTGACGATAGCCGCGTAGAAGTCAATAATTCGGTTTTCGTCGGTCAGGTCGGGGAAGGTTTCGTCGTCAATTTCGGTGTCGGCATAAAACCCTTCGGGGGCATACACCAGCGTGTAGTCAATGCGGTTGCGCCGGGCGATGATGTCGGTCAGGATGTTCTCAAACACGGCCAACTTGCCCTGCGCCTTGTGAATAATGCGTTTGCGCTGCATGAGCAGCATTTCTACCTGTTTCGAGGCCCGGTCGTCGCCCGGAGACCGGGCGTAGAGTTTGGCGAGTTTGGCCGAAATCTCGGAGTAGGCCACCATCTCGTCGGGCAGCAGGCTCACGATGTTCGGGTAGTAATAATACGGGCAGAGAATCCCGTCTGCAATGGCCCGCTCCATCGAAAAGTTGTAGGTGTAGGGCCGGTCTGCCGGGCCGTTTCCGTCGTTAAAAAATGCGTCCATCGCTGCCGAGCCGTCGGGGTCATACACCCGTTTGGGCGTGGCCGACAGCCCGATGCGCTTATCGAGGTGAATACCGCCCAACAACTGCGCCACCATCGGCGAGGCCATGTTATGGGCTTCGTCGGCGAGCAACAGGGTGGTTTTGGGCAACCGTTTGAAATAGGTTTGAAAGGCGGGCTTGACGAATGATTTGTAGGTCACAATGATGATAAACGATGCCCCCACGCCAAAGCTGATTTTGGTCGTGATGTCGCCCAATTCGGCGGGCCAACCGTTGGTTTGCGCCGATACGGTGATGATGTTGAGAAAGTTGAATTTGCGGGTCTCATCCGTCCACTGCTCCACCAAAACCGTTGTCGGCACTACGATAACGGCCTGATATTGACCCGTTTTCTGCGATTCGTTCAGTAGGCAGTTGAGGGCAGTGAGGGTTTTGCCGGTGCCGGTTGCCATCGCAAAAATGCCCTGATACTTGTTTTCAACCCAGTTCTGATAGGCTTCGCGTTGGTAGTCACGGGGGCCGCTGTCGTAGGGAAAACGGGGTGCCGTGCGGTAGGCTTCTATGGTCTGCAAAGTCCGGGCTACGGCTTTTTGGTGGGTTTGGCTTTTGACTTGCTTCGCTTTTTGGGCGGCCAACGTCTGCTCATTCACCAACAGTTCGTCAAGGTCTTTGCCGCCGTAATTATGAAGGATAGCTTCTTCGATCTGCTCAACCGGAATCAGTTCGGCGTAGTCGGTCAGGCCCGCGAAGAGTTGGTTGTATTCGTGTTCGTAGTCGGCAAAACCATCGTAGTCGGCCTGCCAGGATAGTTTTACGTCTAATTCTTCGAGGTTTTCGAGCAGGCCCGATGCCGTAAAATTGCACGACCCTTTGAATTTGACGGCGTTGATGCCGTCATAAAAAATGCCGGATTTATAGTGCGATATACCGCGCCGGTCTTTGGGTTTTATGGCCCGAATCTGAATCCGTTTGGTGGCAATCAGCCACGCCATACAATCAAAGAAATGGTGTCCGTAGCTGTCTAATGCTCCGCGTAAGGTCTGAAAATCCTGTACCGAAAACGGGTAATCAACCGGGTTGGTGGTTCCTCCGGTCAGTACAGCCGCTTTGTCTTGTGCTGATAAAATGTGGTTGATAATCAGCCGGACGCGCCCATCGTTGCTGATGAATGTGGCAAAACCGACCGCCAGCACGCTGATGGCCGACGAACTGAAATAACCCAGCAGCAAATCAAGCCGGGTGCTTTCGGCCAGAGACTGCATATAAAACGTCAGGGGTTCATTTTCAGAACCCGTCCGGTACTCGTTGCCCGGCGGGAAGTGGATGTCGGTCAGCACTGGGGCAAGATATAGGCTTTTCTGAATTATGCCTACTACCGGCCCATCCACCTCACCAGCCCTTCCTGTTTACTTCCCAAATTTCTGCTTCACCAATTGTATGAGCGGCAGGTTGGCATTTGTGGAGCGTGGTACCCGGCCCTGATTAGTATAATTCCCAGAACAGGTTTACCTTTGAGTGGGTTGTTTTTACAGTTCTTTCCTGATGGTTCGTTGTTCTGCTTTTGTGTTTTTCGTTGTTTACGCGCTCACAAGCCCCGTTTGGGTGGTGGCGCAATTCATCAAAACACCCGCTGCCTACACCGTTGAAGCGGGTGTTTTTGGCACTTCGTCGCGTCAGACTCCGTTTTGGTTGCGAACCAATCAATACGGTACTGTGCCGGTTATCCCGTCGGCCCTCACGCTGCGACTGAGCGCACACGCCGATTATGACACCGCCCGCAAACACCGATTCGACTACGGTTACGGCCTGAGCGCGGTTGCCAACGGCGTTGGCACCAACCAACTGCTGCTGCCCGAAGCCTACGGTAAAATTCGCTACCGGGCGTTTGAAATTTATGTCGGTCGTCGGCGCGAGCTGTATGGCCTGACCGATTCAACCCTCTCGACCGGGGCCTACTCATGGTCAGGAAATGCGCTGCCGATACCAAAAATCCAGATCGGTATTCCTGTCTTTACGCCCGTACCGTTCACTAAAAAATGGGTGTCAGTGATGGGGCAATACGCGCACGGCTGGTTAGGCGGAGTTTATGTAGAACACGCCCTGCTGCACCAGAAATCGATGTATCTGCGGGTGGGCAAACCCGGTGGCCGGGTGCAGGTATCGGGCGGTTTCAACCATCAGGTTATCTGGGGTGGCTACAGCCCGGCGTTGGGCCAAACGCTGCTCAGTAACGGCCCGTATCTGCCCGCGTCGTTCCGCGATTACGTCTATGTTGTGTCTGGATTCAAGGCCGGTGGCACCGAAGACCGCACCGACGGCCTGACCAGTTTTGATTACGCCAACCGCGTCGGCAATCACCTCGGCTCGATAGATGTGGCCGTTGCTGTTCGGCTGAATAAACTCAGTCTGTTTGGGTATCGGCAGAGCGTATATGACGATGGTTCCCTGTTTTACCTGACCAACATTGCCGACGGACTGCATGGCCTGCGGATTCGGATGCCCAAGCCCAACGCGCTCGTGCATGATCTCGTGCTTGAGTATTTGAACACCAGCAGTCAGGGCGGGGCTTTGTTTTCATACGATGGCGGAGGAGCCAACCGGGGTAACGATAATTACTTCAATCACGGACAGTTTCGGGATGGCTGGTCGTATCGGGGCAATACGATTGGTACGCCGTTTATTACGCCCCAACGCGGGGCCGACGGTCAGATTCCGTTCGGAACTTTCACCAACAACAACCGGGTACGGGTATTTCACGTAGGTATGTCGGGTACGTTGCCCCGGTTTGGCGGGCCATTGTTTGTGCAGCCGCCAACGTATCAGACCAAACTATCGTACAGCCGGAATCTGGGGTTATACAGCGAGCCGTTCGTGCCGATGAAGCCGCAATTTTCGGGAATCATAACGGTTTTGGCTCCGGTAAGGTGGCTAAACGGAGCCGTGCTGACGGCCTCGGTCAGTGCCGATGCCGGGCAGCTATACCCCACTTCTATTGGCGGCTATGTGGGTATTCGTAAAGTTTGGCGGCCAACAGCATCGGCCCGTTGAGTTTGACGCAAATTGATTGAATGGCACCCGTTTTTAGCCCGAATCCATTTACTTTGCCCCACAATCGCTGATTTACAGGGAGTTGCATCTTGCTTAAATACACAAAAATCAGATAATAATTCCACACTGCATGAGACATCGGTACTCCATATTGTTCTTGCCCCTGCACGTTCTGGCCGATTTTATTTGCCTGAATATAGCCTTTGCGGGTGCATACGGGCTGAAATTCGGCACATTAGACTCGCTGGCCCACCCGCCGTATATCACGCTCTGGTTAGTTTTTAATCTGGTCTGGATTGTGTTGGTAGCCTCGCTTCAACCGTATAATTTTCCGCGTCAATTGTTCCGCGTCAGTCACCTGCTGCGTAAATTTCTGACGCTCGTTGCCCTTCACGTTGCCGTTATGTCGCTCTATTGGGTGCTGGTGAAGGGGTATTACTATTCACGCGAACAACTCTTTGTTTCTTACCTGATTTTTTTTACGCTCGGCGCTTTGTTCAGGATCGGGGGGCTGTGGTTTGTGCAGGAATACCGGGCGCGGGGCTACAACAACCGCCGGTTTGTGGTGGTTGGCTACGGCAAATTATCCCAGACAATCACCGCGTTTTATAAAGCCCACCCCGAAATGGGCTTCCGTTTCTTTGGATTTTTCGACCATCCCTCACCCGAAAACAAGGCGCAACTCCAGGGTAATTACGACGACCTTCAGCAGTTTATTCAACTTAACAACATCGACTGTGTGTATTGCTGCCTGCCTTACATTGATAATACACTCCTAAAAGCCATTGTTGATGAAGCTGACAGAGCCGATTTTCAGGTGAAGCTGCTGGTAGATTTCCGGGGGTTTCTGGCAAAGGGAACGTCTATCGAATACCACGATTTTTTGCCCGTGCTGAACCTGTCGTCGCAGATGTTGCAGGATTTCAGGGTCAATACGCTCAAACGGGGTTTCGATATTACGTTCTCGTTAGGGGTGTTACTCTTGGGATCGCCCATTTTTCTGTTGGTAGCCATACTCACCAAACTGTCGTCGGCGGGGCCGGTTTTCTACGCGCAGGAACGCATTGGCCGGGCCGGTATCCCATTCAGCATTTATAAGTTCAGGAGTATGTACACCAACGCCGAACAGCGCGGCCCTGCCCTCTCAAAAGGACTGCAAGACCCACGCATTACCCCCTGGGGCCGGTTTATGCGCCGAACCCGCGTTGACGAACTGCCCCAGTTTGTCAACGTTCTCATGGGTGATATGTCGGTGGTAGGCCCGCGCCCGGAGCGGCAGTTTTTTATTGACAAGATCGTTGAAATCGCCCCGGAATACCGGAACCTGCTGAAAGTCAAACCCGGCATTACGTCAATTGGTCAGGTGCGCTACGGCTACGCCAGCAACATCGAAGAAATGGTGCAGCGGCTTCGGTTCGATCTGCTCTATCCCGAACGGCGTTCGTTTATTCTCGACATCTGGATTATCGGCCAAACGCTGCGGGTGATGGTGCAGGGCCGGGGGCAATAAGGCCGGTTATCACCAGCATGACAAACGCACAAACCCCGCCCGGCGCGGGGTTTGTGCGTTGCAGACCACACCACCGTATCTTTGCCCGTATCTGATTTTTACCGTTGCATGGTCGCTACCGAAACAACACCAACCGCAAAAACCACCTTTGAGACCGTTATTGGCCTCGAAGTGCATTGCCAACTCCAGACCGAGAGTAAAATTTTTGCCGCCGATGTCAACGCCTTTGGTGCCGACCCCAACACCAATATCAGCGTCATCACCCTGGCGCACCCCGGCGTGTTGCCCAAACTGAACCGACGTGCCGTTGACTTTGCCGTGACGATGGGCCTCGCCTGCGGTTGCGACATTACCCGGCGCAACGTCTTCGCCCGGAAAAACTATTTTTATCCCGACCTGCCCAAAGGCTATCAACTCTCGCAGGACAAAGACCCGATCTGTGTGGGCGGCACGATTGCCGTAACGGTCAAAAACCGGCCCACCGGCCCGCGCAACCTGAGCATTTCCGCGACTGACGATACCTACCAAACCACGATTTATCTGCACCATATTCACCTTGAAGAAGATGCCGGAAAATCGGTGCACGATGCCAGCCCGTTTGCCACTTGCCTTGATTATAACCGCGCCGGAACGCCCCTGATCGAGATGGTGACGGAACCCTGCCTGCGCTCTGCCGAAGAAGCCGGGCAGTTTCTGATCGAAGTCCGGCGGCTGGTGCGCTACCTCGGCATCTGCGACGGCAACATGGAAGAAGGTTCGCTGAGGTGCGACGTGAACGTGTCTATCCGGCCCGCGGGCGAAACCAAACTCGGCACGAAGGTTGAGGTGAAAAACCTGAACTCGATCCGCAACGTGCAGCGGGCCGTCGAAGCCGAATACAACCGACAAATAGCGATGACCGAAGCGGGCGAAACCATCAAACAGGAAACCCGGACGTTCGACGCGGCAACGGGCCAAACGGTTGGGATGCGCGAAAAAGAGACGATGAACGATTATCGGTATTTCCCTGACCCTGACCTTCAGCCGGTTGTGATTTCGGATGCTTGGCTTGCCGAGATTCGGGCTACGCTGCCTGCTCTGCCCGCCGAACTATACCGGAAATTCACGACCCACTACGGCCTGACCGATTACGATGCCGCCCAGCTCACCGACAGCCGCGAGACGGCCGTGTTTTTTGAAGCCGTTTGTGAGCAAACCAATAACTATAAAGCCGTTGCCAACTGGATTATGGGTCCGGTGCGGGGGCGGATGAGCGACGATGGATCGTTCCCGGTAACAGCCGCTAAACTGGCCGAGTTGATAACCCTGATTGATGCCGGAACAATCAGCCAAACAGCGGCCCAAACCGTTTTCGGGCTGCTCATCCAACAGCCCGGCACAACGGCCATCGCTCTGGCAACGGCCAACGGACTGTTACAAAACCGCAATACCGATACCCTGCAAGCGTTGGTTAGTGAAGTGCTGGCTGCCAATCCTGACAAGGTGAAACAGTATCGCAACGGCAAGAAAGGCTTGCTCGGATTATTCGTCGGTGATGTTATGAAAAAAACGAAAGGAGCCGCCGATCCTAAATTAGTCAATGAATTGATAACGAAGGAATTAGCATTATGAAAACTACAGGAATTGCGCTGGCTTTTATGGGCCTGACCCTCTCGGCAATGGCCCAGCGTGTGGTAACGATCACGGGTCAGGTGAAAGCCGCTACGCCCGGCAGCACGGTTTATTTTGAAAGCAATGGCCAGCCCGCCACCCGGCTCGATTCGGCCAAACTGAGCAAAGACAACCGTTTTGCGGTCAAAACTACTGTGCCAGACGGGGGCGGAGTGTATCTGCTCAACATTGCCAATGCCCAGCGAATTGCCTTACTCCTCGAAGGTGGTGAGACCCTGACGGTGCAGGCCGACGGCTACCAGACCGAACCTAAAACCGGCAAAAAAGGCGCGGCAGTGGTAAAAGGTTCTAAAAACATGGAATTCTATGACCAGTTGATGGGCCTGAAAACGAACATGGACACGCGCATCGCCAACTGGAACAAGCAATATCAGGAAGCCTCGGAAAAGAAAGAAACCAAAAAAATGGAGCAGATTCAGGCCGAATACGGCACTGCTGAAAAGCAGATGGTAACGCAGGTAAAACAACTGCTGCCGGGTATGGGAACCTCGCTCGCGGCCCTGTTTGCCACCAATTTCCTGAATGTAGAAAACGATTTCCCCACGCTCGATACCCTGGCCCGGCGGTTTGAGAAAGAAAACCCCAACAGCCCGCAGGCCAAAGGATTCATCGGCAATATTGCCCGGATTCGGGGCGTGATGGTTGGCTCGGAAGCCCCCGAAATTGCCCTGAACGACACCACCGGGGCTGCCGTTGCGCTGTCGTCGCTGCGCGGGAAATACGTGCTGATTGATTTCTGGGCTTCGTGGTGCGGCCCCTGCCGAAACGAAAATCCCAACGTGGTCAGGATGTATAACAAGTTCAAAGAGAAGGGTTTCGCCATTTACAGCGTCTCTTTAGACAAGGACCGCGAAAGCTGGCTCCGGGCCATCAGAAATGATAACCTGACCTGGACGCACGTGTCTGACCTTAAATTCTGGCAGTCGGCAGCCGCTCAGAAATATGGTGTAAGTGCCATTCCGGCCACGTTCTTAGTGGATAAAGAAGGCAAGATCGTTGCTAAAAACCTCCGGGGCGACGCTCTGGAGCAGAAATTAGCCGAAGTATTGAAATAGGGGAGGAAGGGGACGAAAGGGAGAAAGGGGACGAGAGGGACAATAGAAACATTCCCTGCCCTTCCCCTTCTTCCCCCTCGTCCCTTTCGTCCCCTTCCTCCCTTTTCTCCCCTTTTATGAAAATCGCCATTATCGGTTGCGGCAACATGGGCATGGCCTTTGCCAAGTCGTTTGTGCAGTACAACCTCGTGAAAAGCGATGACCTGCTGCTGATCGAAAAAAGTCCCGAACGCTCCGAAGCTCTCAAAACCGAACGCACTGGCGTGGTGGTTGATACCATCGGCCCGCGCGTGGCTGCCGTTGATCTGATTATTTTGTCGGTCAAGCCGCAGGATTTCGCCAGTGTTCACGGCGAACTGAAAGCCGTTATCCAGCCCAATCAGGTGGTGTTGTCTATCATGGCCGGGATTCCGATGGCGCAGATTCAGGAAAAACTCAACCACCGGCTCGTGATTCGGGCCATGCCCAACACGCCCGCCATGCTCGGCATGGGTATTACGGGCTTCACGGCAGCCCCTGATGTAGATCGGGACAGCCTGCGCCGGGTCGAAAACCTGATTAATGCAACGGGCCGGTCTATCTTCCTGGCCGACGAATCACAACTCGATGCCGTTACAGCCCTGAGTGGCTCCGGCCCGGCCTATTTTTATTACGTGGTGAAGGCCATGATCGAGGCCGGGCAGCAAATGGGTTTCGACGAAGGCGTTTCGACCCTGCTCGTGAAACAGACCATGCTTGGCGCGTACCACCTCATCAACAACGCCGACCGCTCATTGGATGATTTGATTAAAGCCGTAGCCAGCAAAGGCGGTACTACCGAAGCCGCCCTCCGCACCTTCGGCGCGGGCGCGTTAGACCAAACGCTGATTGACGGCATCAAAGCCGCTCAAACGCGGGCGCAGGAGTTATCGAAGGGGTAATACCCAACTAATGAACTACACCACATGAACTACGTTTTCACCGATCTGACGTTGGGCTTTAGCGATAAGCTCGTCCAAATCGGCCACTCGTTGCCGTATCGAGGGTCGCAGAGCCATCATAATCTGATCGGCCTGTCGTTGCTCGGGCTCGGTTAATGTTTTGTAGAATGCAGTATATTCTTCTACTATTTGCTGCCGGCTTTCAAGCGTTGCCGCTTCTTGAAAACGGCCCAAATAATGATTTATCTGTTCATCCATACAGCCTACGGTGTTTTTGTGAAATGGATACCGGGACTTCCTGTTAAATCCCGACATAATTAAACGGCGTGATTGCCAGGAGTTCGGCTTTTATCGAATCCGAAACCGCTAACTCGCTGATAAACTGCCGGATACTGTCGGCGGTGATTTTGGCGTTGGTGCGGGTCAGGGCTTTCAGGGCTTCGTAGGGTTCGGGGTAGCCTTCGCGCCGGAGAACGGTCTGAATCGCTTCGGAGACCACCGCCCAGTTATCATCAAGGTCGGCGTGGAGGGCGGCTTCGTTGAGTTCGAGTTTATCCAAGCCTTTCAGCAGTGATTTTAGCGCAACGGTGATGTGGGCGAACGGCACACCGAGGTTCCGCAACACGGTCGAGTCTGTCAAATCGCGCTGAAGCCGCGAGATGGGCAGCTTGCCCGATAGATACTCCAGCAGGGCGTTGGCAATGCCGAGGTTGCCTTCGGAGTTCTCAAAATCAATCGGGTTTACCTTGTGCGGCATCGCCGACGACCCGACTTCACCGGCCTTGATTTTCTGCCTGAAGTAGTTCATCGAGATATACGTCCACATATCGCGGTCAAAATCTATCAGGATGGTATTCAGGCGTTTGAAGGCATCGAGCGTGGCCGCCATCATATCATAATGCTCAACCTGCGTGGTAAACTGACTCCTGACCATGCCTAAGCCCTGCACAAAATCGTCGCCGAATTTTTTCCAGTCCACCCCCGGATACGCCACGTGGTGGGCGTTGAAATTGCCCGTTGCCCCGCCGAATTTGGCCGCCGTCGGCACATCGGCCAGCAGGTGCAGTTGCTTTTCGATGCGTTCGCAAAATACCAATAGTTCTTTGCCGAGCCGGGTGGGCGAAGCCGGTTGGCCGTGCGTTCGGGCCAGCATTGGCACGTTGGCCCAGCCGTTGGCGAGTTGTTGGAGTCGTTGATAGACTTGCTGGTACATCGGCTCGATTTCGTTGGCGAGTGCGTCAGAGAGTAAGAGCGGAATAGCCGTGTTATTGATGTCCTGCGAAGTCAGCCCGAAGTGAATAAACTCCAGAAAGGGGGCGACCGATAGACCTGTTAGTTTCTCTTTGATAAAATACTCAACCGCTTTTACGTCATGATTGGTCGTTTTCTCGATCTCTTTAATCCGGTTGGCATCGGCTTCGGTAAAGTTTTCGTAAAGCCCGCGCAGGGCTACAAACTCCTTTTTATCAATGGCCTGTAGTTGGGGCAACGGCCATTCGCAGAGCGCGATGAAGTACTCGATTTCGATACGAACGCGGTACTGGATCAGGCCATATTCCGAAAAATACGGAGCCAATGCGTCAACTTGTTTGCGGTAACGGCCATCAATGGGCGAGATGGCAGAAAGGGGAGAGAGTTCCATGCAGGAAAGCAACAAAAACTAAAGAAGTTTTGACAATGTTAAAAATAAGAACACTCAAAGTACACGCTTCATGATAAGCTGTTTGAGCTGTTTCAGCACACCAATAATGAAATAAACTTCATCAGTTGCGGCTGAGAAGGCCGGGCTAATGGCGTATTGTTTGCCGGTCAAAACCATGAACCGCCAGTTCTCACCGACTACGTAACAGCCGTAGATAACCTCGTCGGTGTTGTTATTCAACGTCTGGCCGACCAGCATAGCCGCCAGGCACTGCCCCGCCGGATCGCCGTTCGGGTCTTTTTCACGTTTGTACTCTTGGAAACAGAAAAACGGTGTATCGGGCGAACGAAAACCCGATGCCAGTATTCCATCGGGCTTGCCCGATAGCACAATAGGCGTGTTTGTTACATCAGGAACGGTGGCCGAGATATATCGCTGGGCAAAGAGATTCATTTTTTTGACAATCGTAAATTTGGGCATACTAAAAACCGGCCCGATAAAGTGCAGCGAGAGTTCCTGTTCGTTCCAATGGCCGACGTTCAGAATGAGCATTTCCCGTAGTTCGTCGGCTTCGTATCGCTCCTGATCGTTGAGTGGTGTGGCAGCATTTAACCAGTCATTGAGTGCCGACGGAACAAAGATGGGTTCTAAATCAAACGTATCTTCTAAGTACTCCTGGGTGCAGCTATTAAAGTCCATCGGGTTGTTTTTAGGGTAAAGATACGGCTTGCGTTGCCCAAAAACAGCCTGCGTTTGGGGTTTCAAAACGGATTCAAATATAACCCCAGGCCTACCCAATTCACGGTTTGATACTCATACAGGCTGTATGGCCGGAACCCCGAATAGCCCTCGATGATGAGCGTGAACGGGTTGCCACGACCGAGTTCAAACCCGGCTCCGGCTTTGATACCCGGCTGAAAATTGGTCTGCTGCCATACTTTTACGTCAACCCCGCCAATAAACCGCACGGCTCGTTGGGTCGGGTTTCGGTAAAAAAAGCCGAGTTGCCCGCTAATCGGCTTGCGCTCGTCGGGGTCACGCGGCACGATTCCGGCCCCGCCATACAACCGTAAGCCATTGGTAAACAGACGGCTGTATGTGGCATCAATCAATTCGTAATTGACCGAGTTGGGCAGGTAATACGGAATCTGATTGCGGATAATATAGTCGTCGCCGAGGTGCGATGAGATATGGTAGAGCCGAAACCGCCACGTGCCAGCCCCGCGCCGAACGTTATAGGAAATGCCCACCCGGTAATCGGTGTTGACCAACTGGCGTTTCTGTTTTTTGAGTGTTGCGTCATAATAGACCTCAAACTGCGTGAACGAAGCCACATCCAACGCCCACTCCCGCGCCCGAACCACCCCCACCCGGCCCGACCAGCGTTCTTTCCGCAAAAATGGTTTTTGGGTGCCAAACGCAAACGGCACAATGGTGCCGGGATAGCGGCTACCGTCGGTGTTGTAAACCGGCAACGCAGCTCCGTAGGTCTGGGCCTGGAGGGGGTCAAGCAGGATTGGCGCAAAAAGATGATCGGTGGGGAAGGCGGTTTTTCGGGGGTAACTCGTGGTCGTGGTGTCGTGGGCGGGTTGGGCGCAGAGCCACGGCGTGTACAGGAAAAGAAGAGCAATCAATCGCATGGCGCAGGCTGTTGTTGGACTGTTTCGGGTGCGAATAACGGCAAAAATGCGGCACCGAAGACCCGCCTTGTTTTAATGAAACCTTAATCGGTACGGCTGCGGGATCATTAAACGCCGGGTGGGTAAGATTGTCTAAGATAAAATGCAGAGCCGGACACAGCAGCCAGATTTAACCGGATTCTAACGCCATCGGCGGTATAATTTCGTTAATTCACAGTGCAGACGAGAGGAGTTCAACCATAAATCAACTACAGTTATGAATGCGATAAAAATGAGTGGCGTACTGGTGCTGATGGCACTATTGCTCACCCTGGCAAGTTGCGGTCCTACCTACGTGCGGAGTGGTGGAGGTTATGGCTATGGCCCGCGCTATGGCTACGGCTACCGGCAGCCCTACTACGGCGGTTATAACAATGGCTTTTACGGCTACCGTCGCCCGCCAATTATTGTGGCCCCGGCCCCGCGTGTGTACGTCCGGCCTTATTCGGGCGGGCGGCAGTCTTACGGCAATTATGGCAATGGCAATGGCGGTGGCGGTGGCTACAATGGCGGTGGCCGGAGTTACGGCGGAGGAGGAGGGAATTATGGCGGTGGTGGTGGCGGCCACAGCCGGGGGCCGAGGTAATAAGTTTGCCACCGCCCCCAGGCTGTGGCGGTGGCAAACTGGTTTTATTTGATTCATAGAGCGAAATGGCATCATCGCTGGAACGTCATAGCCGGGGGGCGGTGACAGACACCTACCGCAGTTTCAGCGTTGCCAGCGTCAGCACGGCCAGAATGATACCGATAATCCAGAAGCGCGTCACAATTTTGGCCTCGTGGTAGCCCTTCTTCTGAAAGTGGTGATGCAACGGCGACATCAGGAAAATACGGCGGCCCTCGCCGTATTTTTTTTTGGTGTATTTAAACCAGCTTACCTGCATAATTACGGACAGATTTTCGACCAGGAAAATCCCGCACATCACCGGAATCAGCAGTTCTTTTCGGATTGCCAGCGACAACACCGCAATCACCCCGCCGAGCATCAGGCTCCCGGTGTCGCCCATGAATACTTGCGCCGGGTATGAATTATACCATAAAAACCCCACGCAGGCCCCCACAAAGGCCGCGCAAAAAATCACCAGCTCGCCCGAATTCGGGATGTACATAATGTTGAGGTATTCCGAAAACCGGGCGTTGCCCGACAGATAAGCCAGCACACCCAGCGTGAGGGCAATAATAACCGAGGTTCCAGCCGCCAGCCCGTCAATGCCATCGGTGATGTTGGCCCCGTTGGAGACCGCCGTGATGATGAAAATACAAACCAGCGTGTAAGCAATCCAGGTGTATTGGTCAGGCAAGAGACCAAACAGCAGCGAACTGTAATCGAACTCGTTGTTTTTCAGAAACGGCAACGTCGTCAGGGTTGATTTTACGTCGTGATACACCGAAATCTGACCGAGATTTGAACTCACGAGCGGCTTGTCGAAAACCCGGATTTTGACGTGTTCGTTGAACGACAGCGTTACGCCCACAATCACGCCCAGCCCCACCTGACCGATAACTTTAAAAATACCCTTCAGCCCTTCTTTGTTCTTCCGGAATTTCTTGATGTAATCGTCAATAAACCCGATCAGGCCCGTCCAGATGGCCGACACAAACAGCAAGACGATATAAACGTTGGCGATTTTGGCGAACAACAACACCGGAATCAGCAGCGCGGCCAAGATGATAAACCCGCCCATGGTGGGGGTTCCCTGTTTCTGCATTTGGCCTTCTAAGCCGAGGTTTCGGATGGTTTCGCCGACTTGCTGTTTCCGCAGAAAATCAATAATCCGCCGACCAAAAATGGCCCCAATCAGCAGTGACGTAACCACCGTGCCTAACGCCCGAAACGAGATGTACTGAAAAACGCCCGCGCCGGGGAAGTCAAATTCGCGGTCAAGAAACGAGAAGAAATAATAGAGCATGAGTGGGAGACGTGAACGATTGTGTTTGGCCCAAAATTACGGTTTTCCGGCGGTTGCAAAGGCTTCGCGCAGCACGGCCCGGTCGTCAAAATCGTGTTTTATGCCCGCAATATCCTGATACGTTTCGTGGCCCTTGCCCGCCACCAGTACAATATCGTGCGGACGGGCTAAGGCCACCGCCGTTCGGATGGCTTCGCGCCGGTCGGCAACTGTCTGCACCCGTCGGGCATCGGCCACCGGAACCCCGGCCTGCATCTGAGCCAGAATGTCCGACGGGTCTTCGTAGCGCGGGTTATCGGCGGTCAGAATCACCCGGTCGCTAAAGCGGCAGGCGATAGCGGCCATTTCGGGGCGTTTGGTAGTGTCGCGGTTGCCCCCGCAGCCAACCACCGTAATAATCTGGGGCTGAATGGTTTGGCCGCTGTCGGCGCGGAGTTCGGCGATGGTTTCCAGCACGTTTTCGAGCGCGTCGGGCGTGTGGGCGTAATCCACGATTCCCACAATCTGGTTTTCAGAAATGACCTGTTCAAACCGGCCCGGCGGTGGGTCTAAGGCCGATAGTTGGGTCAGTACGTCATCCGGCGATTCGCCCAGCAGCACGGCGGCACCATACACGGCCAGCAGGTTGTAGGCATTGAACCGCCCGATGAGTTTGAACCAAACCTCGCGCTCATCAACGGCCATCTGCATCCCAAACAGGCTGTCGGTCAGCACCTTACCCTTAAATGTGCAGAGCGTTTGCAGCGAATAGCTCTCGCGCCGGGCCGCCGTGTTTTGCAGCATCACGAGGCCGCGTTTGTCGTCGGCGTTGGTCAGGGCAAACGCGGTGGCGGGCAGTTGGTCGAAAAATCCTTTTTTGCCTTGATGTAGTTATCGAATGTAAGGTGAAAATCGAGGTGGTCGTGGGTGATGTTCGTGAAAATCCCCCCGGCAAAATGCAGCCCGGCAATGCGTTCCTGCACCACCGCGTGTGAGCTTACTTCCATAAACACGTGCGTGCAGCCCTGCGCCAGCATCTGCGTCAGCAATTGGTTGGTGGTGATGGCATCGGGCGTGGTGTGGGTGGCCGTAAGTACCTGATCGTCAATCTGATTCTGTACCGTTGAGAGCAAGCCACACCGATAGCCCAACGCCCGAAACAGCCGGAATAGCAAGGTGGCAACGGAGGTTTTGCCGTTTGTGCCGGTCACGCCCACAAGGTGCAGTTTGCGGGACGGTTGCCCATAAAAATTGGCCGCTACGAAGCCCAACGCCCGCGCCGAATCGTCAACCTGAATGTAGGTTACGCCATCGGTACGTTCGGTGGGGCGGGTTTGGCACAGAATGGCTGTTGCGCCCTGTTCAATGGCTTTCGGGATAAAACGATGCCCGTCAGTCACGGTTCCCGGCAGGGCCACAAACAAACTGCCCGGCCCGGCCCGGCGCGAATCCATCGTGAGACTGGTGATTGGCGTGTTTTCATCGCCGATGATGGCTATCGTCGGGATATGGTGGAGGAGGGTTTGGAGCGAAGTCATCCGTTGATTGCTAATTCTCCGGCAATTTTAAGCCCGGAGTGCAGTACTCCAATAAGTTAAGCGGAATTTGGCGAATGTTATTTTACGGAGAGCGACACCGGCAACCCTCGGCAAATCACGCGTCATCGCTCAGATTTGACCGGGGTGGCGTTCCAGAATCGGAGCGCCATCGTCCAGAAACAGGGCAATTCGGGAAACGTTGCGCCGGATTCCGTAAGGCCCCGAAGCCGCAACGGGTTCCTGCAAGATCAGGAGCGTATTGGGTGTGACGAGTAACGTTCCTCGTAGCAAATCGGGAGCTTTTGCCGGTTTTTCCTGAATTGGTAAAACGCGCAGAATCAGTGTTTTCGGGATGACAACCTGCCAGCGAATACCCAACCGCAGGTGCACTGTGTGGTCGGTTGCGTAAGACGGGCGTTGGCAGGAGGCCACTAAATCGGCTAGCAAAAACAGCATCCCGTAAGCCGAAAACACCGATACCCAAACCGCTGCTGATGGGCTCCATCGGGCTAAAAGCAGATGAACAGCTACGCCTTCGATCAGGCCCACAACCAATAACGCTACCCCCATTGCCACCTCCCCCGATTGCCGGTGCGTGGTGAGGATTTGTTGGCCGGGGGCTGCGGGTTCAACGCGCCACCAGCCCAGTAAACCCCAGCGAAACGTTTGCCATTCCGACAAAATCAGGGCCGACACCGAGGAGCCAAGAACCGCTTCTAAACTGCCGGTTAAGGCAGTTGTGGCATCATGAACCCGGCGTAACTCCCGGTATTTCAGTTGTATAGCCCGAACCCGCAGGATGGCAAACGTGATGGTAACTCCTTCCAAAACGGCCAGAAGCACGGGCAAGTTGATGCTGAATGGCCGGGCAGTCGGAGGCAGGATAAACAGCGCGATTCGGGCAAAAACAAGTACGGCTACGGCCAGGCGAATGATCGGTAATTTTGCTGACCGTGCAATCAACCCGTAGAAAAGCAGTGTCGGCCAGGTAATCAAATCAAACAGAATGGCCCCGCCAAGCAGCACGGGCCGAACCGAAAAGGCCGGTGAGCGCGTGACGGCAATCATACCGATCAGGAGTAGCAGATAAACCTCAACGAAAGCGGTTGAACGCCGGTTCAGGGGCGAGAGTTGTAGCACATTAACGTGTTATCTTTGCAAAAAAATAAAACAATGAAAGCTGGTATAATTAGCAGTGATTCGGAAATTTTAGGTGGAACTCCCGTATTTAAAGGAACAAGGGTTCCTATTCAGACACTTTTCGACTACATTAAGTATGATTCAGTGCAGGAGTTTTTAATCGGTTTTCCGCATATCAGCCGTGAGATGGTCGAAGACGTATTGGACTTAGCCGCGAAACGTGCTACTAAGCCTGTCAAATTGAAAAAGAATAATGCGCCTGTTGCTTGACGAAAACCTCGATTGGCGGCTCGCGTCTTTGCTACCCTATTTCGAGGTTAAATCTATTCGGGATATGGGATGGCTGGGCAAAAAGAATGGTGAACTGATGAAACTATTGGATGAATACGAGTTTGATATATTCCTGACAGCAGACAAAAACATCCCATTTCAGCAGAATCTCAGTCAATTAGCGGCAGCACTCTGGGTTATTGATGCGCCCGATAATAGCTATTCAACCCTTGTGCCTTTTTTTGACGAGATTCGCAACACGCTGATCAATGAACCTAAACCTGTCAATGAACTTCGGTACATCAGTATCCCCGGAGTAAGCACAGGTAAAAAAATTAAACGTAGTTAAGTACCATGTTCGAGAACTTACAAGACAGACTAAACACGGCCTTTAAAACCCTCAAAGGTAAAGGCCGGATTACCGAAATCAACGTAGCCGCCACCGTAAAAGAGGTGCGCCGGGCCTTGACCGATGCCGACGTAAACTACAAAGTTGCCAAAGAAGTAACCGACCGCGTAAAGCAAAAAGCCCTCGACCGGAAGGTGCTGATTGCCGTTGAGCCGGGCCAACTCTTCGTCAAAATTGTGCAGGAAGAACTCGCCGAACTCATGGGCGGGGAGGTGCAGGCACTGAACACCAAAGGCGACCCGGCCATTATTCTGATTGCCGGTTTGCAGGGGTCGGGTAAAACCACGTTCTCCGGCAAACTCGCGGCATACCTCAAGAAACAGGGCCGGGGCGTGTTGCTCGTGGCCTGTGATATTTACCGTCCTGCCGCCATTGACCAGCTCAAAGTCCTCGGCGAGCAGGTGGGCGTGGAGGTCTATGCCGAGCCGGATAACAAAAGCGCGGTCGAGATTGCCATGAACGGCGTGGCGCAGGCCAAACGGACGGGCAAGAAAATCGTTATTGTGGACACCGCCGGACGACTCGCCGTGGACGAGGTGATGATGGCCGAAATCGAAGCCGTGAAACGCGCCCTGAACCCCACCGAAACCCTGTTTGTGGTGGACTCGATGACGGGGCAAGACGCGGTGAATACGGCCAAGACCTTTAACGACCGGCTCGACTTTAACGGTGTAGTGCTGACCAAACTCGACGGGGACTCACGCGGGGGGGCCGCCCTCTCGATCAGAACGGTGGTAAACAAGCCGATCAAGTTTATCAGCACGGGCGAGAAAATGGACGCGCTCGACGTGTTTTACCCCGACCGGATGGCAAGCCGGATCCTGGGTATGGGCGACGTGGTGTCGCTCGTAGAACGCGCCCAGCAAGCCTTCGACGATGAGGATTCCAAGCGCATCAACGCCCGAATGCGGAAAAATCAGTTCGACTTCAATGACTTTCAGTCTCAGTTGCAGCAAATCAAAAAGATGGGCAACATCAAAGATTTGATGGGCATGATTCCGGGTATGAACCAGTTTGTGAAAGACTTGGATATTGACAATAACTCGTTCAAGCCGATTGAGGCCATGATTGGCTCGATGACCCCGAAAGAGCGCGAAAAACCCGAATTGTTAGACAGCAATCGCCGGAAACGGATTGCGTCGGGTAGCGGCACCAGTGTTCAGGAAGTAAACAACCTCATTAAGCAGTTCGACGATATGAAAAAGATGATGAAGAAGATGAATCAGATGCAGGCCCAGCCCGCAGTGAGCAACAAAATGAAAGCCCGACGATGAAATTCAGCCTTGTTTTCTGGTGCCTCTTCGCGTCTTGCGCGGCTTTTGGGCAGGCTTCGGTGGCCTATTATCCGTTTGGAGGAAGCCAGTTTATCGCCGTTAGCAGCAACCCCAACCGGCTGGCCTGGCTCGATGCACGGGTGCAGACCAACACGCTCTTCGGCTCACTCAGCACCACCCTGGCCCCGATGATAAACGTCAGGAGAACGCCGAACGCCAATTATTACGTCGGGGCCAGTGTGCGGTTCAATGCGCTGAATACGCTGGTTGATGATAAAATTCTGGAAGGCTACGCGCTGCACGTCGGCGTTCGGGTGGCGGTGCCGTATATCCCCGGTTTGCGGGCCGCTTTTGAACTGTCGCCCTATTCAAAGGCCAACTTCAAAAGCGGGGTTTTTTATTCGCACTTAGGGCTGGCTTACCAGTTTCGGAAAAAGTGATTGGTTATTTTTATCTATACAAAACCAACAAAACGATGGAGGTTATCGTACAATTACCGGATAACAAACTTGATTTTTTCATGGAATTGGTCAGGAATTTGAACTTCAAAGCCGAACCCAAACAAGCCGACAAACCAAGCTTTACGCCCGAAGAGCGTGAATGGATTGACGGCCTGAAAGAAGCCCTGAACGAAGTTGAACTGCATCAGCAAGGAAAAATCAAACTGAAATCGCTCGACCAACTGATTAATGAGTTACAAGATTGAACTCACCAACAAATTTGAGCGCGATGCAAAGAAGTTGTTCAAGAAGCACAGGTCGCTTGCCAAAGACCTGATTGCCCTCCGTGAACTACTACTTGATGACCCAACGCAAGGCGCACCGCTGGGCAAAGATTGCTATAAAATCCGGGTGGCAATCTCCTCAAAAGGCAAGGGTAAACGGGGCGGTGGGCGCGTGATTACCTGCGTCAAGATTGTGCAGGAGACGATTTACCTCCTGACAATCTATGATAAAGCCGATCAGGATACCGTTTCGGATGCTCAATTGGATACCATGCTGACCGAAGCCGGTCTTTCGGCGCAGAATGATGAATCTGCTGAACCTGTCTGAGGGCAGCGTTACCTAAAATTGACGTTCCCGAACGACGACACCACTTTCACCTTCGGGCCGGGGCCTTTGCCAATTTTGCCCGTGTATTGCTTCGTAAATTTTGGGCCGTGTTGGCCGTTTTCGTCGGGTTGCAGGGTGAACTTTACGGGTTGCCCGCTGCCGTAGCTGAAGTTGCCATAACTGACCGTCACATCAAAATCATAGCCCGTGTTGTCATCTAAAGGCAATGCTACTGACGAATACGACGATTTAATATCCACGTTATCTGCCGACTTGAGTTGGTCAATTCGGAAGCCACCCGAAAAGTCGAGCTTGATTTTCCCCCACTCGCGGAGGGTGCCGATTTTGGCCCCGGAATAGCCGATGTTGGCATCTAACCGCCCGACATCGCCGATGGTCATCTTGCCGAATTTATTGACTAAGGTTAGCCCGTTTACCTTCGTCACGTCTAAGGTTGAATACGAGATGGCTAATTTCCCGATGTCCATCGTGCCAATATTCGCTTTGCCGTAAGCCACGTCAATATCGTTTTGGTTGCCGAGCTGGTCGGCGGTGAAATTGCCGTAGCGCGAGTGTACCGTGAGGGCGGCCTGAAACGCCGGGATGCTCGTGTTGCCAAACTGGTTTCTGACGCTCAGGGCGTTCTGGTGCGGCATCGACACCACGTAATCAATCCGCAGTGAGTTGGGTTTGTCGCCGTTGCTCCAGTTCCAGCCCGAACCACCGCCTTTGTTCAGGTGGGTTTTCACCATAATCTGGTTGCCGCTGCGTTTGTCTTCGATCTCCACCGCGTCGAGGGCGCGTTGGGCGCGTTCGTCTGACGATGACGAAGCCGTGATCACGATCTGCACCCGGATTTCGGGTTTGTCCCAAAGCGCGATAGAGACCTGCCCGAACTGATTGTCTATCAGCAGGTTATCGGTATTGTCAACGTCATAAACTTTCAGGATGGTCTTCTTTTTCTCGATGCTGTTGGGGTCTTCTTCGGTTGTGCCGGCTTCGGGCGTACCGGCCAGCGTGAGCAGGGGCAACGCGCAGAGCCAGAGCAGGTTATAAATAGTTTTCATGGGTTTGTTGTTTCATGCGCTGAATCACGCGCAACTGTTCATTAAGCAGGCTAATCTGTAAATCTAAATTCTGAATCATGGCCTTTACCAGGACTTCCTGATTCGGGTTTTCGGGCAGTTCGGCGCGTAGGTTCTGGTAACTGCTTTCGAGCCGGTCGAGGTCGGCGGCAAACTGTTTATACAGGGCCGGGTTGCTCCTGGTCATCTGCCGAAGTTCACTGCGCTTGGTGTCGATGAGCCGCGTGTATTGTACAAACTGATTGGCATAGACCGGGCTAACGGCCACAACATCAGGCTGTTCGGCCAGGCCGTAACGGTGATTGAGCCACCAGAACCCGCCCGCCAGCAGCAACACCGCCACCGATGCCGCCACCGCCCAGCCGCGCCACCGCCCGCCGATGCTGCCGCGCAGGGTATGACCGTTAAGCGGGCGGACGACCGTATTTTTTTCACTCGTGGCCGCAACAGGCGGCTGTGGTGTATAAGCCACTGTGCCGGGTTGTCTGTCGGCGGCATTAATCGTTTCTGCCGGGAGTTTATCGGCTATGTTGGTCCAGAGGTCGGGTGAGGGTTCGTGGCTATCGAAATCCTCGCGGTTATCACGGACAAATCGTTCGAGGTTGTTCATCGTAGTAATTCGAGTACTTTTTTCTTGGCCCGCATATACTGCGAGCGTGACGTTACTTCGCTAATGTTCAGCACGTTGCTGATTTCTTCGTGGTCGTATCCTTCAAATAAATACAGCGACAGCACCACGCGGTAGCCTTCGGGCAGGGTTTGCACGGCCCGCCTGACGCGCTCCACTTCCCAGGCAATACCGGCTTCGTCAACGGGTTCAGCGTCGGCAATGTCAATGCTGTCGTCTTCGCCAATCCGTTGTCCATCGGTACTAACCAAATCAAGTTTTCGGCTGCGGAGGTGGCCGATGGCCCGGTTTACGGTAATCTGTTTCAGCCACGCCCCAAATGTGCTTTGCCCCCGAAACGAGCCGAGGTGCGTAAAGGCATCCAGAAACGCATCCTGCAATACGTCTTCGGCCTCGGCCTCGTGGCCCACAATGCGGAGACAGACGTTATACATGGCCTTGCTGTATTGCCGATACAGGTCATACTGCGCCTTTCGCTCGCCCGCCCGGCAGCGTTCAACCAGATCAATGGTTTTGTCAAGGTAAAGTTGAGGTTCCAAGCAGGCAGCAGCGCGATTAAGCGGTTTATACACTAAAGATGCACCTTCGGGCGGAGTGTTGCATCCGGTACTAAAAAAAGCCGGTGGCCTCCAGAGAGACACCGGCAGAAAGCGGTAATTTCGTCAAACCACCCCCAACCCCCTCCTAAAACAGGAGGGGGCTAAAAGAGAAAACGGCTTTCAGCAGTAGCCCCCTCCTGTTTTAGGAGGGGGTTGGGGGTGGTAGTCAGCAAACCAATCTCAGGCAAACGTCAGTTTCCAGTCAACGTATAAATTGCCATCCGGGTCTTTGTCCCAGCCAACAACCGCCCCCGATGGTAACGGATTGGCATCAGACAGGGCGCGGGCAGTTGCCAGGTTCTCGGCGGTGGCTTCATCAGCACGGATGTGCGGAATGTCTCGCCGGTTGAGTTCGGTAAGTAGCGGCTCAAACGGAATTTTATCCCAGCCGAAGCTGACGGCTTTCTCGTGGTCAACCGGAACCATACTGTGCAGGTGCGGATTGCTCAGTTTTTTGATTCCCCGCGTGTTGGGCGTGGCGTTCTGACTGCCGTGATGCCCCATTTTGTAAAAAACGGTACGGGCCATCAGGTCTTCGACCGTTACCACGCGGGGCGGTTTTGTTTGGTCGTTCCGGTCGGGCAGTGTCCAGGTGTATTGCCGTTTCCCCACCCGGTCGGGGCTGCTGCTATCCTTGTCCCAATCATCCCAAACGCCAAATTCAGCATCGCCGGAGAAAAACAACACCTCGCCCGTTTGCCCGATTTCCATTGCCAACACTAAACTCGTGTTGTTCATGCCCGTGTTGAGTTTGATCGCCAGGTCGTCGGCACTCATCAGATAATCGGCGTTGATTTGCCGCCAGGCTTGTTTTTGGTTGAAATAGGTTTTGAAAACGTCCGTTTTCTGGAACCGCCCGAACTGGTTCTGAAGCTGTCGGCTCACGGGTGTAGGCTGTTCCCGGTTCGATTGCACGGCTCCGTCGGGCAGGGTATGCGTCTCAAAATCAACGGGTAACACAAATTCTTCGTCAAACGGGGCCTTGCGGACGTAATACCAGAAGTCTTCCCGTTTTTTCTGACCGGGGTTTTCCTCGCCGTAGGCGAAGTGGCTCTGCCCGAAGCCAAACTCACCCGCCGAGGTGTCGGCCTGCAACGAATTTGTCCAGTCGGCGGGTTCGCCCGCCCTGATAATGCTCAGGTCTTCGGGCGGGCCAAGCACAAAAAGGGTCATCCCCGGAAAAACGGTTATGCCCGTCGGCGAGGCCACGTCTGCGCCAATCACATCGCCGGGTTGTACGGTTTTGTCGGCGGCTGTGTGGCCGGGGCGCAGGTAATGCACGTTGCCGGGGCCAACTTTCCGAATCAGTTTTTCGTAGCTCTCGTTGAGCGCGAAATCGAGGGCCGCGAGTTGGTCTTCGGCCCCGTTCGTGCCTGGGCCTGCGCCCAGACCCAGATCGGCTAATCCGGCATCGCCCTCTTTTGTGGCAAACTCAAAACCGGCCAGCATTGCCAATCGCCCGGTCAGGGCCGCTGGTGCAGCCGCCATTGCCGCTACCTGCTGCACGGCTTTTTGCAACGATTGCCGACTCGTTTGCTTGTGGATTCGCCAGACTTTTGCCAGGTCGTTGTTGGGGTCTTCGGTCCAGGCAAACCACACCTGCCCAATGCCAATGGGGTCGTTGGCGGGGTCATCATCATCGAGACCAAGTTCGGCTGCTGCCTGTTTGAACCCCGAAATATGATCCTGATGCTCGTGGGTGATTGCCAGCACATCAACAAACGGTTTGCCAGCGCGGGTAAGTCCTTCGTCGGTAAGGTGTTTTTTGAGGTGTTGGGCGATGGTCTGCATCCGGTCGGCCTTGCCGCTTCGTGCGCCAAAGTCAATCCAGAGCGTTTTGGCGGTGTCGTCGCTGTACCGGAAGGTGAGCAGAAAGCAGTCGCCAAAGCCGGTGTAATACATTCTGACGGTAATTGATTGGAGTAGTGGCATGGTTGTGGTTTGTTTAGGCGTGCCGGTGCAGCAACGCAAATGGTTCATAAGCGGTATCAGCGGTGGGCCAGGCCGACAGCGCGAAGGGCGATTCACCTTCGGTTTGGTCGGTGCGATACCGGCGGAGGAGTTCGTTGGCGAGCCGGTCGGTGTTGACTGTCGGTTCAAACCGGCAGAGTAAGCCTTTGCTGATAAACCGGATTGTTTTCAGGTCAATGTCAATCACCATCGTGCAACCGCCCTTAAATTCATACGTTTGTCCGTTGGTCAGGCCCACCACGCAGCGTTGCATGATGGTCATTATCACCTGGTTAATCACGTTGGCATCTGGCCCGACGCGCTGCGCCCGGTTCAGGGAATGAATCTCGAAACTGAGTGTGCGTTTCTCTTTGGGTATTTTATGGGCCTCGGCCTTCGGGTCGGTCGGTTCGATGGCTTCCATCCAGATGCGGTCAACGGCAATCGTCAGTTCGCCGGTGGCGGTGAGGTCGGCAAGGCGCGGGTTTATCGTCATCTTGCTGTCGTGGCAAAACTGCTCATAGTCTTTCCGGCAGAGCAGAATGCCGGTCAGGTCCTGAAATACGCGCCGGGTGTCGGTATCGAAACTGGCAATGAGCGTGTGCGTATCCTCTTTGTATTTGAGCGAAAGCCCGAACAATTGCTCCCGGTTTTTGAGATAGATGGCCGTTTCGTTGTAATAATTTCTGACGATTGTCTTCAGGTCTTCGATGGCCTTGTGCATCGTGGCCGAATCGGGGGTGTTGTTCAGGGCCAGCAGTTCGGCTTCGGTGTGGGCAGGATACGACAGATTTTCGACCGACAGGCTCCGAATGTCGGCGGGATAGATGCCCCACCGCTTAAACGATTCGATGAGGGCGATGCGGTAGCCGAGCGGGTCGTTTGGCACCAAGTCAACGTCAGCCGTGACCATTGCCCGTAGCAATTCGCCGAAGGTGGTGCCAACGGGCGGGCAATAATCCAACGCCCGGATGCAGAGCGACAGAAACTGTTTGGCAGTCCGGGCGGCTTCGTCGGCCAGCCTTCGCACCAAGTCGGGATGGATTTCGCCATCGGGCAGGATGCCCCGGCCATCGGTGGCAATGCGGTAAAGATCAGCGGTTCGGCGGTTGTAAATACTCAGAAACGCATCAAACACGGCGGCCACCAAAATACTGCCCCGTTTGTGGGGTTCGCGGGCCTGGGCCAGTTCGGCGGGGTTGGGCTTGGCGGGTTTTCCGTCTTCGGTACGGCCAATGGCACTCCGCAACGCGCTGTATTGCCCGATTGCCAGGCCAAACTCCTGAGCCACCTGCGAGAGCCACTGCTGCTGCCCGCTGAGGTTGCCCCGCGCCCGCGCAATCTGACTTTCTAAAATATCGGGAAACGTAAAGTGCTGAAACAGGGCCACTAAGTCGGCAAAGGCTTCGTGCAGGGCCAGCGTATCTTCGTGAACCGGAATCACGTATCGCTTATAAATCCCGTCAATCAGGGCGTGGGTAACTTCGTGGGCAATGATATCGTGCGATAAACAGGCAAACACCAAACTGCCGGGCATCAGGAGGGATACATCGCTGGGGCGGGCCGAAAAATACCCGAACAGCACCGCTTTTTTCTGCGAACTGTAATAGGCGTTGGCCTCGCGGATGGCGTGGGGATAAATCCGTAACTGCGCTACAAACTCTTCGCGTTTGCTGGTTGTGTATTCTCGCGACGACCACTGCGCGGGCCTGCCTAAGGCTTTCTCGAAGTTCTGAATCGTGGTCATGGCAACGGCATACACCATCTGCTGATGAAACTGCGGGTTGCTCTCCGACGGTGGCAGGCCGTCCTGGGCCAGCAAACGCGGGTCGTCTAAATCAACGGGCGGATAAAACGCGCCACTCGCGGGGTCAACGTCAATCACGGCCACGTACTCACCGATTGGCCCGGCCCGCAGGTCTTCCCACCGAATGGGATAGACAACGGTATTGATCCCGATGGCATCGAGTTGGTTGGCGTAACTGGGGTCGAAGGCGTAGCCGCGCAACCGCCGGTAAACGGGTTTCAGCGACGCATCGGTGATGTTCAGTGGAAAGCTGGGTTCGGCGGCTGCGGCTGGCGGTATGGTTTGGGTTTTCATTGTCTTGTTGGTAACGATGTGATAATCAAGCAAAAATTAACGGGGTTGTGGGTATTTTCGGGCTGCTTGAATCAGTTCGACTACCGTGCAGGTCTTGTTGCTGAGGGTTGTGAGTAAAGCCGGATGCAGCCAGAAATCCGGCTCTTGCCGTTGGTAAGCATCCCAGATCAGTTGCGCCCGTCGCCGAACGTCCTGCCCGGCGGGGCCAGATGGCGGGTATTTCTCGAAACGCAGCAACAGCCGGTAACAGAGCGTGATTTCGGCACTGGCAATAATGAGCGGCAGGCGGTGTTTGTCGCGCAGCCACCAGAGCGTGGTTCCCATTTTGCTGGCTTCCAGAACGGTTTTATACACAGCCGCTAACTCGTCGCGCACCGACTTTTTGCCCGTCCGGTGGGGTCGGTTATAATCCCGGACAATACCGTCGATAATGCTCGACACAACGGTCAGGGTTTTCAGGAGTTCATTATCGTCATCGTTGGTGAAAACTTGCCCGTAATTCTGGCTCCGCACCCGGCGCAGAAAAATTTCGAGAACTAATGACGATAAACTGTCCACCCGTACTTTGAGCAGATACCACAACTGCGGCAGCGATAGTTGCAGTAACGGCGGCAACGCAAGCGGCTGAATATCAGGAGCTTTTTCGGTAAAAAAGCTGTTTATTTTGCGCCACACCCACTGCCCGGCCAGCGTGATTGCCAGGCCCACAAGCGCAACCCCGGCCAGTAGTCCCGCCCCAAAACTCCCGCGACCGTTGCAACACAGCACCAATACCATCAGCAGCAAAACGGCCAGCAGCACCCATTTCGCCGTGCGCCAGAGACCGCCCCACTGCCGCAGCGAACGCGCGTCACTACGGGCCGGACCGGGCGCAGGCGCGTCGTAGAGGTCAAGCCCGGCACTGGCAACATCAGCAATCAGGAGCATGGTTGAGGGTTTGAGCAGGTTTTGTTCGGCGAGCGTGAGTTGGGCATAATCGGGGTGTTTCAATGCCACATATTGCCGGTTGCGCCGGTTGGCGGTCAGCAGGCTTCCGATACCCTGATTGTCATAAATACCGCCGTCTAACAGGGCCAATCGGGTGATAGCCGTTCCGTTTTCGGCCATCAACTGCCTGCCAGCGCGGTTCAGGAGTATGGGTGGCCGGGTATCGGGCGGTAAAAAATCGTCGGGCATGACCAGCGGCTCAAACCCGACGGGGAAGCACGACGTAGCGGCTACCACATCGGCCAGCCGCAGCGTTTTTGCCACATCGGGGCTGATATGCACATTGCCGTTGCCGATAAAATAACCGGGCCGAGTCCCTTCGTCGGGGTCATTCATGGTATTGGGCAGGAAAGCCGCGTGCTGAAACCGGAACGTCAGGCCCGAATAAAGCTCGGTCGAATTAAAAATCACGCTCTGGAGATGAAATGGCTTTTCGGGGTTGGTATCGGCTTCCCAAAACGCCCCAAACGTGGCTTCATCAAAGAAATCGGCGTGATAAACATCGGCAAACGCCCGGATGAGTTTGTAATTCGCTCCCTGCTCCTGAATCGCTTTTTTCCACCGGGTCAGGGCATTTGGCAGCAGCGTATCGCTGGCTAACCGGGCGCGGAAGTCGGTGTAAATGGTCTCGAAGTGCTGGCCCCGTTTGCGCCGGAGGGCATAAAACGCCCCGGCAAAGGTGCCACCCGACACGGTAGAAAGCTGATGAACGTTATCGAGCAGGCCGAGCAGATGCAGCGCGTTGAGCGTACCAAGACCGTAAGCAGCCGCCCGAAAACCACCACCCGATAGGCCAAGCGCAATACGGCCAAAAGCACAATCGGGCGTCAGCAGTTCCCACTTTGGCCGATTAGCCGTAGCTTTATCAAATGAAAGCAAATTATAATGAATTACAAAAATCCATCGGCTACGATGGGCAAATAAAAAACTTGCGTCAGCAATTCGAGTTAATGAACGATGTAAGAGCGG
>JBBRNH010000070.1:0-32030 GCA_038230415.1 Cytophagales bacterium | reverse complement strand
TTGAACACACCCGCCATCGCAGCCCATTTAATGCCATTGTTAATGTATTAGCCGGGCTGAGTGCTTACTGCTTCTGTGATCGCAAGCCGTCCATCGTCGTTCCTGACGAAAAAAGGCTTTATCCATAATTCACGTTATTTAGTAGGTGGTGGCTGGCCCGGTTCCGGTTTGGCCCGTTGGAGTGGCTCTGGCGGTCGTTGACGTATTTCAGAGCGCAACCCCAACGGATTCGGGCGTAATGACGCGGCTGGTACGGCACCCGGTTCAAAAATTAATCTGGTTTTGGCGGGCTTTTTCGGTACTTCGTGCGTCTCAATGCGGTATCAAAACAAATAAAGCTATGAACATCAGCATGAATCGCCCGTCCGTTGCACTCGTCGCGCTTTTTATTGGCCTGACAACCCCCGTCCTGGCTCAACTCCCGAAATTGCCGACCAAGCCAACCACCACCATTACGCCAACGATCACAACAGACACCGTGAAAACGGCTGCCACCCCTGCGGTTGCTGATGACTCAACCGCCACCGCGCTCGATCAGGCAGTAGCGGCCAGTGCCAAAGGCGATAATACTGCCACGGCGCAGGCACTCGAAACCAGCACAAAGGCGATGGATGCCGAAGCGCAAAAAGCATCCGGCGACTTTAAAGACAAATTGTCGGGACAGACCAGCAAGCTCAAAGCCCTGATTCCGATGGCAAAATCGGGTTTGCTGAAAGGTGATATTCTCGCCAAAGCCATTGGTTTTGCCAAAACCGCGCTGGCCGCCAACCGGCTGTCGGGCTTGCTCGGTGGTGGTTCTGGATTGGTGGGCAAAGCAGCCGCGCTCACGGGTGGGCTGAACCTGATGAAAGGTGGCTTGGGCGGTATTGGCGGAAGCGCACTCAGTGGCGGCAGTTCGTTGATAGATGGCGCGTTGGGCAGCGTTGGCAAACTCGGTTCGTTAGGGTCGGCTGCCGAACCCGCCGTAAAAAGCCAGTTGGGTGGCGTGCTGAACTTCGCAAAGGGTATTCTTTAGGAAAACAAAGAAAAATGGGTTCACGCAAAGACGCGGAGACGCTAAGAAAAAAGAGTTAAAAAAAGCCTGACTGACTATTTCAGTTAGGCGGTCTCAATTTTTCTCAGCGTCTCCGCGTCTTTGCGTGAACCCTCGTTTGTTTATACCCAGTTTACCTCCGGCGTGATGGTTACGCCAAATTTCTCCTGCACCGATTGCTGAACCTGCCGGGCAAGTGCCATGATTTCGGCACCCGTTGCCCGGCCATAGTTCACCAAAACCAATGCCTGTTTGGCGTGAACACCTGCGTCGCCCGTGCGGTGGCCTTTCCAACCCGCCTGCTCGATGAGCCAGCCCGCCGGAATTTTTACGCGGTCAGGGTCGGCAACGGGATAGCCGGGCAGGGCAGAATAGGTGGCTTTCAGGGTCTCAAACTGCGTTTTCGAGATTTCGGGATTTTTGAAAAAGCTACCGGCATTGCCAATCTCGGCGGGGTCAGGCAGTTTACTCCGGCGAATCTGAATTACGGCATCACTAACGGCCCTGATTGTGAGCGTCTCGTCGGTAATGCCCATCTCGGCCAGGGTTTCTTGAATGGCTCCGTACTGTGTATGAAAGGTGGGGGTTTTGTTGAGCCGAAACGTAACTGAGGTGATGATATACTGGCCTTTCAGCGTGTGCTTGAAAACGCTGTCGCGATACCCAAACCGGCAGTCATCGTGCGAAAACGTCCGGTATTCCCCTGTTTCGATGTGCATAGCCGTGAGCGAATCAAAAATCTGCTCGATCTCAACGCCATACGCGCCAATATTTTGCATGGGCGCGGCTCCGGTTGTCCCCGGTATGAGCGCGAGGTTTTCCATCCCGGCAAAGCCATTGTCCACGCAATACATAACCAACTCGTGCCAGTTTACGCCCCCGCCGGCCCGTACCCAAACGTGGGATTCATCGGCCCGGATAACGGCAATGCCCTGGATATTGACTTTTACGACTAAGCCATCGAAGTTGCCGGTAAAGAGAATATTGCTCCCTCCGCCCAGAATAAGCCGGGGCATGGTTACAAATTCGGTTAGTTCGCGGAGGGTTTCGAGGTCAGATTCGGTGGTAATTTCGGTGAAATACCGCGCCGTTGCGTCAATACCAAACGTGTTGTAAGGCTTCAGCGAAACGTGACTGTCGAGGGTAAGCATCAGGCCATTGAAGAGGTAAATGAGTTGCAAACATAGTGATTCCGGTATATTTGTCTGTTCAGATGGCAGTTGTTGATTTGCTATATTCCATGAAGTCAGGCTTTTACAGAATTTTGGTGCTGCTGATTCCAGTGCTGTGGGTGGGTTGCAGCAGCCGGACCTTACCGACAACGGGTAGTTATAACGACCACAACGAAGACCTGTCGGTGGCCCGCCCGTCGTATAGTTCGGTGGGGTTGGCCCCGGCGAGTACCATTCCGCGCCCGGCCCCGGCTCCCACCGCGCCCGCATCGGTTACGGCGGAGAGAGCCGCCCGCCCTGCCCAGCAAACCACCGAAGCCCTGCACATCAACAAGCGGCTCGATCTGCTGCTGGAAACCATGGCCGACCGTAACCGCTCGATCCGGTACGCGCCCGGCTACCGGATTCAGGTGTATGTCGGCAACGAACGCCAACAGGCCGAAGCCACCAAATTGCTGATTTATCAGAACTTCCCTGAATTGAACCCCTATCTGGCCTACAAACAGCCGACGTACCGCCTGAAAGTGGGCGATTTTATGCGCCGGATGGATGCCGAGCGGTATTATAGTCAGATAAAGCAGTGGATCGCGTCGGCGGCTTTGCAGCCCGACAAGGTTGATATTCGGCGGGGTATATCAATCAAATAACGGGTTTAATGCTATCTTCTGCCTAAATTTGACCCTACTTTCTTGGTTTCGTACTATCTGCGGTCTCACCAGACCGCCATTTTCGCATGAAAAAAGCACTTATTACGGGTATCACCGGGCAAGACGGAGCCTACCTGACTGAATTACTCCTGCAAAAAGGTTATGAAGTTCACGGCATCAAACGCCGGAGTTCGCTATTCAACACGCAACGGATTGACCATCTCTACGAAGACCCGCACGAGAACAAAGTTAACCTGCACCTGCACTACGGCGACTTGTCAGACTCGACCAACATCATCCGAATCATTCAGGATATTCAGCCCGACGAGATTTATAACCTCGGCGCGATGTCGCACGTGCGGGTTAGTTTTGATGAACCCGAATACACCGCTCAGGTTGACGGTATCGGTACATTACGGATTCTGGAGGCAGTTCGGTTGCTGAACATGACCCACAAATGCCGGATTTACCAGGCTTCGACTTCTGAACTTTACGGCGGTTTGCAGGGCCACGCCCAGTCAGAAACCACGCCGTTTTACCCGCGTTCGCCCTACGCCGTTGCCAAATTATACGGCTACTGGATCACCGTAAACTACCGCGAAGCCTACGGGATGTATGCCTGCAACGGTATTCTGTTTAACCACGAATCACCACTGCGGGGCGAGACCTTCGTGACCCGCAAAATCACCCGTGCCGTGGCCCGTATCGCCCTCGGTCTGCAGGACAAAGTGTATCTCGGCAACCTCGACGCGCAACGCGACTGGGGCCACGCCAAAGATTATGTAGAAGCGATGTACCTGATCTTGCAGCAGGACAAGCCCGAAGATTACGTGATTGCGACCGGCAAAACCACCTCGATCCGTGATTTTGTGCGGATGGCATTCTCTGAAATTGGTGTCGAACTCGGTTTCAGTGGCGAAGGCGTGACCGAAAGGGCGGTTGTGGTGGCGGCTAACAACCCCGAATTTCCAATCGCAATCGGTCAGGAAGTGCTGGCTATTGACCCGCGTTATTTCCGCCCGACGGAGGTTGACCTGCTCCTCGGCGACCCCACCAAAGCCATGACCCAGTTGGGCTGGCAACCGAAATACGACCTGCCCGCATTAGTAGAAGATATGGTATCGGCAGATTTAGACCTTTTCCGGCGCGATCAACTCCTGGCCCGCAGCGGCCATCAGGTACTAAACTATTTTGAGTAATATTTTTGATTCAACGGCCTGTTTATCAGGCCGTTGTTCTTTCTGATAACTAACCAAAACCCAACTCATGAACTACAATCTGCTTGGTAACACCGGCGTATTGGTGTCTGAATTATGCCTCGGCACCATGACCTTTGGCGGCAGCGGCTACTGGCAGGCTATCGGTCAACTGCAACAGGAGGCCGCCAACGACATCCTGAAAACAGCCTTCGATGGTGGGATCAATTTTATTGACACGGCCAACGTCTATTCATGGGGTCAGTCAGAATCATTGCTGGGTCAGGGATTGAAAGACCTCGGCCTGCCCCGCGAAGAATTGATTATCGCTACTAAAGTCCGGGCAAAAATGGCCGAGGGCAAAAACCGGCTGGGTCTGAGCCGGTTGCACATCATGGAGCAAGTAGAAGCGAGCCTGAAACGGCTGCAAACCGGCCACATTGACTTGTATCAGATTCACGGTTTTGACCCCGTTACGCCCCTCGAAGAAACCATGCGCGGGCTGGAAGACGTGGTCAGGAGCGGCAAAGTGCGCTACATCGGTTGCTCAAACCTGGCGGCCTGGCAGGTGATGAAGGCCAACGGCATTGCCGAACGGCAGGGTTGGGGCCGGTTTGTGTCAACCCAAAGCTACTACTCTATTGCCGGGCGCGATCTGGAAAACGACCTCGTGCCAATGGCAAAAGACCAGCAGATGGGTATTTTGCCCTGGAGTCCGCTGGCGGGCGGATTTCTGTCGGGCAAGTTCACCCGCGAAAACCAGCCCGATGATGATTCACGCCGACTGAACTTTGATTTTCCACCGATTGATAAAGAATTTGCCTACGACATTATTGCCGTCATGCAGGATGTAGCAACCGAAGCGGGTGGCACAGTGGCGCAGGTCGCGCTAAAGTGGCTGCTGCAAAAACCGCAGGTAACGAGCGTCATTATCGGAGCCAAAAACACCACCCAACTCACTGATAACCTGAACGCTACCGAACTGACCCTCACCGATGAGCAGATGACCCGTTTAGACAACGCATCGGCGCGGCCCAAACCGTATCCGCAGTGGATGATCGAGCGGCAGGGCGGTGATCGGGCAGGAGTCTCAACTTGGGCCGTGCCGGTTCAGAAGTAGCACCACCCCCAACCCCCTCCTAAAACAGGAGGGGCTTTTTAAAGCCTTCGGCTTTTAGCCGGATGGTCTTTTTAGCCCCCTCCTGTTTTAGGAGGGGGTTGGGGGTGGTAGCCTTACCGTTTTCGCAACGGCTCGGTTTTGGCGCAGTCGGCAAGCGCGTCGGTGATACTCGCCAACGGTTGAATCAGCGCGTAACAACCATAGTCAGCCGATGCCCGTAACAGGGGTATCGGCTGACTATTTTGGTCAAGGGCGGTGTGCCAGCCGTTATGGGGAGCGGCATCAAAAAACACACGCGGGACAAACTCATGAATGCGCCGGAGCCAGCGCGGGCCGTCGGGATGGTGGGTCTGGAGGTAGCCTTTCGAGAGGGCGGCCATTGCGTTGAGGTGTACACCAAGCCACCGTTGCGAGGCCGTTGCAAACGGTAAAGGTTGGGTTTTCCAGTCCACAAAACGCGGGAAACCCCCGTTGATTTCGTCCCAGGTCCATTCGCAGAGGTTCAGGCACCACATCATGGCTTGCAAGGCCAATTTGGGATTGCCCGTCAGTTGCGCCAGATCAAGCAGGTGGTTAGCGGCAGAAAAGGTCAGGCCGGGGCTGATTCGCCGGCCACCGGGCGTGTTCAGAAATGCTCCGTCGGGCAGCACAGACTCGCGGAGAATGTCGGTTCGGCGGTCTAAAAATTCGCGTAGTAATTCATCCAGAATTGATTGGGTGGTTTCGTCGCGGCTCTGTTCATCCAGCAGCGGCCACAACTCAACCAGCAGATGCAGGGCGGCAATGGGTTCGCTCACGTGTTTGATAACACGCAACCCGCCCGTCTGTCTGCTTTGGCTAATGTGCGTGGCCCTTCGTTGAGCAAAAGTCTGTTGGGCTATTTGCCGGGCAATCATGGCCCATTCGTCTTCGGCAGTAGCGCGGTGGAGCCGGGCAAAGGCCATTGCTATCCGGCATCCGGGTAGCAAATCAGTGGCAGGAGCAACGGGTTTTCCGCGCCGGTCAACGGTTTGCAGGCTGTTTCCCCGGTCGTCAAATGCCGATCTATCTAAAAAAATAGCCCCGTGCCGGGCGTGGGTTAGCCAATCGGCATGGGGCTTTATGGTGTTGTGCAGGTAGGCAAACGCCCATACCTGTTCGGCTTGCCGGGCAATGGTTTTGTCGGCATCGGCGGTTTCGCCCGTGTCGGTCAGCAGGTCAAAATACCCTCCGCATCGTTCGTCGCGGCTATGTTGCAGCCAGAACGGAACTACCCGCTCCAGCAGTACATCACGGTAAAACGCCGATAGCCGGGCAAAATCAAGCATTTAGTTCATGCGTTCCAGTTCGGGCCGGGCGGTTTCTTTCTCTTCGGGCAGCACAAACTGCATCGGTTTCCCCACCTTATCGGGCAGCAGGGCCATCGCCAGTACCTGCTCTACGTTATCCACGTAATGAAACGTGAGGTCTTTGATGTAGCTGCCGTTGATCTCTTCGATGTCTTTGCGGTTTTTCGCGCAGAGAATAATCTCGCGCAACCCGGCCCGGTTTGCCGCCAGGATTTTTTCTTTGATACCGCCAACGGGTAGCACCTTTCCGCGCAGGGTGACTTCGCCGGTCATGGCGAGATACGGTTTCACCTTGCGTTGGGTATAAATTGAGGTCATCGAAGTCAGCATCGTAATCCCTGCCGAGGGGCCATCTTTCGGCACCGCCCCCGCCGGAATATGGATGTGGAGATCGTATGCATTGAAGACCCGGAAATCAATGCCGAGGTCGTCGGCGTGGGCCTTCAGGTACGACAGGGCGGTGATGGCCGATTCTTTCATCACGTCGCCGAGTTGGCCCGATAGCGTCAGAACGCCCTTACCCCGGCTTAGGCTGCTTTCGATCATCAGGATTTCGCCACCGACCTGCGTCCAGGCCAGCCCGGTCACGATGCCGGCAATGTCGTCGTCAGAATACAGGTCGTTGTCAAAAATCTCCGCGCCGAGCAGCCGTTTGATGTCCGGCACTTTCACGGCGTGGTTGTATTCTTCGTCCATCGCCACCGATTTGGCAATTTTTCGAACCATCGCCCCGATTTTCTGCTCTAAGTTCCGCACGCCCGACTCGCGGGTGTAGCCTTCGATAATCCGCAGCAGGGCTTTGTCGTCAACCTGCACGTCTTTGGTTTTCAGGCCGTGTTCTTTCTTCTGTTTGGGCAGAAGGTATTTTTTGGCGATCTGCAATTTCTCTTCGACCGTATAACCCACGATGTCAATAATCTCCATCCGGTCACGGAGGGCCGGGTGAATCGTATCGAGCGAGTTGGCAGTGGCGATAAACAGCACCTTCGAGAGGTCATATTCTACTTCGAGGTAGTTGTCAGTAAACGTGGCATTCTGCTCAGGGTCAAGCACTTCGAGCAACGCCGATGACGGATCACCGCGATAATCGCTGCTGACCTTGTCAATCTCATCCAAAATAAAAACCGGGTTCGAGGAGCCGCATTTTTTCAGATTCTGGATAATCTTGCCCGGCATGGCCCCGATGTAGGTCTTACGGTGGCCGCGAATTTCGGCTTCATCATGCACCCCGCCGAGGGCCATCCGGCTGTATTTGCGGCCCAACGCCTTCGCCACCGACTTACCGAGGGATGTTTTGCCAACTCCCGGCGGGCCATACAAACACAAAATCGGGGCTTTCATGCCCGTTAGGGGTTTGCCATTGGCGGCTAAGGCTTCGGCATCGCGGTCGTGCTTGAGTTTCAGCACGGCGAGGTATTCGATGATGCGCTCTTTTACTTTTTCCAGCCCGAAGTGGTCGCCGTCTAATATTTTCTGCGCCCGTTTCAGGTCGTAATTGTCTTTGGTAGGATCGTTCCAGGGCAGGTCGGTGAGGAGTTCCACGTAGTTCATCGTCACCGGGTACTCCGGGGCCATCGGGTTCAGGCGTTGCAGCTTGCCGAGTTCTTTCTCAAAATGCGTCTGCACGTCTTTGGGCCACCGCTTTTTGGCGGCTTTGATCCGCAACTCATCCAAGTCGCGCTCCGGGCTGTCCATGCCGAGTTCGTCCTGCAAGACCTTCATCTGCTGGCGGAGGTAATAGTCGCGTTGTTGCTGATCGAGGTCAGAACTGGCTTTGGTCTGAATTTCGCGTTTCAGTTCAAGCAGTTCCACGTCTTTCATCATGTATTCGAGGAGTAGCTGTGCCTGCTGCGCCCCGTCGAGCGATTCGAGGAGTTTTTGTTTGTCGGCAACGTCGGCGTTGATGTTCGACGACAGAAAGTGCAGCAAAAACATCGGGCTTTCGATATTGTCAATGGCAATGCGGGCCTCCTGCGGGATTTCGGGATTCAGCCGCAAAATTTTGTACGCCGATTCTTTCACCGTTTGCAGCAGTGCCTTGCCTTCTTTGCGGTTCGGGTTCGGAAACGTATCCTCAATCTGGCGCACGGTAGCCGTCATGAACGGATTTTCCTGCAACAACTGCGTGATCTCGAACCGCTTTTTACCCTGAATAATAATCGTGATGTTGCCGTCGGGCAGGGTAATCATTTTGATGATGTAGGCCACCGTGCCAAGCCGGTACAAATCGTCGGAAACGGGTTCGTCCTGCATCTGATTCAGTTGCGCCACTACGCCGATAATCCGGTTGCCCTTGTACGCTTTTTTAACGAGCCGGATTGATTTCTGCCGCCCAACCGTGACCGGAATCACCATACCCGGAAACAGAACCGTATTTCTGACCGGCAGAATGGGCAGGTTGTCGGGCAATTCATAATCATCGTCAATGCCTTCGGGCGAGCCGATTGGCACAATTTCTAAGTTGTCAGAATCAAAATCTGACATTAGCAACGATGTTGTAAACGGGGAATTAAAGTTCATATCGTATCTGCCAAACTGACAGGATTTTTCGGATTAGTGGGTACAGCAGAGCTGGCCGACAGAAGTTGATTACGTCTGCAAGGGCCGTGCCAGACGGGTGAGGGTCTGCCACAAAGTAACACAAAACGGGGAAGTCTGGTACTGGAAATTTATCAATCGAACGCTAAAGCCTGAACCGGCTGATTTTGTCGGAAAACAAACGTCTTTTTTTGCCCGCCAACCTGCAAATTGACTAAGTTGGTTTGGTCAGAAAAGACCTCCGTGAGCACGCTTTGTTGGAGCAAACCACCCGTAAATGACCCGCTGAACGGCATTTCAAGATAAATCCACTGGGCATCGCCTTCGGTTTCGTGGCCGACATAGCTAAACGTCCGGCGTTGTTTGTCGGCGGCAATAAATGAAAAATGGCTGCGGATGTAGCGTTCGATAACCGGGTTGGCATTGGCGGCATCAACCCTGATTTTCTGACCGTTGTTGGCGCGGGTGAGGGCCGTTTCGAGGTCATCGGTAAAGACCCGAACGCTGATTTCAAACGCCCGGTCTTTGGCGTTGTAGTGCATCTGGGTCAGACTCGTGTGGAAGTCGTGAGCGAAAAGGAGAAGGAAAAAAAGTTTTAACACAGAGACACAGAGGGTTTCACAGAGAACACAGAGTTCATCAAAGAATACACCTAAAATCTCCGTGTTCTCCGTGAGACCCTCTGTGTCTCTGTGTTAAAAAAAGCTACGCAAAAAACCGTTTCAGCACAATATCGAAAAAGTCGTTAAACAGCACGAAGGCCATCAAACACAACAAAATCGCCATGCCGACGCGCTGGGTGATTTCCATAAAACGGTCGCTGGGTTTTCGGCCTGATACCATTTCGTAGAGTAAAAGCACCGAATGGCCGCCATCCAATGCCGGGATCGGCAGAATGTTGGTGAATGCCAATGCCATTGATAATAAGCCGGTTACGGTCCAGAACCGATCCCAAATCCAGACACCGCCGAACAAATCGCGGGCAATTTTCTGCGGGCCGCTCAGGGCTTTGGTCGCGGCTACATCGCCTTTAAAAATCTTGCCGAAGCCTTTGATATTGTCGCCCACTACGCCAAACGCCCGTTCGGCACCAACCGCCACTGCCTGCCCGATGTTATAATCTTCGTGCGAAATCGGGAGCAGCGATTTTTTCAGGAACCCAACTTTACCTTCGGCGTTGGTGGTTACGGCTACCGTCAATGGCTTACCGGCTCGTTCGATTCCGAGGGCCACGCTACGGCTTTTCATGGGTTTCATCAGGGCCGTAAACTCGTGATAAAACTGCACGGGTTGGGTATTTACGCTCGTGATGCGGTCGCCATCTTTCAATCCGGCCTTTTCGGCGGGTTGCCCCGGTACAATCTCCCCAACTGTAAACGGCTCAATGGGTTCAACAAATTTGCCCGCGCTTTCTTTATCGGCGAGTTTGTTGATAAAATTGTTCGGAATGTCAATCACCACCTCCTGCATCGCGCCGGTTGGCGTTTTGCGATCAACGGTGTAAGAACTGTTTTCGCCAAGCAACACCTCCGACGAACGAATATCACCAAAGTCCACGAGGGGTTTGCCGTTAATTTTGGTGATTTTGTCGCCGGTTTGCAGCCCCAGTTCGCGGCCTAATTCGAGGGCGACGATGCCGTATTTCACGTCTTTATTCGCCAAAAACGTGTTGCCGTTTTTGTAGGTCAGGGCCACAAAGATGATGATGCCCGTGATGACGTTCACAAAAATGCCGCCCAGCATCACAATCAGGCGTTGCCAGGCGGGTTTGGCCCGAAACTCCCAGGGTTGGGGCGGGGCGTTGGTGTGGGCCGTGTCGAGCGATTCGTCAATCATGCCCGAAATTTTGACGAACCCACCGAGCGGAATTGCCCCGATGCCGTATTCGGTTTCGCCCCGTTTGATGCTCCAGATTTTGGGCGGGAAGCCAATAAAATACTGCTCCACGCGCATCCCGAATGCTTTGGCGGCCAGCAAGTGACCGAGTTCGTGTAGTCCAACTAAAATAGACAGCCCCAGAATGAGCTGCCCGGCCATGATTGCGATTTCCATAGTGTATCAATGCGGCTAAGAAGCCCTCTGTGAAAAATAATATCTCAGCCGAATAACTCATCGGCCAACTCTTTTTTAGTGATTCCGAAATGTTCCGCAACGTCATTAAGAATGGCGTTTAACGTACCGATTTGACTAACTCGTTGCCGTCCAGATTACGAGGTAGTTTCATCAGGCAAGCGCGAACGTTTCATCAAATTGCAAGCGAACAGATAGGGGTCGCTCGGCAGGTTTATCAAAAAAATAACCGTCAATCGCATCTCGAATCATGGCTTTTAGTTCATCCAGATTGTCGCCCTGCGTGATGATTGACCCGTGAGCCAGTTTAGTACGGGCCACGTAACCGCCGTCTTCGTCGGATTCGATGGTGAAAGTGATTTCATTCATAGCAGTGCCAAAGTGACTAAACAAAACTTGTGATTTTTTCGGTCGCTAACCGGCGGGTTTCTTCGTCGGTTGCCACATAGTCGGCGTAGGTTGGGGCTGGCACGAATGATGCCGTTTCCAAGCAATCGGCAATAATGTCAGCAATTTCCAGAAACCCGATTTTGTCCTGCAAAAACGCTTCGACCGCTACCTCATTGGCCGCATTAATGATACAGGCCGCGTTTCCGCCCCGGCGCAACGCTTCAAACGCCAGCAACAGGTTCTGGAACGTGTCGGTATCGGGCTTTTCAAACGTCAGCGACGGGTAATTCATGAAATCAAAACGCGGAAAATCCGATTTTAGCCGGTCTGGATAACCGAGCGCGAACTGAATCGGGAGCCGCATATCGGGCAGACCCAGCTGCGCTTTCAGGCTGCCGTCTTCAAACTGCACCAACGAATGAATGATGCTCTGCGGATGCACCACCACGTCAATCTGCTCCGGGGTCAGGCCAAAAAGCCACTTGGCTTCGATGACCTCTAACCCCTTGTTCATCAGTGTGGCCGAGTCAATGGTGATTTTCGCGCCCATCGTCCAGTTGGGATGTTTCAGCGCCTGTGCTTTGGTGACGGTTGCCAGAAAATCACGGTTTTTACCCCGAAACGGCCCGCCCGACGCGGTGAGAATAATTTTCTCGATGGGGTTATGAAACTCCCCGACAAGGCACTGAAAAATGGCCGAATGTTCAGAGTCAACCGGGTAGATATTCACGCCGTTTTGTTGGGCCAATTGCGTAATCAGATCGCCGGCCACCACCAGGGTTTCTTTATTGGCGAGGGCGATTGACTTTTTGGCTTCGATGGCTTTGATCGTCGGCAGCAGCCCGGCGTAGCCCACCATCGCTGTTAATACCACGTCAACGGTGTCCATCTGCACGACCGACGCGATAGAATTGGCCCCGGCATAGACTTTAATATCGAGCGGATCGAGCGCGGCAAAAACCTGATCGTATTTGGCTTCATTGCCAATCACGACAACATTGGGCCGGAGGTCGGCAGCCTGAGCAATCAGCAGGTCGGCGTTATTATTGGTAGTCAGCACCTCCACCTGAAAACGGTCGGGGTGGGCTTTGATAACCTCAACGGCCTGCGTACCGATGGAGCCGGTGCTGCCCAGAATGGCGATACGGCGTTTTGTAGGCTCAGTCATTTGGTTTTCAGGAGAGTAAGCGTCTCTTTGGGCGCGTCTGTCATAGTTCTCAAAATCACGTCGGCGAATTTAGGAGCCTGATTTTCGTCGGCGAATATACGCATTTGACCCGCGTCGGCCTGCCACTCGCCCCGCCCGAAAGCCCGCAGCGCGTCGGCAATGGCATCAGGATTGGTGGCATCAACGGTTCGGCCCAATTGCCGTGTTTTAACCAATTGCCCAATCAGACCATAGTCCGAAGCCAGCACGGGCCGGTTGGCGGCTGCGGCCCGCACCAGCACCGCGCTCATGCCAATGTGTTGCTGATACAAAACGGCTATCACATCAGCTATAACAAGGAAAGGCTGCACAAACTGGTCGGTGATAAACTCGTGCCGACGAACGACCTGAACAGCGGTCAAGGTGGTCAGCAGGGTTTCTAAAATTGGGCGCATTTGCCGGGCTAATGGGCCGGCCAGCACCAGACACCAACCGGCCTGCTCATCGGGCAACAGCCGGGCAAAGGCCCCAAGCAACGGTTCTATGCCCTTGCGCTCGTCTAACTGCCCGAATACCAACACCGTCTGTCGGCCCGGCTCAATGCCCAATTCGTGGCGCAGTTGGTCAACTTCGTCGACTGATATAGGCCGGATGGCTACCGGATCGGGCAGGGCGCGGGCCACCGTCCGGCCCGCCCAACTGTTGATCGGCTCCACCGCAAAGGGATCGAGACAGAACAGATTTTTAAGTTCGGGGCGAATCAGCAACGCCCGCAGCAACCATTTTTTGCGGAATGATTGTAGCCGTTCGCGCATGGTTTTTGGCCCTTGCCCCCAGTCGGCGTAATGAAACGAAGGCCGGAACAAAATCCCGGATATATCAAACGGCAACGGTTTACTAAGCCAGAAAGCCGGTTGCAGATGGTCGAAATACATCAACAGTACTTCGTCGGCCTGTTCCTGTCGGGCGTATTGTTCCATCAAATTCCACTCGGCGCGAGACTGCGCCAACCCGCCACGGGCCGCGAGCCGCCCGGCGTTTTCGGCTTCGGTAATACTTACAACCCGAACGTCGTTGTGTTGGGCATCGGCCACGATACCAGCGTGTTGCGTCAAAAAATCGGGCGACACAACCACTGATATTGTCTGGATAATTTGCCACTTTGTCCGGTTCAAAATCAAGTGATGCAGGTAGCCCGCGTGGTGGCCTGATGGGTTGAGATCGAAAAATAGGAGTCTCATGGAGCGTCAGATTAGCCCATCGGCAATGGTACGGTCGTTGCTCAGGCGCGGCACTTTGTTCTGCCCGCCGAGCTTGCCGACGGCTTTCATGTAGCGTTGAAAGGCCCCGCGCTCCAGACTAACCAAGTGTAAAGGCCGCAAAATACTACCCCGAATCAGGTCGTCGTAATAGACGTTGAGTTGGGTTAGCCGGTGGTCAAGGTCAGCGGCAAACCGGGCTGCATCGGTGGGCGGGGTGGCAAACTCAACGTACCATTCGTGATACGGCAAGCCTTCCGTTGGCGAAACCATCGGGGCCACCGTAAACTCAACGACTTCGGTTTCGGGCTGTTGCAGCATGGCGTATTGCAGGACTTTCTCTACTTCTTCGCCGATGACGTGTTCGCCGAAGGCCGAGATGAAATGCTTGATACGCCCCGTAACGAGCAACCGATACGGCTCGCGGCTGACGAATTTCACGGTGTCGCCCAAGGAATAACCCCACAGCCCGGCATTGTTGTTGATAATCACTGCATAATTTTTGCCTAATTCTACTTCCTCAATCGTTAGTCGGCGGGGATTTGGGTTGAAGTAGTCATCGGCGGGAATAAACTCATAGAAAATCCCACTGTCCACCAGCAACAGCAATCCTTCGGCTTCCTGCGAGTCCTGAAACGCGATAAACCCTTCTGAAGCCGGGTAGGTCTCGATGCTGTCGATGGGTTTGCCGATGCTGTCGAAGAGTTTGGCGCGATACGGCTCGAAGTTGACCCCGCCATAGACAAACACCGAAAAATCGGGAAAAACGTCTTTGATCTTTTTGCCCGTCCGGGCCTGAATCCGGTCGAAATACATCTGCACCCAGGGCGGAATTCCCGAAATCAACGACATCGGTTCGTTAATCGTCTCGTCAATGACGCGCTCCAACTTGGTTTCCCAGTCTTCGATGGTGTTGGTCTCAAAACCCGGTAACTGATTGGTTCTCAGATACGCCGGTACGTGGTGATTCACGATGCCCGACAGCCGCCCGATGTTGATACCCGCCTTTTGGGTGAGTTCGGGGCTGCCTGAAAGAAAGATGAGTTTTTGGTCGAGAAACGCGCTTTTGCCCGTTTCGTTGATGTAGTTCAGCAGCGTGTCGCGGGCCGAGTTGATGTGATTCGGGATAGATTCTGCCGTGAGCGGTATGTATTTTACGCCCGACGTGGTGCCGGACGTTTTGGCGAAATAGGCCGGTTTGCCGGGCCACAGCACATCCTGACCACCGGCCAGAATCTGCTCGATGTACGGTTTCAGCGATTCATAATCACGGACGGGAACGGCCTGCCGGAAGTCAGCAACGGTCTGAATATCAGTAAAATAGTGGTCTTTACCGAATGTGGTGTGTTTTGCCCGCGCCACCAATCGCTTGAACCAGCGTTGCTGCGCTTCGCCGGGGTTATACATCCAGGTCTGTTGCCGCTCAACCACCCACCGGGCCAGCGGCCTGCTCAATACCGAACGAATTGCCATAGTGGGGCAAAGGTAATACCGCAATTACCACCCCCAACCCCCTCCTAAAACAGGAGGGGGATTTTAAACCCTTCGGCTTTTAATCCCGGAAGGTTTTCTTAGCCCCCTCCTGTTTTAGGAGGGGGTTGGGGGTGGTAAACCCTCTTTCTTTTCAGGAATAAGCCACGAGGCCAAAATGCTCACGGCCAAAATCCCGATGATAACATAAAGCGAATAAACCGGCTTGAAACCCCATTCGGTAAGCCAATGTTCGACCAGCATTTTGAGACCGATAAACGTGAGCAGCACCGCCAGCCCCACTTTCAGGAATCGGAATTGACTCATAATGCTCGACAAAAAGAAAAACATCGAACGCAAACCCATGATGGCAAACACGTTCGAGAAAAAGACGATGTACGGGTCTTTAGTGATCGAAAAAATAGCCGGTATCGAATCCACTGCGAACAATAAATCGGTGACGGCCACCACAATCACGACGATGAACAGGGGCGTAACAAAAAACTTGCGGTCTGATTTACGCCGGACAAAGAAATTGTCGGTCACGTTGCGGTTATAGACGCTAAAGTACCGGCTCACAAACTTCGTTACGGGGTGTTGGCTCGGCACAATCTGCTCGTCTTCTTCGTTCTGAAAAAACAATCGAACGCCCGTGAACACCAGAAACGCCCCGAACAAATACATGACCCATTCAAACTCCTGAATCAGGGCCGAGCCGACGAAAATAAAAATCATCCGCAAAATAATTGCACCCAGAATTCCCCATACCAAAATCTTCTTGTAATACCGTTTTTCGACCCCGAACGAGTTGAAAATCAGGATGAATACAAAAATATTATCGGCAGATAGTGAGTACTCAACTAAGTAGCCCGTGATGTATTCGAGGGCCATGTTGTCTTGCAGCTTTTGCAAACTGGCCTGAAAATTGCCACCCGATATATCAACGGTCTCGGCGTATTGGCTGGAGATTTCGCGCAGCTGCGCCATGTTTGTGATGCCATGCACGAGGTAGCCGTATTGCCGCAGGAAAAAGTAAAACCCAACCGACAGCGCGACCCAGATGGCACTCCAGATGGCGGCTTCCCGAAAGGAAACCACGTGGCTTTTGGATTTTCGGTTGAAGGCTCCTAAATCAAGGGCCATGATTACCAACACAAAAATGGCGAAGGCCAGAAAAAAAGAAGTTTCGTAAGTCATTATCAATCAGAGTATCATCGGCCAGCAGCATAAAATAGTGGCTGTTGGCCCGTAAAGTTGCCCTGGTCGGGCAAACCCGGCCTTGTTAGCTACAAAAATGTTGGGCCATTTGGTTCGGTCTGCTTAGTTTTGAAACCATTATGTACAACGGCAAAAAAGTAATTGTGGTGATGCCCGCCTACCGTGCGGCCCTCACGCTCGAACGCACCTACCGCGAAATTCCATTCGATCTGGTGGACGACGTAATTCTGGTGGACGACCACAGCCCCGACAACACCGCCGATGTAGCGCGGGAGCTGGGTATCCGGCACGTGATCCGGCACGACATCAACAAAGGCTACGGGGGAAACCAAAAAACCTGTTACGCCAAAGCCCTTGACCTCGGCGCAGACATCGTGATTATGTTACACCCCGATTATCAGTACACGCCCTTGCTGCTAACGGCCATGATCTCCATCATCGGCAATGATCTGTACCCGGTGGTGTTTGGCTCGCGGATTTTGGGGAAGGGCGCGTTGAAGGGTGGGATGCCGATGTACAAATACATTGCCAACCGATTTCTGACCTTCACCCAAAACCTGTTGATGAATCAGAAACTGTCGGAATACCACACCGGCTACCGGGCGTTTTCGGCAGAGGTGCTGCGGAGTTTAGACTTCACCCACAACTCCGACGATTTTGTGTTTGACAACGAGATGATTGCCCAGATTTTCTGGCAGGGGTTCGACATTGCCGAAGTGACCTGCCCCACCAAATATTTTGATGAAGCGTCGTCTATCAACTTCAAACGCAGTGCCGTCTATGGCCTTGGTGTACTGACGGTTTCGGTCTATTACCGGCTCAGTCGGTGGGGACTAATGCGGTGGAAGTTACTGTCGCCGAGACGGGTGGTAAAACCGGCTCAGAGCGCAGTTCCAGTAGCATAGATTCGAGCGTCAGGCCCGGCCCGAACGCACAGCTTAGAATGGTACTGACCCCGCCCGGCAAGCCCCCGGTGGGGCCATTGGCGAGGTTTTGCTTTTGCCAGATTTCGCGCAGCACAAACAGCACCGTTGCCGACGACATATTGCCGTATTGCCGCAAGACATCGTAAGCGGGCTGATTCTGAGCCGGTTCGAGACCCAACTGATCTTCAATCACCTCTAAGATTTTTCGTCCGCCGGGGTGCATGGCATACTGGTTAATATCGCCGATGGTGAGGCCACTTTTTTCCAGCAGTTTAGAGAGCAACCGCCCCAGCCCGTGCTGAATCACGCCCGGCACCTCCGAGGTGAGCGTCATCTCGAACCCAAAGTCGGCCACGTGCCAGGCCATTTCATTGCGGCCATCGGGTAGCAAATCGCTGTAAAACGTCCGTAGTCGCATTGAGCGGTCAGCGCGGGGACTGGCCTCAATTAATACCGCAGCGGCACCGTCGGCAAAAAGCGCGTTCGAGAGCAGGTGGTCGGTTTCGGTTTTTTTCTGGAAGTGAATCGTGCAGAGTTCAATGCAAACCACCAGCACTACCGAATCAGGATCGGCCCGGACAATGGCATCGGCAGTTTTCAGGCCGTTGAACGCGCCGTAACAGCCCATAAAATTAATAGCAAGCCGTTGCGTAGTGGTTGGCAAACCGAGGGCTTCCACAAGTTCAATATCCGGCCCCGGTGCATATAGGCCGGTGCAACTGACGGTAATCAGGTGCGTAACTTGTTGCGGGTCAAAGTCGGCGGTTGGCCCGGCATTGCGGTCGGTAAAACAGGCCTTCACCGCGTTCAGAGCCAACGGTACGGCTTCGCGCCGATACAATTCCATCCGCTGGCCCACCGTTGGGAACGGCTCAAGGCCGGGCGTGTTGGGATAAAAGGTAAAATCACCGGGTTGCAGGCCATAGTCGGGCAGCACAGAATGGCGTTGGGCAATGCGGGTCTGGCGATACAGTGCCGTTAGCCGTCGCCGGTTATAGTTATCCAACTGCATGGCATCGGCCATAAAATCGGCAATCTGCATCTGTGGTGTTGCAAACGCCGGCACTGCCGTACCAATCGCATTGATGTAACTACTTATAGGATTGTTCATTGGAAAATTGCTCTCGTACCGAATAAACCGACTTGCGCCGTGAAAGTTAGATACGCAGAACGGCAGGATTTGGTTTAGCCAAAGTAACGTGCGGGCCTGTGCGGTCAAAATTTTCCCGTTCTTTTGCTCAATCATTCTCTAAACCCTTGCCCGTATGACGCTTCGTGCCATTTTGCTGCACCTGCGATTGCCGTTTTCGCTGTTTCTATTGCCCGTTTTCTTGTTTGCCCTGAGTCAGTCGCCCGCGCCGGATTTGGGCCTGACGGTAGCCGTCTTTCTGATTATCCACCTGTTGCTATACCCGGCCAGTAATGCCTACAACAGCTATTACGACAAAGACGAAGGCAGCATTGGCATTCTCGAAAACCCACCTGCCGTTGATAAAACCCTGTTTTGGGTTGCACTCGCATTTGATGGGCTGGCGTTGGTTCTGGGCGCGTTTGTGGGCTGGCCGTTTGTGGTGTATCTGTTCATTTACGGCCTGATCTCGAAAGCATATAGCCACGACCGTATTCGGATCAAAAAATATCCGGTATTAAGTTGGTTAGTGGTGGGTTTCTTTCAGGGCGGTTTCACGTTTCTGGCAACGGTTCAGGCCATCAATCAGGCTCCGGTTATGGCCGTGCTGACCGATTCGCGGCTGTGGCTCGCGGCCATGCTCTGCACCCTGAATCTGCTGGCTGTGTACCCAATTACCCAAATTTATCAGCACGATGAAGATGCCCGCCGGGGTGATCTCACCATGAGTCGGTTGCTGGGTGTTCGCGGAACGTTTGTCTGTGCGGTGCTGATGTTTGGGTTGTCGCTGACCGGATTTTACGTGTTTTTTGGCGGGCAGTGGCCGTTTTTCGCGTTGATGGGCTTTCTGACACCAGCCATGTTATTTTTTGTGGCCTGGTACGTTCGCATTCGGCAAGACGCGGCCCGCGCCGATTTCCGCTCGGCCATGACCATGACCCTGCTGGCCGGCTCCGGGCTGAACGGCTTTTTTCTGACGCTGGTGTTGATGACGTGAATTTTTTCGGGAGTTCTTCTTGACAGGAATCAGAAAAGCATTACTTTTGCATCCACAATTCGCAGAAAAGCCGATTGTACCAAACGCGAAAGTAGCTCAGCTGGTAGAGCGCGACCTTGCCAAGGTCGAGGTCGCGGGTTCGAACCCCGTCTTTCGCTCCACAAGAAAGCACCGGGTTGCGGTGCTTTTTTTGTAAATGCCGGGATGGTGGAATCGGTAGACACGCCGGACTTAGTTCTTTGATATTGTGGGTTTTATGTTGTAAATTGAAGGTAATTAACTTCAATTCTATGGCGCGTTACACATTCGATACTTCTTTTGAAAGAAGACTGATTAATGTATGTTTTGAGTCAGAAAGTATGGCTAAGGCAGCATTCACGCTTGGCATGAATTACAAAACGCTTTGTTTTCATGCTAAACGGCTTGGCTGTTTCAAGGCAAACCAATCTGGAAAAAACCTGAGAAAAAAGCCATCAAAAGGAGTAACTCCAATGATTGACATTTTTAATGGGGTTCATCAAACTTACCAAACTCATAAAGTTAAAAAAAGACTTTTGGGGGAAGGATATAAAAATCATCGTTGCGAATCGTGTGGCTTATCGGAATGGATGTCAAATCCAATATCGTTAGAATTGCATCATAGAAATGGAGTACGAACAGATAATTCTTTAGAAAATTTGGAATTATTATGCCCTAATTGCCATGCGTTTACAGATAACTATCGCGCAAAGAATATCAAAAATTTGAGTGCCCGGTTGGAAACAGCCGGAGTAGAACCGTTTAAATTCGGGGAAACCTTATCAGTGATGATTGGCAATCCCGAGCCAAGCCTGACAGCGAAAGCTGAAATGGAAGGTGTAGAGACTTAATAGACGGCACCTAAACCTCAACGCTGGGACATGGTGAAGAGAAAGTCCAGACCACAAATCGTTGCGTCCGGTAACGAGCAGCGAAAGCTGTAGTTGGTAAGAAAATCCTGTGGGCCACAAGCCCGTGCGGGTTCGACTCCCGCTCCTGGTACAAATCCCCGTAAAAAGGGATAACAAACTACTAACAAAAGCCCTGATAATCAGGGCTTTTGTTGTTTTTAGCCCACTCTGTTTTCTGTTTATGTGACCTTACTTTGCTACCCATTTGTTACTCGTTTTTGTGTTGCAGTCGGCTGATTTACCACGTATTGCTGACGGAAAAGAAATGGTAAACGAAGGCAAAAATGGGGTACGGCAATGCAGTCATCGAGTGCTTATGCTACGGCAATTGAATAGGACTCAACTCAATAACAAAGGGCGACTCCGCTCGGAGCCGCCCCTGTGTTTGACTGTACTTTTGTCACTCGTTAGTCTCTACCGAACGGCAAACTGGCCGGTGCCGATTTTGTAGCCTTCCGAAAACAGTTCGACCGTGTATTTGCCGGGTTTGTAGGTTGTGCCGCGTGTGTAGAGCAATTCGACCTGCTGCCCGTTTTTGTCATAATTCACGGTTTGCTTAGTGGTATAAACCATCTCGTCGCCATCAGAAGTGAACGTGCCAGAGCCGTTTGCCATATCAGACAGGATAGCACCGTCGGGGTCAAGCACCCGGACATACACATCTTTCGGTTCTTCCTTCGTCAGCGGGTTGTCTAACAGGTTGTAAACCAACTTGATCTTCTCAAGCCGTTTGGCTTTGTAGGCATCGTCTTCGCGCACTTTACCTTTACTCGATACCGAGAAAACCTTCACATCCTGGGCTTTCAAGGCAGCCGCCCGGTTCACTTTGGTAGCCAGTTCGGTGTTTTGCGCCACATAGGTCGAAACTGAATCGCGGGCCTGCTGACGCTCGGTGATAAGTGCCGTTTTTTCCGTACTCAGCGTTTGGTTGGTGGTTGCCAACGCGCCATTGTCGCGCTGAAGCTGGGCGATAGCCGTATCTTTCTCCATCAGGAACGCCTGATATTCCTTAATTTTTGTGTCGTATTTAGCGATCAACGATTTGATCTGACGGGCATTACCCCGGCTCAGGGCCGTTTTGTCGGCTTGTAGCTGCTCCTTCATTTTCAGGAGTTCGTCCACGTTACCACCGAGTTTCTGAACTTCGGCGATCTTTATGTCAAGAGCGGTTGAAATTGAATCTAACCGGACACGGGTTGACGACAACTCCTCAACGCGGTCAGCAATGGTTGATTCCTGCAATTCGGCTACCTTCTTCTCCGAGAAGTATTGATAACTCATCACACCGGCCAGAACGGTCATAATGATCAGCGCGGCCAGGAGGGCGGTGCTGGTACGGGATTTTGGGGGATTAGTCTCCATAGCGGATTTAGTTTTAAACAGTTGCGTACACGAAACACTCGTGAGTAAAACAGTTATGCCATGCAGAAGATGGAGGTGGTGCCGGAGCAGGTTTGCACCGGAGAACACCTCAGCGTTGATTATGAAAGTAAAACGAATAACGCCTATAAATGTTGTATAGATTGATCTACTGAACAATGCCCGAACTACCCGAAGTCGAAATTCGCCGACGTTATCTAACAGCCACGTCGCTGCAACAGCCCATCACCAATATTCTCGTTGAGGATACTAAACTGCTCACTGTCAGTTATTCCCACCTGCTCGAAGCCTTGGTAGGGCGGCAATTTACCGACACCCGGCGCGTGGGGAAGAACCTGTTTGTGCTGACCGAAGGGCCGGGCGCCGACGCGCGGGGCGATGCGTTGTCCGGCGCGTCGTCGCCCGGCGTGATTGTGCATCTGCATTTTGGCATGACCGGCGACCTCGAATACTACCATGCCTCGCTCGACCGGCCCCGCTTTGCCCGCATCGTGTTTGAGTTTGACAGTGGATTTAATCTTGGCTTTTTGTGTCCGCGCAAGTTTGAGCGCGTCGGTATCGTGACTGACATTGATGCGTATCTGCGCCGAAAAAAAATCGCTCCCGACGGCCTTGTGATTGCCCTCGCCGATTTTGCCGGGCGTGTCCGTCGCCGGAAATCACTGATTAAACCCGTCTTGCTCGATCAGCAGACGGTGGCCGGGCTGGGCAACTGGATTGTGGACGAAGTGCTGTTTCAGGCCCGTATTCATCCAGAAAAAATAGCCGACAGTCTGACCGACAACGAACTAATAACACTCCACAAAGCCATGATTCTGGTGTTGGAGACGGCCATCCGCTGTGAAGCCAACTACCGTGATTTCCCTAAATCATTCCTCACCCACGTCCGCGAGTGGGACACCTCGCCCTACAACGACCCCGACGCGCACCGATTCTGCCCCCGCGATAGCACCCGTATCGAGCGCAAAACTGTTGGCGGGCGCACCACGTTCTTCTGCCCGATGTGCCAACAGGTAGCTGATTGATTTGGTCGAACTGCTTGCACAAAAAAAGCCGCCAGGCGACCGGGCCGAAATGGGCCAGCCGCCTGGCGGTCTGCGAAAACGAACAGAAAAATCTTACTTGGTCTCTTTGAGACCGTCTTCGATGTTCTCCCGAACGTCTTTGGTTGCGTCTTTAAATTCGCGGATGCCCTTGCCGAGACCACGCGCCAGTTCGGGCAGTTTTTGTGCGCCGAAGAACAACAGCAGGGCCAGAAAAATCAGGAGCATCTCCTGCCCGCCCAAGCCCATGAATGCGAAAATTGTTGAATTAATCATAATTAAGTTAGCGTTTGTATGTTGCAAATTTACGTTGTTTCGGAGTAGTTTGGTTTTATTCGGTCATCTATTGGCGACTGAATAACCACGCCGGTAAACAAAAACAATCGGGTGGCCCGTTTTTACCCAATCGGCACGATGTCTTTCCGGCTTTCCCACAATCGGAAAGCATCTATGTCGCTTTGAATGGCCCCATACAGCCAAAAAACAAGCGCAATATCGTCGGTAAGGCCGATGATAGGGAGCATATCCGGGATAAAATCAAGGGGCGAGACAAAATAAATCAGCACCGCCACCATCCGCACCACCGTTTTCCAGGGAATCTGTTTGTACTGCCCGCTGGCGTAGGCTTTCAGCATCCGGGTCAGCACCCCCAACTGCTGCTGAACGGCTTTCATGCTCTCGCCCGACAGACCACCGCTTTTTTGCAGGGCATCGCGGATGAGCGCGAATAAACTTGCACTGTTGCGGGCATACCGAACGGCTTTGCCGCCCGCAGCCCGGTAAAAAACGGATTTCAGCACCCGCGATAATAAGCTACCCGTGTCGGCCATTTGGCTGGTATATGGTTGGTTTTCAAGGCTGGAACAGCCAGCATACAGTAAACACAAAACAGGCTGAAACTATTTCAAATTTTGACCCACCGGGCTAAACTTTCCGGGCAGAGCCATTACCGTTGGCAATCGGGCCGTAATTTAGCGGCTCATTTTTAGTCATAACCGTTAGCAATACACAATGAAAATCACCGTAGTTGGGGCCGGGGCCGTTGGAGCCACCACCGCCGATAACATCATTCGCCGGGAACTCGCCCAGGAACTCGTTCTTTTAGACATCAAAGACGGTCTCAGCGAAGGCAAAGCCCTCGATATGTTCCAGACGGCCACGCTGCTGGGCTTCGATACCAAAATTACCGGCTCAACCAACGATTACGCCAAAACCGCTGGTTCTGCCGTAGTTGTAATCACGTCCGGGATTCCCCGCAAGCCCGGCATGACCCGCGAAGAACTCATCGGCACCAACGCCAACATTGTGAAGGGCGTGACCGAAAACATCCTGAAACACTCGCCCGATGCCATTATCATCATCGTCTCGAACCCGATGGATACCATGACCTATCTGGCTCTGAAATCGTCAGGCATACCCAAAAACCGGATCATCGGCCTGGGCGGTGTGCTTGATTCGGCGCGGTTCAAAACCTACCTGTCGCTGGCGATGGATTGCCCGCCAAACGACATTCACGCCACCGTAGTGGGCGGTCATGGCGACACAACCATGATTCCGCTGACCCGCCTTGCCACCCGCAATGGCGTTCCGGTGAGTCAGTTTCTGGATGCCGACGCGCTGCAAAAAGTAGCGGCTGATACGATGGTTGGCGGAGCCACGCTGACCAAGCTCATCGGCACCTCGGCCTGGTATGCGCCGGGCGCGGCTACGGCGGCATTGGTCGAGAGCATCGTGCGCGACCAAAAGCACATTTTTCCCTGCTGCGTGGCCTTGGATGGCGAATACGGACAGTCGGACATTTGCCTCGGTGTGCCGGTGGTAATCGGTAAATCGGGCTGGGAGAAAATCGTAGATTACAAACTCAGCGACGACGAGCAGGCGATGTTTGCTAAATCTGCCGATGCCGTCAGAACGATGAACGCCGTGTTGGATACGCTGTAAACCGCCCGACCACCCCCAACCCCCTCCTAAAACAGGAGGGGGCTTAGCCTGAAACGTAGCAAAAGCTCCGCTTTTGAGAAGCCCCCTCCTGTTTTAGGAGGGGGTTGGGGGTGGTCGGACAATGAATTAAAAACGCCGTTTTTGCAGGATAGAAACCACTGCAATCAGCACCCACACCACATTCACGAAAGCCGACGGGTAGGCATGGTGGGCAAGCGTGTTGACCACAAAAAAGCAACCGCCAACGATATTGGCCCAGATATACCGTTGGTCGGTGGTGGGCAGGGTTCCCCGCAAATTCAGGGCGTATGCGCCCACAATCAACACCGAGGCAATCCACCCCAAAATCTCAATAGCCAGTTCCATCCGGCAAAAGTAGGCCAGCAATCCGTCAGCGCACCAAAACCAGCGTTCCGCGCTGAACGGGCAAATCGGCACGGGTGGTGATGGCGAAGGTATACAGGCCAACCGGGAGAGCGGTTCCGTGCTGCGTTCCGTCGAACGGTTGCCCGTAACCCACCGACCAGAATACCACACTGCCCCAGCGGTCAAAAACCCGGACATCGGCCTGCGGAAACTCGCTGATACCCGTCAACGCCCAGGTGTCGTTTTGGCCGTCGTTATTGGGCGTGAAAATCGTGGGAACCAGCACCCGGCGCACTACCAGCACCTGAATCGTGTCTTCGCCAATGCAGCCAAACGAATCTGTTAGCCGGAGCCGAAAGGTAGTTGTCTGATCGAGCGTGACCATCGGCGTGGCCGATGTTGGGTTGCTCAACCCCGTTGCCGGACTCCAGCCATAGCGGTAGGCCGGGCCGATGTTTCCGGGCATAGCAACCGGCACATCGGGCGGAACGGTGATTTGCCGGGGCAGTTGCACAACGGGCAGGGGCCGCACAACGGCTATTTGCCGGGCTTCGGCCTGCTGGCAGGTGGCCGCTCCGGTGTTGAGCCGGTATAGAATGGTGTGCCGCCCAACGCCCGCCCGCGCCGGGTCGAAGCGATCAGCCGTTACGCCCGGCCCCGAAAACGTACCGCCCGGCACCGAAGCCCGCAACCGAACGGCTGGATTCTGGGGGCCGCAAACGGGTAAAATGCTGTCTATCTGCATCGTAAGCGCACTTACCGACCGCACCGACGCGCTCACTACCGCACTGGGGCAGCCGTTAACATCGGTCAGTTGCAGATCATACCGGCCCGGTTCGCTGATGGTCAGCGTGGCGTTTGCACCGGCAACCTGCCCATTGACTATCCAGCGAAAGGCCGTTGCCGTGCCGGGCGAGGCCATGATTCGCCCCGTTGCCCCGACGCACAGCAACGTATCGCCCCCGATGGTTGGCGTGATGGCCTGAAATGGGGTCAACACTACGCCCGCTGATAAGGCCGTGCAACCGCCCGCCGACGTAACCCGCACGGTGTATGTTCCTGGCTCGCCGGCGGCTACTGAGTCGGCGGTTGCGTTGCCGACGGGCTGGCCGTTGCGTTGCCACTGGTAGCGGTAGCCGAGGTCAGTTTCGGCGTGGAGGATTCGGTTTCCACCGGGGCATATACCGGGTTTGGCAACGGGTTTGATGACCGCGTTTGGCACCACCGACAACGTGAGAGCCACCGGAGCCGACAGCACCGTGCAACCGCCCGGCCCCGTTACCAAAGCCGTGTATTGGCCGGTTTCGCGGGCAGCAAGGGTCTGGTTCGTGGCTCCTGATAATAAGCCGCCGTTGCGTTGCCATTGAACCGTGCTGCCAACGGGTTGCACAACGGCCCGGATACTAACGGGTGTAGCCTGGCAAAGTACCCCCGGCCCGGTTCCGGCATCGCTGCTGACGCTGACGGTGGGCGCAACCGAGGCCCTGATGTTGATAGCGGGCGGTTTGGCTTCGTCACAAACGTTTAACTGTGAGACCGTTACCCGGTAATCGCCCGGCGTGTCAACCACCAGCACCGAATCTTCTTCGGGCAGGATGTTGGTGTCTTTATACCATTTGAACCGCGACCGCCGTTCGCCGTTACTCGCATTGATCTGGAGCCGCTGACCGGGGCAAAGCGTGGCCGATGCTGGCACACCCGGCTGGCCCACCTGACTGATTTTCAGAGCCGGGGGCGGGATAGTCGGGCAAAACGTATAGACCAACGTGCTTTCGGTAAGCCCTTCGGCGACCTTTATGCCGTTGAGAAACTGCTGATACAGAGCCGCTACACTGTATGTGCCAGCCGCTACATTGGCCGATGGCGTGTACCGGAAACCGACCATCCCGGCATTACTCCCGGCAAAACTGCTGCCCGTCCAGGTGCCACCCGGCAGGGGCCGCGCCGAACTGTATAAGCCTTGCCAGGCAACTTCGGTTAAAACACCCCCCGGCGCACCGGCAAGCGGGTTGGCGGGTATGACCTTAACCTGCAAAACGGGGTTGGGCGAGACTTTGTACTGCTCGGTGAGGGGCAAGGCGGCAGAGGCACCAAAAGAAGCCCAGCCTTGGGTGGTCTGGCAGTTATAGGTCAGGTTGCCGGTCATGCTGGTGGCGGTTTTGCCGGGGCCGGAACCGTCTGGCTGGCCGAACAGAAACGCGGGCGCAAACCAGTGATACAGTACCATTTTGGTGGACGTATGGTTGTTGGCCGCCACGCGATTACCAATCGGCTCATTCACAAAATAGTAGCCATCGGCATCGCCATAAACCGCCGAACTCAGGTCAATATCGGCTGAATAATAGACCTGAGCCACGCCCGTGCTGATGTCGGGGTTGCAAAGATGCCCGAAGGTGTAGGTGGGATTGAACGCCTGGAGTTGCCCGTCGAGAGTAGCCATCAGCACCCGGTCTCGTTTGCGATACAGGTAGATTTTCAGCGTTCTGGGCATGAGCGCGATATCTTTATCGCCAATCCAGAATTGCACATTCACCCCGTATAGATTTGGCGCAACGGTTGCGTTGGCCGTATTGCGGTTGGCGCGGGTTATACTGCCGCTGTATATCGTTTGGGCCAGCACAGCACCCGGTGACAGCATAAACCCCAAAGCTACTAACCAAAAAAGCCGCATCATTCCCGAAGAATCAAGTATAAATTGTTGACCCTAAGCTACTAAAAAATAATGAATCATCTGTTTCCATACCTCGAACGCGCCCTGCTGCACCCCGGCGTAACCATCGCCGAGCAATACGAAGCCATTGACGACCTCACCCAACTTGGCCTGGCCGGGCTGACCGTTGCGCCTTTTTGGGTCAAGAAAATCCGGCGCGAACTCGGCGATGCACACCCGGCAGTGCTGTCGGCGGTGGTGGGGTTTCCGTTTGGCTACCAGCGCACCGAAGCCAAACAGCTTGAATTAGAGTTAGCCCTGAAAGACGGGGCCACCGAAGTTGAAGTCGTGCTGAATACGTCGGCCTTGTTCTCGCCGACATCGGTCTGGCTCAAAATCGAATTTGCCAAACTCGTGGCGATGGCCCACGCCCAGGAACGGCTGATTACGGTGATCCTGGAGTCAGCACTATTGACCCAGGATTTGCTCGAAAAAATGGTGAAGACAGCCGCCGATGCCGGGGCCGACTTCCTGAAAGACCGCACCGGGTTCATTGGTGATGATTTCGGGCTGAAACAGGCGTTGGCGTTCCGGGCGTTGGTGCCGATGTCGGTAGGCGTGAAAATCATGGCAGACGGAGCAACGAGTCAGGATATGGAACAACTCATTGATGCCGGTATCGAGCGGCTGACGGTGGCGCGGTTGCCAGTGTAAAGACCGGCCCGGCGTTCCGGCACAATTGCGTCTCTTCTCGGTTGAATGGTATGTGGTCAGATAAAAGGAGACGCAACTATGCCGGAATGCCGGGCCGGTCTCTACGCAGGCAACAATCACTAAATTTACGCACAAAATACCTTGTCACTTCCCTTTCATGATCTTCAAACAAGTTCCCTTACACGCTGTTCATCAGCAGCTTGGTGCTAAAATCGTACCGTTTGCCGGGTACGAAATGCCCGTTCGCTATTCATCTGACCTCGACGAACACCACACCGTTCGGCGGGGTGTGGGCGTGTTTGATGTCTCGCACATGGGCGAATTTATCATCAAAGGCCCCGGCGCACTCGCCCTCATTCAGCGCGTGTCGGCCAACGACGCAGCCGCGCTCTACGACGGAAAAATACAGTATAGTTACCTGCCCAACGATACCGGGGGCGTGGTTGACGACCTGTTGGTGTATCAACTCAGCCCGACCGAGTTTATGCTGGTGGTGAATGCCTCGAACATCGAAAAAGACTGGAACTGGATCAATCAGCACGTGACCAACGAGGCCCGCGAATCGGGCGAGGTCGAACTTATTAACGTGTCTGACGGCCTTTGTCTCTTTGCCGTGCAGGGGCCAAAAGCTGCCCAGGCCCTGCAACCCCTTACGGATGTGCTGCTCGACGCAATGGATTATTATACATTCGAGAAAGCCGATTTCGCCGGTTTCCCAAACGTAATCATCTCTGCCACAGGCTACACCGGCGCGGGTGGTTTCGAGATTTATGTAGCCAATGAACAGGCCGAAGCCGTTTGGCAGGCCATTATACAGGCGGGCGCATCGGTTGGTATCAAACCCATTGGCTTAGGCGCACGCGATACGCTCCGGCTAGAAATGGGCTACTGTCTCTACGGAAACGACATCACTGATACGACATCGCCCCTCGAAGCCGGGCTGGGCTGGGTTACCAAGTTCACGCATGATTTCGTGAATGCCGACGCACTCCTGCTGCAAAAGCAGGCCGGGCTTTCGCGCCGGTTAGTGGGCTTTGTGATGCAGGAACGGGGCATTCCCCGCGCCCATTATCCGCTCTGCACCGCCGATGGAATCGTTGTGGGTGAGGTTACGTCCGGCACACAGTCGCCAACGCTGGGGCAGGGCATCGGCATGGGGTATGTGCCAACGGCACTGAGCAAACCCGGCACCGAACTCTTTGTGCAGGTGCGCGACAAACTGCTGCGGGCCGAGGTGGTAAAACTGCCGTTTGTTAAGTCTTCTAATTAGACACGAGAAAAAAGACGCAAGAGAAAAGACTACATTCCACATACACGGCGGTTTTGTCTTTTCTCTTGCATCTGATGTCCAGAATATATGCAAATCCAATCCCTCCACCTCTACCCAATAAAATCGCTCGGTGGCATTGCCGTTGCCGAGGCCGTTGTTGACGAAAAAGGCTTCCGGCACGACCGGCGGTTTATGCTCGTTACGCCCGCCGGTAATTTTATTACCCAACGCGCTAACCCCAACATGGCCCTGATTGACGTGGCTATTGCGGGCGAAACCCTCCGCGTCTGGCACCGATACGCCCCCGACGACGCGCTGACGGTGCCGCTCATTCCCGAACCCGACACCCTGATTCCGATTCCGGTGAGTATCTGGGACAGTGATAATGTGGGGGCCGTTGCCGTGAGTGACGAAGCCGATGCCTGGTTTAGCCGGGTGTTGGTGCAGCCCTGCCGGTTGGTGTTCATGCCCGACCGAACGCGCCGGGCCATCACGTCGAGCTATGTCCGGTCTGATACGCCCGAAGCCTACCCAATAGTTAGTTTTGCCGATGGGTTCCCGTATTTAGTTGCCAGTCAGGAATCGCTCGATGAACTGAACCGCCGACTACCCGAACCCATCGAGATGGCCCGGTTCCGGCCCAACATCGTGGTTTCGGGCATTTCGGGGCCGCACGACGAAGATGCCTGGGCTGAATACACGCTCGGCCCGGCCACGTTTTATGGCCCAAAACCCTGCGTCCGGTGCGTGCTGACCACGATTGACCCGCAAACGGGCCTCAAGGGACTGGAACCGCTCAAAACCCTGGCGACGTATCGGCGGGTAAACAACAATATCATCTTTGCCGCCAACGCCATCGCCGACCACTCATCAACCGGACAGGTCGTGCGCGTTGGCGATGCAGTTGGCGTGATTCGGCGGCAGAAAACCTGGCTCTGACGTGAAAACGGCCTACTACTTATCGGTGCCAGTGGTGATTGGGGCGGTGTTTTCGCACCGGATGGCCGTCCGGCTGTCAGAAATTCAGCCCGCAGATTCGACATTGCCCCCCGTTGCCCCGGTGCATTGGGCCACGTGGCCGGTGCTGGCATTGGTGGTCTGGGCCATCTATACCGCCGACCGGCTGTTAGACATCCGCAAGGCCGACGCACCAACCACACCCCGGCATCAGTTTCACCGCAACAATGCCGGTTTGCTGTGGGGGGTTGTGGCCGGGGCGGGTGTGCTGGCGGCAGGGCTGGGGTTATTTTTGCCAGGTGGCGTAATTCGGTTTGGCGTAGTGCTGGGGCTTATCTGCGCGGCTTACGTGCTGATTGTCTTTCAGTTACCGGCCCGCCATCCGGCCTTGCTGCTCAAAGAGCCGCTGGTGGCATTACTGTTTTCGGCGGGTATCTGGGGTAGCGTCTGGACGCAACGGCCCGCCGTTTCGGGTGTCGAACTGGCGGAAGCCGGGTTGTTTCTGCTCATCTGCGCCCAAAATTTGCTGCTGTTTTCAGTATTTGAATGGCGCGAAACTCCGCAGCGATCCGTGTTTTCATTGGCAACGGCCTGGGGTCTCGGCACCTGCGACGTGGTCTTGCGCTGGCTTACGGTGGTTGTGGTGGTGGGAGCAATCAGCCTGTGTTTTCTGACCGACGACCGCTTTGCCCAGCGGGCCGCGCTGATTTTGGCCCTGATGAGTACGGCGTTGTATGCCATTCAGCGATACCCGGTTTGGTTTCTCAAAAATGAACGCTACCGATGGCTCGGCGATCTGGTTTTCTGGATGCCGGTGTTGGTGTTATAAATCAGTAGAACTATGACCCTCTTTGTTTACGCCCCCCGATTGGTTTTCTGATGAGCATTTTTGAACAAGACCAGCCTCAAGGGATCGGGCTAACCGTATAGGTAATGGCAATCTGTCTGATTTGGGCGTAAGAATAACCTATTGTGCAGCTACTTGGTACAAGAGTGCATTTAGAAAGCCCGTACCATTTCGAGTCTTTTTGGGCTAAATATGAATTGAATTCATATTTAGCCGTATTATTTCCCCAGTGTATCGTTTGCTTAAACGCCCCTGTCTGATCGGTTGTAACCCTATACTCGTTGGTTGTTGAA
>JBBRNH010000069.1:0-32390 GCA_038230415.1 Cytophagales bacterium | reverse complement strand
TTTCTGGCTGGTTCTCAGCATATTTTCCAGTTCTGTGCGCTGCTCCGTGTTCAGAACAGGCGTGTTCACTCGTCCCATGCAGGAAAATTAGGAAAATAATGGAAACTATTTTTTAGCACCTACTTAGCGGCCCAGTTCTTCCGAGTTCAGCACTTCGCCTTTCTTGGCCCACTGCTGCGAACCATAATAGGCACCGAATGTAATCTGCGACACACCGGCTTTACCTTTCTTGGTTGTAATGATAACCACACCATTGGCTGCCCGTGAACCGTAGATAGACGAAGCCGATGCGTCTTTCAGCACCTGAATCGTTTCGATGTCATTCTGGTTGATGGTACCGAGGTTTTGCGTTGGCACCCCATCGATAATATAGAGTGGGTCGTTGTTGCCGATGGTGCCGAAACCCCGAATCCGCACCGTTGCCGAGCCACCCGGCGTAGCATCGTTGGTAACGGTTACGCCCGCTACCCGGCCCTGCAACTGCTGGGCCACGTCCGTTGCCGGAATCGCCAATAATTCCTTTGTGTTCACTACGGCAACGGCCCCAGTAATATCACGCTTTGACTGTGCGCTGTAACCCGTCACAACCACCTCGTTCAGCGTCGAAATGTCCTCCGTCAACGATACATTGATAGCCGACTGATTGCCCACGGTAACTTCCTGCGCCTTGAACCCAATAAACGAATACACCAGCACGGCATTGGCCGGCACAGCGATTCTGTATTCACCGCTGGCATCGGTAACAACTCCGCGCGTAGTGCCTTTGATGGACACGTTTACGCCCGGCAGTGCGCTGGCCTCACCTTTTGAAGTGACGCGGCCCGTTATATTGCGATCCTGGGCGAAACCTGCCGTATGGGACAACAACAGGACTGCCCAAATCAGGGTGAATCCCCGACATAAATTGTAAATGACTTTCATAATCAAAGGGTTAAACTAAATGAGTAAAATAGATGCCAATGTGAATTCCTGACTACAAAACTAAACTATTTCAGTGTTCAGTCCGATATGGAATTCTATTTTTTCAAGGAAAATTAAAAATTATTTTTTCCGATGGTTTTAGATGACTCATTTTCAGTTATCTACGAAGAAATTTTCATCTCAAATAGAACGCAAACGCAAAGCGGCCTGGAATCACCAGGCCGCTTTGCGTAGTTACCGCGCAGGAAAAAGATCAATCTATTTTCACCACTCGGACTGTTTTTGCGGGTTTGTTCTGTAAAAACACGTGCCACAGGTAGATACCGGCTGGTAGTTGTCGCAGGTCCAGTGTAAGGCCATCTGCCATTATCACCGGATGCACGGGTATTTCCTGGCCCAATAGGGATACTAAGCGGCTTGCCGGGTTCATCGTTTCGATACCGGGTACACGCAGCAATACGTCTCCCGCCGTCGGGTTCGGCGAAACTGTCCACTCAGCCGTTGGTGAGTCACTCTCAATGCCGAAGCGGGCTGTTTTCGGGCAGGTTGAGCGCATATCCCAGTCCAACGCCACCTCGCGGCCCGATTGCCTGGCCCGTAACATAATTGATTTGGGGTCGTAGCGCAGGCCGCTGCTCAGGAGATGAACAGCACTGTCTGACCAGGTAGTAATACCGGCGGCCATGAATTCGATGCGGGTACTGTCTCCGCCTGTTGTCTGAAAACGAATAAACCCGGTTGCACAGTTGTAGAGCGGCTCAACTAATTTGAGCAAGTCGTCTGGTTTGGCATTGGGCGTTGTGGTTGGTGCCGTAGCAGACGAATTGGAGCAGGCTTGCCGCAAATCGAACAGGAAACTCACCGTATTACCCGCCTGTCTGGCCCACAGTGTCAGCGGTTTGGGATCGGCCAGCAACCCGGCAGAAATCACCTGCCGGGGGTTGGTTGTCCAGCCGGTAATGCCGGGAGCCATATACTCAATGGGGTCAGTGGTGCCGCCAACGGTATTAAATACCAGCGTACCGGCCCGGCAGTCGTAAGTTGGTGCTGTTAGTGTCAGCGCGGCCAGCAACGACGGCCCCGGCTGCGTAGGCTGGCTTACCACCGGCGACAATGGGCCAACGTTGGGCAACGATGGCGTAGCCTGCTGAAAATAAGCCGTATTCAACGACGCGGCCCAGCGGTCGGCCAGCCAGTTGTAGGCGTTCTCCGAGAAATGGAGTTGGTCGCTCCGGTAGGCCGGGCCAGTAAACGCATCGGTTTCGGGGCCACCAAAGCAGTTGTTGATTTCCCGGATAATCCGGTTTTGTCCGGCAATAACCCCGGCATCGGTTTCATGGCCCGGATTGAACGGATAGTACGAAGCCCGCGCAATCATCCAAGACAGCGTTAAGAAGCCGCTGTCCCACCGCGATTTGCCGATCACGGTTTTCATATTGGCAAAATAGCCATCGGCATCCTGGTAGCCGTTGTCCGATTCGCCCTGATGCCATAATACGCCCCGTAGCCCGGTTTTTTGCCCATACACCTGCAAGGCCAGCCGTAGCGGGCGGTAGGGTATGTTGTTTGTCCAGCTCCGGCCCGATACGTCTTCGGCTCCTAAGGCGGCTTCGCGCCAGTTATTGGTAGATGAACCGGGTTGAGCAGCTCCCAAAAACAGTACCGGCACGTTCAGCGCAGCCGCCAGCCGGTCGCCCAGCCCACCCCAGATGTAAAGTGGATTTCGGGGGCCGCAAAACGTACCGGGCCCAGCCTGAGCAAACGCCATTGGCAACGCATTCTGGTCAACGTTGCCGTCATAGCCAGGCCAGTAATTCACAACCGAAACCCGGTCATCGCTGGCCGCTAATCCTTTACCAGCCTCACCAAAATTATTTGACTGACCCGCCACGACAAACACCTCGCCCACGCCAATGCGCTCCCGGCGCTGGCGGTCTATTTCGGTGCTGCCCGCCAGCGCCACGACCTCCAGATCGTAGTAACCACCCAGCGCGGGAATATTGATCCGGAAGGTGCCGTTGTTCACCGTTCCTTCCCGCCATTCCGTTGTCTGACCGCCCTGCCGGGCCACTAACCGGCCCCGAACTTTTGCTGCTGCTGCCTGCACCCGCCCGGTCACAGGGACCACCGCCGTATTTAATGCTGACCGTTGAAAAACCATCCGGCTTACCGGCGAATCAACAGTAATTGGTTGCCCCACCAGCGGCATAGCCGCAATCAGGAGGGATGCGATCAGGTAAGAGTGAATTTTCATAAGTTGTTGATAGTTAAAATCCGTAAATTAGATTCAATGACAATCAATGCACTACAAAAACATACAGCTAAATAGAAATACGGACGATTTGTTCCACTTTTCTTATTTTGTACTGAATATTTAATGTTATCGGATTTAAAGCAATTATATATTGTTTATATTTACTTAATTATAAACAATATAAAATGTCATATTTCTCTAAAAAAAGAGCAAGCCGGGAAACTGCAACCACACTCAATCAGTGATAAATGGCGGATTCGCTTGCTTTTTTACTGACTACACCAGTATCTTTACCGCACGATGAAACGCGCCCTTTTCCAACTGCTGAATCTGATTATGGTGGGAGTCGTGCTGATGAGCAGCACGGGCTTTGGCCTCGTAGATCAATCGTGCCGGATGCGGGGTAAGCGCACCCATCTGGTCGGGACAGAACAGCAAACGGATCAAGCCTGTGCGGGTTGTCCGGCTGGTCAAAAATCGCTGTTAGTAAAGCCAATAATCAAAAAGTCAGCGTGTTGTAACGAGCAGACCCGCTACGAAAACGTTGACTTTGGCGCATCGATTACCCAACACGTTGCCAAGTTTATCAAAGCCATTGCCGATGCCCTGCTCGGCGGTGTAGTGGCGGTGCTGGCCTGGGTTACTAACTGGGTATTTGACCGCGAATCGTCGGCCTCTGTTGCCCTCGTTTCTTCTCCTCCTTTGCCATCGGGCCGCGCCCTGCTGTCCCTGATTCAGTCCTTCCTGATTTGATTGTAGCACCGGGCTTCTGCCCGGTCAGTCAATGTCAGCCTTCTTTTTGCGGGCTGGCTATTTCTGTTTAGTTTCACTCAACTATCCGAACGGGTCACGCGGCCCGTTGCTGCAATCTCATGCGATCTTTCATTTTTCTTGCCTGCTGGCTGGCTACCGGGCCGCTTTGGGCGCAAATCAATCCTGTTTCCGGCATTGTGTCAGAGCAGGTCAATAACCGACCAGTTCCATTAACCGGGGCCAGTGTGGTTTGGCTCGGCACTACCTTCGGCACCATCACCGATTCGCTGGGGCGGTTTCGGATTGATACCACGTCAAGAACCAACCGACTCATTATCAGCTATGTGGGTTACGAAGCCGATACGCTCACCATCACCGATTTATCGAAACCAATAGTGGTTGTGCTGCGGGCTTCCCGAACGTTGCAGGAGGTTACCGTGTCGGGTTCGTCGAGTCAGATTGACCGGATTGCGCCCATCCAGACCGAACTCCTGACCATAAAAACACTGGCAAAAGCGGCCTGCTGCAACCTGTCAGAGAGTTTCGAGACCAACGCTTCGGTCAGTGTGTCATACAGCGATGCGGTTACGGGGGCCAAACAAATTCAGTTTCTGGGACTGGGCGGGCAGTACGTCCAAACCAACGTCGAGAATATACCCACCGTGCGCGGCTTAGCTTCGACGTTTGGGCTGAACTACATTCCCGGCACCTGGATCACCAGCATTGATGTTGGCAAAGGCGCGGGGTCGGTCGTGAACGGCTACGAAGCCATGACCGGCCAAATCAACGTCGAACTTCAAAAGCCTGACCTTGCCATCGGCAAACCAAACCTGTTTGTCAATGGCTACGTGAACAGTTTCGGGCGGGCCGAGGGCAACGTGAACTACTCAAAAACGCTCAACAAACACTGGAGCATTGCCGGGCTGGGCCACGCGAGCATCCTGAAAACCGAGATTGACCAGAACCACGACGGCTTCCGCGATTTGCCACTTTATACCCAAATCAACGGTATCGGTCGGGCCAAATACACCTCGGAGCGTTGGATGGCGCAGTTCGGCATAAAAGCCCTGACCGAAAGCCGCGAGGGCGGCCAAACCAACTCGGCGGGCGGGGCGCAGCCGTATCGCTTCACCAACGATACCAAACGGATTGAGGTATTCAGCAAAACGGCGCGGCTCTTCCCCGACAAACCCTACAAAGGTTTAGGACTGATTATCAACGGCTTATATCATGACCAAACTGCCGGATTCGGCTTCACACCCTACACCGGGCTGCAACAGTCACTGTATGCCAACTTGATTTACCAGACCATCATCGGCACCACCGATCACGGCATCAAAACCGGCCTCAGCTACGTCTATGACAAGTACCGCGAACGCTACGCGCTGCAACCGCTTGACAGAACGGAGTCGGTGCCGGGCGCGTTTCTCGAATATACGTATAATTATCTGAGCAAACTGACGGTTGTGCTGGGTGGCCGGGTAGATGCTTACACCCTTCAAAATCAACAGTACGTGGAGCCGACGCACAGCCGGTTTCTGCTGGTGCCAAACACGTTGTTTCGCTGGCAGGCTACACCCCGGCTGCACCTGCGCTATCAGGCAACGGACGGGCTAACGGTGCGGCTGTCGGCGGGACGCGGGTTCAGAACGCCCAACCAATTAGCCGAAAATTTCGGCTATTTGGTCAGTTCGCGGGCGGTGAATCTTAACCGCGACATTCGGCCCGAAGTCTCCTGGAATTACGGCATCAGCCTGACGCAGGACACCGAACTATTTGGGAAGAAGGTCACGATTATCGCTGATTTCCACCGGACGGATTTCCAGAATCAACTCGTAGCTGATTTTGAACATCCCCGCGAAATTTATTTCTACAACACCAACGGGGCCAAAAGCTACGCCAACAGTTTTCAGATCGAAGCGAACTACGCGCCGGTTAAACGCTTGGAAATCAAGGCGGCATACCGGCTTTTCGACGTGCAACAGACAATGGGCGGAGACTTTGGCGAGGCCCGGCTACTGCCCCGGATGATGGTCAGCCGCGACCGGGTGCTGCTCAACGCGGGCTACGCGCTGCCGTTCGACAAATGGAAATTCGACGCGACGCTGCAATACAACGGCCCCAAACGGATTCCGTATCTGCGGCCCGGCTACACCCACCAAAGCTACCTGAATATGCCCACCGACCTGGCACCGGGCTTCCTGAACCTGAACGCGCAGGTCAGCCGGGCGTTTCGGTCAGGATTGGAGGTGTATTTGGGGGGTGAAAACCTGACCGGATTCCGGCAACGTGATCCGATTTTATCCGCTAATCAGCCGTTCAGTGGTGATTTCGACGCGGCAGCGCGGGTGTGGGGGCCAATCACGGGCGCGATGGTCTATGCCGGGTTTCGCTATAAACTTACCAGACCATGATCCGTTTATCAGCCATAACCTGCCCCGTTTGTGGTGGTTTGCACACCGAAACAATGCCAACGGATGCCTGTCAATTCTTTTACGAATGTCCGTCGTGCCAGGCGGTGTTGCGTCCCAAAGCAGGTGACTGTTGCGTGTTTTGCTCATATGGTTCGGTCGTTTGCCCACCCCGTCAGTCCGGGCCGGGTCAGTCTTGTTGTTCTTAATGCCAAACGTGATGATTGTTCATACCCTGCGTATCAAAAATATGGTTTGTGACCGTTGCAAACGGGTTGTTCGGCACGAACTCGAAGCACTCGGTTTATCGGTGCAGCGCGTTGAGCTGGGCGAAGTCGAGGTGGCCGGTGCGGTGTCAGATACGGCTCTCGAATCAGTGCGTACCGTCCTGAAAACCAATGGCTTTGCCTTGCTCGATGATAAACAGCAGTCATTGGTGGAGCAGATTAAGGTGTTGCTCATCAACGACGTGCAGTATGAAAGCGGGCAACGGCATGAGGGCGAAACGACATCGGCGTTTCTTGCCCGTAAGATGGGGTATGATTATTCATACCTAAGCAATGTGTTCTCTGTAGAAACCAGCCAAACCGTTGAGCATTACCTGATTGGGCTTCGGATTGAGCGGATAAAAGAGTTGTTGCAATACGATGAGTTGACGGTGGCCGACATTGCATTTCGGCTCGGATACAGCAGTTCACAGCACCTGTCGAACCAGTTTCGGCAGGTAACCGGACAAACACCGGGGCAGTTTCGCAAAAACCAACGGGCCGGGCGGCAGGTACTGGACAAAGTGGGCGAACGGCCGGCGATCAATTGAAAAATCCTGCACAACCGGGCCTGAATTCTGTACGGAATCGGCCCCGGCATTGGCCGACCTTTGCGCTGTTCAAAAGAAACAAGCCATGATTCATACATATCATATTGAGGGAATGCACTGCGGCAGTTGCGTGGGCCGGGTGCAGCAAGCCCTCGAAAGCATTGATGGCGTAAAAAAAGCCATTGTCTCGCTCAACCCGCAGGAAGCCGTTGTAAACATGAGCCGCCACCTCGACACGGCCACCCTGAACCGGGCCGTACAAACCGCCGGGGCGTATTCATTAACAGAGGAAGTCGAAATAATTGACACGATGAAACCAGCCCCGGCTATTCATCAACACAACGGCACCGCCAAACAGCCGATGGCGGCACTGCAGCCCGAAGCCGATGAAGCCTTCTCGCTGGCAGCTTACAGACCGTTGCTGCTGATTCTGGCGTTCATCGTGGGCGTAACGGGGCTGGTCGAACTGCGCGAAGGCGAATTTGTCTGGATGCGGGCCATGAACCACTTCATGGCCGGATTTTTTCTGGTGTTTTCGTTTTTTAAGCTGCTGGACGTGAGCGGCTTTGCCAGCAGCTACCGGATGTATGACATTGTGGCGAAGGCCGTGCCGGGCTACGGTTTCGCCTATCCGTTTATCGAACTGGCCCTCGGCGTGGCGTATCTGACGGGCTGGAACCCGTTAATAACAAATTCGGCCACGTTGGTCGTGATGGGAGTTAGTCTGGTTGGAGTCGTGCAGAGTGTACTCAACAAACGCAAGATTCAGTGCGCCTGTCTCGGTGCAGTGTTCAACCTGCCCATGTCAACCGTCACCATTATTGAAGACGGATTGATGATTATAATGGCAGGGGTGATGCTCTCGACAATGGTATAAACCAATCAGTTTACCAATAAAACCAACTCAACGACTATGGAAATGCAACACACTCACAGCCACGCCGACACTTGTTTCGCGTGTGCCGAAGCCTGCGAACGCTGCGCCACCGCCTGCCTGATGATGGGCGACCGCGACAGCCATCAGCACGACCTGACCCACTGCGTCAGGCTCTGCCGCGATTGCGCCGATATCTGCACCCTGTGCGGACGGCTCGAAGCCCGTGGCTCGGAATTCACGACGCAATACATGACACTCTGCGCCGATGTCTGCGATGCCTGCGCCACCGAGTGCGAGAAACACGCCGACCATTTGGCTCACTGTAAGGCCTGCGCCGAGGCTTGCCGCAAGTGTGCCGACGAGTGCCGGGCAATGGCTGCTATGTAATCATGAAAACGATTCTGATAATCTGTTTTGCATTGATGCTGCATGCCGTAGTTTGGGCGCAGCATCAGCACGCAACAGCACCGGCCAAAACCGGGTCTATGCCCCGTGACTCGGCGAAAACGATGGATATGAACGCGATGCCGGGTATGAATCATACCAAACCGCGCAAGGCCAAACCGGAGGTGGGCAAGCAGACCGACAAACCGCACGATATGGCGGGGATGAACCACGATGGGATGCCGGGCATGAATCACGGTAATACGTCAGGGATGGCGATGAGCGATTCAGCCATGAATATGACCATGAGCCATTCGCTGTCGCGCAATTTGCCGATGAACCGAAATGGCTCCGGCACCAGTTGGCACCCGGATAATACGCCGATGTATGCCTACATGAACCACGCCCGAAACGGCTGGTCAACGATGCTGCATTACAGTGTTTTTCTGCGCTACACGAGCCAAAACAGCAACAATCCCGGTGGTCGGGGCCGGACCAATGCCGTTGACGCACCCAACTACGTGATGGGCATGGCGCAGCGCACGGTTGGGCAGCGCGGGCTGTTTCAGGTGCGGGCCATGCTCTCGTTTGACCCCTTGACGGTGGCCCCAAATGGGTATCCGTTGCTGTTTCAGTCGGGCGAGAGTTACAAAGGCCAACGGCTCGTTGACCGGCAGCATCAGCACGATTTATTTTCGGAACTATCGGTGTCGTACAGCTACGCCATCAGCCCGAAGGCTGATGCCTACGTTAAAGTAGGTTATACGCGCGAACCGGCGTAGGGGCCACCTGATTTTAAGCACCGGATTTCGAGTTTCAATAATCCCGACGCGCCCCTCGGCCACCACTGGATGGATGCAACGCACATTACGTTTGGGGTAGCAACGGCGGGCTTTCGGTATGGTATCGCCAAAATAGAAGCGTCGGGTTTTACGGGTCGCGAACCGAACGAGAATCGCTACGGTTTCGACCGGCCCCGGTTCGATAGCTATTCGTTCCGGCTGTCGGTTAATCCCTCGCCGTCTTTGGCAGTCCAGGTCTCGCACGGGTTCATCAAAAGCCCCGAAGCAGTGAGTCCTAACGAAAACGTAAACCGGACAACGGCATCGGTATTGCACAGCAAAACGCTGGGCAATCCCAACCGCTACGTGACTTCGGCGTTTGTTTGGGGCATGAACAGCCACGACGGGCAGAACGAAAATGCGTACTTAGCCGAATCGAGTCTGCAACTGAACCGCGTGGCGATGTATGGCCGGTATGAGAACGTTACAAAATCGGCCCAGGAATTAGGTTTGATCGAGAAAGGCGATGATTCTCCTCAATTCTCACGCCCGTTTCCGGTAAACGTTGATAACCTGACGCTGGGAGCCAACTACCGACTCGTGCGCCATGCCAACACCGATTTGGTAGCCGGGGCGCAGGCAACGGTGAGTATGCCGGATCGGTTTTTGCAGTATTTCTATGGCAAAATGCCCGTTTCGGGACAGATTTACCTGCGCCTGACCCCGGCTCTGATGCAGATGGGCGGAGGCAAGGGAGACAGGCACGGAATGAACCATTAATTCGTTAGTTCACTATAAACCAATCAATTACCATGAATCGTAACCGCTTTTTTGCCGCGCTCTTCGCGCTGACTACTACTGGATTCGCACTTACAACGGCTGCTGCCGCCGGAATGCCAAACCGCGACGATAAAGACAAGGTCGTCAAAATCAAAACTTCAGCTATTTGTGAGATGTGCAAAGAGCGTATCGAGCGCAACTTAGCATTTGAGAAGGGCGTGAAGGAGGCTAACCTCGACGTGGCAACCAAAATCGTAACCGTGATTTATAACCCCGGCAAGACCGACGTTACCAAACTCAAAGCCAATATCAGCAAAACTGGCTACGATGCCGATGAGTTAATCGCCGACGAAAAAGGCTACAACAAACTGCCGGGCTGTTGCAAGAAAACAGCTTCGGCAATGGAGCATCATTGACGGACCGTAGAGACGCAAAATTTTGCGTCTCTACGGTTTGGGGTCGCTTTTTTTATGAGTCACAAATTATGGCGTTTGTTCCAGCCATTATTCGATTCCCGTTGTATTTTTTCAGTACTCCAAAGGAACCATAAGATTAAACCTGCCATGCCCAACATAACCCCCAAGCCTAAGTATTGAGACGGTGTTATCGTTTCCATGCGTTAATTATTTAAATTATCTAAAAGTCTGCCAGTCAGGGTTTATTCGCGTCCAATACCCGAAACAGGTTGCCACTCCAGATTTTCTCGATGTCGGCTTGCGAATACCCGCGCCGGACGAGTTCGAGCGTCAGGGCTTCAATCTGACTCACATCTTCGAGGCCATTCACGCCCCCGCCCCCGTCAAAATCAGAGCCGATGCCGACGTGGTTGATGCTCGTCAGTTTCACGATGTGGTCAATGTGGTTGGCAATGTCGGCCACGCTGGCCCGCTCCGAGGCATAGACCTTTGCCACCGAATCGCTCCGGGCCTGTTGCCCGGCAACCATCTCCGGCGTAGCAATCCGGCCCACGTTTGCCATTCTGATTTTGGTTTTGGCCGTCCGGTGCGCTTCCGAGGGTTGGCGGAGGTAATCGCTCACGAAATTGACCTGAATAACGCCCCCGTTTTTCGCCACCGCCCGAATCATATCGTCGGTCATGTTGCGCGGAAAATCACAGAGGGCGCGGCAGTTCGAGTGCGAGGCCAACACGGGCTTGGTGGTCAGGGCAAGCGCGTCATAAAACGTTTTATCGGCAATGTGCGAGACATCAATCATAATGCCCAGGCGGTTCATTTCAGCCACCACCTGTTTGCCAAAATCGCTCAGGCCGTTGTGCAGTGGCCCGTCGGGGTCGGTTGACGAATCACCGATGAGGTTGTTGGCAAAGTGCGTCAGGGTGATGTAGCGGCAACCCAGGTCATAATACGTTTTGAGCATAGCGAGTTCATTACCAACGGGATAGCCGTTTTCCATCCCGATAAATACGGCCCGTTTACCAGCTTTGCCAATGCGTTTGGCTTCGGCGGGGGTGGTGGCGAGTTCGGCCTGATCGGGGTATTTTTTCAGCGCAGCCTGAATCAGGGCAAACTGGTTCAGAGCCGATGCTTTGGCTGCGGCATGACCGGCTGGGGTGCGCGGCCCCTGTGCGGTGTAAACCGCAAAAAACATGGCATCCATCCCGCCCTGCTTCATGCGCGGAAAATCAATCTGCGAGCCGTCGCGTTTGGTATCGTGCGATACGCCAACATCAAAGCCCTCTTTTTGGAGCATAATCGGTGCGTCGGCATGGGTATCAACAGCGTATGCCTGTTCGTGAATTTTGTGGGCTTTCTGAACAAGGGCCGCGTCGGTTTGGGCGTGCGTTGTAGCAGACGTAACGAGCAGTACGAGGAGGAGGAATTGATTTTTCATGCAGGAAATTGCGTTGTATTGGGCAAAGTTGCAACATTACCCCACGATGACCTACGAAAACACCCTGGCTTTTGCCCGCCATCTCGACCAAACCGACCCGCTTGGCCGCTTCCGGGCGCAGTTTTACATCCCTAAACGCGGTGATACTGACCTGATTTACCTCTGCGGCAATTCGCTTGGACTACAGCCCAAAACCACCCGCGAAGCCATCGGTTATGAACTCGATGTCTGGCAAAACCTCGGCGTTGAGGGTTGGTTTGAGACGCTGCCCGGAGCCGACAACGCCGAAACCTGGCTCGGCTATCACCGCCGTTGTCAGCCCGCCTTGGCGCAGATTGTGGGCGCAACACCCGCCGAAGTATGCCCCATGAACGCCCTGACGGTGAATCTGCACTTGCTGTTGATGTCGTTTTATGCCCCTACCCCAACGCGCCATAAAATTCTGACCATCGCCGGTGATTTTCCGTCTGACCAGTACGCGCTGGAAACCCACGTCCGGCAGCGCGGTTATGACCCGGCAACGGCGATTGTCGAGGTGCAGCCCGGTGCCGATGGATTGCTGACGATGGCCGATTTTCAGGAGATGTTGCAGCAACATGGCCCGGCAATAGCAATGGTCTGGATGAGCGGCCTGAACTACTACACCGGCCAACGCTACGACATGGCTGCGATCACACAACTGGCTCACAAACAAAGCGTTGTGGTTGGTTTCGATTTGGCCCACGCCGTTGGTAACGTACCATTGCACTTGCACGACTGGGGCGTTGACTGCGCCACCTGGTGTTCTTACAAATACCTCAACGGTGGCCCCGGCGCGGTGTCGGGTGTGTTTGTCCATGAAAAATACCACACGGCTCTTCCAACCAGCGGCTTGCGCAATGGCGCACCACTGCCCCGGCTGGCGGGCTGGTGGGGCCACGACGAAAGCCAACGTTTTGGCATGAAACCGGGCTTTGTGCCGGAGCCGGGCGCGGCTGGCTGGCAACTCAGCACACCCACTATTCTGGCGTTGGCCGCGCATCAGGCCGCCATCACCATCACCGCCGAAGCAGGCATGACCGTTATCCGGCAAAAAAGCGAATTGCTGACGGGCTTCTTGGAATTTGTGCTGCGGGGCGTTCCGGGTATTCACATTCTGACCCCCACCGACCCGGCCCAACGCGGAGCGCAACTGTCGCTATTGGTGCAGGAAAGTGGCAAAGCGTTGTTTAACCACCTCACGGCGCAGGGCATCATCGGTGATTGGCGCGAACCAGACTGTATTCGATTGGCCCCGGCCCCGCTCTACAACACGTTTGAAGAAATCTGGCGTGTAGGGAAATCAATAGAACGCAGATGACGCAGATTTTTGTGATTTACACAGATTTTTAACGACTAAAAAGAAATCTGTGTAAATCATAAAAATCTGCGTTATCTGCCGGGGCCGTCTCTACGGTTCTATTCTCACAAAGTCAATATTTCGCCGTAACCCCGCCAGCTTCGTCCGTTTCACCGCCGACCGCCTGAATACTTCGGCAAAAACGGCTTCGGTAATCTCCTGCCAGTCACCGCGAGAAAGTTCGGCCAACCCCGGATTCAGGTCAAATTCGGGGGTTTTGTGGGGCCGGGAAAAGCGGTTCCAGGGGCAGACATCCTGGCAGATGTCGCACCCAAAAATCCAGTTCTCAAATGTGCCGCGCACCTCGGCGGGGATGGCTTCTTTGAGTTCTATCGTGAAATATGAAATGCACTTGCTGCCGTCCACCACGTAAGGAGCTACAATGGCCTCGGTTGGGCAGGCATCAATGCAGCGGGTGCAGGTGCCGCAATAGTCGGCAATGGGACCGTCGGGCGTTAGTTCAAGGTCAAGAATAAGCTCGCCGATGAAGAAAAACGACCCGATCTCGCGGTTAATCAGGTTGCTGTGCTTGCCCACCCAACCCGTGCCGCTGCGTTTGGCCCAGGCTTTGTCCATCACCGGGGCCGAATCAACAAAGGCCCGCCCGCCCACTTCGCCGATTTCATCACGGATAAAGGCCAGTAAACCAGCGAGTTTGTCTTTTAACACAAAATGATAATCGGTGCCGTAGGCGTATTTCGAGAGTTTCAGATCGTCGGAGCCTTCGGGCAACGTGGTTTCGGGATAGTAATTCAGCAGCACCGTTATCACCGACTTTGCGCCTTCGACCAACAGGCGCGGGTCGAGCCGTTTATCGAAGTGATTCGCCATGTAATTCATCTGCCCGTGCATCCCGTTTTTGAGCCACGTTTCGAGCTTGGGGGCTTCATCTTCCAGGAATTCAGCGCGGGCAATGCCGCAAAAGTCAAAGCCCAATTCAATGGCTTTAGCCTTGATAAGGGCGGTATGGCGGGCAAGGGCCGACTGAGACATGGCGGCTATTTAACGTCAAAAACTTGCTCAAACGCCGGTGTTTCCCTGACCGTATTAGCATCAATACCGACAAGAAACGACACACGATATAGACTTGGTGCAACTGTATCAGGAATGACAAAGGATGGCGGGAAGCCGCCATCACTACCGTATGAATAGTATGAGTCACTTACATACATATCAATCAAGACCACTCTTTGGGCATCTGCCACATCAACCAGTTTAAGTTGGTGCTGTTTCAGGTTTCTGGGAGAGAGAGTTACTTCTGCGTAGTATCTTTTTTCGCGCATTAGACTAATTGGCTCATCTGAAATTTGATCAAGATCAAGGCGCGTATAACGTTCGTCATACAGAGAGAAGAGATACGGTTGTCTGTCATCAGTCAACACACTAAACCGTCTGCTTTCTGACACTACACCGTTTTGCTGTTTAACACGCGCCCAATAATTGCCCGGCTTTAAATAGGTAGGCAGTATGACAGTTGCCTGCTGAGTGTTTTCAGTGAAATTCACTAAATCAGTTTCGGTTGAATAGTTTTTGAGATTGTTGATTAAAAGTTTAGACTGATTGTCTTCATAGAGATTTAGCCCATGAACAGTTGTCTTGTCTTGCCCGATCACTATCCTTGCCACTCCTGATAACTGTAATTTGCCGCGATTAACAATCACTGGATAGGAGGAGATTGCCTCACGGCCTGTCGCTTTTTTTATCACTAACGTATATTCACCAGGGAATAGCGCACCGACAGAAAAGTACATTTTATCCGGTCCGGCTTGGCTACAACCATGGTCATCAAGTGAGCAGGTGTATCCCAAAAATTCATATTGTTTACCACTGAGTTTATTAGTAAGTAAAACCTGGGCGAATACTCCATCAAGATAGTTTTGTACAGGTACAGCCATCATGTATGGCCCACCCAGTTCAGTTTGCAAAGGTTTGGTAAGTGGGCTGATGCGAAGTGGGTTATCCTGTTTCAAGATTATTTTGTACGCATTTGTCCGGTTATCACCGGGTCGCTGTAACCGAACAATAGATGTTCCATCCTGACCACGAAAAGTTTCGTTCAGAGAAAAGACTTGCGATGTAGGGTTGTTTGTGGGAGCATATTGAACGAAGCAATCTGTGCAAGAAAGTACCACAGTAAGGGTAGGTTTCAACACGAAATAATTCTCCGGCAGTGATATAGTAATCGTTTGATTCACCGTGTCAACCCGAATGTTTTCGGTTGGTACGCCGGTAAATGTGGCCGTAGTAACTTTAGGAAGCCCAACTGAAACTACGGTTTGGCTGGTTGGAGCCGTTTGGCTCACGGGTGGCGTTGGCAGTGGAGTAGTGACAGGCGGGCCAACCGGCATCGGTGATGAGCAGCGCACACACATTGCCAATACAAACAAGCCAGGAAGCAGGCGCAAAAGCGGAACAGGCGTTTTCATATAATTGATAGAGTTGGATAATAGTAGCCAAAGCTACCAATAATAGCTTTCAGATACGACACAATGAGCCAATTCCGCCATCTTGTCAGTCTGAACGCAATTGGCCCCGTAATTGTCTCTTTCCCGGTGTATGTTTTGGCAAAAAAAAGCCCCTCCCGGCATGGAAAATAAAGACACTCTGACCAACGAGGCCCAACCCCTCGCTGACCAACCTGACATCATCGTAGAATCGGCCCCGGCTGATTCGGCCACCGAACCCGGCTTCGACACCCCAACGGCTCCGTACTCGTTTTTGCAGGATGACGATACCGTGCAACCTGAACCGGCCAGCCCGGAGTCTGCGTCGGCACAGACCGAAGCCGACGTAGCGGCCCAGGAAATCGCCGAACTCAAAGAGAAATACCTCCGGCTTTACGCTGACTTCGAGAATTTCCGTCGCCGAACGGCCCGCGAAAAACTTGACCTCATCAACACCGCCAGCGAAGGGATGCTCGTGGCCTTGCTGCCCGTTGTGGACGATTTTGACCGGGCCATGCAATCGCTCGAAGCCACCGCCGATCTCACGGCCCTGAAAGAAGGCGTTTCGCTGATTCATAACAAACTCAGCCGGACGCTTGAAAGCAAAGGCCTGAAACCGATGGTTGCCAAAGGCCAGCCGTTTAATGCCGACCTGCACGAATCGGTGACGCAGTTTCCGGCCCCGACCGAAGACATGAAAGGCAAAGTGATTGACGAAGTAGAACGCGGCTACCTGCTGAACGAGAAAGTGATTCGGTTTGCAAAAGTGATTGTAGGAGCCTGAAAAATATATGGTGTATGGTATATGACGTATTGCATATACCATACACCGTATATCATACATCAAAAACGTGGCAACAAAACGAGACTATTACGAAATTTTGGGCGTGGACAAAAGCGCGTCGGCGGAAGACTTGAAGAAGGCATACCGCAAAATGGCAATCAAATACCACCCCGATAAAAACCCCGACGACCCCACCGCCGAGGAAAAATTCAAAGAAGCCGCCGAAGCCTACGACGTGCTGAATGACCCGCAGAAAAAAGCCCGCTACGATCAGTTTGGTCACGCCGGGATGACCGGCGCGGCTGGTGGCGGTGGTGCCGGTTATGGCCCCGGTGGGCCTTCTATGGACGATATTTTCAGTCAGTTCGGTGATATTTTTGGTGATGACAGCGGCTTCGGCGGGTTCTTCCGCAATGCTGCCGGTGGCGCGGGCGGGCAACGGCAGCGCGTTCGGCGCGGGTCTGATCTGCGTATCAAACTCAAATTAGACCTCCAGGAAATCGCCAACGGCGTTGAGAAAAAAATCAAAGTCAAACGCCACGTCACCTGCACCACCTGTGGCGGCAACGGGGCCAAAAACGGAGCCGCTGTGCAAACCTGCCAAACCTGTCAGGGCAACGGGCAGGTGCGGAAAGTGGTTAGCACGATGCTCGGTCAGATGGTTTCGACGGCCACCTGCCCCACCTGCAATGGCGATGGCAAAATTGTGACTGACCGCTGCGATGCCTGTTTTGGCGAAGGCCGCGTGTTGCAGGAAGACGTAATTCCGCTCAATATTCCGGCGGGTGTGGCCGAAGGTATGCAGCTTTCGGTTGGCGGCAAAGGCAACGTGCCGCCACGCGGGGGTGTAGCCGGTGATCTGCTGATTGTGGTGGAGGAAGAAGAAGACGAAAACCTCAAACGAGACGGGAACAACGTGGTTTTTGACCTCTACGTGAACTTCGCCGATGCCGCCCTCGGCACGAGTCTTGAAGTGCCAACGATTGACGGTCGCGCCCGGATCACGCTCGAACCCGGCACCCAAAGTGGCCGGATTCTGCGGCTCAAGGGCAAGGGGATCAAGGAGTTGAACGGCTACGGTCGGGGAGACGAGTTGATACACGTCAACGTCTGGACTCCCAAAGCATTGTCGTCAGAGGAGCGCACAATGCTCGAAAAATTCCGGTCGGCAGCTAATTTTCAGCCTAAACCCGGCAAAAACGACAAAGGCTTTTTTGATAAAATGAAGGATTTTTTTCACGGGTAACTCAGTGGCCTAAACGACGTATGTCAACAGAGATAGCTTTTATTGACGTGCTTGTTGAAATTTTGGGTGTGTATCACCACTCTTACAACAAACAGCCCCGGCTCTGACGAGTCGGGGCTGTTTGTTGTTTGCTTTTCAGCACGGTTTAGCGGGTTGCGCCGTAATCCTGACCGGCACTTTCGGGCAGGTTTTTCATGATGCTGGCTACCGTCTCGCGGAAAATAGCATCCCGTTCGCGCTCTTTATTGCGGTTGTTGAGCTGGCCCGTTGCCCAGCCCTGCCAGATAATATTGTTGGTACGGGCATCATGCACGTTCACTACCACACGGTTTTCTTCATACTGCCGCGAGTAGGTGTTGTTCATGCCACCGCCATACCACCACGAATACGGCCCCATGTTGTTGTTGGACTGAATCTGCTGGCGGTCGCGCGAGTCGGTGAAAAACCGGACAATCAAATCCGCTTCGCCCTGATCAACGGGTTTGTATCCCCGGCCCTTGAGCGATACGTCCAGCGCGTCGGCAATCCGGCGTTGGTTCAGGTTACTGCCCACAATGGGATCGGCGTTGCGGGTGCGGTCGGCCTCGATGCGATACGTGGCAAACTGCCGCACATTTATTTTAGGGTCATAGTCGTACTTGACGGTGATAGCCGGGGCGCACGAAGCCAGCACACCCGTTACGAACACGCTGGCAATTATGGTTTTGAGATTCATGTTGGCTTAAAATAAGGTGTTGTACTATTTACTAAACGTCCGATAAATCAGCTATCGTATGACTACTGATTTAACTATTTTCGGGCGCGTTTAGTTCGCTTTTTGTAGCCTTCTAAAACCGCCAATTTTTAGATTAAACTTCTTTTAATCAGAAAGTTGAATCTATTCTATTACACAGTTTCCGGCACTTTTGCCGTGCTGGCGAACGAAGAAGGAATCGGGCCAGCGACGCAGATTCTTCGTCCCTCAGCATGGCAAAAACGATAGGCAACGGTTTGCCATTGCCGAATCTTTACCGTAACTTGTGTAACCGACTACAACCGAACGATACCAACCATGAACGCACTTGCCGAACCCGTCGTTGACCTCGATGCCGAGCGCACCGAGATTCTCAAACGCTACCGTCGGCTGCTGCGTGCGGCCAAGCCCTCGCTTAAAGGCAACGATGCCAAGCTCATAAAAAAGGCGTTTAACACCTCCGCCGAAGCCCACAAAAATATGCGCCGGCGGTCGGGTGAGCCGTATATATACCATCCCTTAGCCGTTGCCCAGATTGCGGTCGAAGAAATTGGTCTCGGCACCACGGCCATCGTCTCGGCTCTGCTGCACGATGTAGTCGAAGATACCGATACCACGATTCCTGAAATCGAGCGGGATTTCGGACCGAAAATCGCCCGGATTATTGACGGACTGACCAAGATTTCGGGGTTTTTTGAGTATGGAACTTCGCAGCAGGCCGAGAATTTCCGCAAGATGCTCCTGACCCTCTCCGACGATGTGCGGGTGATCCTGGTCAAACTCGCCGACCGGCTGCATAATATGCGGACGCTCGACTCGATGCCGCGCGACAAGCAACTCAAGATTGCCTCCGAAACGATGTATATCTACGCGCCCTTGGCCCACCGGCTGGGTTTGTACGCCATCAAATCTGAACTCGAAGACCTGTATCTGAAGCACGTTGAGCAGGATACCTACAAGGATATTGCCCGCAAACTGCGGGAGACCAAAGCCTCGCGGGATCGGTTTATTGCCAGGTTTCTTGAACCCATCGAAGCCGATTTGCAGGAAACCGGTATGGCTTTCGTGCTGAAAGGACGGCCCAAATCTATCTATTCGATCTGGAACAAGCTCGATCAGTCTAACAAACCATTCGAGGAAATTTATGATTTGTTTGCCATCCGAATTATCATGAACGTGCCGCCCGACGAAGAAAAAGCGGCTTGCTGGCGGGCGTATTCCATAGTTACTGACCACTATAAGCCCAACCCCGACCGGCTCAAAGACTGGATCAGCACCCCCCGCGCCAACGGCTATGAATCGCTGCACACCACCGTTATGAGCAAAACCGGGCAGTGGGTGGAGGTGCAGATCAGAACCGAGCGGATGAACGAGATCGCCGAGAAAGGCTATGCCGCGCACTGGAAATACAAAGGCAACGATACCCAAACCGGCTTAGGGCTGGAAGCGTGGCTGAGTCAGGTGCGCGATATGCTCGAAACGGCCAGCAACGGCGATAAATCTGCCGCCGAATTTCTGGAGGATTTTCGCTCGAACCTGTACTCCGAAGAAGTCTTTGTTTTTACGCCAAAAGGTGATCTGAAAGTGTTGCGCCGGGGAGCCACCGCGCTCGACTTTGCCTTTGATATTCACACCCAGATTGGAGCCAGGTGCATGGCCGCCAAGGTCAACAACACGCTCGTGCCGCTCAGTCACGTGCTGCAAAACGGCGATCAGGTCGAGGTCATTACCTCCAACAAGCAAAAACCGAGCGAAGACTGGCTGCGGTTTGTGGTAACGTCGAAGGCTAAGACCAAGATCAAAGACCTGATCAAAGAAGACAACAAACGGTATGTTTCTGACGGGCGCGACCTGGTGGCGAAACGGCTGAAAATCATGCGGATGGAACTCACCAACGAACTCACCAACTCGCTGCGGGCGTTTCTCGGCTCAAAAACCACCAACGATCTGTTTTACCGCTTTGGCAAAGGCCACCTCGATGCCAAAGACCTCAATCGCTACAAAGCTGACAAGGAAGCCCGCGAAAACCGCGATGCCAAAAACCCGGTGGCCGTGCTGCAACCCGATGGTAAAACCGTTGCCACCGCACTCAAAAAGATGCACGGCGAGCGCACCGATGCCGACGTACTGCTGATTGGCGAAGACATGGACAAGATTGACTACACGCTCTCGAAATGCTGTAATCCGATCTCCGGCGACGACGTGTTTGGCTTCGTGACCATTAACGAAGGCATTAAGATTCACCGGGTTACGTGTCCCAACGCCGTTGAACTGATGTCGAATCATGGCAACAGGATCATCAAAGCCAAATGGGCGAGTCAGCGCGAAACGGCGTTTCTGGCGGGCCTTCGCATCACCGGCACCGACCGCGTAGGCTTGGTAAACGACGTAACCCGGATCATCTCCAACGAACTCAATATCAATATGCGTTCGGTCACGATTGACTCGAAAGATGGGGTTTTTGAGGGCGTTTTGCGGCTGTATATCCAGAACACCAGCCATCTCGATACGCTTATGACCAAGTTAGACAGCGTAAATGGCGTGTTTGAGGTGGTGCGGTTTGATTAAAATCAGTGAAGAGTGATGAGTGCAAAGTGAAGAATACTATCCAGATAGCCTATTCTTCACTTTTCACTCATCACTCTTCACTAACTTTGTTTCATGCAAGCCCCCAAACAAACCAACTTTGAAACCGCCCGGAGCATTTTTACGGCCTACCTCGAACGCAAGGGCCTACGGAAAACGCCCGAACGATTCGCCATCTTAGAAGAGATTTATGGCCGCGAAGAACACTTCGCCGTGGAGGAACTGGATATCTCGATGAAGAACAAAAAGTATCAGGTCAGCCGGGCCACGGTTTATAATACCCTCGATGTGCTGGTTGATTGTGACCTCGTGACCAAGCATCAGTTTGGGAAAAACCTGGCGCAGTTCGAGAAATCGTATGGTTTCCGGCAGCACGACCACCTGATCTGCACCGATTGCCACAAGGTGCTGGAATTTTGTGATCCGCGTGTGCAGAATATTCAGAATATGGTGGGCGATATGCTGAAATTCAACGTCATGCACCACTCGCTGATTTTTTACGGCTCGTGCGCCCGCGAGGTCTGCGAAAACCGGGCGGATAACAAGGTAGCGAACATCCTGTAAAATCAATCTCTTATGAAACCATTTGCCGAGTTAATAGAATTTATCGTGGACAATGTATCGCCAGAGAAAATGCTTTCTTTTCGGGCCTCAGAAGACAGCCATGACCGTTTTTATGAATTAGTAGAGAAGGAGAAAACCGGAACTATTTCGGAGAACGAACGTAGAGAAATTGACCAGTTTTTAATCCTTGAACATATTGTACGAATGGCAAAAGCCCGCGTTAAATCGCTCGATTATGCCCCGGTTATATGACTATATTCCGCTTGCCCTTCGTCGGCAGGTAGCTCTCCGGGCAAATTATTTGTGCGAATACTGCCAGGCTGCTGATGCTGACTCGTTTATCGGTTTTGAAATTGACCACATCATCAGTCTTAAACACGGCGGAGAGAATACCAACGATAATTTGGCCTACTCCTGCCCGGAATGTAATCGAAATAAAGGGACCGACATTGCGTCAATTGATTGGGAAACCAAGCGCATTGAGCGGTTTTCAACCCCAGAATAGACGAGTGGGCCAGTCATTTCCAATGGCAACAAGCCCGTGTAATCCCCGTTTCGGTGATCGGAATTGTTACAATTCAGATTTTTCGGTTTAATGACGGCCACCGTTTGGATGAACGGCAGGCCGCAATGTTTTAAATATGGTAGATGTATTACTTGGCCTCCAGTGGGGCGACGAAGGAAAAGGTAAAATTGTGGACGTTCTCGCGCCACAGTACGACGTAATCGCCCGGTTTCAGGGCGGGCCAAACGCGGGCCACACCCTCGAATTTGACGGTATCAAACACGTGTTGCACCAGATTCCGTCGGGCGTATTTCGGGCCGACAGTCTCAACATCATCGGCAATGGCATTGTGCTGGACCCGATTGTGTTTAAGCGCGAAATTGACGGGTTAGATAAGTTCAACCTGAATCTGCACCAGAACGGCCCCGAAGCCCGGCTCTTGATTTCTAAAAAAGCATCGCTGATTTTGCCCACGCACCGGCTGCTCGATGCGGCCTACGAACAGGCTAAGGGCGCGGCCAAAATCGGCTCGACGCTCCGGGGCATCGGGCCAACGTATCAGGACAAAGTGGCCCGGCTTGGGTTGCGCGTCGGCGACGTACTATCCGACACCTTCCGGCACAAATACGACGCACTCGTAACCACCCACAAAGACACGCTAACGCATTACGGCTTTGATTATCAGGCTGTTTTGCCGCCGTTGGAAGCCGAATTTTTTGCCGCGCTGGAATTTCTGAAGCAGTTTAAACTCGCTGATACAGAATACGTGGTGAACGGGGCATTAGCCGACGGCAAGACAATTCTGGCCGAGGGCGCACAGGGTTCATTGCTCGATATTGATTTTGGCTCGTACCCGTTCGTGACCAGCAGCAACACCATGACCGCCGGTGCCTGCACGGGTTTAGGCATTGCGCCCCGGCAGATTGGCGACGTGTTTGGTATTTTTAAAGCCTACTGCACCCGCGTCGGCTCCGGGCCGTTTCCGACCGAGCTGACCGACGAGACCGGCGAGCAACTCCGGCAGGAAGGCCGCGAATTTGGGGCCACAACCGGGCGGCCCCGTCGGTGCGGCTGGCTTGATTTACCCGCCCTGAAATACGCCATCATGCTCACCGGCACCACCCAACTGATTATGATGAAGGCCGACGTGCTGACAATTTTCGACGAGGTGAAGGTCTGCACGCATTACCAGCTGCCCGCTCTGGGAAACGAACCGGGCGAGATTACTGACCAACTGCCCTACGACCTTTGCGACACCGCCGTTGTGCCGGTTTATAAAACCTTGGCCGGCTGGCACGACCTGACCGGAATGCGCTCGTTTGACCAAATACCGGCAACGCTGGCCGCTTATGTCGAATTTCTGGAAGCAGAACTGAACCTGCCCATCCGGTTTATCTCGACCGGCCCAGATCGGGAAGCGATTATTTTGCGGTGAAAATTGGCCCGAAGATGACGCAGATCGAGCGGATTTACACGGATTATTTTTTGATGGAAAGGAAGAAATCCGCGTAAATCCTTAAAATCTGTGTCATCCGTGTTCCATCAACCCATCACAATTCCTGCGAGAGATTAAAGAAAAACCCGCTTTCGCCCCGCCCGTTGACCGACACACTAAACCGCGCCACGAGGTTATAAAACGTAACCACATCTAAACTTACGCCCGTACCAGCCATCAACCGATTGGCTAACCGGCTCTCGTAGGTCTGTTTATAACTGTTCCAGACGTAGCCCGCATCGGCGAAAGCCGTGAGGTAAGCCGCCACCGGCACCGTGTTAAACTGCCGGATTTTGAGCCACCGAACTTGCTTCACCGTGTCGAAAAGCCGGAATCGGAGCGTGTTTTTCCAGAGCGCAAAGTGCTGGCCTTCAATGCTGTATAGCTCATAACCCCGCACCACTTCCTGATTGTAGCCCAAGCCCCGCAGCAACGTGTATGGCTGGCGTTGCGGAAAAATCACCTGCCCCCGCACGCCCGAACTGCCAAACCACCGCCCGCCTAACGGCCAGAATCGCCCGTAGGCCCCAACCGTCTCCACCTGCCGCACATTGTCGCCGGGCAACACGCCAAACCAGTTTGCCTGCACCCCGCCGAGGGTGCCGCGCAGGGGATAGGCCACGTTATCGCGCCGGTCGTAGCGGAACCCATAACTCAGTTGGCCGTAGTGCTGGCGGGTCTGGCCGTTGAGCAGATAGTCGGGGTTGAGCCGGGCAACGGTGTCGGCCACGTTCGTGACCACGTACCGAAAGCCTGCCTCGTGGAATTGATAAAAGCCATTGCGCCGGGTAAGTGCCAGATTACCAATAAACTGTTCGCGGAGTTGCTCGTCGTTATTACGGACAAAGGCGAGTTTATCGAACCGCGACCGATACGCGATTTCGTTGTTGGTCTGATACGATGTTTCGAGTTTCAGGCCGTATCGCTGGGCGCGGTCAATGTACGGAATCTGGTAATTGGCCGAAAACCGGCGTAAAAAGCCCAATTCAGCCACTAAGCCCAGTTTATCGTTGTTGCCGGTTACGTTTTTGTAGCTCAGTCGTGCGCCATACACCGTCCGGCGCAGGTCGCGCCCGCGCTGATACCACCACTCGTTAAAATTGCGGTCGGCGAGTTCAAATACCGGATACACAATCACATACCAGCGTTCTTTCATGGTCACCTCAACATCAATCGTCGGCAATTCCTCAGTCTGTGAAGACACCAATTCCCCGGTCTGTGAAGACACAGACCGGGGAATTGACGGAGGAGACGGATTAACTACCGGGCGAACCGTTACCGTTATGAACAGATTCGTATTCGCGATTTTGTTCCGATCCCAGCCGAGCTTACCCGGCAAATCGGCTACGCGCACCGTATCGCCGGGGTGCAGGGCCATTTCGCGCAAAATAATCCGGTCGCGGGTGCGGTAGTTGCCCGTCAGGGTTATCTGCCTGATAATCACGGATGAATCGGGCAAAGGCCGGGGTGCTGGTGGGGTGAATGACAATAAAGCAGCAAAAAAAAGCAGCATAAGGGGCCGAAACGGGTTGAGGTGTCAAAGCTACAAATCCATTGTCCCAGACGTGAGTTTGGCGCGATGGATTTTAAAGTCAACCCGATCAACAACAGAATAATTTGATATGCCACAGCTTTTAGGCCCCGATATTTCGTTCTTGTTCGTAACATTGTCCATATTTTCCTGTAAAAAAACGCATGACTTCCCCCGCGCACGATGAACGAAAAACCGCGTTTAAGTTTCTGGCAAATCTGGAATATGAGTTTCGGATTCTTAGGTATTCAGTATGGCTTCGGCTTGCAACAGGCAAACATGAGTCCAATCTATCGCTACTTGGGGGCCGACGAAGCCTCGATTCCGGGCCTGTGGCTGGCCGGGCCGCTCACGGGCCTGCTGTTACAACCCATCATCGGGGCCGTTTCTGACCGGAGTTGGTCGCCAACCTGGGGCCGGCGCAAGCCGTTTATCCTGGCCGGAGCCTTGCTGGGTAGTGTTGCGATGGTGATGATGCCGAACTCGTCGGTTATCTGGATCGCTGCCGGGCTGATGTGGATGCTCGATGCGGGCCTAAACTCGGCAATGGAGCCGTTTCGGGCCTTTGTGGGCGATATGCTCAACGATAAACAGCGACCAACGGGCTTTGCCGTACAATCGTTCATGGTGGGTTTTGGGCAAACGCTGGCAAACCTGATGCCGTACATTCTGCCGCTCTTGGGTATTTCAATGGTTATGTCAGATGGGCAATCGGCCAATGGCATTCCCAACTCGGTGCGTTATCCGTTTTATATCGGCGCGGCAGCCATTCTGGTCTCGGTACTCTGGACAATCAGAACCACCAAAGAATACCCGCCCGTCAACGACAGTTACAAGGCTCCGCACGTCTTTACTGCCGAAGAAAAAAAGTCAATCTCATTCTGGCACATTGCCCTGGCCGGTGGCGCGGCTATTTTGGCCTTCTTTTTTGCCGTGCGGGTTGGTGGCTTTTCGGCGGGCCTGCTGTGGGGCGGGGGCGTGTTGGCCGGCAGCTACCTGTTTCTGATGCTCCCGGTTTTTAAAGAGATTTTAGCGTCGCTCTCGGCCATGCCCACCGTGATGAAACAACTCTGGTGGGTGAAATTCTTTACCTGGTATGGCCTGCCGCTCATGTGGCAATACCTCTCTTTAGCTACGGCCCGATACGCCTTTGATGCGCCCGATGCGGTCTCGAACCGGGCCGGTTTTGAAGCCGGCACAAAATGGGGCGGGCTGTGCTTTGCCGCCTTCAGCATCTCCTGCGCCCTGATTTCGATATTTATCCCCCGTATTGCCAAAGCCCTCGGCAGTGCGCGGGCCACCCACGCCCTGTTTCTCACCATTGGTGCAATGGGCTTTTTTCTGACCCTGACCTCCAACGATAAACTGATTTACTTAGCTGGCATGAGCATCATCGGGTTAGCCTGGGGGTCAATCATGTCAATGCCGTATCTGATGCTGGCAAGTGCCGTGCCGAAAGAACGGATGGGCGTTTACATGGGTATATTCAACGGGTTTATCTGCGTACCCCAGTTTGTTGGCATGATTACCGTGCCGCTTTATTACGAGTCGGTGCTGGGCAACGACCCGCGCAACGCCTTAGTAACGGCGGGCGTGTGCCTGTTACTGGCGGCTGCATCGTGCTTCTTGGTGAAAGAAGTCAAAACTGCCGAACCCGTCGTGTTTGCGTCTGCAGGCGGGCATTAGCCACTATCAAACCCATTTTTGCCAAAAAGACCACCCGAAAACAGGTGGTCTTTTTGGTGGTGTAACGCACTCCCCGTAACCCATAAACAGCATGATAACCGTTAGAATTGATGACCGCGACCCGGCGTTATTGGCCGTTCTGTTTCCCGAAGACCCCATCGGCAATACTCTCATCGATCAGGTGCCGGGCCGACGCTTCAGCCGGTCGCGCCGGTGCTGGCTCGTGCCAAACACCCGCCAATCGGTGGTGAAACTCGGTCAGTTGTTTGGCCGCAACCACTGCCGGTTCGACGAAGCCATTGTCCGGCACTACAAACCAACCGCCACGCCCGCCGAGGTTGAGCAGGCCACCAACCCGGTTTGGCCGCCCCGGTCCGACGCTTCGGTTGGCGAGGTTCCGGCCACAATCCGCCGAAAACCGTTTCGCTATGCCCCCGCCCTGACCAAATACGACAGTCACCCGGCGGTGGTGGCCCTGTCTGACGCGCTCCGGGTGCAGCAATACAGCTACAAAACATTCAAAAACTACAAACAGGCCCTTATCGCCCTCATCCGATATGCCGACCGGAACGCCGGGGATGTCGGAACGCCGAACCGGGCCCACCGACCGCCCAAACCGATTGACAACCTGACGAAGCCCGAATACCAGAAATACCTGCTGTTTTTGATAGACCAAAAACGGTTGAGCAGTTCCAGTGTCAACGTCCACATCAACGCCTACAAGTTTTACCGGGAAAAAGCACTCGGTCACAACAGCGAATTTTACGACATCAAACTCGTCAGAACGCCCACCAAACTACCCACCGTGTATAGTGTGGCGGAGATCAACGCCATTTTTGCGGCCACCACCAGCCTGAAGTACCGAACGTTGTTTCGGACAGTCTATGCCACCGGCCTGCGCCTGAGCGAAGTAGCCTGCCTCCGCCTGACCGACATTGACCGTACCCGAAACCTGATTACGGTCCGGGCGGGCAAAGGCAAAAAAGACCGCGTGGTTATGCTCTCTGACAAACTCCGCGCCTACCTCAACGAATATCTGACGCAATACCAGCCCCGGCTCTACCTGTTTGAGAACCCCGAACGACCCGAACCCATTGCTAACCGTACTATTCAGTTGGTGTATAGCGAAACCGTCCGGTTTGCCGGTATTCAGAAACGCGGGGGCATTCATAGTTTGCGACACAGCTTTGCCACGCATTTGTTAGAATCCGGCACAGACATCCGGTACATTCAGGAGTTGTTGGGCCACCAAAGCATCCTGACCACCATGCGCTACACCCACGTCAGTGCCAACAAGATCAGCACCCTCAAATCACCGTTAGATGACCTGTAACGCCAACGTGCCGCCGAAGCATCGGGCGGAGTTGATTCAGGCTAAAGAACCGGCTTTTGAGGATATAGCCCTTTGTGTAGCGTTTCAAACACTGCTGATTTCGCCGAATCTCACCGCGTACCGTAAGCCGGTATAGTTGCCTATCATCGCCGAAGAAGTAGTTGGGGTATCCTTCAATATCCCAAACCCGGCGCACCGAAACGGGCTGTACATACCGTTTAATCATTTCACAAAACAATAATTTGGAGATTACGCGCCGGTTTGATTCCTTTGTTTCACAACCAGCGCAACACACAACATTCAGACATTCACAGAACTAAAAGTCACTGATAATCAGCGAAAAAATAGTGAAGCGATGTTGCGTACAATAATACGTTGGGTGATTTTGGTTACATAATGTATCCGGGCGGGGCTACTCCCAACCGATTATTATACGACCTGACTTACTTGGATGACTTGCGGAACACATAGATACAGGGTAAATCACAAAGCGGTTACAGGGCTGTTAATGATGCCCAATGACTGTGTTTGGGTCTGCGGAACCAGACGAGACAGGGGGGATTTGGGAGACGCTGCGGGGCCGTTAATTACTCTGGGATGACTGTGGCAGGGAGAAGCAGGGGCAAGGCTAAAATAACAAGGTGCATTTCTTGACACACTTTATCTATCTTGGCAGGCAAAAGCCAACTCTATGATTCAGATTCATTACATCAATGACGGTCGCTATTGCTCTGCTAAGGAATTGCACAAAGTCCTTAATTTTAACCCTGCACATTATGCCAGAGATGTTAAGAAATGGCTCACCAGTGAGTATCTGTTTCAAGGCAAGAAACAACTAACGAAACCAGTTGCTAACTACGACTATCGCCAATTTATAGCAGAAAACAGCAACTCACCAAGCATGGTGAGTGTTGATAATCAGATAGTTAAGTTTCAGCCAAAGGGGGGAAACTTTGCCAGCGAGTTTATGATTCGCCTTGAGTTGGTCAAACTCATTACACTTCACGGTAACAGTAAGGTCAAAGATTTATTCGTTCAATGGCTGTTGTCATTGGAAGAAAAGTTTGAGAATCACGAGTTGGTTAGTCCTGACCTGATATGCGGCTTACTGGAGTTAGCCCACCTTTGCACGTACATGGATAACCAAATTCAGTACTACAATGAACACAGGCGATTTACGCAGGAACAGGTTGAGGACAATAAGTACTACGAGTTTGATGTTTGGCGAAATGCTGTGTTGAAGATTGAAAACGCAACGGCGGTTAAATCCCAGTACAAGACAATGGGCAGAATTGGCAACCTGATTACAAAACGCGAACAACAAAGTAGCATTGACGGCTATAAAGGTATTCGGGATGCCATCTTTGATTTTGTTAAGCTCTGTTACAATCAGATTGACTACTATTTTCCCGAAAGCACGGAAAAGTCATTGACACTGGCTAACATGACCGAGCGGATAATGAAGGTTGCCAGAGAAGGCCAAAGACCCGATATAAAGCCAAGAGGTTATGTATCTACGGCTCAACTGGATTTGTACCGGGAAGATAAAGGTGCTGACGTTATAGCGGTTAGCGGTGTGGTTATAAAACACATCATTGCTTCGATAAACTAAACTTCTTATTGAAACGACGGAACACTAATGTATTGTAGAGGTCAGGTTACTGCGTTGCTGCTTCTATAATCACGGAAACAGGAAAAATGGTGCCAGCGCGGTGACAGCCCAACATCACCAAGTGTGTAAACGGGCAGGAGCGTTTCGGGTAGGTCAATGTAGTTGCCCGCCCGTTTCAACCCTTGGGGGCGTTGGGTGAATTTGGTTACATAATGTATCCGGGCGGGGCTACTCCCAACCGATTATTATACGACCTGACTTACTTGGATGACTTGCAGAACACATAGATACAAGGCAAATCACAAAGCGGTTACAGGGCTGTTAATGATGCCCAATGACTGTGTTGGGGTCTGCGTAACTAAATGAGACAGGGGGATTGGGGAGACGCTGCGGGGCCGTTAATTACTTAGTATGACTGTGGCAGGGAGAAGCAGGGGTAAGGCTAAATTTTAACAAATAATATGATAAACAGCAGTAACCAACAAAATCAACCCCGCCCCGTCCCGCCACAGCCAGTAGTGCCAATACAACGACCACGAGTTGCACCCGATAAGTTAGAGGAGAAAAGCCAAAAAGATGGCGGTCGGGTAGAAAAGCGATAAAGCAACAACAGGCAAAAAAAGTAAGGCGCGAATACCAAAACGCACTCTTTGCAATCGAATAGAATTTAATTTGAAATTGTAATCAATTTTAATTTCATACGTTTCGATTTCATTTGCATACAAGAAATTCTCTGACTTGCCCGCAAATTGTTCGTTAAAGAACGACTTGTTAAAAAGTCGCTTAGGTGAAGAGCCAACAGTATGGTAGTTTACGGGGATTAAGTTATTCAGCAAATAGCTCAATATTAATAGTACAAACATAGCAGATACAAAGACAGTAAAAAGTTTGGGGTCAAGTTCTGCGTCTTTACCTATGTAGTTATTGAGAAAAAAATAAGTGGCTTGGGCAATGAAAATACCGCTTGCCAATGCAATGAGCGATACGCTTTTGGCAGATGTTGCGTCAAAGACCTTGTTTGAATCTTCGAGTTTCTTTTCGGCTTGGCTGAAAACAAATTTCAACGCATTGATTTCAAAAGGAAAATCATCGTCAATATCAGTTTGCCATGAATCAGCTACGTCTATTTGCTCTTTTCCTGTAATCTTAGTAATTAGTTGACTAAGGTAATTCATGTTTTTTGCCTTTAAGAACGTTAAACAAAGATAACGAAAGGTGCTAATTTTCAGGAACGAAGTTAGGTTAATGTCTTAACTGTCATTACTGCGTTGCTGCTTTTGTGCCTGTTGAGATAAAGGCTACGGTGGGAATATATTTTTCTATAAAGCTAATTGGCAGACAATACGATTACAAAGCCAACGAATTTAAGGATGTTAAGTTTGTCTAACTATTTCTCTAAAGAGATTTGTTTGAGCTTTTCAACTTCTTGGTCGGTGAACATAGTGTACCCTAACGATTCGTACATCAAATCAGTTGGGCAACTATCAATAAAGTCAACGCCTTCCATTTCAACAATATGTTGAATGTACTTTTTCAGGAGTTCTTTGTAGTTAATTGATACGATAGTGGCTTCCATGATGGCAAAGATATTAATTCCGCTTTAAACAGTGAGTGCAAAAAACAAGCCAGTCTGCGTAAGCCTTGTTATTGCTGCTTTGCTTCTTGAAACGACGGAACACGAACGAATGTGCGAAGGTACGGTACTGCATTGCTGCTTCTATAATCACGGAAACAGGAAAAAAGGTGCCAGCGCGGTGACAGCCCAACATCACCAAGTGTGTAAACGGGCAGGAGCGTTTCGGATAGGCCCTTGTAGCTGCCCGCCCGTTTCAACACTTGGGGGCGTTGGGTGTTCACTCAGCCATTGCTTGCGGGGTAGCTTCCGTGCGACAGCAGAAGTAGCTTCAGCGGGTGGTTTTTGGGTTGCGTCCGACAGTAGATAATCCTTTGACAGTCAAGGCTTGACAAGCCTCGGTTGGGGTTACGTCCGACACGAGAGCGTTGTTTGTTAGCTACCTTCGACAGGCTTCGACCCCTTCTCGGTTTGAGCGGACCGTGCGTTGTTTATCCGCTCCGCGTGGGGCTGTCTCGTGCGACAGGTAGCTTGTGAGTATGCCAAGTGGGACAGCCCAACCAAACAAGGGTATAAAGCCGTGGGTAGGTGGCGTGAGTTCAAGTATCTTGCGGGCCATCAGCCCTTGTTGGCGTTGGGTGTTTACTCAGCCATTGCTTGTCAGGCAGGTTGCGTCCGACAGGCCATAATCGTTTGACAGTCAAGGCTTAACAGGACTCGGCTAGGGTTACATCCGACACCAGAGAGTCATTCATTCGGTCGGTTCGACAACTCTCGGCCCTATCTCGGTGAGTTCGGACCATGCGTTGTGGTCCGCTCCGCGTGGGCAGCTCTCCGGCGACAGGCAGCGTGTGCGTGCGCGAAGTAGCAGCCCAACCAAACGGGGGTGAAAAGGCCGGGGGTATATCTGTTTTAGTAGCTTGTGCGTGGGGCCATCAACCCCCGTGGTCGTTGGGTGTTTTCTGTTCATATTCTGGTGGGTCAGGTTCCCTGCGACAAGGGGCAACCCGGTGACAGTCAGGTTTTTTACTTGCAGTTCAGCGTTCCCCGCGACAGGCAGCGCGGCTCTGAAGTCAGGTTTTTGGTTCGT
>JBBRNH010000068.1:0-33596 GCA_038230415.1 Cytophagales bacterium | reverse complement strand
GATATGCGCCGGATTCTACTCCCCGAAGACTGGCCCGGCCACCCCCTCCGGCGCGACTATCAGGAACCCGAACGGTATCATGGCATCATAAACAAATAGCCCGGCACACGCCGGGCTATTTGTTTGATTAGTTGTTGAAATACTTGAGCTTCACCACCTCTTTGGGGTCTAAGAATCGCCATTTGCCGCGTGGCAGGTCTTTCTTGGTCAGCCCGGCGTAGGTCGTCCGGTCGAGTTTTGTCACTTCGTAGCCGAGGTGTTCAAAAATACGGCGGACAATCCGGTTGCGGCCACTGTGAATCTCGATGCCAACAACGTGAGCATCGGGCGTAACGATACCCAGATCATCGGGTTTGATAATGCCGTCTTCTAATTCGATACCGTTTTTGATTGCCAGAAAATGCTCTTCCGTGATGGGTTTATCGAGTTCGACCTGGTAGATTTTCTTGATGTTATTTGAGGGGTGCGTCAGCTTTTCGGCCAATTCGCCATCGTTGGTCATTAGCAGCAGGCCGGTGGTGTTGCGGTCGAGCCGCCCGACGGGATACAGCCGGAAATTGCCCGCTTCCTCGATCAAATCCATCACCGTCTGCCGCTCTTTGGGGTCGTCGGTGGTGGTGATGTAGCCTTTGGGTTTGTTCAGCAACAGATATACGATGCGTTCTGGGTTCAGCACTTTGTTGGCGTATTTGACAATATCGCCCCGCTTCACCTTGTGGCCCATTTCGGTAATCACCTGCCCGTTTACCGACACATCACCTTTGGCAATGAGTTCGTCGGCCTCCCGGCGCGAGCAAACTCCGGCATTGGCAATGTAGCGGTTCAGGCGCAACACGCCCGCTTCGGCATCGCGGCTGCTGCCGGTGGCTTTGGTGAATGCCGCCCGGTTCTTGGCGGGTATTCCGTCACGAATGGCCCCCGTGTTGTAATTGGGGGCATTTTCGTACCGACCTGTTCGGCGTGGAGTACTGTCGTTGCGGTCGCTGCCCCGTTCCGAGCGTGGTGTGCGGTCGTTACTTCGGCGGTCATCGGTATTGTCGCTCCGGCGGTCAAACCGCGCCCGTGAAGCTGACTGTCTGTCGTCGCGGCTAAAGGCGGGCCGGTCATTTTTGCGCTCCTCGTCGCGGCTAAAGCGCGGTCGGTCGTTACCGGGCCGTGATTCGTTACTCCGATTATCACGATTGAACGCGGGCCGGTCGCCGGTTGGCCGACCACCAGTGCGGTTCTCGTCGCGGTTGAACCGGGGGCGGGATTCGTCGTTCCGGTCAAAGCGTGGTCGGTCGTTACCGGGCCGGTCATCGCTCCGCTTCTCATCCCGATTGTAAGCGGGCCGGTCGTTGCTGCGGTCGTCGCGGTTGAAGCGCGGTCGGTCGTTACCGGGCCGTGATTCATCGTTCCGGTCGAAACGGGGCTTGTCGCGGTTGAACGAAGGCCGGTCGTTACTCCGGTTATCATCCCGGTTAAACGAAGGCCGGTCGTTACCAGGCCGAGGTTCATCGCTGCGTTTGTCGTCTCTATTAAACAGTGGCCGATCCCCAGTAGGTTTATCGTCGCGGCTAAAGGCGGGCCGCTCATTGCTGGACTTATCGGTTGGTGGGCCATCGCTCCGGCGGTCATCCCGATTGTAGGCGGGCCGGTCGTTGCGGTCAAAGCGTGGTCGGTCGTTACCGGGCCGGTCGCGGCTACGATTATCGTCGCGGTTAAACGCTGGCCGGGGGCTATCGCTCCTGCGGTCGTCCCGTTTGTAGGCGGGTCTGTCGCCGGATGACCTATCATCGCGGTTGAACCGGGGGCGAGATTCATCGCTCCGATTAAAGGTAGGCCGGTCACTTTTGCGCTCATCGTCGCGGTTGAAGCGCGGTCGGTCGTTACCGGGCCGTGATTCATCGTTCCGGTCGGAACGGGGCCGGTCGCTGCTGCGGTTGTCGTCGCGGCTAAAGGCGGGCCTATCGCTACTGCGGTTATCATCGCTCCGGCGGTTATCGCCGTTAAACGCGGGCCGGTCATTGCCGCGTTTGTCATCCCGGCTAAAGGCAGGCCGGTCGCTGCTCCGATTGTCGTCGCGATTAAAGCGCGGTCGGTCGTTACCGGGCCGGTTGTCGCTTCGCTTATCGTCGCGCTTAAAGGCGGGCCGGTCATTGGTACGGCTGTCGGTTGTGTCGCGGCTGAAGCGCGGTCGGTCGTTACCGGGGTTGAACCCGTCGCCGGTGCCGCTCTCTCGCGGGCCGTTTTTGTCTTCTCGTGGGCCGCCATCCCGGCGGTCGTTGGCTGGAGATTCGTTTTCTGGATTCATGGAAATGTGCAGTAATCACTACTGTATCTGAATAAAATAGCCTCTGACTGTCAGCGTGTTTGTGTTTTTGCTCACAAAAAGGATGCAAATATACTGGTTTTATTCGTGCTGTTTTTCGTGCGGGCCAACCGATGCCGTATTTTCGCCCTCAAACCCTTCTCTATGTCAACCTCACTCTGGAAGCCGAGTCGTGCGTTCATCGAACAATCGCAACTCAAAAAATACCTGAACTGGCTTTTTGTCAAGAAAGGGCTGTATTTCCGCGATTATGACGACCTCTGGGATTGGTCGGTGACGGACCTGGAAGCGTTTTGGGAAAGTATTTACCAGTTCTTCGACGTTCAGGCCGACACGCCCTACCGCCACATTGTTGAAAAACCGGCGCAGGGCATGATCGGGACGCAGTGGTTCAGGGGGGCTACGCTCAACTACGCCGAGCATATTTTCCGGCACAAAACCACCCAACGCCCCGCCCTTGTGTTTGCCTCGGAACGGCAACCCTACCCAACCGAAATATCCTGGGCCACCCTCGAACGGCAGGTAGCGGCTGTGCTGGCCTGGCTGCGGCTGGCGGGCGTAAAACCCGGCGACCGCGTGGTGGCGGTGCTGCCTAATATTCCCGAAGCCATCGTGGCCTTTCTGGCAACCAATGCCCTCGGCGCGGTATGGTCAAGCGCGTCGCCCGATTTTGGCACGGCCAGTATTACCGAACGGTTCCGGCAGATTGAACCGAAGGTGTTGATTGTGGCTGATGGCTATACCTACAACGGCAACGCTCTCGATAAAACAACGGCCATGCGGCAGTTGCGCGGCAGTCTGCCCTCGGTGAAACACGTGGTTTGGGTGCCGTATCTGAATCCCGACAGCCACGCCGACAAAACCACAGCCTGGGCCGATGTTCTGAAAACTCCCGCCCCCGGCCCCAACAACGGGCTTGAATTCAAGCCCGTACCGTTTGAGCATCCGATTTGGGTGCTGTATTCGTCCGGCACAACCGGCAAGCCCAAAGCAATCACCCACTCCGTTGGCGGCTGTCTCCTCGAACACCTCAAAGCCCTGGCTCTGCATCAGGACGTGCGGCCCGGCGACCGTTATTTCTGGTACTCGACAACGGGCTGGATGATTTGGAACTACGCCCTCGGCGCGATGCTGACCGGGGCCACGCTTGTGCTGTATGACGGCTCGCCGGGCTATCCTGACCTGAATGTTCTCTGGAACTTAGCCGCCATGACCCGCGTCAATCATTTTGGCGGGGGGGCGGCTTATTTTCTATCGTGCATGAAAGCGGGGCTGAAACCAATTGAGAATCAGTCACTACCGATGCTGCGGACAATTGGTTCGACGGGTTCGCCATTGCCGCCGGAAGGGTTTCGGTGGGTCTATGAATCGGTCAAGAATGATGTCTGGCTTATCTCGCTCAGTGGCGGCACCGACGTATGCAGCGGGTTCGTGGGCGGCTGCCCGATGTTGCCCGTTTACGAAGGCGAAATCCAGACGCGGCTGCTGGGATGCCGCGTCGAAGCTTTTGGTGACGATGGACGGCCCGTGCGCGGCCAACTCGGTGAGATGGTAATTCTGGAGCCCATGCCCTCGATGCCGATTTATTTTTGGGATGATGGCCCGCACAACAACAGCCCGACCAGTAACACCCGCTACCGGGCCAGTTATTTCGACACCTACGGCCCCAACGTCTGGCGGCACGGCGATTATATTCAGATTACGCCCAACAAAACCGTGATTATCTACGGACGCTCCGATGCCACCCTCAACCGCGACGGGGTGCGCATTGGCACCGCCGAGATTTACCGCGCCGTTGACAGCCTGCCCAACGTAACTGACAGTTTGGTGGTGGGTGTCGAACGCCCCGGCGGGCAGTATTTTATGCCGCTGTTTGTGGTGCTGCGCGAAGGACAAACCCTGACTGACGCGCTCGTTGCCGAGATAAAACAGGCCTTGCGGAGTCAGTTCAGCCCGCGCCACGTGCCGGATGCCGTGTTTCAGGTGCCGGAAATTCCGTACACCATCAGCGGCAAAAAGATGGAACTGCCGGTCAAGAAAATCCTGGCCGGCGATGCCCCCGCCACCGTTGCCAGCCCCGACACCATGCGAAACCCGGAATCACTGCGGGTATTTGTTCAGTGGCAGGGGGCGTGAAAGATTCAGAAAATCGCGTAAATTCGCTATTCAGATGGGGATAAAATCCTGAATTCTACGTTCTTACACCTATGAAACCAAAACTGATTGCACTGGCAGGTTTGGGGGCGGTTGTCGCTCTGTCGTCGTTCTCGTGGCTGGGCGTGTTTGAGGAGACGGTGGACTTTAATACCCAGATCAAACCGATTCTGAACAAAAATTGCATTGCGTGTCATGGCGGGGTCAAAAAAACGGCTAATTATTCGCTGTTATTCAAAGAAGAAGCCTACGGTGCGGGCAAATCGGGCAAGCGCGGCATTGTCCCCGGCGATGCCAAACACAGCGATATTATCCGGCGGCTCACCCTCACCGACCCCGACGAACGGATGCCCTACGGCAAAGACCCGCTCAAAGCCGATGAAATCGAGCTGCTCAAGAAATGGGTTAACCAGGGTGCAAACTGGGGCGACCACTGGGCTTACCAAACGCCCACCCTGCCCGACGTACCTAAAATCGGCACGTTCTGGAGCCGTATCGGCCTGGCAAAATCCGACGAAACCGACTGGGCCCTAACCGAAATTGACCACTTCGTAATCCAGAAATTACGGGAAAACAACCTGAGATTCTCGCCCGAAGCCGACCCCGCTACGTTGTTGCGCCGGGTTTCACTCGACCTCACGGGATTACCACCAACCGGGCAGGAGACCACTGATTTTCTGGCTGATAAGTCGCCGAATGCCTACGAAAAAGCTGTTGATAAACTCTTAGCCTCGCCCGCTTACGGCGAAAAATGGGCCGGGATGTGGCTTGACCTCGCCCGGTATTCTGACACCAAAGGCTATGAACGTGACCCCGGACGCAAAATGTGGCGATACCGCGACTGGCTTATCCGGGCGTTCAACAGCGATAAACCCTACAATCAGTTTTTGACCGAACAATTGGCCGGTGATCTACTGCCCAACGCGACCGACGCGGATTTTACGGCAACGGCTTTCCACCGCAACACCATGACCAACGACGAAGGCGGTACGCAGGACGAGGAGTTCCGCACGGCAGCGGTCATGGATCGGGTCAGCACCACCTGGGACGTTTTTCAGGGAACCACCTTTGCCTGTGTGCAGTGCCACACCCATCCATACGACCCGTTTCGGCACGAGGAATATTACAAATACCTCGCGTTTTTTAACAACACCCGCGACGAAGACGTAACCACCGAAACGCCGACCCTCCGGTTTTATGCCGGGGCTGATTCGCTCAAACTCGTCAACCTCAAAAAATGGGTTGGTAATCAGACGGTTAATCCCAAACAACGACAAGCCGCCCTGCACGATGTAGAGCAAATGGCCCGGTTGACGGAGCCGAAAATCAACTCGCACGATTTTGATGAATACGTTAAAGCCTCGCTTATCGACGCGAAGTGGTTCGGCGTTTCGCACGGCGGGTCGGCCCGGATCAAAGGCGTAACCATGACGGGCAAAAACAGGCTGTTTATCGCCTGGGGAACCAACGCGCCCGATGCCGTGCTGACCCTCCGGCAAGATAGCCCGACGGGGCCGGTGCTGCTGATTAAGCCCGTGCCAAAGACCGGCAACGGCTGGACGGATTCGGTGCAGGTGCTTACCATACCGATGCTCGTTGGCAAACACGACTTGTTTATGGCAATGGATTCGCCAAAAAAACCCACCGAATGGACCATGATTAAGTGGGTTTCGTTCCGGGCCGCGCTGCCCGGCAACGCTGATACTGAACTGGTTGCCCTGCTCAACACCGACCCCGACGTGGTGCCGGTGATGCTCGAAGCCTCCGGCGATTTAGCCCGAACAAGCAACGTTTTTGACCGGGGTAACTGGCTCGTAAAAAAGCAACGGGTGCAGCCCGACGTACCAAAATCACTCCCGGCTATGACCCGCGATGGCGACGGTCAACCAATGCCCAAAAACCGGCTTGGTCTGGCCCGGTGGATGACCGACCGAAACCATCCGCTCACGGCGCGGGTGGCCGTAAACCGTATCTGGGAGCAACTGTTTGGCATGGGCATCGTAGAAACCGCCGAGGATTTTGGTACGCAGGGTATCCAGCCCACCCACCGCGAACTGCTTGACTGGCTGGCTGTTACGTTTCAAGAGCAAGACCACTGGCGTATGAAAGCCCTCCTGAAACGGATTGTGCTGTCGGCCACCTACCGCCAACGGTCAGACGTGAACCCCGCGCTTGTTGCCGCCGACCCGGCAAACAAATGGCTGGCGCGGGGGCCGCGAGTCCGGCTCTCTGCCGAGCAGGTTCGGGATCAGGCATTAGCCGTGAGCGGGCTGTTGAGCCGCAAAATGTATGGGCCAAGCGTGAAGCCGCCCCAGCCAGACGGCATCTGGTCGTCGCCCTACGACGGGGCCACGTGGGTACCCAGCGTCGGTGACGACAAGCACCGCCGGGCCATGTACACCTACTGGAAACGCACCTCGCCCTATCCGTCTATGATTACGTTTGACAGCCCCAGCCGCGAGTTTTGCCAGGTCAGGCGCATCCGCACCAACACGCCGTTGCAGGCATTGGTCACGCTCAACGACCCGGTGTATGTAGAAGCCGCCAGCCGGTTAGCACAGTTTATGGCCGAACGCGGTACTACGCCCGACGCACAGATTCAGGCCGGTTTCAGGCGCGTGATGGGCCGCCCCATCGAACGCCAAAAACTCGCCGTGCTGACCCGGCTCTATCGCCAGACCGAAGCCAACTACCGGCAACACCCCATTGACGCGAAGAAGCTGTTGAATGACCCAAAAGCAACGCCCGCGCTGGCCGCCCTGACCGTTACGGCCAACACGATGCTGAATTTGGATGAGGTGATTACGAAGGAGTGAGAGCCGGGGAGGTTTTGCCTGAATTGGCTCAGTAAACCAATCCAAAACATGGCTTAGACCAATTTTACCTCAGAAATCATCTATTGCGTATCTAATGCGTTGAAAAACAACGCATTACCTATCAAACCTGAGTCTGCCAGGTTATAAATCTGCATCACTTGTTGGTATATCGGAAGCCCGTCGTTTTTTTAGCGATGGGCTTCTACGTGACAGTGCTTTCCTCCCTAAAAATAATAGAACCGTATGCTTGCATACTATTTTTTGGGACTGTTATTTTGCATCAAATTAGTATGCAAGCATAACAATTCAGGATATGGTAGCCACAGAAAACAAAGCCTCGATTAAAGGCGGTGAATTTTTGATTAAAGAAACCGAAGCCAATCAGGTGTTTATCCCTGAGGAGTTTACGGAAGAACAACAGATGATGGCGGCTACGTGCCGCGAGTTTCTGGCCCGCGAAATCTGGCCCCGCGTGGCCGAAATTGACCAGGCCAAATCACCCGCCCTGATGTCGTCATTGATGGACAAGGCCGGTGAACTCGGCTTGCTCGGAACGGGCGTACCCGAAGAATACGGCGGTTTCGGCATGAACTTCAACACCTCGATGCTGGTGGCCGAAGCAACCGGCGCGGGTCATTCGTTTTCGGTTGCGTTGTCGGCGCACACCGGCATCGGCACCTTGCCAATTGTGTATTATGGCAACGAAGAGCAAAAAGCCAAATACCTGCCGTTACTGGCATCGGGCGAGTGGAAATCTGCCTACTGCCTGACTGAACCCGATTCTGGTTCAGATGCTAACTCCGGCAAGACCAAAGCCAAACTGACCGACGATGGTAAATTCTACACCATTACGGGCCAGAAAATGTGGATAACCAACGGCGGTTTCGCCGACCTGTTCATCGTTTTCGCCAAGATTGTGGACGAAAATGGCGTTGCTGACAAAAACCTATCAGCGTTCATTGTGGAGAAGTCTTACGAAGGCATCACGATGAACGAGCCGGAGCATAAACTCGGCATCAAAGGCTCTGATACCCGGCAGGTTTTCTTTACCGATTGCAAAGTTCCCGCCGAAAACCTGCTCTCTGACCGGGGTAACGGCTTCAAAATTGCCGTGAACATCCTCAACATCGGGCGTATCAAACTCGGCGCGGCAACGGTGGGCGGGGCCAAGCAGGTCATTAATCAGGCCGTGCAATACGCCAACGAACGCAAGCAGTTCAAAACGCCGATTGCTCAGTTTGGTGCCATCAAGCACAAACTGGCCGAGATGGCAATCAAAGTATATGCTTCTGAAACAGCGAGTTATCGTGCCGGACAGAATATTGACGACCTGATCGAAGACCTCAAAGAGCAGGGCGATACCGACGTTTCGGCCAAGTTGAAAGCCTTAGAGCAGTTTGCCATCGAGTGCGCCATGATTAAGGTTCACGGCTCCGAAACGCTCGATTACGTGGTGGATGAGGGCGTTCAGATTTACGGCGGCATGGGCTACTCTGCCGACGCGCCCATGGAACGCAGCTACCGCGATGCCCGGATTAACCGGATTTTTGAAGGCACCAACGAAATTAACCGGATGCTGGTGGTGGATATGCTCCTGAAACGGGCCATGAAAGGCGAACTTGACCTGATGCGCCCGGCAATGGCAATCGGCAAAGAGATTATGAGCATCCCCGATTTTGGCACTGACGAGGAAGAAGGGTTGTTCGTGGCCGAGAAAAAGGTCTTGAAAAACCTGAAAAAAGCCGCCCTGATGGTGGCCGGTGCTGCGGTGCAAAAATTCATGACCAATCTCTCTGCCGAGCAGGAAATCCTGATGAACATTGCCGACATGGCAATTGAAGTGTATGCGGCTGAGTCGGTGCTATTGCGGGTCGAAAAACTTATTGGCATCAAAGGCGAACCGGCAGTGGCGTTGCAGAAAAACATGGCGGTAGTGTATCTGCACGAAGCCGTTGAGAAAGTAAACAACGCGGGCCGGGCGGCCATCACCTCGTTTGCCGAAGGTGACGAACTGCGGGTGATGCTGATGGGCCTGAAACGCTTCACGAAGATTGAACCACTGAACCTCAAAAACCTGCGTCGGGAAGTAGCCGAAGCCATGATTGAGGAGAACAAGTATATTTTTTAAGGCCTTACAATTCAACCAACAAATAGAGTACAACAAAGCCAGTCCTGTTTCGGGGCTGGCTTTTTCGATGAATCAATTTGCTGGATGTTGCTGTGTTCAGTAGAGTCTCCTGAACCGATAACTGGCCGAAAGGAATAATCCCTGATTCATATAGGAGATACTCGGAAGAACGCCAAGACCTGTTGAGCCTGGGTCAAAGTCCAAAAATTCCATCGGCTGATTCATGTACTGATAGATTAATTCGAGCGCAACGTGTCGGCCAATAGACATACCTGCACCGGCCAACAATGGAAACTGTTCTCGTGAGAAGCGGCCACGGGGCAATTCGTTGCTGGTTACATCTAACGGGACAACGTATTTCCGGTACCCCGCATAATCCCGTTCTACGTTACGCAAATAAGCCGCCATTACGCCCGCAACCAAATACATGGAACGGGGCTGACTGGTAAACTGATACCGAACCCGAAACGGTAGCTGCATTCGCTGGGCCGTGTTATACGTCGGAGGGGAGTCTGTGTACCAAAACGTAGTTCCATTGTTATATGTGGTCTGGTATCTGTCTTTCATTGTCTGGTATTCCAGGCCAATATCCAGCCCAAAATGACGCGAAACCCGGTAACTGATTTGCGTACCAACCTGCGTACCTATGTTTGGAGTGAAATGCTCTTTAACCCCTTTGGGCGGATACGGAAACCGATAATCCTGGGTTCGCCAGATACCCGTCCAGCCTGCCCCGGCTTTTAATGCCACATTCCAACGTGGCTGCGCTAATAAATGGCTAACAGACAACGACATAACCACTAAAAAACAACATAGGACTTTCATAACGTGAATGGTTTGATTTACTGGGTTTGTATCAGAAGAGCGCAAAATCAGGAATAAATTTTCGGCGGAAGGGCGATTGAAAAGCCAGCACAATGTCGCTTTTCTGGATTCCTTCGGCTACCAGCAACATCGCTATTTTTAAATCCGTACCGTCGTGCTGAATATGAATTTTGGCATCATCGCGCACGTCTAAATGAACAAACGGAACGTATTCGCGTAGCTCGTTGCCCCAACCTACCGAAAAAAGTACATAGTGACCACGCTCGTTGTCTATAATCGTTTGCGTTTCAGACTGCTCATCGGAGGGAGTCATAGCAGCAATTTCCTCAATTAATTTCTGGACAATGGCCTTGTGATGCGTTAGCTTATCCATTGAAGCGTCTGGGTTTTTTGGTTGAAAACAAGCAGATAAACGGCATACCGGCTGAGAATCTCCTTGAAAAACGAATCGTCAAAAAAGTCGGCATAGACTTGAGTTGGAATCGCCAGATACAACTTTCGGTCAGGGTCTTTCTTTTCGAGAGCCACCTTATAAATCAGAAACTGACCGAGCGCGTCTTCAAACGAATCCAAATCGGAGGCTCCCAGGAAACTCTTTATCTCAACGGCAATCTTGGTTTCTCCCTTTTCGGCGGCTAATAGTTTTTCGGCTGCAAGGTCAATGTAGCCTTTGCGTCGGCCCAGAATAATCTTGAATGGATCATGCGTGATAAGCCATTGCTCGTTTTCAAGGGCAGCGCGTACTGTTTCATGGTAAACGTCTTTGGCAGGCATTTGTGTTTCTGTTTTACACAAAGTTAAGCCCAACAAGCCCGTATTTTAAGGTCTTACAAGTCAACCAACAAATAGAGTACAACAAAGCCAGCCCTGTTTCGGGGCTGGCTTTTTCGTTGGCGTGCAGTAGGAAACCACAAAATCAGGAATAGAGATAATAACTTAACAGTCAATATCCTACACGTCAAACAGCAACCGCGTGGGGTCTTCGAGGAGTTGTTTCAACCGAACCAGAAAACTGACCGATTCTTTGCCGTCAATAATCCGGTGGTCGTAGCTCAGGGCCACGTACATGATGGGCCGCACCACAATTTCGCCACCAACCACAACCGCCCGCTCCACAATGTTGTGCATCCCCAAAATGGCCGACTGGGGCGCGTTGATGATGGGCGTTGACAGCATGGAGCCAAAAATGCCGCCGTTGGTGATCGTAAACGTGCCGCCCGTCATCTGCTCGATGGTCAGCTTATTATCTCGCGCCAGACCCGCCAGCCGAACGATTTCTTTTTCGATCTGCTGGAAATTCATCTGCTCGGCGTTGCGAATCACCGGCACTACCAAACCCCGCTCCGACGATACTGCGATTGACACATCACAGAAGTCATTATACACAATCTGATCGCCGTCAATCTGGGCGTTTACCGCCGGAAACTCACGCAGGGCTACGCAAACCGCCTTCGTGAAGAACGACATGAAGCCCAGCCCTACGCCGTGTTTCTCCTTGAAACGGTCTTTAAACTTGGTCCGCATCTCCATAATCGGCTTCATGTCCACCTCGTTGAAGGTGGTGAGCATGGCCGTTTCGTTTTTCACCGCTACCAATCGGCGGGCAATTGTCCGGCGCAGCGAAGTCATTTTCTCGCGCCGTTGTGTGCGGCTACCCGCCACGGGCGGTTGGCCGTTGGTAGCAGGTATTGCCACAACCGGAGCTGGTTTTGCGGCAGGCGAAACGGCTGGTTGTTGAACCTGTGGCGTAGGCTGCGGAGCCGGACTTACCACTTGACCCTGACCACTTGATGCTTTTGCCGCATCTTCCTTCGTGATCCGGCCTTCGATACCCGAACCCTGAACGGCAGAAGCCTCAATGCCTTTTTCGGCCAGAATTTTGGCCGCTGCGGGCGAGGGATAATGAGCCGCGTAACTTTCCTGCCCATTGGCAGTTTGCGAAGACACAGACCCCGGAACAGCAGAAGAAGATGCCGGTGAGGACACCGGCACGGGTGCAGACCCCGGCGTTGACAGCGTTGCGCCCACTTCGATCCGGGCGATGGTGGCCCCGATAGCGAGCGTGTCGCCCGCCTGAGCCACAATGCGGAGCGTACCGGCGGCTTCGGCGGGGAGTTCAAACGTGGCCTTGTCTGATTCGAGTTCGCACAATACCTCATCAAGAGCAACTATATCGCCGTCTTTCTTGCTCCAGGCCGCTATCGTTACTTCGGTAATAGACTCGCCAACGGCGGGAACCTTCATCTCGATCACCGTAGCCGATGCTGCCACCGGCGTTGGTGTTGCAACGGGTGCCGGGGCCGCAACGGGTTCAACAACCGGGGCCGGTTCTGGTTTAGGCGTTTCGGCAACGGGTGCGGGCGTGGCCGGAGCCGTTGCGCCGGATGTAACGGTCTCAATGGTGCAGATCACCGCGCCAATCGGCAGGGTATCACCGGCTTGCGCCAGAATATGCAGGACACCATCGGCTTCGGCGGGGAGTTCAAACGAAGCTTTGTCTGAATCGAGCGTACAAAGCACATCGTCGAGTTTTACGGTGTCACCTTCTTTTTTGAGCCAGTCGCCAATGGTAACTTCGGTAATGGATTCGCCCACAGCGGGGACTTTGATTTCAAGAGCCATTTCTTTATGAGTCGAAAGTCGAAAGTCAAAAGTCGTCGGTCAAAAGTGTACTGAACTATGGTTCTGACTTTTGACCAGCGACTTTTGACTTTCGACTCAGTTAAACGCGTTGGTAATTACTTCTGCTTGTTCTCTGGCGTGGATCTTGGCGTATCCCGTTGAGGGCGACGCGCTGGCCTGCCGCGAGACAACCCGCAGGTCAGCGTCGGGCATTACCCGTTGCAGGTAGTTCCAGTAGCCCATGTTTGCGGGTTCTTCCTGCACCCACACCAATTCGGGTCTTTTATACTGCCCCAGCACCGCGTCTAATTGTGTTTTGGGCAATGGCGCGATTTGCTCCATCCGCACAATAGCCACGTCTTTACGCGCGTCGGCCTGTTGTTTTTCGAGGAGTTCATAATACACTTTACCCGTGCAAAGCAGCACCCGTTTCACCTTTTTTGGGTCAGCGTAGCCGTCGCCAATCACTTCCAGAAAACGGCCTTTGGTCAGGTCTTCCAATGGCGAGATTACCGAGGCATTCCGCAACCCTGACTTGGGCGACATCACCACGAGCGGCTTGCGGAAGGGCCACGCCAACTGCCGGCGCAGGAGGTGGAAAAAATTGGCCGGCGTAGTGATGTTGGCAACGGTCATGTTATAGTCTGCCGAGAGTTGCAGATACCGTTCGGGCCGGGCGTTCGAGTGTTCGGGACCTTGCCCTTCGTAGCCGTGCGGCAGCAGCATCACTAAGCCATTCATGCGGTTCCATTTGGTTTCGCAGCAGGATATAAACTGGTCAATCATCACCTGTGCGCCGTTGGCAAAATCACCGAACTGCGCTTCCCAGATCACCAGCGCGTGTGAGTTTGCCAAGGCATACCCAAACTCAAAACCCAGCACACCGTATTCCGAGAGCAGCGAGTTATAGACCTCAAACGTCTCCTGATTGTCCTGAATGTGGTTCAGGCTGTTGTAGGCATCGTTGGTTTCGGAATCGTGCAGCACGGCATGACGGTGCGAGAACGTACCCCGTTGTACGTCTTGTCCGCTTAATCGGACCACTTTGTTTTCGGCCAGAATAGAGCCGTAGGCCAGCAGTTCGGCCACGCCCCAGTTGATAACCTTAGTCTCGAAAATCATCTTCTGGCGGTCGGCCAGCAGTTTCTCGATTTGCTTCAGGGGTTTAAACCCGTCGGGAACGGTGATTAATGCCTGACCGATTTTTTCGAGCGTTTCGAGCGCAACCCCGGTTTCGGGCGATTGGTCAAAATCGTTGGGGGCCGACAGCCGCAGCGTTTTCCAGTTCTGCTCCAACCTGCCGTAGCGGTAGGGCATGGTTTTCTGCTTCACCATGTCGAGCCGTTCCTGCAACTGCGCCTTAAATTCGGCATCCATCCGGGTAGCCAGTTCTGCCGACACCTCATTTTCGGCGATGAGTTGTTTCAGATACAGTTCGCGGGGGTTGGGGTGGTGGCTGATTTCGGCATACATCGTTGGCTGGGTGAATTTCGGCTCGTCCGACTCGTTATGCCCGTGCCGACGGTAGCAGACCATATCCACGAAAATGTCGCGGTTAAACTGCTCCCGAAATTCAACGGCGAGTTTCATACAGAACACAACGGCTTCGGGGTTGTCGCCGTTGACGTGCAACACCGGTGCGTCAATAATCTTGGCAACGTCGGAGCAATAAATAGACGACCGGGCATCCTCAAAATCAGTGGTGAAACCAACCTGATTGTTAATCACGAAATGAAACGTGCCGCCGGTGTGGTAGCCGGCCAGTTTCGACATCTGGGCCACTTCATACACAACGCCCTGCCCGGCAAAGGCGGCATCACCGTGAATCAGTACGGGCATCACCTTGTCATAATCACGGTCATACAGGCCATCGGCGCGGGCGCGGATAAAGCCTTCGACCACCGGATTCACGGCTTCGAGGTGCGACGGGTTCGGGGCCAGTTTGAGGTTCATGGCCTTGCCGTTGGGCGTAATCTGCTGGCTCGAAAACCCGGTGTGGTACTTCACATCGCCGTCGCCGTGAATCTCTTCGGGCAGATTGCCCTCAAATTCGTTAAAAATCTGGTCGTAGGTTTTGCCCATCACGTTGGCAAGCACGTTCAGGCGGCCCCGGTGGGCCATGCCAATCATGATTTCGGCCACGCCCATGTCGGCGGCTTTGGTAATCATGGCATCGAGGGCGGCAATGGTGGTTTCTCCGCCTTCGAGCGAGAACCGTTTCTGACCTAAATACTTGGTATGCAGGAAGTTCTCGAAGACAACAGCCTGGTTCAGTTTTTCAAGAATCCGGGTTTTTTCGCTGTGCGAAGCCTGATAAACGGGCCATTCTTTCTCAACCTTCATCTTGAACCAGGCCAGAATCGCCGGTTCGCGGATGTACATATACTCGAATCCGATGGGGCCGAGGTAGATTTTCTGTACCAACGCGGCAATGTCGCGCAGTTTGGCCGGGCCGAGACCCAGTTCACTGCCCATCTGAAACACCGTGTCCATGTCGGCTTCGGTGAGGCCAAAATCGCTCAGGTCGAGCAGGGGCTGGCGGTCTTTGCGTTTGCGGATGGGGTTGGTGAGGGCCGCGAGGTGGCCGCGTTTGCGATACGCATGAATAAAATTGCGGACTGCGATTTCTTTCTGAATCGTGCCAGCCGAAACGGCTGTCGGTAGCGGGGTAGCGGTTTTGGCCGTGCCGTTGGTGGCGGCTCCATTGGTGGCGATGTGTGTGCCGTTACTGGCTGCGCCATTGCCGGTGGCGGTTCCGTTGGTTTCGCCGTATTTCAGCGAAAATTCAAAACCTTCAAAAAATTTCTGCCAGCTTGCATCCACCGAACTTGTATCCTGTTTATAGGATTGGTACAGTTGATCCACGTAAGCCGCATCAGAGTTGGCGATATACGAGTAAGTGTCCATGACGAAAAACGCGCCGTTGATTTGGTTGGCAAAGGTACGGCATACCCCCAAAAAGTGTTTGGTAAAATTTTGTTTTTACCAAACAAGTGTTATGCCAGAGAAGATTGATTGATCATTATTTCCCAGCCGATACCAAATCAGTCTCTGGGTGAACCGTAACGGCCTCGGATTTTGTGCTGGCTTTCAGCACAATACGAAACGTGGTTCCTTTGCCCACAACTGACTCCTTGACGAATAACTTGCCGCCGTGATATTCTTCGACAATGCGTTTTGCCAGCGTCAGGCCCAGTCCCCAGCCCCGTTTTTTGGTGCTGAAACCGGGCGTAAATACCCGTTGCAGGTTCCCTTTGGCGATGCCCTTGCCGGTGTCGGTGATGTCCATGGCGAGTTCACCATTGGGCAAAGGCAACAGTTTCAGCCGCAACTCACCAATGCCGCCCATCGCATCAACAGCGTTCTTGCAAACATTTTCGATCACCCACTCAAACAGCAGCCGGTTAATATGCACGATACTCATGCCGGGTGGTAGCTGATTATCGAGGCTCATTTTCACCTTTGTCGAAATCCGTTTGGCTAAATACCCCGTGAACTGCTGCACCACATCGGTCAGGTTTTCGTCGCGGAGGGTTGGCACCGAGCCAATACTCGAAAAACGGGCCGTGATGGTTTCTAACCGATTCACGTCTTTCTCTATTTCGTCGGTTATTTCGGGGTCATACTGCTCCGGGTCGGCCCGGAAATACTCGACCCAGGCCATCAGCGACGACAGGGGTGTACCTAATTGGTGAGCCGTTTCTTTTGCCAGGCCCACCCAAACGCGGTTTTGCTCGGCCCGGCGCGACGAACTGAACGACAGATAAGCCAGAAAACCCAGCACGCCCATAATGGCAAGCTGGGCGTAGGGCAGGTAACGCAACTGCCGCAGCAACGTGGAGCGTCCGTAGTAAATCAGCCCAAATTCGTTGTCAAGCAAATCAACTTTTAGGGGTGGGTGTTCTTTCCGCATCTGGGCAATTTCCCGTTTCAAAAACTGCCGTTCTTCGTTGGCGGTCAGGTCGGCAGGAATCGCAATATTCTGTTTGTCAGCAGGTTCGTTATGTTGGTCAACGTAAATAACCGGGATGGTACTATTCTGATTGATTTGCAGAATCTCGTTGACCACAAAATTCTGGTCTGTCTCTGCTTTTTGCTGCAACGCATACTGAACCGCTTTCCCATATAACTGCACGTATTTTTCTTCCCGTTTTTCGAGTTTTTCGATTATCCGGTTTGTGTATAGCAACGACCCCGTACCCACCAACATCAGGTTTAGGGCCACAATAATCTTGAGGAGGTTGTTCTGGTTGTAGATATCGAATGACTTAAGCATATTTTTTTAACGAAAAAGCAGCCGCCGGGCGTGTAATCCGAACGGCAGAACAACTCTGGTTGTTCTTGAACGGAATAGGATAGAACGCAGATTTGGGCCGGTCAATTTATACATTTTCTAAATAAACCCTTGCCTTGAACACGGTGTTCAATGAGCAACCATCCGGTCGTAATTTTGTCTGCTGAATTGATTTTGAGGTATGTTCGACAAGTTTAACGCAATCAGTCTTTCCCACAAAACGGCCCCCGTTGCCGTGCGTGAGCTAATTGCACTCAGCGAAGACGAAGCCAAACGGCTGATGCTTCGGCTGCGCGATGTTTTTGGCCTAACCGAGTTGCTTGTGGTCTCTACCTGCAACCGTACCGAAATATATATTGCCGCTGCCGGTTCGCGTATTGACGATGGTGATACGGACATCCTGCGCGAGATTGCCAAAGTGCTGCTTATCGAAAAAGGACTGACCGATACGGCGGCTTACCTGCCTTATTTCCAGTCTTTTGATGATAACGCTGCCGCCATTCAGCACTTGTTTGAGGTGAGCGTTGGCCTGCACGCGCAGGTGGTGGGCGATATGCAGATTCCGAATCAGGTGAAACACGCCTACCAATGGTCGGCGGATATTGACATGGCCGGGCCGTTTCTGCACCGGCTGATGCACACTATTTTCTTCACCAACAAGCGGGTGGCGCAGGAAACGCGCTTCCGCGACGGTGCCGCGTCAATCGCTTATGCCGCTATTGACCTGATTGAAGAACTGACGCTAACGATCCCAAACCCCAAAATTTTGGTGGTGGGTCTTGGCGAAATTGGGGCCGACGTTTGCAAAAACTTGGCCGCCCGCCACTTCGAGAACATCACGCTCTGCAACCGCACCCGCGCAAAAGCCGATGCGCTTGCTGCCGAACATAGTTTTGCCGTTGCTGATTTTGCCAACCTGACCGATGAACTTCGCTGGGCCGATGTAGTGGTATCGTCAGTAGTGGCCCCTGCCCCGCTCATCACACCGACGTTGTTGCAAGACCGTAACGCTTTCACCTTCAAGTACTTCATTGATTTGTCGGTGCCGCGTTCGGTAGATGCCGCCGTTGAACAACTGCCGGGGATGCTGGTCTATAACATGGACCACCTCCGTAGCCGCGCCGATGAAGCTCTGAACCAACGCCTTGCCGCCATCCCGCACGTGGAGGCCATTATTGGGCAGGCCATGAGCGAGTTCAGCGATTGGTCGAAGGAGATGGTGGTTTCGCCGACGATTAACAAGCTGAAAAACGCGCTGGAACAAATCCGCAAAGACGAAATCGCGCGCCATCTCAAAGGTCTCTCGCCCGACGAATCGGAGCGCATCGAGCGCATCACGAAGGGTATGATGCAGAAAATCATCAAGTTACCCGTGCTGCAACTCAAAGCGGCCTGCAAACGGGGCGAAGCCGAAACCCTGATTGATGTGTTGAACGACCTGTTCAATCTCGAACAGCAACCCGTCTCGTAGAGACCGCCAGAACAACATTCTACCTGAATCTTGCTTCACGAACCCCCCGCCCAAAAGCGGGGGTTTTGGCTGTTTGTGATGTTGGCGAACCTCGCTGAAACACGCAATTACTCACTCTGGCATCGCTAAACAACCCCCGACTTAATTACGGGCCGGATGAACATAAATGTAAGTAATTTGTATTAAACCAATACGGTTTTGACTTTTATTTATTGACAATGGCATTACATCTATCTACATTAAAGGCCACTTGTTCAACGTTCACGGCTACATGAAATGCTCCAGCAAATCCTCCTCCCCCGAAATGAGGTTACAAAAGAGACTGTTGCGGCAGCTTTTGACGAACTAACGGCCCGCCAACGAACGGTGATTGGCTTAGTGGCTCAGGATATGACGAGCCACGAGATAGCCAAGAAGCTGGGTATCTCAGCCAACACCGTTGATTGCCACCGAAAAGGAGCCTTGCGCTGCCTAGGGGCGAGAGGCAAAGCGGGTATGCGAAAAGTGCTACGGATATGGGAGCGTATAATACGTCCGGCAGAACCGCCCGTCTAACCGAAAAATTACCGATAGCGGTTATTGTCCGGGATGCCCGAACCCCCAACTTTGTGTCAGTCAATCGCGCTGTTGTCGGGCCTGTCCGGGAGGTTTTGGCGAGAGTAGTGAAGGACTAAAAAAGCAAACCCCGTCAGCGTTTGGCGACTGAAGACGGGGCTTGCCGGTTCAATTGTTCACAATTAAACTTGTGCAAAAGTATGAAGAATCTCGTACAGTACGGGGTGTTTGTCCTGTCGGTTTTGTTGGCTTCGTCCTGCCACAACCCCGGCGCGGTTACACCCGCTACAACGCCGAAAGCGGTTGCTCCCGGCGTGACGCTGATTAACGGTCGGTTGGCGTTTAATAGCCCGGATGCCTTCAAAGCGATGATTAAAACGCTTGAAAGTATGTCGGAGCCTGAACGCATTCAATGGGATAAGCAACTCCCGTTCGTCTCACTGCAAGAGTTTTACGACGTGCATACCGAAGGATTGATATTGGGAACGGATAACCCAACGTTTAAAACTCAAAACGAAGGCGATAGGCCATACATTGGCGACTTTCTGGCTACCCGATTAATGACGCAGGATGGGGTTGTTCAAATTGGAGATGATGTTTACAAGTTTCAGACTGGTGGCAAACGGCTGAAAACTTCCGTAAGTGTTTTCAACCAAACACCAACAGATACACTACAAAGCGTTTCAAGTCAGACAGCATACAACGTAAAGTTGTTGGGAAATGAAAACACAATGCATAGTGGCGCAAAAGTGATGGTTCCTGATCTTCCTTTGGGTCCTACGTATGTGTACTTTGACCCAACTCACCAAGCAATGGGGTTCTTTTCTCAAAGCGGCATCTGGCCTTTCTACACGTCATTTGCCTTGAAATACCAATTGTTGGAGTATGGTGGGTGGTGGATATTCAAGTCATGGAAGCCCGCTGCTACTGAAAAACTGAGCATAAGAGAAGGCCATCTTAGACTAACCAGTCAAGGTGCAGTGGTCTTAGACCAGTATGGCCTTGGGGATGCCTGTGGGCCTTGCGCTGAAGCGAGAACGTATGCCGGTAGCGTTGACTTTAATTTCGGGGGTAGCGTTGACCTAATTCAAGGGCAGTTTGATGTTACTTACAACGGCCAGGATGCAACCAGATTATTGCCGTAAGTGGTGTTTCAACGCTATCGATGCTGATGGTAATATTGGCACCGATAGCGTTGAACTAATAGTTTCGAGAGATTGAAAAATATAAAAGTAATGCTATTCTATTCTGCTTTTTACCGGCTCTTATTATTCATATCTCTGGGCCTCTATTTAACCGGCTGCACCAAACAAGTTGAAGTTGTTGGCAGCTTGACTTTCCCCGACGCGCCCGCAACATTGGCCGTATTTTGCCTACTTACTCCGCAAGATTCTGTCTTTGCGACTGTCACAACGCTTCGTTCAGTTAGTGACCGTTTGCCACGAAACCAGAAAGGACTTGCTGATTATGTGCGGGTGCCTGACGCTACTGTCATACTACAGGAAAAGAGTAGTTCCCGAAAAATTACGCTCACGTATCTGGGCCGAAACGGGCTTTATGGAGCCAAACTGATTGATTTCAAGATTATATCGGGTCAAGATTATTCCCTTCAAGTGATTCGCCCCGGTTTTCAACTCCTTTTTGCTGAGTGTCAAGTACCAACGAAGGCAGCTTCGATAGAATCATTCGCATACGGTGGTTCCTTTAATGGTGGTGGAATTAATCGCAGGCGGGTTGAAGTCCGTTGGCAGGATGTATCAACAAAAACAGATTCACTCAATTATTTTGTGGCTAACAAATATAGATTTATCCCTCCCTTTGATACTGCCTCAAACATCTATTACAGTCAATATATCTCTAAAGTTGGCCCAACATACTTCTACGAAAACGATGCGTTTGATAACTCATATCCGCAATATTACTATCTGTTTACGGTCAGCAGAGACACATTTCGGTTTTATCATATGGCCGAAAAAATGGACGATATTACCAGGCATGGGCCAGATTTTTTTGGGGCATTTCAGGGTATAGTCCCTGAATACACCAACATTAAAGGCGGCTACGGGATTTTTGGGGCTTATCTGTCTTCGCGCATTACGGTCACGTTCAAATAAGCAATACGGTATGCGTTACCAACTCTGCTTTTGCTTGTTGCTGACTGCCATTCTGGTACACGGTCAGGCTGTACGAATTACCGGCTTGGTTATTGACCGCGTCACAACTGAGCCACTAACTGGGGCATCGGTAGAAATAGCCAAAACCAAATTTCATAAAGCAACGCTTACTGACGATAACGGGCGGTTCTATCTACCCGTATTATCCACAAATAAGTACACGATAACCGTGAAATATGTCGGATATTTGACGTATCAACAAACAATAACCCCGAAGATAGACACTACATTACGGGTTAGTCTGGTGCCGTTCAGTCAGGAATTAGCCCCCGTGACGGTAATAAGTGCTGCCGAATCGCCGGTCAACACAGCCCAATCAGGATACAATACGCTGTCGAACGCCCAACTGACTAATATCCCTTCCATAGGCAGCGAACATGACGTGGCCCGCACCCTAACGTTGCTACCCGGCGTGAAAAGCGATAACGACGGGTCGGCAGGATTTTATGTTCGGGGAGGCACCACCGACCAAAACCTGATTTTGATTGATGGCACGACCCTTTACAAAAACAATCATTTTCTCGGTTTTTTATCGCCCCTAAACAGCGATGCCATTGAGCGTTTAACGCTTTACAAAGGTGGTTTTCCGGCGCGGTTTGGTGGACGTTTATCGTCTGTTTTAGACGTATCGCTGAAATCGGCCAATAAACAAACCCTGCGATTAGGCGGAACCGTCGGGATTTTGTCGTCACGGTTTGTGGCAGAGATACCACTCATAAAAAATCGGGTTTCGCTGTTTGTGGCTGGACGGCGAAGCTATTTCGATATTTTCACCCGGCTCTTTACGGGCTATGGCACAACCGAAGGCCCCAACTACTATTTTTTTGACTTAAACGCTGTTGTTGCTGCCCAATTATCAAGTCGGCACAGCCTGAAACTGTTTGCTTATCAGGACAAAGATAAACTGACCGGAGCCGCTCATAATGACCTCGAAGACCAACGGTATGCCCAAACCTGGAACAGCCGTATCCTGGGAACAGCCTTTACATCATCGCTCGGCGGACGAAACAGCAACACAGTAGAAGCAACTTGGTCATCGTATCAGATGAACTTGCTGCTAAGTCGGCAACTACAAGGCCAGGCTTTTGCAAATAATTTTTCGACCGCTATTCAGAACCGAACGATTCGGAACACAACGGAGATAGCGTTTGGCGAACACGTATTGGGGCGGCTTGGCCTGGCCCAAACGTGGCATACGTTTCAGCCGGGACGATTGCGCTACGAAGGAGATAAACTACTGCTGGCTGAGTCGAATTTAGATAGCCTAAATGCCACAGAATCAGTGATTTTTGCCGAAAATGAATTAAAGTTGGCGCGTTGGAAAATCAATCTGGGCTGGCGATTTATTCGGTATGCTGGCTCCGGTTTTTCGTATCTATTTCAGGAACCGCGCTTATCGGCTAATGTGAAGATTACCCAAAACACGAGCCTGAAACTGGCATACGCCCGCATGAATCAGCCGTTGCATTTGTTGAGCAATCCCGGACTGGGTATCCCGGTTGATTTGTGGTTTTCGGCCAACAAAACCATTCGGCCACAGCAGTCAGACCAGATTTCGTTGGGATTTGCCCATGATTTTACCATACCAAACGCTAACACAATTTCTGTAACGGCAGAAGCCTATTACAAAACAATGGCAAACATTGTTACTTATCTTGACGGTCATAGCTCATCTGATTTTACGGAGTTGTCGCAGCAAACCGTTCGTCGGTGGGAAAATGTAGTTACAGCCGGGCAGGGAAAATCCTACGGAGCCGAATTCTTTGCCGAGAAAAAACAAGGCCGCTGGACGGGCTGGCTTAGTTATACGCTCTCCTGGACAACCAATCAGTTTGACGCGCTCAACGGTGGGCGGTCTTTTTTTTCGCGTCAGGATCGGCGCAATGCCATAAGTCTCACCGGAAATTACCGCCTAAACAAACGCTGGCAATTGAATTATTCGTGGACGTGTCAGACCGGACAGCCAATCACTCTGCCAAGAGCCGTTTATTCCTTGCCAGCCTATAATTTCATTATGGGTACATTCGACAATTATGCCCGAACGGTTTATGTGAACGGCGAGCGAAATGCGTACCGAATGAAAGATTATCACCGTTTGGATGTAAGTATTCAGCGAAAAACCACGCACAGATGGGGAATTGGTACGTGGGAAGTCAGCGTTTATAACCTCTACAACCGAAAAAACCCGTATTTTTATTATATGAATATCGGTCAGAAAATATATTCAGTTTCGTTGTTTGGTGCGATTCCTTCGCTGTCTTACACGTTCAGTATTTATACCGGCGAGAGGAAATAACTACTCCAAATCACTGCACCACCACCGTTCCCTTGCCCGAATAACTCCGTAGTTCGCCGTTATACATAGCATCGGCACTCACCGGGCCAACCACAAATTTGCCCCGCGACACGGCCCGGACGAGGTAATAAAACACCTTGCCTTCGCGGGTGGCATTGGTGTAGAAATTGATCCGGTCGTCGCGCACATCGAAATAATCGGGTTGGGTGGCTTTGGGGAGCCACGGCATATCACGCGCTTCGGTCAAACGCGGGTTTTCGATCTCGAAACCGGCGGGCAGCAAGTCCGTTACCACCACATTCTCAACCGTTGGCCCGGCACTGCTCACCGTAATCTCAACCACTACCAAATCGTTTTGCCGGATGCTCGTTATCGGTTCGCCGTTGCGGTTAAGGTAGGCCCGGCGCACCTGGAGACCCTTATCCTCGTCGGCAATGAGGCCCGAAACGGGAACACCTTCGCTCTGGGCAAAGTAATACAGATTGCCCGACCCGGCAGTTTTCAGCGTAATCGGCTGGCCGGTCGGTACGCGCTTCAACACAAAATCATCGCCCGTAAAATTGCCTAACGACTTACTGCCCATCAGTACTGAAGCCGTTGCGGTGCTGCCCGCGTTTTGCTTTGCCAGCTTACCGAGGGCCAAAAACGCGAAGGCCGCTTCCTGCGTGTTGAGGTACTGATTTTGCTTGATTGCCCCCGATAATTGCCGCGCCATCGTCGGAATTTGACCATTGCCGGGGTCGGTATCAAGCAGGGTTTCGAGCGTCAGGGCGAGGTTACGGATGGGCGAGGCATAGCTGCCGCCGTCCTGCCGGGCGGTGGTATTGTCGGCAAAGCGTTTGGGCAACAGGGCCGTTTGGCTGCGCGTGTCGCCGATGTGCATGAAGGCCGATGCCAGCAGATAGCGGCTATCTGACGTGAGCGAACCGACCGCGCTTTTGTAATAGTTCATGGCCGGGCGGTTGGGTTTCTCGGCCAACGCCAGCGCATACAGCCCATAAATCGTAGTGCGGCTCGTGACTTTGCTAAACGTTTGCCCGCCCGCTTCGTCAAATGTGGTAGCGTATTCGGTGGCGCGGCCATTGGTCAGATTCGTCAGGTAATCAATGGCTTTGCTCACCACTGCCGGGCGCACGGCATACCCGGCCTGCGCGGCTTCGGTCAGAAAATGCAGGGCGTAGGCCGTTGCCCAATCGTCGGGTTTGGGTTGGGCGGGCCACATCGAAAACCCACCATCGGGCGTTTGCTGACTCTCGATTTTCTGAATCGCATACCGGATGTTGGTGGCCGGGTTCAGGTCAGAATCCCCCGATTTCACGAAGTAAACACCCCCTGCACCCATCGTTTTGGTCAAATCGGCGAAGTACAGTTGCGGAAACGCTTTTGAAATCGTCTGCTCGATACAGCCGTGCGGATAACCCAGCAAATACGAGAGTTCGCGGCCATATTGTGCTGCCGGTGAACGGCTTACGGTCAGCGTGGCTTTGGTGGTACCAGGCAGAAAATTAGCCGCCAGCGTCAGTTGCTGCGATTTCCCGCCCGCGACAACCCCGGTCTGCGTGGTTTTTTGCAGCGATGCCGCCGGGCGAACCGTAATGCTGGTGTTCTCGGTAAAAGTCTCGCCAAGCGCGTTGGCCGTAATCACAATGGCTCCGGGGCCGATGGCCTGCCGCGCCCTTACCCGGAACATGGCCCGGCTTTCGCGGCCCGGCTGAATGGTCAGTTTCTGGACGTTCTTGGTCAGGCTATCCGTCACAATCTCAAGCGGGCCGCTGACCGCTAATTTCGCCGTGAGCGAAGCCGCTTTTTGGGTGGTGTTGGTGAGCGTAACGGGCAGGTCGAGTTCGTCGCCGGGCGAGAGGAAACGCGGAATCCCGGCACTGATCACAATCGGGTCGGCCACTTTCATATTCTTCGCTGATGACCCAAACGCGCTGCCTTTGTAGGCTACGGCCATCACGCGCAAATCGCCCGAAAACTGCGGAATGTCCACCGTAAATTCGGTTTCGCCCGTGAATCCAGCTTCTAAAATTCCACTCCACAACGCTACGAGACGCACCCGGCCATTACTCAACGGGTTCACGCGCCGTTCCAGGTCGTACCCATCGCCCCCGGTGCTGCTGCTGCCCGACGCGATAGACAACTCCGGGAACAGCAGCGCGTATAAATCGTGGCTACCGACTTCCAATGCCCGTTTTTGGTAGAAAAAACCGTGTGGGTCAGGGGTTTTAAAGTTTTTCAGCCCCAAAATTCCTTCGTCCACAACGGCCACTGTCACCTGCGCCCCGGCCTTGGTTTTGATGCGAATGGTCTGTTTTGTTTTTGAGCGAGACTGCGCCACAGTCTCAATCGTGACGGGCAATTGCGTGTCTGTATCGGCCACGAGCAACGGTGCAAACCCGTGCGCGACGGTCAGCGGCAAATTGCTGGCCGGGCCGTTTTCGGGAGCCATTGGCCGGATGAGCGTAGCCGTGATATAGACGTTCGGCAAATGTTCGTCGCCCACCGAGAGCGTCCATTCGGCAGCTTTGTTGTCGGTGGTGAGCCAATGATGTTCCAGTACCCGGTTGCGCTCAACGGTGACGAGGAGTTTGCCGTTAAACGGACATTTGAACAGGATTTTGGCGCGGTCGCCGGTTGTGTAGCGGTCTTTGTCGAACGTCATCAGCACCTGCCCCTCCTGACTGACCTCAAACGACGAAGCCGCCGTGTTACCGTAGCTGTACGCATAAAAATCAAGTTCGGTGTAGCCCTGTGCGCCGGGCCGACGCACCCGAATCGCGTACTCACCCGACACCGTTGGCACGTACTTAATCTCGGCCTTGCCGCCCTTGAACGTCAGTGCGTTGGTGTACACCGTTTTTTCGAGCCGCTTGGTCGAGTAGCGGAGTTGATCGTTTTGTTTTTCGATAACTGTTTGGTAATCAATCCGAACCACCTCGACCGTTGCCGACGCGCCGGGTTTTAGCGCACCGGCCTTATCCACCGCCACGAGGTCAATGGCAACCGGGGCGTTGGTCGAAACATAGTGGTCTGCCGCCCGGATGCCGAAAAAAACAGCCTGCGTCAGCACGTCGAATTTTCGAATCCGGTTCACGGGCCGCCCGTTTTCGTCGAACACCGAAACATAGACTTTGCCTTCCAGAATCCCGATGTCCTGATACGTGGCCGGGAGTTGAAACGTTTCTGTAGCCTGCCCGTTGGCGTTGGTGCGCCCCTGCCGCAGCACTTTCTCGAACGTGATGGCCGGGCCTTTTGTAGGCGTATCGAAACTGTATCCGGCGAAGTTTTTGGGCAGAAAAACCCGGCGTTTCAGGCTCAGTTCCATCTCGTAGGCGCGGTCAGACGCAGGCGGGCCAAACAAATTCAGGGCCGTTGCCGAGAGCGTCAGCATCTGCCCGGCGCTGTAATCGGTGCGGTCGGTGCGGGTTTCTACTTTGATTCGATCCGGGATGAACTCCTCCACGCTGATGGCTTGCGAACTGATTAACAGGCCGTTGGCATTCTGCACTTCAACCGTGTAGGTGCCGGTAACGGTGGCCGGGTCGAGCGGGAAATCGGTCGTAACGGCTCCCTCACTGTTGGTTTGCTTCCGAACAACCTGCGCGTCGCGGCCATTGGGTAGCAACAACCGAATCGTTAGCGGAATATCGCCAACGGCCTTCGTGCCAACCTGATTTCTGACAACGGTATTGACGTGAATCGTTTCGCCGGGGCGGTAAATGTCGCGGTCGCCGTAAATCAGCGCGTCGAAACCCGACGGATTATCGCGCTTGCCGTCAATCTCAAACCGCGACGTTTCGACCTCCGTATCGGGCAGATACAGGAAATTAAAATCGTCGCGGTCCGGCGTTCCGGTGCGGTTCTCGGTGGTTTGCGTCGCGGTCAGCATCGCCACCGAAAAACCCGGTGCTTTTTCGCCCACTTTCTCGAATTTGGCAAACCCATCGGCATCGGTTTTAAGCGTTCCAACGGCCTGATTGTTGCTGCTGATGAGCGTAATATCAATGTTTTTGAGCGGTTCGGCGGTGCGGATGGAGTTGGCCCAAACCAGCACTTCATCATCCGTTTGCCGCGCCACAAGGCCAATATCCGACACCGACACGAGTTGGGTGGCCCGCAGATAAGCATCTTCTTTCGACTGCACCGACACTAAATACACGCCCCGGTAGTTGCCGCCCTGATCGGGAACGCTGACGTTGAGGGCCGAAACGCCCTGAGCGCGGGGCAGGTCGTCGGTCTGCACGGCCTTGTTTACCAGAATACTACTGTACTGCTCATCGTCGTCGGGCTGGTAGTCGAAGGTTCCGTTTTTGCCATAATTGCCTTCGCCGTCTTCTTGATAACCTTCATAACGGCCATTTTTCAGGAACTGAATCAGGTTGTTTTCATAGACTTTGGCAACTTTCACCTGCACGTTTGGCACGTTCACGATGTTCAACCCCACGTTCCGCGCCCCCTTCGAGGAGAGGTACATCGCTTTCTTTTTGGCGAACGAAATACTGGCTGGCATCTTCCCGAAAAACAAATCTTTGGTAACGGCTTCGGCGAGTTTCGTATTCAGCACCCCGCGAATCTGGTCGGTCAGGGTCAGGACGTAGGTGTCGGTTTCGTTGAAATTTCCATTGATAATGAAGCCGTTGGCCGTTAGTTCGGCGGTGGTTTCAACGGCGGGCTGAATGGTGTAGTACTGGCTTATGTTGCCGGATTGCAGTTCCTGCGTGGTGATTACGCGCACCACGCCCTGCGGTTTGTCTCCATTGTTGTCGAAACTCGTCTGCACGTCCACAATGTCCACACTGGTTCGGTTAGGCAACGTTCCGGTTTGTTTGATGGGGTCGGGCGTGGTGTAGGCCACGTTCTGGATTTTCAGTCCTTTGTCAACCGTTGCCGTTAGCGGTTGGTCTTCCTGAGTGCCGGGCGCGTTTTGCAGGGTAACAATTACGGCTTGTGGCTGGTCGGTGGGCGCGAGTTGGGTGGTAATCGGCCTGGCATCAGCCGACCCGGCAGCGATGGTAAGCTTGGCGGCCACGTCGCCGGGCGTAACGGGATAGTTAAAATTCAGGCGGGTTTTGGCAATGGGCTGTCCGGTTTCGCGGCTGCGCGTCCACCAGGTTTCAAGGCCGGTAAGCTGCAAAAACGGCGTGTGAAACTCGATTTCCTCACCTGACACCTTCAAGTCTTTGCGGGTCTCGGCGGAGGCATTTCGCAGGATGTCGCTTGTGAGTTCGGCGCGGTAATTCGTGGCGGGGTCAAAGGCGGTAGCGGGCGAAAAGACGAGTTCGCTTTGTGATGTCCACCGAAATTTTCCGCGCACGGCGGGCTTAAACCGGACGTATTGCGTTGAGTCCCACTCGCCAATCCGGTTTTCGGCTTCTGGTCCAACATTTTTGTTAAACGAGAAGGTCAGGTTTTGGGTGCGCTGAACCTCATCATCGAAGTTGCGACCGACAACGGCCACCTCGTTCGTGAGCGAAATCCGGGCGCAATGGGTGAGCGTAACGAGCAGGGCAAAAGCAGTCAGCAGACCGGCGAGGGGCAAACGGAGGGTTTTCATGCGGCAGCAGAGATGGAGGAGAAATGGGTTCGGGCAAACAACGCCCGAAGTTGCAGAAACCATACGAGACGGGCAAGGCGGAGTTAGGCAATTGGCCCGGCCAATTAATTCCGCCCGAAAAACTGAATCAGCAGGATGGTGACGGAGGTGAACAAAACACTGGCCCCAATCCGAATCAGCGTCGGCACGATGAGCGTCAGGCTGCTGGCTTCGATAAAAAACAGGGCCGTGTGATGAATCAGCGTCAGTACCACCACATACCGAAAAAATGCCCCGATTCCCATGTCGCGCAGTGAAATATTGGCCCGTAGATCCGGGTTTTGGGTGTCGAACTGGCGTTGCACCACCAACGGGCGGCAAAAAGCCAGCAAGGTGGTAGCCGCAGCGTGCATACCGAGGGTGTTGTAAAACGTGTCAACTACCACGCCCGTGCCAAAGCCAATCAACAGCAGGGCCGTGAGGCTGATGTCGGCGGGCAAGAGCAGAATGCAGGCCACGTACAAAAAGCAGAATCCATAGTCGAAGAGTACCACGTTCCGCACCACCAGCACTTGCAACGCCAGATACAACGCAAAAAATAAAGCCGTATTAATAATCTCGCGAAGCGTCATTTATCTATCTGATCTTCAATCTGTTGCTGCTCGGCTTGCAGGCGGTTTTGCACTACATACACGAACGACAGGTTACTGAAATTGGTGGCTAAATCGAGCGTAATGTCGTGGAATGTTTGATTCGGCTGCACACCCACCTGCCGCACACGGCCCACGAGAATGCCCGGCGGAAAGGTCAGGTTAAACTCCGAAATCACGACCGAATCTCCCTTCGAGACGGGCTTATAGCGCGAAATGTCGAGCAGTTTTACCTGATGCGGATCACCACCATCCCACTTGGCCGACCCGATCTCGTCGGCTTTTGTTAACCTTGACGACACCAGAAATTCGCTGTGCAGGATCGAGGTGATTACCGAAAAATGACGGTTGCACGATTTCACCTTCCCCACAATGCCCGTTGGCGAGATAACACCCATGCCGGGCCGGATACCCTCGTCGGTGCCTTTATCAATCGTGATGTAGTTATTGGCAAACTGCGTGGAGTTGTTAATGACCTTCGCTACGGTGTACGTGAAGCGGCTGGCAAAGGCAGAATCGGCGCGGTAGGCAGTTGGGGCGGGCGGTTTGCCCTGTTGCAATTGCGTCAGGCGTTGGTGGAGTTTTTGATTCTCGGCGGCAAGGTCGGCGTTGACCTGCCGGAGGTTGGTAAACTCGCTCACCGCGTTTGACCAACTCAGCACCTGGGCGGTGTAGGCGTTTGCCGTATTGAAAAAATTGGCACTCCAATAGTTGCTGGTGTTGATGACGAAATAAAACGAGATCACCTCCAACACCATAAAAAGAATCAGATTCCGGCTCTGAACAATAAACGCAAACAGTTGATCCACAGTGTTTTATAGGTTCAGGTGGCATTTTGTCATTCCGACGACAGGAGGAATCTCCCGGCGGGCATAAAGCCACCTGCCAGGGGACTCCTCCTGTCGTCGGAATGACAAAATGAACGGAACAGCAATGATTTGGGGTGATGATTGTAAATCAGCTAATCAGCACAGATTTGTATAATTCCAAGTTTTTCAGCACTTCACCCGTGCCTTTCACCACCGCTTTCAGTGGGTCATCGGCCACGTGAATCGGCAGTTTGGTCTTTACACTCAGGCGTTTATCCAAGCCATGCAACAACGCGCCCCCGCCGGTGAGGTGAATCCCGTTGGTATAAATATCGGCAGAGAGTTCGGGGGGAGAGACTTCGAGGGCTTTCATCACAGCCTCCTCGATTTTGGAGATAGACTTATCGAGGGCGTAGGCAATTTCGCTGTATGTTACCTTGATTTCTTTCGGAATCCCGGTCATCAAATCGCGGCCCCGGATTTCAAAATCGGCGGGCGGGTTGTCGAGTTCGGGCAGGGCCGAGCCAACTTCCATCTTAATCTGTTCGGCAGAGCGTTCGCCGATAAGCAGGTTGTGTTCCCGGCGCATATAGTCCACAATGTCGCGGGTAAATACGTCGCCAGCAATGCGAATAGACTGCTCGCAGACAATCCCCGACAGGGCAATCACGGCAATTTCGGTGGTGCCTCCGCCGATGTCCACAATCATGGTACCGTTGGGTTGCGTAATGTCAATGCCGATGCCGATGGCGGCTGCAATCGGCTCATGCACCATATATACTTCTTTGGCCCCGGCGTGCTCGCAGGAGTCTTTCACGGCCCGTTTCTCTACTTCGGTGATGCCCGACGGAATGCAGACCACCATCCGGTGCGAGGGCGAAAACAGCCGGTTGCCGCTGTCAATCATCTTAATCATACCCCGAATCATGAGTTCGGCGGCTGTAAAATCGGCAATCACTCCGTCTTTGAGCGGGCGAATCGTCTTGATATTTTCGTTGGTTTTCTCGTGCATCTGCATCGCCTTGTGGCCGATTGCCAGCACCTTCCCGTTGATTTTGTCCATGGCGATGATCGAAGGCTCATCCACCACAATCCGGTCTTTATGAATAATCAGCGTGTTTGCCGTTCCCAGGTCAATTGCAATGTCGCTGGATAAAAAATTGAAAAGTGCCATTTGTGATTAATTACTGCGCGGTTGCCGGGCTAACAGATTCTGAACTATTTACAAAATTAGGGATTATCCCACAGACCGCAAGCCGCTTACCGCGCCGACACCGCCGAAGCAGGCCCCTGCCGTTGTGCCACCACACCCCGCCGAATCAGGCCCAGTGTGCGGTCGAGCAAAGGGTCTCGGCCCTGCAAAATATCGCTGTGGGTGCGCAAGACGGCATAATCCGGCTCTACCGTGAAGCCGTTGGCGTGCTGTTCGGCCACGGCGTGGGTTAGTTTTTTGAGTGGTATTCTGACCTGAATCCGGGAGTTGGGTAAGGTAATAGTCTTGAAATGACCGGCAAAATCGCCCCAATACGCCCCGCCCGTAGCCTCGCCCACAAACGTTCCGATGCCCGCGTCGAGGGTTTTTGCCAGCATGGTGGTGGTAGCGGAGAACGACGCGCCATTCATCAAAAAGTACAAATTTCCTCGAAACGCCAGCTTGTGCCGGGGCCGAAACCACTGCCGGGTTCGGCTGGCAAAGCCACCGTGTCCGTCGGTTTTGTAGTTTAGGCTGAAGTTCAGGGCCGAAAACGGGTTCCAGCGCGTAACGAGTTCGGCGCGGGCGGCCCGTTTGAGGTGTTCGCGCTCCATCATTCTAAACCGATTGGGCAGCCAATATTGCAGCAGCCGCGCTGAGTTTACCACCATACCCCCGCCATTGTTTTGCAGATCAACAATCAGATTATCAGTACCTTGTTGTTTCAATTGCCGAAACACCCGTTTCAACTGCCGATTAAACGCCCACTGAAACGGATCATAATTTTTGGGACTCATAAACGTCGAAACCCTGAGTAACGCCGTATGCGTAACGGTATCCACCATACGGAGGGCGAGGTTAGGCTGCCGGTTAAGTTCGGGGCCGTAGCGTTGCCGGAGCCGCGCCCTGAACTGATCGAGTCGGGGGCAGGCGATGCGCGTTTGCCGGGTCAGGGTGTCGGGGTCGGTAGCAAGCCGGTAGGTGATGGTGAGCGAATCGGTTGAGCCGAACCAGGCCGCGTAATAATCAGCAAATTGATGCAGACTCCACTGCTGCCGTCCGGTCAGGTTATCGCCATCGGAGCCGGAGCGGTCAGCGTTCATCAAATCACGGTGGAGGTCGGCGATGGCGTTTCCGTTGATGGTCAGCAGTTGGGTGCCGCGCCGGAGTGCGGTGTCAGCACTGATGTTATGGCTGATATAATAGCGGGCGTTGTCGGCTTTTCGCAGAAAAAACGGCACGTAGCGGGTATCGCGGTTGATGTAGCCCCGCCGGTGGTTGAGGTTGGTATGGCCGTCTTTGAGGCTGCTGACGAGCGGACTGAGGTGATGGTAAAAATCAAGGTAGTTCACCGACCCATTGAGGTGGTTATGCAGCGAATCATACAGAAATTCGACGCGGTTCCGGGGCGTATAAAACCCTAAGCCGGGGTGCAGTAAATCGAGTTTACGCTTCAAAAAGTACAGGTCTTCGCGGGCCTCGGCGGGGCTGAGAGACTGGGCAACAGCCGGTGCAACGAGACAGGCTCCCGCCAACAGATTGAGAACAAAGAGGATACACTTCATCAGACAACACGTTACGGAGGCAGGAACAACTTAGTAGGTAGGACAAGTTGCATATTATTTTGTGAAATAAGCAAGCCGCAGAATAAAAAGCAAGTGTTGGTGTGATTTATAAACTGAAAGTAACGCGGCCAGGATCGCCTGCCGCTTGCAGTACTCTGTCAATTATAGTTTCTTTTGACTGCGGACTGCAAGCGGCAG
>JBBRNH010000067.1:0-33790 GCA_038230415.1 Cytophagales bacterium | reverse complement strand
GTGAGATTGTCGAAGAAAATCCCGCCGATACCACGTGTCTCCTGCCGGTGGCGAATGAAAAAATAATCGTCGGCCCAGGTCTTGAATCGTTGATAATCAGCGATTTCATGGCGATCACAAACGGCGCGGAGTTGCGCGTGAAACCACCGGGCATCGGCTTCAAGCACATAATGCGGGGTCAGATCAATGCCCCCGCCGAACCAGCTTTGGCCGGTACTCATCTCGAAATACCGGACGTTCAGGTGGATGATTGGCACCATCGGGTTGTGCGGATGCAGGACGATGGATACGCCGGTGGCAAAAAATTCGGCCTCGGTGTCGGGCGGCAGGTGTAGCTGTCGCAACGTTCCCTCGGTAGCGCGGCCATGCACGGCGGAGAAACCCACGCCCCCCTTTTCAATCACGGCTCCGCCCGTCAGTGTCCGCGAACGCCCTCCCCCACCGCCGGGCCGTTCCCAGGCATCTTCGCGGAAACGGCCCGCGCCATCGGCGGTTTCGAGGGCCGCACAGATACGGTCTTGCAGGTTTTGGAAGAAATCTGTAACGTCACTTTTGGTCATAAATAGTTTGTCAGAGAATACCCCCCGCCCTGAAGGGAGCCTTGCTTGCGCTAAAATAAACTACCGCGAACTTAAACGCGCAAGCAAGGCTCCCTTCAGGACGGGGGGTAAATTATTACCCCATAAACCCAAGCGGAGCCGCCGGGCCGGTGATGTTATAAAACCGTGAAATATTGGGCAGCACCACCGGCAAATCTGACTTTGCCACGCCCATCCACAACGCCAGTTCTGCCGCCAACTGGTCAACCGCCGTTGTCGGGATGATGCGCCCGCGCCCAATATCCAACGCATTGCCTTCGTGCAAGTCGGGGTACGCGCCGTAAATTCGTTTGCCATTCACGGCCCCGCCCACCACGAACTGATTGCCACCCCAGGCGTGGTCTGAGCCTTTGGCGTTGGAGGTCAGGCTGCGGCCAAATTCCGAAGCTGAAAACAGCGTGACATTGTTCTCGACACCCATCGCCACCGTTAGGTCATAAAACGCTTTGATGGCACTGCTCACCACCGGAATCATGGTTGCCATGTTGTCAAGCACGTTGTCATGAAAATCCCAACCGCCCCACTGCACATAAAAAAGCTGCCGTTTTACGCCCAATGTGTTGCGCCCGGCAATGATTTTGGCGACCTGCCGCAACGAATTACCCAACGGCCCCGACCCTAAGTTATCGGCGGGCAATGGATTACTGGTGGCTTCGGTAAAGAGGTCGTATGCATCGAGCGAGTTGCGTTTCATGCGGGCGTAGGTCTTCTCCAGCATATTTTTATACTCCTGCGCCAGTTGGTTATCAATCGCGCTGTGCCGGATGGGGTCATAGCCCCACTCATTCCGGTAGCCGTTGAGGGCGGGCGCACCGTTGGCGTTCACGGTGTAAGGCACCACCTGATTGCCAACCTGCCAAAGGTTATTGCCGGAGATGGAAATATTCATCGAAACGCTCGATTTCACATTGGCACTCTCTAACAAATCGGCGGTGCGGCCCGCCCAACCCAGGCCACTCCGCACGTCGGGGATTGACGATTGCCACTGCTCCTGCTGGTCGGAGTGCGAAAAAACGCCGTAGGGCAGTGCGTTGCCGTTATTGAAATCGGTTTTGGTCGTAGGCCGCACCAAGCTACCCACGTTGGCAATGAAGGCTAATTTTTGCTGGTTAAACAACGTTTGTAAGTCTGCCGCGCCCGGATGCAACGCCAACGGACGACCTGCGTTATTCACCGGCGTAATGGGCAGCAGCGATGCCTGCGATAGAGCTAAATCGCTCCGAACGGTCTGGTAATCAGCGTAAGCCGTGCCGGTTGGGACGAGCAGGTTGAACGAATCATTACCGCCCGGCATAAACAGACAGACCACCGCCCGGTAATCAGTAAAATCATTGGCGTTTTGGGCCACCGCCGAACCCGTCAGCAGCATATTGGTCAGCGTACTGAGCAGCGAGGTGGTGCCAACGGCGGCACAACTGGCCTGACCCAGAAACTGCCGCCGATTCATATCGTGTTGAGGAGCTGTTTTCATTTAATCTTACTTCTGAATGTTAAACTCCGAACTGGCCCCAATCAGATAAGCCGCCATCTTCACCCGGTCGGTTTGCCAATTGGTGTTGTCGGTCGTGATTTTCAGTACGGCCTCGCGGATATTCTGGAAACTACGGGGGCGCAGGGTGCCGGCTGTCATCCGGGTTGAGAGTTGCCGAATCAGCGCGTCGGCATCGCTGGCAAGCGGGATTTCCTGCGAAAAATCGAGTATCAACTCATCGCCCGGTGCCGAACCCCAGCGTGCAATCTGATTTTCGACCGAGTTGAGCAGGTTATTCTGGGTTTCGATGGCCGTTACGGCGGTCAGAATCTGAAACTCCGGCGCGTATAACCCCAACGCCGTTAGTTCGCCGGGCGGACGGTAGTTGGGCAAATAAAAATTAAAGACGCTCGGCGACTGAAACGGCTCCTGCAAATAAAAATCGTAGAGATACGTCGCGCTCTCGAAATTACCACTCGGCGGCCAGACGTTGAAGGTCTTGCCCATGTTCATCAGCGTCATATACGGCTCGCGCATCTTACCGAACGTCGGCTCCTGCGTTTTCTCGAACGACCGGGCTTCCGTGTCCAGCAAAATTGCCTTGATGACCGCACCCATATCGCCCCGAACCCCCAACCCATTGTTGGCAAACACCGCTGACACGCGCCCGATGTATTCGGGGCTGGGGTTTGAGGTAACGAGCCGCTGAATGAGCAACCGCCCGATAAACGGCCCCACGTTGGGATGGTTAAAAAGGTTATCAATGGCCGCGTTCAGGTCGGCCATTGCCGCCGTTGTGCTGAGGGGCGTGGCCGGGTTGTAGGTTCGGGCGGGCAGCGTGGTTCCCCGCAGCAGGGTTTTCGCGTTCATGTCGTGTTCCGAATCCCAGATTTTCATCGGGTACAGGTAGTCCGGGTACGACCAGTCGAACTGCGTATTGTTGGGGCCGCCGAACTGGATGCCGGTGAAGACGCGGGCAAACTGCGTAATATCGCTGTTGGTGTAGGTCGGCACGGGCTGTCCGTTTACGAGTTTCCGCGTGCCGTCGGGGTTGAGTTCCCACAGCCCGATGCTGAACAACTGCATGACTTCGCGGGCGTAGTTTTCGTCGGGAAACCGATTTTCGATGTTGTCGGGCTTGCGGTTGCCCACGTGACTCAGGTAAACGCCCATGCAGGGGTGCATGGTCACGTCGTAGAGCAGTTGCCGGAAATTGCCGAACGCGCCATCTAAAAGTCTGTCGTAATAATTGGTTACGCCTTTGGAATTGAGCGAGAGCGCGTCCACGTTTTGCGAAACCACAAAAATCTGTAACAGCGAATACGCCACCCGTTGCCGCAGCACATCGGTAGCCACCGTACCGCCATCGGGCGGATACCGCCGGCGCATGGCCTGGGTCCAGAGGGCGATTTTGGTGGCCGGGTGATACGTCTGGAGGTTGGCATCCTGCCGGGCCTGAATCACGGGCTGGAGGTAGCCTTTGGGCCGGGCGATTTGCTGGTCAATCCAGGCCGAAAACCCCAACGCTTTCACGTCAGACAACTCGCCGGGGTCGGCCCCGAAACCGGCCTGAATCAGAAACCGCGTGGCTTCGTCATCGCTCGGCAGGGTGCTGTTGTCGCGCAGATTAATCGTGACCGATGTGCTTCCCGTCAGGCTGTATGCCGTTGATGGCTGCACCTGAACCTGAATGGTTTCGGTGGCTTCGGTGAGGGCATCGGCCACGGGTTTTAGCTGAATCCAGACCTCCCGCGCCCCCATCGGAATCGTAATGCTGGCCCCCGCCGACGTTGCGTAGTCGGCTGATTTGGTGGCGGTTCCGCTAAAACTAATCGGCACCGTTACGGCCCGAACGCCCCCACTCCTCCGAATAACGACCGTGCCGGGTTGCGGCCATCGTTCGTATAAATCGGTGGTCAGGGTCGAGATAGAAATCACGTCCGGGACGGGGGTTATCTGGGCTTCGCTGCGCCCAACGCCCATACATACGATGCTTAGACAGGCTGTTAGCCAGCGGTTTTTCGGCATGGCCTTAGTTGTTACAGGGTCCGGTTTGCACAATAACGTCGGCCCCGGTGTCGGCATCGAACCCCGGATTTAAATCAACATACTCGCCGGCCTGGAGCAGGACGTTAGCCCCGGAATTTATCTGATTAATGGCCGTGAGGGTATTCTGCGCCTTCACCTGCGCCGATGCACCGAGGGCGTAGGTTGGCAAAAACGGGTTGTTGATGCACAGCGTTACCGGGTTCGGGTCAATCAGCACGGCAACATCATCGAGCAGAAAAATGCTGGTATTGACCGCCGATTTATACAGGAACCCCACGTAATACATTCCCGTTGCCAACGGCCAAAACGTTACGGTTGTTGACTGAAACGACGTATTTACGATGCTCGTGCTGCTAAAGAGCGTATTGGTCATGGCTACGGCCCCGGTCTCGGTGCCGTAACGAACATCCAACGCCTGGGTGCCGCCGGTGGTGGCGTACTTAAAGATCACCTTGTAGGCCGTGCCACCCACTAAACTAAGGCCCGGCGTGTAGAGCCAGGTTTGGGCGGCCACAAACGGGGCGGTGTTGATGGCCGTTTTGGTGCCGGTGGCGGCTGGCAGCAGGTTGGTGGTTTGCCAAAATACGTCAGCAAATGTGTTGCTGGCAGTTTCCCGGCGCATCGGTCTCGGCAGGGCATTATCGAGTGCGGCCTCAAAACCTTCGGTATAGGGAACGGTGGCTGCGGTGGCCGTTTGAAATCGCAACACCCGCCACGCCGAACCGCACTGGGTCCGAACGTAAAGATAATAGGTCGTATTGGGCGATAATCCCGACAGACTGACCACCGTTTCGGTGGTTGTTATGGTGGTTGAGGGCGGCACCTCAATTGTGCTGAAACCATACTGATAGCCCGTTGCCCCGGCGCGGGCTGTCCATTGAACGGTGGCCGTATTTTGCCCGTAACGCACTGTTTTTAAGCCCGATGGCCCGGCGCAGGGCGAGGGCGTAAACCGATAAATCTGCCCGGTGGCGGGTCGGGTACTGATGGTTTCAGTCTCGGCGGTGCTGCTGACGGTGGGCGTGGCGGTGGCATTGCCGAGCGATAGAAATGTACCGGGGTCGTCGTCGGTGAGGGGTACGCCCGCGTCTGCCGTGATCCCGATGGAGGCCGATTTGGTGCCGCTGCCCGCACTGCTTTCCTGCCGATACACAAACTCGATGATGTTGTTAGTTTCGTATAATTTCAGTTGAAACGACACTGCCGCCGACCCCGTTTGCCAGAGCATAGTCTGCCATTGCGCCGTAAAAACCTGGTTGGGCGCGGTGCCGTCGGTTTTGTATGTCAGGCCCGTCGGACTCGAAAGCGAGAGGTCATCCCAAAGCGGGGCCAGCACGGGCCGCGTCACGCCCCGGTAGCCGGTAGCGGCCCGCAGTTCGTTTACGTCGTAGCCCGGATTGGCCGTTGCATTTGCTGCAAACGCGGCTCCGAGCGAAGCTATACCGTTGGCGTTCAGGTGAATAGTGCTGTAATTCAGGCCGTTGTACTGAAATACAAAGCCAATCGGGATGTCGTTGGCAAACGATTCGTCGAGCAAGGTGCGCCCGCCGGGGTTAGCCGCCGTGAGGGTGGCGGTGGTGGGCGCGGTCAGGGGCGTGTAGGTGCCAGCCACCGCCGAAAACGAATAATCAACCTGCGCCCGTGCCGCCACCGTAGCCATAACCAACGCCAGGAGTAGTAAGCCGGTCGTCTGTTTCATGGTCAGTGCTTAGGCTGGGCCGCGTTGAGTTTTTGTTCCAATGCCCGGATGCGTTTTTCCTGCTGAATGATGTAGAGCGTCAGTTCTTCTACTTTCTGCAACAAAATCCGTTGTCCGTCGCCGAGGTCAAGGCCACCGCGCATTACCTCGGCGGTGCTCGGCACGTCGGGCAGGTGCTTGTTTTGTTGGATATAGGCTTCGACTTCGGCAATGGGTTTGAGCGGATACGTTTCGTCAAAAACATAATCGGCCCAGGAATTGGAGTTTTTAACGGCTACCCGAACCCGCTCGGTCAAAATTCCTTTCGGCACATACAGCGAATAAGCACCACTGACCTGCACCTGTTTTGGATTCAAGCCCACCACCACGTAGGGCGAGAGATAGACCACGCTATCGGACTTGGGCCGATTTTGGGCCAGTGCGTTGGTCAGGCTGACCGATACAAGAATGAGGATAATACACAGTTTTTTCATTGTCTTGCTTGTTTAGATAGTTCGGGATCATGCAACAAGAACGGTATAAAATGGCTGATGAAACAAATTTCATTTATTGAGAGCCGACCGCCTAACTCACCTTCAGCGCGTAGCGGGTTTGGCGGGCATCGGTGCGCCTGCCGTTATCAATCAATAGCAATAAGCCCTGCCCGGCTAACTCGCGGAGGAGCCGGGCCGCCCGCTGGTCAGACAGGTTTGCCATCTGCGCGAGTTTGGCGGGCGTTACGTCGTCGTTCTGACGGAGATACGTTAGCAATAGCTTCACCGGGGGCGACTGTAATAGCTGATTATCAATGCCTTCTGATTCTACGATGAGCTTATTGGTTGGCACCGATTTATCACGGGAGCGAATGTAAATCGTGCGGTTGCCCCGCTCATCGAGGGCGTAATGGGGCTTGTCTAAACTCTCCGGCACGTCAATCACCAGCACCAAGCGGTTGTCGGCCACGACGGTTCCATAAGTGATTTCGAGGGCCGGAACGATAAAAAAGTCGGTCGCTTCTTCGATGCGCTCCATTTCGGTTTGTTCGGATTTTACGCCAGCCACCGTGCCATCGTCGGCCACGCCAATCAGAATGGTACCGCCCGACGAGTTAGCGAAGGACGCAAGGGTGCGGGCAATCCGGGCCGATGAGGAGATGGTGAGTTTAAAATCGAGCCGGGAACCTTCGCCCTGAGCAATCAAATCAGTAAGCAGTTGGCTCATGCGGTTCCATCGGTTGGGGTGTTGGTCTGTGCCGTAAAGATAAAACACGGCAGGGGTTCATTACCCGACTGTTAAATTTTGGTGAGCCAACGGTAGTTTTGGCCGCTAACCGCCCGGCGTTGGGTAATTTAGCCCCAAAATAAACGCAACCAACGCCCGCATGAATCGCTTTACCTGCCTGACAATTTCAGTATCACTCCTGATCACGGCCACCTTCGCGCCAGCGCAGACTATCAAAAAACTACCTAACGTAGCTCCCGGCGTAATGCGGATAACGCCCGGCACGGGTCAGGCAACACTCGCCAAACCCAAACTCGTGGTGGGCATTGTGGTTGATCAGATGCGCTATGATTACCTCTATCGGTATTACGACAAGTTTGGCGAAGGCGGCTTCAAACGGCTGATGAATCAGGGTTTCAACGCCCGCAACAACCATTATCACTATGCCGCTACCTACACCGGCCCCGGCCACGCGGCTATTTACACCGGCTCGGCCCCGGCCCTGAACGGCATCGTCGGCAACGATTTTTATGACCGAAATCAGGGCCGATTGGTCTATTGCGCCGAAGATACAACCGTTAAAACTGTTGGTAACGAGGGTATTGCCGGAAAAATGTCGCCCCGAAACCTCATCACCAGCACCATTACCGACCAGGTAAAAATTGCCAGTCAGGGCCGCTCAAAAGTGATTGGCGTGGCCCTGAAAGACCGGGGTTCGATCCTGCCCGCCGGTCATGCCGCCGATGCCGCCTACTGGTTCGACTCGAAAGACGGCAACTGGATTTCCAGCACCTACTACATGACCCAACTGCCCGCCTGGGTGCAGGCCGTGAACGCCCGCAAGCTGCCCGAACAGTTTATGAGCCAACGCTGGGAACCGCTGCTGCCGATAGCCCAATACACCGAAAGTACTGCCGACGACACGCCCTTTGAAAACGTCTTGCAGGGCGAAACGAAACCTGTTTTTCCGCACTCGTTTGTGGCCGCGATGGGCCAGAAATACGAAGAACTCCGCACGAGTCCCTACGGCGACCAACTCACCAAAGAAATGGCCCTTGCCGCCCTCGCCGGTGAAAACATGGGCAAAGGCACCGACACCGATTTTCTGTGCGTGAGTTTCTCCTCGCCCGACTACATCGGCCACCGCTTTGGCACCGATGCCATCGAAACCGAAGACGAATACCTGCGGCTCGACCGGGTTTTGGCCGAGTTGCTGACGGCCTTCGACGCGCAGGTGGGGGCCGGGAATTACCTCGTCTTTCTGTCTGCCGATCACGGAGCCGCCGACGCGCCCGGCTATTCGCGCAGTTTACGCATCCCGGCGGGCAACCGCGACGGAGCCGAGAGCAACCGCGCCGTTGATGCCGCCCTGAACCGGGCCTTCGGCGAGGCCAAGTGGGTGTTGCGGCATTTCAATCAGGAAATTTATCTCGACCGGGCCTTGATGCAGGAGAAGAAAGTGAGTATGGCCGATGCCTTTGTGGTGGTGCAGAACGAGTTACTGAAACAAAAGGGCGTGTTGCAGGTCGTGAATTTTCATAACCTCGCGGCCACGCCCCTACCCTACCAAACCGTTTCGATGCTCAAAAACGTGTACCATCCGGTGCGGAGTGGTGACTTCTACGTGATTTATGAACCCGCCTGGCTCGAAAGCTACACCAAAGGCGGCACCTCGCACGGCACCACCCACAACTATGATACGCACGTACCGTTTTTGCTCTACGGCTGGGGCGTGAAACCCGGCCAAACCCTCCGGCGGACGCATATTTCCGACATTGCCCCAACCATATCGGCGATGCTCCATATTCTGGAACCCAACGGCTGCATTGGCAACCCGGTGGAGGAAGCGGTGAAATAGGCCGCTGTGTCACTATACAAATGTTTTGATTGTTTCGAGTTGGCAAAGCGAGATAGATCTGTTAGGTTGCTTCTATCTTTTTGGTTAAAATCAGTTGTATCAACGAGGAAACAATATGGCATCAACAATAGCCTTTCCAAAAGACATTGCCAGGGAGTTATTGGCGCGAAAACGGCGCGTTCAAGCATATCTAAAAAGTGGTAATGCCACCAAAAAACCAATTGATGTTACGTTCGTCAAACCGTTTACCATATCCACTGACGGAAAATGAAAGCGGGTTTGTATTTGAGACAGATTTTAACGTAACCTACCAGATAGCGTTTACCGACGACTCAGACTATATCACTGAGTCGTCTCTTTTGATTACGGTACTTTCGTTCTCGATAACTCCCATAGCTGGCGAGGGTAAGCAAAGAGACCCGCGAGTTGAGCAGACTGTTCTAAATGCCCTGCTATCAACCTTTGATGCATTGCCCGATGTTGTTATTAACTACGTCTGTAGCGTAGCTGACAATCAGGAAGCGGCCAGAAGCCGACTGTTTCATGGCTGGTATCTCAAAATCGGGAAAGATGATTTTGTCAAACTTGACCATATAGACCAAGTCAACAGGATTCATACACCTATCGTTTTCCGCCGAAATCACCCGAAAGAAAACCAGCTAAGGTCATTTTTTGAGGACGTTTTTGATAAATGAAGATACCTATTCTTTTTCGTTCTCACCCTTATCTCTCCAAACTCACGCCCCCATTCACCCCATTCACTCCGCCAAAACCCCGGTTTGTCGGAAACCCCTGCCCCACCCCGCCCGGCGGCTGTACGTTTGAGCCATCAATCAAACAAACAACCCGTCGCCATGAAAAACCTGTTACTTTTCGCTATCCTGCTCCTGCCCCTTACGGCAACGGCGCAAACCACCACCCTGCGGGGCCGCGTTCTTGATGAGCGCGGGCAGGCATTGCCCGGAGCCAACGTCTTCATTCGCGGTACCTACGACGGAGCCAACACTGATAGTGTCGGCACGTTTCGGTTCACTACGTCGCGTAAAGACACGGCCACGCTTGCCGTATCATTCGTTGGGTATGAGCCGTTTAGCCGCAAAATTACCCTCCCCCTTGCTGCCGACATTACCGTAACACTCCGCGAAGAAGCCAACATGCTCAACACGGTTGTGATTACGGCGGGGGCGTTTGAGGCCTCCGACGAGAAGCGCATGACGATGCTCAAAACGATGGATATCGTGACCACCGCCGGGGCCGGGGCCGACATTACCGCCGTGGTGAACCTGATGCCGGGAGCGCAGCGCGTGGGCGAGCAGGAAGGTATTTTTGTGCGGGGCGGCTCGGCGCAGGAGTCCAAAGTAGTCATTGACGGGCTGATTGTGCAGAACCCGTTTTTCTCGTCATTGCCCGATGTGCAGCAACGCGGTCGGTTTCAGCCGTTTATGTTCAAAGGCACCGCCTTTAGCACAGGCGGCTACTCGGCCCAATACGGGCAGGCATTATCGGGATTGCTGCTCCTCAACACCACCGACAAAGGCAACAACAACGGCCTGAGCATGAGCCTGAATCTCGCCAGCACGGGCCTGACCTACGACCAGGCCAACGCCAACTCGTCGTTCTCGGCCACCGCCTACTATGGCAATCTGAAACCGTTGTTTGCCCTCGTGAAGCAGCGCGTGACCTGGACCCGTGAACCCGAATACGCCGGAACGTCGCTTACGTACCGCCTGAGACCCACCAAAAATGGTCTCCTGAAACTCTACGGAATGTTTACCGACTCGCGCATCGGAATGATTTTCCGCGACCCATCGGCGGCCCGACCCGGCAACGAACTCGGCAACAGCGAATTACAGCAACACAACCGCAACCTGTTTCTGACCGGCACCTACACCGTCTCGTGGGACAGTGGCCGGTGGCTGCTCAACGCCGGAGCCTCGTATAGCCACGACACCGACCAGATCATGGCCGGGGCCGGGCAGGATTTCGGGCGATACAGCGAACGGATTCAGGCCCGCGCCGTACTGACGCGGCTCTTAGCCAACAACAGTTCAATCCTGTTTGGCAGCGAAGTGAACACGGTGAATTTGGGCAACCGCATCAACGGCACGCCATACAGCATCAGCGATCACTACGGCGCGGTTTTCGTGGAGTCAGAAACTTACATGGGGCGCAAATTAGCCCTCAGAAGTGGCGTTCGGGCCGAATATAGCAGCATCATCGGGCGGTTTAACGTCGCGCCGAGACTCTCGCTTGCTTACAAAACCGGGCCATACAGTCAGGTGTCGGCAGCATACGGTCAGTTTTACCAGACCCCCGATTATCGCTACCTGTTTCGGAACACTGACCTGACGTTTGAACGCGCCGACCACCTGATTCTGAATGTTCAGCACATTAAAAACCAGCGCACGTTCCGCATCGAAGCGTTCTACAAAAACTACAATCAGTTGGTGCGCGAGTTTACGGGCGCAAACGGCAGCGTTGGGGCATATGATGCCAATCCGTACCGCTTTCCCTGGGGCCAAACCAACAACACCGGCAACGGCTACGCCCAGGGCTTCGATGTGTTTTGGCGCGATCAGAAAACTATCAACGGGTTCGATTACTGGGTGACGTACAGCTACGTGGACACCAAACGGCTGTTTCAGCAATACGCAGTGGCGGCCCAGCCCACGTTTGTCTCCAACCACAACCTGAGCCTGATTACGAAGCGGTATTTCGAGAAAATCCAGACGAACGTGAGCATGACTTACGCTTTTACCAGTGGCCGGCCCTACTACAACCCCAACCGGATAGGGCCGGATGGCAGCGAAACGGCGGGGCAGTTTATGGCCGACCGAACGCCCGCCGTGCATAACCTGAGCCTGATGGCAAGCCACGTCATGACCATCAAAAAGAGTTTCGTGATTCTATACGCCACCGTTGATAATATCCTGAACACGCCCAACGTATTTGCCTACCGCTACACGCCGGACGGGAGGACCCGTTACGCCGTTGGCCCGACCACGTATCGCAGTTTCTTCGTCGGTGGGATGATTATGCTGAAAAAGTAGAGACGCATCCTTGCGTCTCACCGCCGGATGGTACGCCAATAAATGTTCAACCAAAATCAAACCAAAAAACCAGTGAAAACCCTGATTATTACCCTCGTTATCGCCGTTATGCTCGGCGCAGGTAACCCAGTCTGGGCGCAATCACCCCAGTACAAAGCGGCCATGACCGACGCATTGGCAACCATCGGCAGGCAAAACCCCAAATCAGCCGTTGCCGAGATGGTGGCTACGGCCAACCAGTTTGAGCGCATCGCCGGGGCCGAACCCCGCGAATGGCTCCCGCGCTACTATGCCATTTTGGAATACGTTTATTGCGGCTTTTCGGGGAAAAGCACCGAGGAGAAAGACCAGTATTTAGACAAAGCCGACGCGCTGCTGAAACAGGCCGAAGCCATTTCGCCCAAAAACGACGAATTGGCCGTGCTGAAAGCCTACATTGCCCAGGCCCGGCTCGCGGCTAACCCCATGATTCGGTGGATGACATACGGCGGTAAATTTGACGAAGCCATCAAACAGGCCCAAACCCTGAATGCCGACAATCCCCGGATTTATTTGCTGCAAGGGTCAAACCTGATGTACACCCCGAAACTGTTTGGCGGTGGACCCGCATCGGCGCAGCCCTGGCTAAAAAAGGCCATCGAAAAGTTCGCTACGGCTAAACCCGGCAGCGATCTGGCACCCAATTGGGGGCGGCAACAAGCCGAAAAAATGCTGAAAAAATGCAATGAAACCCTGTAAACAAACAACCATGAAAACCCTGATTATCACCCTAATTACCGCCGTTATCATCGGCGCAGGCAGCCCCGTTTGGGCGCAACAAATCCCCGCCGGATCGGAGCAATACATGGCGGCCATGACCAATGCCCTGGCTATGATGAAAAGCCAAACGCCCGACACGCCCGTTGCTGAGATGGTGGCTGCGGCCAACCAGTTTGAGCGCATCGCCGGGGCCGAACCAACCCAGTGGCTCCCGCGCTATTATGCCGCTTTGGAGTATGTCTATTGCGGTTTTGGCGGGAAAGATGCCGCCGAAAAAGACAAGTATCTCGACAAGGCCGACGCGCTGCTGAAACAGGCCGAAGCCATCTCCCCCAAAAACGATGAACTGCTGGTCTTGAAAGCCTACATTGCCCAGGCCCGGCTCGTGGTTGACCCCATGAATCGCTGGCAGGAATACGGCCCGGCAGTCAGCCAGGCTCTTGCCCAGGCCAAAGCCCTGAACCCGGCCAATCCCCGCCCCTACGTGCTGGAAGGCTCATCGCTGATGTTTACGCCGGATCAGTTTGGCGGAGGCACCACAGCGGCCTGCCCCCTGCTGAAACAAGCCGCCGAAAAACTGGCTACCTTCAAACCAATCAGCGAGTTTGCCCCCAATTGGGGACGCAGACAAATTGACTCGATGCAGAAAATGTGTCAGTAACCCGTATTGTCGAGACTGGCTGGCCGGTTTCTACACCCCAAAACGATGAACCAACAACCCAAATCCCTGACCCTCATTACGTTACTGAGCAAACCCGGCTGGGGGCTGCTGATCGGGTCGCTGCTGGGCGCGCTGTTAGTCTATGGCGCGAGCGGCATTATCTACTTCACCAATTTGGTCGCAACGGCTACCGACCCGCTCATTGCCCAACTGAATCGGTTCATTGCCATCCAGAACGTGGCCGGGGGCGTGGCGTTATTCGTGACCACGTGGGGGCTATCGGGCTGGCTCGACCGGCGTTGCCGCCCCGTATGGTTGCGGCACCTGAGCCTCACGGTCATGCTGGTGCCAACGTTTTTCGTGGTTAATACCGGAGTCTATTTCGTGTTTGGTAAGGCCGTTATTGACCGGATGAGCCTGCAACCCGACATTTACGACGATACTCTTCTTCGGCAACCCGCGCCCTGGTATTTTTATATGCTGGCGAGTTTGCTGATTGGCAACGCCTGTCTCTACGCCTTGCGGCAGGGCCGGCACGTAACCCGCAAAATTTCGGAGCAGGAATACCAGCTTTTGAGCATGGAAAAACTCAAAACCCGCGCCGAACTCGATGCCCTGCAAGCCAAAATAAACCCGCATTTTCTCTATAACGCCCTCAACAGCATTGCCAGCTTAGTGCATGAAGATGCCAGCAAAGCAGAAGAAATGACGATGCTGCTCTCGAAACTGTTTCGGCACACAACGGGCCGCGACGGATCTTATTTTTGTACGCTAACCGAAGAGTTAGAAATGGTCAAAACCTATCTCCGAATCGAGCAGGTGCGCTTCGGCGACCGGCTGCATTTCGCCATCAACGTGGCCGATGCGTCGCTGAACGATCTGCAACTGCCGCAGTTTTTGTTGCAGCCGATTGTGGAGAATGCGGTGAAGCACGGTATCAGCAAACGCGCCGACAGTGGCCTGATCACGGTAATGATTTTTGAACGGGATGGCTGGCTGCACCTCGCCGTAGCCGACAACGGCCCGGCTTTCCCCGACACGATGGGGGATGGCTACGGTCTCAAAAGTATTCAGGAAAAACTGACCCTGCTCTACGGCGAGAATGCCCGCGTTGAGTTTCAGAACGAACCAACGAAGCAGGTGGTGATTCTGGTAAAAAAAGATAGAGTTGTTTCTAAACACAGAGACACGAAGGTATTCACAGAGGTCACAGAGGTTTGATGAATCGAATAGTAAAGTTTGCTCTGTGACCTCTGTGTTTTTCTCTGTAACGCTGTGTTTAAAAACGCTTCTGCGTAAAAAAACTGCCCCATGAACTTCCCCCTCACAACCATTCTCATTGATGACGAAGCTCTGGCAATCAGCCGATTAAGACGTTTGTTGGCTAATTTTTCGGATACGTTCGTTATCGTTGGCGAGGCTGGTAACGGGGCCGAAGGGCTGTCATTAGTGGAGACCCAACGGCCCGATCTGATTTTTTTGGACATCGAAATGCCGCTCCTCAACGGTTTCGAGATGTTGGCCCGGCTGACCTACGCGCCGATGGTGGTGTTTGCTACGGCCTTCGACCAATATGCCATCCGCGCCTTTGACGAACACTCGGTTGATTACCTGCTGAAACCAATCGAGGTGGAACGGTTAGAACGCACAGCTCGGAAAATCAGGCTCCTGGCCGAACAAAAACTGCTCGATCCCACAGCAGCAACCGACCCGGCAACGGCCCCGGTCAGTGCCTTTCCCGATAACCTGATGCGGCTCCTGGAACAGATGCAACCAAAAAAGGAACTCCATGCCGTATCGGTCAAAACGGGCGATAAAATCAAGCTCATACCACTGACCGACATCGCGTATTTCGAGGCCGAAGACAAATACGTGTTTCTCTGCACGATGGACGGGCAAAAGTTTCTGACCACCTATACTCTCGCCACTCTTGCCGAACGCCTGCCCGATACGTTTGCCAGGGTCAGCCGGGCCACGCTCGTCAACACACACAAGATCAGCGAGATACACAAACATTTCGATGGGAAGCACCAACTTGTTTTAACCGACAAAAAAGCCACCCGTATCATCACGGGCAGCAGCTACGGCGAGGCCGTGAAGCGGTTGCTGGAACTGTGAGAGATTAGTTAACCGCCTTTTTGCAGGACATTGAATACGGCACTGACCCGCACAATCCGCTCGTCGCCTTTGTAGATAAAGGCATTGGCAAAGGCCACCGCGCTACCAATTTTATGAATATCGGTGCGGGCCTCTATCCAGTCGCCCACTTTGGCATTGCCCACAAAATCGGTGGCAAGGCTCACCGTCACGAGCGGCACGGGCGGTTTTTGCGAGAACGCACTGGCATACCCCATCGCTACGTCGGCTAAGGTGGTATAAACGCCGGCGTGGGCAAAGCCCCGGCCATTCACGTGTTTTTCCTGCACGAGCAAACCAATAACTAACTGGTCGTCAACGGTCTGACTATAAAACGGTCCGGCTGTCTCTAAGAACGGACTACTGCGAAAAATTGGCACGAAGCCATCGGGAATCGTATCGGGTGTTTGGGTTTCCATGTTGGTAGTAATCGTCCGGCTTGTGAGCGCGTTGCCTGCAAAGGCAAATCTGACCCGAAAAGTAAGATGATTTTGCGGGATGATATATGCCGATAGCCACTTTTGGGTAAATTCTGTTGTCCCGGATGCTTTTCGGGGAAATGGTGGCGGTCTCTGATTGCTTTTCGGCAAACAACGGCCTACCAAAACCCATAATTTCTCTTCCCGATATGCAATCCAACAGACGTACCTTCATTAAGGGCCTCACAGCCGCTTCGGTCGTAGCGGCCACGCAGCCCGTGTCGCAAGCCTTTGCCTATATTCCGAACTTGGCCCGGATTAGCCCCAACGACAAAATTCGGATCGCTACCATCGGCATGGGTATTCAGGGAAACTACGACACGATGGCCGCCCTCCGCAACCCCGACGTAGAATTGGTAGCAGTAGCCGACCTCTACGACGGGCGGCTGGCTCACGCTAAAACTGCTTTCGAGACCGGCCAAAACCTGTTCACCACCCGCGACTACCGCGAGATTCTTGCCCGAAAAGACGTAGATGCCGTATTGGTGGTTACGCCCGACCATTGGCACGACCATATTACGATTGAAGCCCTGAAAGCCGGTAAGCACGTCTATTGCGAAAAACCAATGGTGCAGCACATCAACGAGGGCAAACCCGTGATTGATGCCTGGCGAAAATCGGGTAAAACCATGCAGGTCGGCAGTCAGCGCATCAGCAGCGCGGCTTTTAAAGAAGCCAAACGCATGGTGCAGGCCGGTGATATTGGTGCCATCAACTACATCGAATCCAACAACGACCGCTTCAACGCCATCGGTGCCTGGAACTACTCGGTGCCGCCCGATGCCTCACCCCAAACCCTCGACTGGGACAAGTTTCTGGGCGATGCGCCCAAACACCCCTTCGATGCAAAACGGTTTTTTCGGTGGCGCAACTACAAAGACTACGGCACGGGTGTGGCCGGTGATTTGTTTATACACCTCATCACGGGCGTTCATTTTGTGACCAACGCCATGGGGCCAACGCGGGTCTATGCGTCGGGCAACTTGGCCTACTGGAAGGATGGCCGCGATGTGCCGGACGTGATGACGAGCGTGATGGACTATCCCAAAACCACCGCCCACGATGCGTTTCAGATGGTGCTGAGGGTGAACTTTGCCAACGCGGGAAAAATCAGCAACGTAACCCGCATCATCGGCAATGAGGGCCAGATCGAGTTTTCGGAGGAGAACCTGATTCTCACCAAGCGCAAACTACCCCAAGCCCCCGGCTACGGCGGTTACGACAGTTTTTTTACGTTTACGCCCGACACCCAGGCCGAGTTCAAGAAACAGTATGAGGTGCAGTACCCGCCCGAAACCCGCACCGCAGAACCCGCTAAGGAGGTCCGCTTCGACGCGCCCAAAAACGAAGATGCCCATCAGTCGCACTTCGCCGATTTTTTCCAGAACGTCAGAGCCGGTAGCCAGGGAACCATTGAAGACCCGGTATTTGGTTTCCGGGCAGCCGCGCCGGTGTTAGCCAGCAACGAGAGTTATTTTGAGCAGAAAGTGGTGCTGTGGGACCCCGTTACGATGACCAAAACTACCGCCCCGGCTCCGGTATCAGTCAAGAGGCCCACAATGATAAAGGGGAAGCGGGCATGAGACTCCCGGTTTCGTCACACATACGTTACCAATTGGGTACCGCACAGGTGCGGCACGGCGTTGAATTCGCGCAGGAACAGCCCGCTCCGCGACACCTGTACCTCGGTGATAGACGTATTACGGATTTGCCAGTTCAGTTCCATAACCGTGCGGTTGCCCAAACCGAGAACAATACCCAGGATAGCCGCAATTACTCCGCCCGACGTAAACACGGCCACCGTGTCGCGGCTGTCGGTTTCGGCCCTGATTTGGTCGAGTGTACCGGCCACGCGGCTGCGGAAACCGGCCCATGTTTCAAACGAGCCACTGTCTAAACGGGCTTCGGCCCAGTCGGTGTTGATCTGGAAAATGAGTTTCATCATCTCCCGGCGCAATTCGGGCGGGGCAGTGGCGGCATCGGCAAAGGCAGCTTGCAAATCGGGGCGGGTTTCGAGGTATTGGTGCTGGTGAATTTCCTGCACAAACGGCCCATCGTGTTCGTTCAGGCCGGGCAGTAGCGTTGCTTCGGGCAGGTCAGCGTTGGTGCTGGCAGCACTGGCCCAGGTGCCGCGCTGCCGGGCCAGGGTGCCGCAAAACGCCCGGTCGAAGTGCAGCCCGTTGTCATGCAGAAACTGGCCCAGCAGCCGGGCTTGCTCGTGGCCGGTGGCCGACAGTTGATCGTAGGTATCGGCGCGGCCAAACGAAGCCTGCCCGTGCCGAAAGAGGTAAAGAGTCATCGGGCGTTTCGTTTCACATTTTATTCCAGCTTGCCATGAGCCGTTTGCTGCGCCCCCCCGCCTGACGACTGCCAGCGTAGCGACTCCCGGAGTGGCGACTCCCGGCCTGACCGTTGGCAATCTGCAACGCCCGGATAAGCTCCTGCCGCGACTGGCGGGGGTCAATAATGCGGTCAATCAGGCCCAGCCCGGCGGGTTCCCAGGGTGCGCTGATGTCGGCTAAGTTATCTAAAAACGCCCGTTTGATGTCGTCGCGGTTGGGGTCGTCTTTTACTTTTCGGCCCAGCACCACATTAAACGCGACTTCGGGCGACGAAAACGAAATATCTGCCGTGGGCCAGGCCAGCGTAAAATCGGCACCCATGTTGCCGCCCATCATGTTGTTGCTCGCCATACCGTACGACTTTCTGATAAAGAGCGTAATGCGCGGCACCGTGCAGTGATGCAGGGCGTTGATGAAATCCATAATTCGGACGGGCATCTTGTTGTTTTCGGCAGCCTGACTCACATAAAAACCCGGCGTATCGTGCAGAAAAATAAGCGGGATATGAAACGAATCGCAAAGAATGATAAATGACACCGCTTTTTCGCAGGCTCCCGGCCCCATTGCCCCGGCGTTTATTTTCGGGTTATTCGCCAGAATACCAACCACTTGCCCGTCTATTCGGGCCAGGGTGGTGATTAAGCTCCCGTCGTAAAACGGTTTCAGTTCCAGCAGGCTGCCCACGTCCACAATGCAAGCCAGAATCCGGTGCATATCGTAAGAATAGCGGTCATCGGCAGGAATAATGTTCAGGATGCTGTTCTGTTTCAGCGTCGAAGGCGGCTGTGCGGGCAATACGGGCGGCAGTTCGGCAGCGTTGGCGGGCAGGTAAGTCAAGACGCGCTGAATGAGCCGGATCGCATCGGCATCGTCTTCGGCAAAGAGGTCAACTAAGCCCGTTACGCGGGCGTGTTGCTGCCAGCCGCCGAGGGCTTCTTTGGTGACGCGCTCGCCGGTGGCAATCTCCAGAATGGGCGGCCCGGCCACGGCCATTACCGCGCCCTTGACCTGCACCACCACGTCTGACACCGATGCTTCCCACATCGGCCCGCCGTAGCACTCGCCCATAATGGCCGTAATGACCGGCACGGCCCGGTCGCGGGGCGGGTGCTGAATGGGATACGCAAACGACATCATCCCGACCGCGCCCATAATATCGGGGATTCGTGCGCCCCCGCCTTCGCCTAAGATAATGGCCGGAAAGCCTTTTTTCTGAGCCATCCCGACGATGCTGTACTCTTTTCGGTAGCCGACCTGCCCGCCCGCCCCGGCCATTATCGTTACGTCGTCGGCAGATACACCAACGAGTTGCCCGGCTACCGTGCCGTAGCCCGTTATGCGGCCATCGGCGGGGGTTTTATCGCGGGCATCGGGCCGGGCTGAGTGCGCCAACTGACCAATTTCGTAGAAACTGTCGGCATCCAGGAGCCGGGCCACCCGTTCGCGGGCCGTTAGCCGACTAAGTTCATGCTGCCGGGCAATTTTGGCGAGGCCACCCATTGCCAGGGCGCGGGCCTGTCGGCGGGCGAGTTCGGCCAGCCGATGGCGGTCAGACGTATCGGGATTGGGCAAGGGAGTTGATGATAGTTGTATAATGGCTACGCTGACAGCCGGTTCAGGGGCAGCGAGAACCCGACCAGCACATCCTCGCCTGACAGCGTTTTGTCGAAGCCGCGCACGATCTGAATTTCGCCATCGGCCCGGAAAATATGGGTCGTTTCGGCTTGGGGGTCAATGAGCCAGGCCAAACGGCAACCGTTGGCAATCCAGACATCAGTCATTTTGGCTTTGGCTGCTTTGAGCGTGTCCGTTGCCGAGCGCAGTTCGATCACAAAATCAGGACACAGGGGCGGAAACTGTTCCTGCTGCCGGTCCGTAAGCGCGTTCCATCGGTCAAGCAGCACCCAGGCCACGTCCGGCGAGCGGGTGCTGCCATCGGGGAGCCGGAACGCCGTTGATGAATCAAACATTTCACCGCTTTTACTTTCTTCCAACCACGAGAAGAACATCAAATAGAGCCTGAAATTGAGTTTTCCGGTTTTACCGCCTGTGTTGGGCATAATGAGGAGTTTTCCGTCGGTTTCGCGCTCAAACCGAAGGTTGGGGTTGTGCTGGCAAAAGTCGTAGAATCCCTCATCGGTGAAGGGATTCTCGACAACGGCGGGCCATGCTGCGATTGCTTCCATTGGATGCTTTTTTGGTAAAGATAACAAAAAAATCGCCCCCCATCTTTCGACAGCGGGCGGTTCCTGAAAATCAGCAAAATCAATTAAACCTGCGTAATCAGCGGTCAGGCTTACATCATGCCGCCCATGCCGCCACCACCGCCGTGCATATGACCAGCACCGGCACCGGCTTCTTCCGGCTCGTCGGCAATCAGGCATTCGGTCGTCAGAAGCATACCGGCAATCGAAGCTGCATTCTCCAACGCCAGCCGGGTTACTTTTTTCGGGTCAATGATACCAGCCGCAAAGAGGTCTTCGTACACATCGGTTTTGGCGTTGTAGCCATAACCGCCTTCACCGGCTTTCACCTTGTTTACCACCACTGAGCCTTCGCCACCGGCGTTGGCAACAATCGTGCGGAGGGGTGATTCGAGGGCCACGCGGATGATATTTACCCCCGTCTTCTCGTCTTCGTTGATCGTATTCACGCTGTCAAGCACCGCAATGGCGCGGATCAGGGCAATACCACCGCCCGTTACAATACCTTCTTCAACGGCAGCGCGGGTTGCGTGCAGGGCATCGTCAACGCGGTCTTTTTTCTCCTTCATCTCAACCTCCGTAGCGGCCCCGATGTACAGAATAGCCACCCCACCCGACAGTTTCGCCAGACGCTCCTGGAGCTTCTCGCGGTCATAATCAGAGGTTGTGTTTTCGATTTGCGCCTTGATTTGGTTCACGCGGCCCGTGATATCGTCTTTCTCGCCCACGCCATTCACGATGGTCGTGTTGTCTTTGTCAATCAGGATTTTTTCGGCCTGACCGAGGTATTCAAGCGATGCGTTTTCGAGTTTGAATCCGCGCTCTTCCGAGATCACCTGACCACCCGTCAACACCGCAATGTCTTCGAGCATGGCCTTCCGGCGGTCGCCGAAACCCGGTGCTTTCACGGCGGCTACTTTCAGCGCACCCCGAATTTTATTTACGACCAATGTAGCAAGTGCCTCACCATCAACGTCTTCGGCGATGATCAGCAGTGGGCGACCCGTTTGGGCCACCTGCTCCAGCACCGGCAACAGTTCTTTCATCGAAGACACTTTTTTCTCCGAAATCAGGATAAAAGGACGTTCCAGGTCAACCTCCATTTTCTCGGTATTGGTCACGAAGTACGGCGAGAGATAGCCCCGGTCGAACTGCATGCCTTCTACCGTTTTCACTTCGGTTTCGGTACCACGCGCTTCTTCAACGGTGATTACGCCTTCTTTGCCGACCTTTTTCATGGCCTCGGCAATCATGGTTCCGATTTCCTCGTCGTGGTTAGCCGAGATGGTGGCTACCTGCGCGATTTTACTGAAATCATCACCAACGGTCTGGGCTTGCTCGGTCAGGTTTTTAACAACGGCGATAACGGCCTTGTCAATCCCGCGCTTCAGGTCCATTGGGTTGGCTCCGGCGGCCACGTTTTTCACACCCACCGAATAGATTGACTGCGCCAGAACGGTGGCCGTTGTGGTTCCGTCGCCGGCAGAGTCAGCTGTTTTCGAGGCTACTTCTTTCACGAGCTGTGCGCCCATGTTTTCCATCGCGTCTTTCAACTCGATTTCTTTAGCCACCGTTACACCGTCTTTGGTGATGGTTGGTGAACCGAATTTCTTGTCGAGGATAACGTTCCGCCCTTTGGGGCCGAGGGTTACTTTTACGGCATCGGCGAGGGTATCAACGCCTTTTTTGATTTTTTCGCGGGCTTCGGTATCGAAGAAAATTTTCTTAGCCATTGCTTTTTTTAGTGAAGAGTTAAAAGTGAAGAGTGAAGAATAGCAAGTGAGAGCGAATCTGATTCAGAGTATATACTCTTCATTATTCACTCATCACTCTTCACTCATCACTCTTCACTCAGATTTACAGGATTGCGAAAATGTCGGATTCACGCATGATGAGGTACTCGGTGCCTTCGACGGTAATTTCGGTACCGGCATACTTGCCATACAGCACCGTGTCGCCGACCTGAACGGTCATTGGCTCGTCTTTTTTGCCATTGCCCACGGCAACGACTGTGCCGCGCTGTGGCTTTTCTTTGGCCGTATCAGGAATGATAATGCCAAAAGACGTTTTTTCTTCGGCGGGGGCGGCTTCTACCAGCACCCGATCAGCCAGCGGTTTCACGCTCACTTTAACTTCCGCTTCTGCTACCATTGTAGTATTAGACGTTAAGGTTTTGAAATTGATAAAGCGCTTTCGCGCAGACGGTTCAGGCTTGCCAATTTCTATGCCAATCCTGCGTCCTGCCAAATTTACAGGTACAAGGTAGTATTGGCATACGAGCATTTTTCCAGTGATTTATCTGGCAAAGTCAGGTATCAGACCAATAAAATTTGGATAACTTCGTATATTTTGTAGTTTCGTCAGTTCATCAGCTATAACCATTATCCTTTTTTACGGCCATGACTACCCTCCCTGCCGACTGGCTGACACACGGATTGCTGGATGCCGAGTATCAGAAATATGTCATTCTGGCTTATTTACAGGCTGTTCAACAGAATTTCTCGGCTGACAAACTCTGCCCCGACCTGCCCGACCTTCGCCAGCGATACGCCGAAAGTCAGCAGTTTTTGACGAACAAGGGTAGCCTGAGCGCGGCTTTCCCAAAGAAGATCAGCCACGTAAATCCCGGTCCGCCCCCCCGCATCGAATACCGGCCTGAACAAACCGACACGGGTTACTTAGCCGATGTGGACGACATTTTGTCATTTGTGTTGCCCCGCTTTGGTAAGCTGCTCGGCCAGGGGCATCAACGATGGGCCGACATTGCCGGGTCACTGGCTTTAGAGCCGGTGGGCCTGCAACCACTCCGTCCCGACGAAGGCTACCTCTTTTTGCACGTCTCAAACCAGGCCGAAACCCGGATTTATCAGTTTACCCTCACCCTCTACGCTGACCACGAACCGGGCGGACGCTGGGTAAAGGTGCAGTTTGTTGAAAGCACCCGCCGAAGTTTGGCAAACACGTTTGAGAACATGAAATTAGCACTGCTCCGCCGAAACCGACAACTGCCCAATCCGGCGGCCTTCGCCCTCGAAACCCGGCAAAACTACCCGGTTGAGGAAACGCTGCTGCCCATAGCAAAATCGTTGCTGGCAACCGTGTGCTGAATGATATTGGGTAGTTAGCTGAATTGTCTTGCCTTATTTTTTGGCGTAGCCCACCGCCATTGTTACGTTTTTACCCAAACAGAAAAGCGGCCTTTTACGGGGCCGCTTTTCTGTTGAACGCGTCTGCGTTACTTCTTTGCCGGAGCCGGTGCCGCTTGTTGCGGTACTGCTGCTGGTGCAGGAGCAGATGCTGGTGGGGCAGCGGCTCGCGGAGGAGTTCCTGCTGCGGGCGTGGCTGCTCCCGGCGCGGGGGCTGCCTGGCGTGGCGCGGGGGCCACCGGACCTGCGCCGGGCAGGGTGCGGGTCTGGGCTGCGTCAACGTTGGCACTGTTGATGCCGCTGGTGCCTTTGTCAATCAGCACATACGAAGCCAGAGTCAGTACCATGATGCCAATGCCGAAACCCCAGGTGACTTGCTCAAGCAGGTCAGTAGTTTTTTTCACGCCCATCAATTGGTTAGACCCTAAACCGCCGATTTCACCGGACAGGCCACCGCCTTTCGAGTTCTGGATCAAGACAATGAGAATGAGCAATACGGCCAGAACACAGGCGACAATAATAAGTGCAGGTACCATTTTTTAGTTATCAGTAAACAATAATCAGTTGTCAATAATCAGCTTGTCTCGTCCCCACAAGTTCTGTGCCGTTGTCGGGCTTATCGCCCCAATCAAGTCATTGCTGGGTCAATTCGCTGATTTTGGCTGTAAAGTACGCCGTTTTTGCCGGATTTTTTGCGATCAGCTTCTCATAAACCTCAATAGCCTTGCTAATCTTACCCTGCTTCACAAAAATCTGGGCAAAGGTTTCACTCGCAATGCCGCCCGATGTTGTCGGTTGCGGACTGCGCTTGGCTAAGTCTTCCTGATGCGGATCATCGTCATCTTCGTTGGTGGGTATGGTGGCCCGGATGGGCAACAGGCCCGGCTCCAACCGGATAAAGTTTTCGATAATGTCTAACTGAGCCAACAAGTGAGCATCGGGCTTGGCAGCAACGGGTTCGCCCGATTGTTGGGTAAGGTGTTGCCGGAGTGCCGTTTCGGTCAGCGCGGCATCATCGAGTTCAGGAATCGTGATTTGGGGCAGCGCAGGGAGTCTAAAACTAAGCATCGGCAACCGGCCCAATCCGCTGCTCAAACTGGATTTTGACTTAAACAGCGCGTAGCTTTCCTGCTGGTAATCATCCGGCACCGGCACGGCCCGCGCCGATAGTTCATTAATTTTATAGAGCAGATTTTCCGACCACTGAAACTCATTGTCAATCAGCCGCCGAAGCGCATTTCGGCTCAGGGCGTAGGCTGCGGCTTGCCGGGCGTAAGCAACGGTCTTCGATTTTCGGTGCAGCGATGCGCCTTTTGCCGCCAGTGTGTAAAGCGATTGGCAGTAGGGGTGTTCGGCCAGGTTTTCCTGCATCTGGGCAAAATCGGCAGCGGTCAAGTCGTCGGGGTGAGTCACCCAGTACGAGAAGGTTTCTTTATCAAGCATTTTTTATGAGTAGCAAGTGGCAGGTAAAAATCTACCAATCGGCGGCTGTTTTATTGAACATATCCAGCACAATCTGATCTAAAATCTTGGGAACCAACCGGCTTTCGTTCTGCGTCAGGGTCTGATTTTGTGGAAAATCCTGATAAAATGAAAACGACTGTTCAAAATTCTTGGTCTCGTCTTTGTTATTAAAAAACCGGGCTAACACCGTGATTTGCAGCCGGTTTAGCCCCGCCTGATCCTGCGCAGTGGGGGCTATGGCGAGCAGTTCATAATTGGTGATAGAGCCTTCAAGCACTAATTCGCCGTTGTTTGGCACCACCTTCAGGCTCGTGTATCGCTGGTAATATTCTTTCAGCTTTTCGTTGAGCGTAAGGGGCAAGTTGGCCGGGCCACCCGCCGTTTGCAGCGTAAAGTTATTAACCGTAATCGTCTTCAAATCGGGCGACAGCGTGGTGCCGGTAAACGAATAAGGGCCGCAGGAAATAGTGGCAAGTAACAAGTGGCAAGTGGCAAGTAAGACCAGCCACGGGCGAAGCACCTGCCACTTGTTACTTGCCACTTGCCACTGAAAGTTAGTCTTCATCGATCTGGTATTGTTTGATTTTGCGGTATAACGTCCGCTCAGAGATGCCGAGTGCCTGAGCCGCGTTTTTCCGGCGATTGTTGCTGCGCCGGAGGGCTTTTACGATCATTTCTTTCTCCTGCCGCTCCAAAGAAAGCGAATCTTCCTCGGTTTCGTGCGGGATGTCTTCCACCTCAACAACCACCTCGGCGGCATCGGCAACATCCATATCATCAGCGGGCAGGTTTCCGCGTTCCGGGGTTGCGGATCGGAGGGGGTCATAGCGGTCGGGCGGGGGCAAGAGCCGCGTTGAGCCAGCCTGCCCCGATCCCGAAAAATTGCCATTGACGTACCCCGATTCGGCCTCAACGGATGCTCTGTCGGCGTAGTGTCCGTCGTCAGTTGCCCGCACCGCATCCGTAAACAGGTCTTTGTGTTTGTTCAGAATTTGCCCGCCGTGCTGATCACTGCCCAGCATATCAAGCACCAATTTTTTGAGGTCGGTCATATCCCGGCGCATATCAAACAGCACTTTATAGAGCAGTTCGCGCTCCGAAAAATTATCCTGCCCCCCCATTCCACCACCGGGCAACACCATCGGCAGGCGGCTGCCGGCGGGCGTTGGCTGCGGCAGATACCGGGCCAGCACCTCGGCTTCGATGGGGCGGTTGGCTTCTGATTCTAAAATAGAAATCTGCTCGGCCAGGTTTTTGAGTTGCCGGATATTACCCGGAAATGCGAACCGAATCAACAGGTTTTTGGCTGCTTCGGTGAGTTGCACGGGCGGAATCCGGTAGCGTTCGGCAAAATCGGTGGTGAATTTCCGAAACAGCAACTCGATGTCGGCACCGCGCTCGCGGAGGGGCGGCACAAAAATTGGCACCGTGTTGAGCCGGTAGTACAAATCCTCGCGGAAACGCCCTTTTTCGACGGCTGCCAGCAGGTTTACGTTTGTGGCCGCCACCACCCGCACATCGGTTTTCTGGGTTTTAGACGAACCCACGCGGATAAACTCACCGTTTTCCAGCACCCGTAGCAGCCGCGCCTGCGTACCAACGGGCATCTCGCCGATTTCATCCAGGAAAATAGTACCGCCGTTGGTGGTCTCAAAATAGCCCCGGCGTTGGTCAACGGCCCCGGTGAAGGAGCCTTTCTCATGGCCGAATAATTCAGAATCTATGGTGCCTTCGGGAATGGCTCCGCAGTTGATGGCGATAAACTGACCGTGTTTTCTAACGCTCAGGCTATGAATAATTTTGGAGAATGACTCTTTGCCGGAGCCGCTTTCGCCGGTTATCAGCACCGTCAGATCGGTAGCGGCCACCTGCATCGCCACGTTGATGGCGTAGTTCAGGCCGGGCGCGTTGCCGATGATGCCGAAGCGTTGTTTTATGGATTGGATTTCTTGTAGATTCATTTACCGTAGCAACATAAAAGTTGATAGAGGCAAGGCTATCAAGCGTTTATCTTCAATTATGGCATCATCATTTTTAGTTACTACAATCCCAAAGGGGGCTTGATTAATTGGGCTGTCCATAAATTGAATAATGCCGTGCAAGTCGCGCTGGCGAACGGAGTTACGGTATTTCACTTCAATTGGTACACGTTGATTTCCCAAAATCATCACAAAATCGACTTCTTTACTCTGGCCCTTTTCCGGCACCCAGGCAATGTCTAAATGGGTAATTGCCGATAGCACTGTACCAACTGTACTTTCGGCAATGTATCCTGCTATGGTAGCTTCTGGTTCATTGGCAGGGTCAATCAGATTGATTCGTTCCTGTAGCCAACTGGCCCTTAGCGCATGATCAACTAAACAGATTTTTGCATTGCTGCGCTGTTTTTTAAGTCTGATTTCCAACGGGTTAATGAGCCGGATCAGGAGTGTTTCGGCCAAAAAATTCAGGTTTACCCGCACCCGCTCCGATCCAATATCAGTCGAAAGACTGGCCTGCATTTCAGCAGCTAACTTACCAACAGAGGGAGCCTGCCCCGCATACCGGCAACAAATTCTAAAAATCTCTTCCAGCAAAAGCCCATCGCGTTTTCGGCCTTTTTCGCCCAAACGCAAGTCATGCTGGATGACCCGTTTCACGATGGTTTCGTTGAGTTGGTCGGCAAGGGCTTCCCAGGGAACGTCGTAGCGAAGGTGAGCCAGTGGATAAGCCCCGACTGCCGAAAAATAGCTAAAAGCCTGATCTCTAAATGTTTTGTGAATTTCTCCGTGCGCTTTCAGTCCTTCCCAAAACGTGAGTTTACCCAAAATACTCAGTCCGTTGTCAGGCAAATACGGTTCGGGGGGGGTCATATTCCGCAGTGCACCAATCTCGGTCAACGATAATACGCCTGCTTCGATAGACGTAATACGACCGGCCAGACTGTCACGCCCACGTTCTAACCGCAATGCAGAACTGCCCGTGACCAGGATTTGTGTTGTACTCGAATCAACCAAAAATTTCAGTTGTTCGGCCCACTTTTTCAGATTTTGAACCTCGTCAAAAAATAGATAAGCCGGTTGTTTCTCACGGGCTGCTTCATTGAGCGTTTGCTTTAAAATTGTTCGTTCGTACCAGTCCACAATCCGCAAAATTGGGCTGTCATGATCCTCAAGTTGGCTGATGTCGTCGAACTGAACGCGTAGGATTCGTTTGGGATCTACCCCCTCTTTCAGAAGATCATCAATTACCTGCTCACAGGCGGTTGTTTTGCCTACTTGCCTCGACCCACGAACCATCACAATCGGAGCTAATTTATAGGCAAACCGCCGGTGGATTTGAGCAACCAGATGTCGGCGGGTTTCGGGCAAATCGCGCATAGGCTTGTTTACCCACCAGGGGTTGAGCCGTCGCAACTCGCCTGCAAATGATGGTCCAATAAAAGGCATAACGCTAAAGAAATTGCTACCTCAAAGATTTCCATTGACAACTGTTCCCCGCAACGTGGCCGAGCTACATTCTGTTACCAGCACATTCACGTACTGGCCTTTCTGATAGTTACCACGCGGAAAAACGACCATTTTATTTTGGTCGTTACGACCACAGAGTTCATCGTCCGAGCGTTTCGACGGGCCTTCGATCAGCACGTGCTGCACCTGCCCGATGTGCCGTTGGTTGCGTTCGAGCGAGATTCGTTGTTGAAGGGTAATGATTTCGGTAAGTCGCTGCTTTTTAACGGCTTCCGGCACATCGTCCGGGTATTTTTTGGCGGCCAGCGTGCCGGGCCGCTCCGAGTAAGCAAACATATAGCCGTAGTCAAACCGGGCATACTCCATCAGGCTCAGAGAGTCGCGGTGTTCGTCGTCGGTTTCTGAGCAAAACCCGGCAATCATATCGTGCGAGATACCGCAATCGTCGCCCAGAATGGCCCGGATTCGGTCAATCTTGCTTAGATACCAGTCACGGTCGTAAGTGCGGTTCATCAATTTCAGCACCCGACTGTTGCCGCTTTGGGCGGGCAGATGAATATAATTGCAGATGTTATCGTACCGCTTCATGGTGTGCAACACATCGTCGGTAATGTCTTTGGGGTGCGAGGTGGAGAAGCGAACCCGCAAATCGGGGCTGATTTGGGCAACGAGTTCGAGCAGACCGGCAAAGGTCAGGGAGGAGGGGGAAGAAAGGGAGAAAGGGGACGAGGGGGAGGAAAGGGACGAGAGGAAACCACTGTTTACATTCTCCCTTTCTTCCCTTTCGCCCCCCTCCTCCCTTTCTTCCCTTTCGCCCCCCTCCTCCCTTTCTTCCCTTTCGCCCCCTCTTTCCCACTTGTAAGAATCAACATTCTGCCCCAGCAGGGTCACTTCTTTGTAGCCGTCGGCAACGAGTTGCCGGGCTTCGCGGATAATGCTTTCGGGATCACGGCTGCGTTCGCGACCCCGCGTAAACGGCACCACGCAAAAACTGCACATATTGTCGCAACCGCGCATGATGCTGATAAAGGCCGATACACCGTTCGAGTTTAGCCGGATGGGGGCAATATCGGCGTAGGTTTCCTCGCGGGAGAGAAACACGTTCACCGCTTTTTGGCCCGATTCCGCTTCTTCGACCAACTTGGGCATATCGCGGTACGCATCCGGCCCGGCCACGATGTCAACGATCTGTTCTTCTTCCAAGAGCTTGGTTTTCAGTCGTTCGGCCATGCAGCCCAGCAACCCCACCATGAGCGCGGGCTTGCGTTTTTTCAGGCCGTTGAGATGCACGAGCCGGTTACGGACTTTCTGCTCGGCATTCTCCCGAATGGCACAGGTATTGAGAAAAATAACGTCGGCTTCTTCGGCAGATGAGGTGGTGGCAAAGCCCGCGTTTCGCATCACGGCGGCCACGATTTCCGAATCGGCGAAGTTCATCTGACAGCCGTAGCTCTCGATGTACAACCGTTTTTTGCCCAATGCCACAACGGGTTCGTCGGGCAACGTGCGCGGTTCGTCGAGGACCGATTTATCTTCCGGGGTGAGTATGGTTAGTTCAGTAAGCATAAACAAAGTTACGCATTTTCCTGACAGATTGTCAGATAATTACGGTGCCGGTATCAGAATGGGTAGCCGATACCGAAGTTGACCACTAACGGATTAGGGCCGCTGAAGAGTTGCCGAAATGAGAACTGCGGCAGAAAAAACCGATCATCAACCGCTTGCCCCTCGCCATTGATGTACCGTCGGGCGGGGTCCCAGACCTTAACGGCCCCGTCGAGCCGGATAATAAAAAATGAGAAGTCGAACCGGATTCCCGCGCCCGTACCCACCGCAAACTGCGTCAGTAATGGCCCCGATCCCAGCGTGGCGCGGGGCCGCGAGTTGGTGCCGGGCAGCGCCCACACATTGCCCACATCCACAAAAACGGCCCCGTTGATGTCGGCTCCGAGGTGAAACAGCCGCCCCCGCAATTCTGCCGAGCCTTCGAGCAATACCTGTCCGGGCTGCTCGAAATTATAGGCAAACTGCTCCGGGTAGCGGGTGCTGACTACCGGATTATTCAACGAATCGGTTTGGGGTAACGCCCCGCCCGGCCCCAACCGGCGCGACGGCCACGCCCGCAGGCTGTTGCTGCCGCCCACAAAAAAGAACCGCTCATACGGCACGGCCTGCCCCGGCCCGTAGCCCGCCACAATACCGGCGTTGACCCGGAAGGCCAGCGTGGTGCGGCTTCGGATGGGAATATAATGCCGAAAATCAGCGTTGAGCCGGACGTACTTATAATATTGAAGCCCGCGAACGGTATCGAGCCGGTTAAAAAATTTATCTAACTGATTCGTATTGAACAAGTTTAGCGTTGACCCCCCCGATTCGGCAGCCACCCGCAGGAAGTTAGCCCGCCGGTTTTGGTTCAGTACGTTGTTGTTGTATGTATAAACAAAATTGATGCTTGAACTGAACGACCGCCGAAAACTAAGGTACAACGTGCTGCCCTGGCTTTTTTGCCGGTTTAGTTCCCGCTCAAAGGCAGCGCCTAACGGGCGACCCGCAAACGTGGTGTTAATCAGGTTTACGTCTCCCACAAACACGCTGAACAACCGGCTCGGCGACGGTTGCCAGGTGTAGGCCATCGTGGCCCGGAGCGTCGTCCGCAGGTAATCGGGCCGGATGGTGTAGTTATATCCGATACCGATTTGTGTGCGCGGATTGTCGGGGCTAAACTGAAACCGCAGCCGCCCCGGAAACAACACCTGTGGAAACGATAGCGATGTGTTAATACCCAATTCGGTGGCCTTGTAAAACTGCTGATTGCCGATAAAGCCCGTCTGGTATTCGATACCGCCCCGCAAACTGGCCTCAAACGTTTCTAAACCGCCAAACAGATTGCGGCCCCGCAACGAGAAACTGCCAAACGGCCCCGGCACGTTTTGGCCCTGGTATAAGACAAAAAATCCGGTTTCGAGCGATGATTCGTACTTGGTCAGGGGTGTAGCCGTGATGTTGGCCTGCAACCGCCGGAGACTATTGGTTTGGGTCGAATCAGCACCGAGTTCCGTAAAACCGACGTTGACGAACTTAAACTGATTCAGCAAAAATAACTGTCGCTGGGTGGTAGTCTGATTAAACTGGTTGTATAGCTGTCCAGGCCTGATTCTGATTTTACTGTCTAAGAGCCGGGTTGGAAAAAATCGTCCGCTGTACAGATACCGCACCCCGTTTTGCATCACGGTGTCGAGCGGTACGGCAATTTCGGCGCGGGTGCGCTGCGGTTGTACGATGCTGTCGGTGGGCGGATTACCAACCCGGTTGCCGCGACGAACGGCCCGCTGATCGCTCCGAACCGGACTATCGGCACTGGCCGAGGGCGCGTCGGGCGTGACCGTTACCCGCACCTCACTCACGCGGTAATACGGATGCGCGGGCTGACCGAGCGGGTTGGTAATTACCGTCCAGACATCAACCATCCGGGCGAGTGTATCGCCCGGCTGACTGACCGACGAATCAGGATCGAAGCGGACGTATTGGCGAGAGAACCCGTAGTAGCCATTGTTACGGAGGAGTTCTTCGATTCGGATTCGCTCTTTGTTAAAGTTGGGTTCCTGAAAACGCTCGTTCGGTTTGAGTAGTGATTCGCTGGCTGCGGCCTGCACGATGCTGTCAATGCGGGAGTCGGCAATGTCGTAGGTAAACCGCCGGAGGTTATACGGTATGCCCTCGGTGATGAGGTAATTGGCCCGCACCCGGTTTTCGAGCAGCGTATCGAGCGCGTAGCCAACGCGGGCCTGAAAAAAACCGCGTTGCTGGAGATACGTCTGCATTTTTTTGGCATTAGTCTCCACATCCCGGCTGTAAAAATAGGTGGGAGCCTCGCCGAGGTTTCGCATCCACCAGTCACCTTCTTCAAGGTATCTACGCAATCTGCGGGCCTCCCGCTCAAAACGCCGAGTTACTTTTCGGAGCGCGTCGGGATTGGTAGCAAGTCGTTCGCTGAGTGTGTCAAATTCGGTAGTTTTGGCGAGCAGTTCACGCCGGGCCTGTTCGGGGCGGTAGTTTTGGGCGGCACCCTGATAAATCCAGAGGGCGGGCGTGAGGGGCGTTCGGGCAATCCGGCGGTTGGGCTTCTGGGGAATCAGCCCGGCCAGTTCGTCGCCCGAAATCACCTGACTACCCCGTATGTTGCTGGCATAAAGCAGGTAACGCGGTGCGGTAGGGTCTTTTGGGGTGGTGACGCAACCGGAAAGCAAACAAAGAAGTATGATGTAGGATGTAAGATATATGCTGTACGAAACATAAGCTATGGCTTTTGAACGGATTCGGTTTATACACCATACATCACATATCATACATAATACAGTCATCATGGTCTCGAAAAATCAAAATCAGTACATCCGGTCTTTGCATCAGAAAAAATTCCGGCAACAGCACGGCGCGTTCTTAGTCGAAGGGGCAAATAACCTGCGCGAAGTGCTGGCATCGGACTGGACAATTGACCTGCTGATTGTTACAGCGTTATTCTACAAAGAAAATACCCACCTTCTCGATAACCAACGGGTGCCGGTCGAAATTGTTACCCCCGCCGACCTCGACCGCATCGGCACCCTCGAAACCAACAACGCGGGGCTGGCCGTTGTGAAAACCCGCCCCAACCAACCCCTCCGCGCCGAAGCCGGTGAATTGGTACTGATACTCGACGACATCCGTGACCCCGGCAACCTCGGCACCATCATCCGCATCGCCGACTGGTATGGCATCCCGAAAATCATCTGCTCAGACACCACCGCCGATGTTCATAACCCAAAAGTGATCTCGGCCACCAAAGGCTCGTTTACGCGGGTAAACTGGTTTTATACCGATTTGCCGGAGTTTTTCGGAGACATGAATGCGACGGGTAATGAACAGGTGACGGTCTATGGCGCGTTTCTGGGCGGAGCGAACGTTCATACGCTGAACTTTGGAAACGATGCCGTACCAGCCGCCGGAAGCTACTTAGTAATGGGTAACGAGGCCGGTGGAATCAGCCCCGGCGTAGAAAAATTTATCACCCAAAAGTTGACCATTCCGCGCTTTGGCGGTGCCGAATCGCTCAACGTTGGCATTGCAACGGCAATTATCTTAGACAATTGGCAACGGAATCAGTGAGAAAGAAATAGGTTCGCGCAAAGACGCGAAGACGCAAAGTCTTCTTCTTAAAACTCTTTGCGCGAACCTATTTCTTTCTCAC
>JBBRNH010000066.1:0-33881 GCA_038230415.1 Cytophagales bacterium | reverse complement strand
GGTGGAAACCCGCTAAATTCAGTAGCGCGGGTGGAAACCCGCTAAATTCAGTAGCGCGGGTGGAAACCCGCTAAATTCAGTAGCGCGGGTGGAAACCCGCTAAATTCAGTAGCGCGGGTGGAAACCCGCTAAACGTCGCAAAAAGGCGGGTTTCCACCCGCCTTACTCCCATGAACATAAGTCCCGAAACGCTCCAGAAAATCGCCCATTTAGCCCGGCTAAACATAGTCCCTGCCGAAGAAGCCGAGCTACTCAACAGTCTCAACAACGTGCTGACCTGGATGGAGCAACTCAGCGAGATAGACACTACCGGCGTTGAACCCCTCATGCACCTCTCCAACGAGGTAAATGTTCTTCGGGATGATATTCCCGGCCAGCACCTCCCCCGCGAGCAGGCATTAGCCAACGCCCCGCAGCAAAACGGCGTGTTTTTTGAGGTTGTGAAAGTGATGGATTAACCCATCAATTCCAGAAATTCATCGAACAGATACCGCGAATCATGCGGACCGGGCGATGCTTCGGGGTGGTATTGTACCGAAAACGCGGGCTTATCTGTCCGCCGGATGCCCTCAATCGTGTGGTCATTCAGGTTCAGGTGCGTAATTTCGACGTTGGCTTGATCGGCTACTTCGTCGGCTTTCACGGCAAATCCGTGATTTTGCGACGTGACTTCGCACCGCCCCGTGAGCAGGTTTTTGACCGGATGATTTAGCCCCCGGTGGCCGTTGTGCATCTTATATGTACTGATGCCGCTCGCCAACGACAGAATCTGATGGCCTAAGCAAATCCCAAACAATGGCTTGTCGGTTTCTAATGCCTGTTTAACGGTCTCAACCGCGTAGGGCATGGCGGCAGGGTCTCCGGGGCCGTTGGCGATAAAATAGCCATCGGCACCAAATTCGGCAATCTCGGCAAACGGTGTTTTGGCCGGAAACACCTTGCAGTAAATACCCCGGTCGGTGAGGTTGCTCAGGATGCTGGTTTTCACGCCCAAATCAAGCACCGCCACCGATAGTTTGGCCGATTCGTCCCCGATTGTATAGGCCGATTTTGTGCTTACTTCTGACGATAGTTCCAGCCCTTCCATGTCAGGAATCGCAGCTAATTCTGTCAGCAACGCAGCCGGGTCAAGAATTTCGGACGAAATCATGCAATTCATCACGCCCGCGCTCCGAATATGTCGAACGAGTTGCCGGGTATCTATGCCCTGAATCCCGACGATATTGGCCCGTTCAAAGTAATCCTGCAACGAGCCATCTGAGGTATGCCGGGAATGAATCGGTGAGAAAAAATTACAAATCATTCCCCTGATTTTCACCCCGTTAGATTCCTGCTCCGATGTATGCTGCACACCGTAGTTACCGATGTGAGACGTGGTATTTACAATCACCTGCCCGTAATATGACGGGTCAGTATAGATTTCCTGGTAGCCGGTCATGCCAGTATTAAAGCAGATTTCGCCCCCGGCAGTGCCGCGTTTGCCCAAGGCCAGCCCCCGAAAGACCGAACCGTCCTGCAAAACCAAGATTGCTTCAGAATGTGGTGAATTTTTCATCGGATGAGGTCTAAAAAAAAGGGCCAACCTCACCGGCTAACCCTTTTTTATATAACTGTTTTCGTGCGTCAGTCCGTTACGCTTTACCGCCTTTCAGCCGGTCCTGCATTTCAGTCAACTCGTTCCATTTGCCATCACGGGCCAGCGCAGCCTGCTCGTTCCAGGTCGTTGCATCGTGTGCATTAAACCGAGAACCTGCATCGGTCAGTACTTGCTGAACAACAGCATCCTCAGCATCAGCTAATTGAGCAAACGTAATGATGCCCGCGTTCGTCAGCAATTCGGCGATTTTCGGGCCAATTCCTTCAATCTTAGTCAGGTCGTCACTCATTGTCTCAGCAGCCGATTCAACTTCGGGCGTTCCCGTAAGTGAAGTTTCGGCAGTGGCTTCAACTTCGGGCGTTTCGTTGACCACCTCAGCCACAGTATCAATGATAGCGGGTTCGGCAGTTGCAGTAGCGACCGTTTCGGCAGTAGCATCGTCAGCTTTACGCCCTCCGCTTCGGCGGCTCCGACGGGTGCGGGTCGCTTTCTGCTCGGCGGCAGCATTTAGGAGCGTTTCGTTAAAATCAACGAGTTCAATCAGGCAGGTCTCGGCGTTGTCACCAGCGCGGTTGCCCAATTTGATAATCCGAGTGTATCCACCGGGACGATCCGCAATTTTATCAGCCACCACATTAAACAATTCTTTCATTGTTTCTTTGTTGTGGAGCGATTTAAACAGAATCCTGCGATTGTGGGTACTGTCTTCCTTTGAGCGGGTCAGTATCGGCTCCACAAATTTCCGCAGTTCTTTTGCTTTCGACATCGTGGTCTCAATCCGCTTGTGCAGGATGAGTGATGCGGCCATGTTTTCCAGCATCGCTTCGCGGTGCGAGTGGGTCCGGCCAAGGTGGTTGTCTTTCTTACCGTGTCTCATTCTTCGTCTAAGCGATATTTTATCACGTCCATGCCGAACGTTAGGTTTTTCTCCTGTACCAGTTGCTCCAATTCGGTCAGCGATTTCTTACCAAAGTTGCGGAATTTCATCATGTCCGAAATTTCGAGTCGCACCAGATCGCCCAGCGTTCTGACATCGGCAGATTTCAGGCAGTTGTACGCCCGCACCGACAAATCAAGATCAGCCAGCGATGTTTTGAGCAGTTTCCGCATGTGCAGCATCTCTTCATCCACCACGTTTTCTTCTTCGATCTTCGGCGTTTCAAACGTCATCGTCTGGTCTGAGAACAGCATAAAGTGCTGAATCAGAATGGCAGCCGCGCCTTTCAGGGCATCTTCGGGGTGAATAGACCCATCGGTTTCGATGTCAAGCACGAGCCGTTCGTAGTCGGTTCGTTGCTCAACCCGTGTATTTTCGATGGTGTATTTCACGTTTTTCATGGGCGTGTAAATCGCATCCATCGGTACGTGACCAAACGGCAATTCAGTAGTACGTGGCTCATCGGCAGGGATGTAACCCCGGCCACGCTCCACGAAAATCTCCATTTCGAGTTCCATCGTGTCGTCAAGGTGGCAGATCACCAAATCGGGATTCAGTACCTCAAATGACTGCGTAAAGCGACCAATGTCTCCGGCTTTCAGCACCGATTGGTTCTTGATAGCAACGGTGATCTTGTTGTCAATCTGCTCCGATGCTTTCTTAAACCGCGCCATTTTGAGGTTCAAAATGATTTCGGTTACGTCTTCAACCACACCCGGTATTGACGAAAACTCGTGCAGTACACCGGGGAGTTTCACGCTGGTGATGGCGTAGCCTTCCAGCGACGACAGCAAAATCCGGCGCAGGGCATTTCCAATCGTAACGCCGTATCCGCGTTCGAGCGGTTTAAATTCAAATACCCCGCGAAAATCGTTCGATTTCTCAACGACTACCTTGTCGGGCATTTGGAACGTTAATAAAGACATTTGCTTCGTATGTTTAGAGCAGTTACCTGCCGGTGCGTAAAAAACCAGTAAGCCATGAAAGTTGGCAAACGGCGAATTTTTCCGCCGACTGCCAACCGTCATTGCCCGTTACTTTATTTTGAGTACAGTTCAACAATCAACTGCTCGTTGATGTTCTCCGGTATTTGATCGCGCTCAGGGAAGCTAATGAATCGTCCCATCAGTTCGGTGCTGTCCCACTCCACCCAATTAAAACGGCGGGCATTGCGGGCCGAGAGACTTTCAGTGACGGCTTCAAGGGATTTTGATTTCTCACGAACGCCGATCAGCTGACCGGGTTTGAGCGAGTAAGACGGGATGTTCACCACCTCACCGTCAACAATAATGTGTTTGTGCGATACCAACTGACGGGCCGCCCGGCGGGTTGGTGCAATGCCCAAACGATAAACGGTGTTATCTAAACGGGCTTCGCAAAGTTTGAGCATATTCTCGCCCGTGATACCGTCTTTCACCGCTGCCCGGTGAAACAATGTTCGGAACTGACGCTCCAGAATTCCGTATATGTATTTTACTTTTTGCTTCTCCGACAGTTGCGTCGCATATTCCGACTGTTTGCGCTTACGGCCACGCCCGTGCATACCGGGAGCGTAGTTTTTCTTTTGTAATGCTTTGCTCGGCCCCAAAATAGGTTCGCCAAACTTACGGGCAATACGGGCTTTCGGCCCTGTATAACGTGCCATTGATTGTTGGTTTAAAAGTGAAACTTCAGCTGCACACAACTAAATGTCGCGCAACCTCACTTGTGTAATCGTTCAACGTTGAACGTTTAAAGACAGAAACTCTTTGAACGTTCAACGTTGAACGACACTTTACACCCGCCGACGCTTGGGCGGGCGGCAACCGTTGTGGGGCAACGGTGTAATATCGCGGATGGTTGTCACCTCGATTCCTGAGTTCTGGATGGTACGAATCGCTGATTCACGACCGGCACCGGGACCTTTCACAAACACCTCGGCCTTCCGCATACCTGCTTCGTGAGCAACGGCGGCACAGTTGGCGGCTGCGGTCTGGGCCGCATACGGGGTATTTTTCTTCGATCCTTTGAACCCCATCTTACCAGCCGATGCCCAGGAAATTACCTGACCGTTCATGTTGGTAATCGAGATGATAATGTTGTTGAACGTGGCTTTAATATACACCTGACCCACAGGTTCAATCACCACAATCCGCTTTTTTGCCTTGTCTTTACGTTTTGCCTGAGCCATATTCAGTTTACGGTTTTCGGCTCTCGGTTTTCAGTTCATCGGCATTGCGTTAGCACCCCATAAACCGTAAACCAAAAACCGTGAACCGTTATTTCGTTACTTTTTTCTTATTCGCTACGGTCTTCCGTTTGCCCTTGCGGGTGCGCGAGTTGTTTTTCGTATGCTGACCACGAACGGGCAACCCTTTCCGGTGCCGCAATCCGCGATAACAGCCAATGTCCATGAGCCGTTTAATGCTCAACTGAACTTCTGAACGTAATGCACCCTCTACCTTAAACTCGTTACCGATGTAGTTACGAATCGCGCTCGACTCATCGTCGTTCCACTGATTTGCTTTCTTGTTTACATCAATACCGGCTGCGGTAAGAATCTCTTTCGCCCGGCTACGGCCAATACCGTAGATGTACGTCAGCGCAATTTCACCCCGCTTCTTGTCGGGAATATCAACTCCTGCAATACGTGCCATACCTTATCCTTGTCTTTGCTTAAACTTGGGGTTCTTCTTGTTGATCACGTACAGTTTCCCCTTCCGACGGATCACTTTACAGTCTACACTGCGTTTCTTGATGGATGCTTTAACTTTCATGGTCAGTTTCCTGTCTACTTATATCGATACACAATCCGCGCCTTACTCAAATCGTAGGGCGACATTTCTAATTTTACGCGGTCTCCGGGCAGAATTTTGATATAGTTCATCCGCATTTTACCAGAGATGTGAGCAATTACCTCGTGCTTGTTCCCCAACTCAACCCGGAACATAGCGTTTGATAGTGCTTCCAGAATCACACCGTCCTGTTCTATTGAGCTTTGTTTTGCCATATCGTTAGTAGCTGACTGCCAGCGTATTCGTCTCTACCGAGAGCGACGTATTTGCCGTAGCCGCTTCGATGTATTCAAACGTGGTCAGGATTTCGGGCTTGCCCTGCCGAACAGCTACCGTATGCTCAAAATGGGCCGACGGCTTTTTGTCCTGCGTTCTGATTGTCCAGCCATCTTTTTCCTGCACAATACCTTTCTTACCAAAATTCACCATCGGTTCAATGGCAAGAATCATTCCCTCGCGCAACTTCGGGCCGTTGCCCCGCTTGCCATAATTCGGTACTTCGGGGGCTTCGTGCAGGCTTTTACCGACACCATGACCCACCAATTCCCGAACCACTGAGTAGCCAAACCGCTCAACATACGTCTGCACGGCATAGCCGATGTCTTCCACGTAACCACCTGTAATAGCCCGCGCCAAGCCAACATACAGGGATTCTTTTGTCCGCACCAATAATTTCATCGTGGCCGGTGTTACTTCCCCAATCGGATAGGTGTAGGCACTATCGCTGTGGTATCCGTTTAAAAAAACCCCGCAGTCTATCGAAACGATGTCGCCACTTTTGAGTTCATACCGGCTCGGAAAGCCATGCACGATGATGTCATTGATCGAGATGCAGAGCGAACCTGGAAAATCGCGGTGACCCTGACTTTTATACCCTTTGAACGACGGGATTCCCCCGTTGTCGCGGATATACGTTTCAGCCACTGTATCTAACTCCTTCGTCGTTACGCCCGGTCTGATGAGCTTTGCCACCTCGCCATGCGCCTTACCAAGTACCTGTGCGCTTTCCTTGATCAAAGCGATTTCTTCATCGCTCCGAAAAAAGATCATCTTATCCTTATTGCGTCCTCTCATCGCTTAAACCGCCACCGTTTCGGCCCGACCCTGTACGCGCCCTGACTTCATCAGACCTTCGTACCGACGCATGAGCAGGTAACTTTCGACCTGTTGCAGGGTATCTAGTACCACACCAACCATAATCAGCAATGATGTACCACCAAAGAACTGCGCGAAAGACGTTGTCATCCCGAACAGGTTTGCAATGGCAGGAAGAATAGCAACAATTGCCAGCATAATCGCTCCCGGCAACGTAATCCGGTCGAGAACGGTGCCGATATAGTCAGAGGTTTGAATGCCGGGCTTCACGCCGGGGATAAACCCGCCACTGCGCTTCATGTCATCAGCAATCTGAACCGGGTTGACCGAGATAGCCGTGTAGAAGAATGTGAAAACAACAATTAACACCGCAAACAGGATGTTGTACTGCCACGTCGTGTACGTCTGGAAAGCGTTCTGAACCGTGGCGGCAAAGTCGCTTTTCTCCGAGAATAAACCTGCTACCGTAGCCGGGATGAACATCAACGCCTGAGCAAAAATGATAGGCATAACACCGGCAGCGTTTAGCTTCAATGGCAGATATTGCCGTTGGCCGCCCACTACTTTGTTCCCAACAACCTGCTTGGCGTACTGAATCGGAATCCGACGAACGGCCTGCGTCAGCACAACGGCACCCATGATTACAAAATACAAAGCGACCATTTCAAGCACGAAAATCAACAACTGCGATGATCCGCGTGACTGCGCTTCGCCCATGATAGCACCGGGCAACCGCGATACAATTCCGATCATGATAATCATCGAGATACCGTTGCCGATGCCTTTATCGGTAATCCGCTCACCTAACCACATACAGAAGATGGTGCCGGATGTCAGGATAAAGACCGATGAAATCGTAAATAACGTCTGATCAATCAGCAGTGCCTCTGCCGGAACCGTAGTCCGAACATAAGTAATAGCCTGAATAGCTGTCACAAAAATGGTCAGAATCCGGGTAATCTGATTCAGCCGTTTCCGGCCCGATTCGCCTTCTTTTTGCATCTTCTGAAAGTACGGAAGTGCCAACGTCAGCAATTGAATCGCAATAGAGGCCGAGATGTAGGGCATGATGCCTAGTGCGAAGATGGACGCTTTGCTGAAGGCACCCCCCAAAAACGTGTCCAACAACCCTAACAGACCTTGTGGGGTCAGATTGAGCCGCTTTGGGTCAACGCCCGGCAGCACAATACTCGCACCAAGCCGGAACGCCGTGATAAACAGCAGGGTGTTGAGAATGCGGGAACGCAGCTCGTCAATCTCAAAAATATTTCTCAGCGTTGTGATGATCCGGTTCATAAACAAAGGGCGGCTAATGACCGGCCCGTCTTAAGGCTGTGCTGATTATTCTGCCGACTGCTCAGTAGGTGCTACGGGTGCTGCTTCACTTACTTTCTCCTCTTTCTTCACCCGCTGCGGAATCATTACTTTACCACCAGCTTTTTCGATAGCTTGCTTTGCAGTAGCCGAAAAAGCGTGAGCATGAATCTCAAGGGCAACCGTTAGTTCGCCCCGGTTCAGTACTTTAATTAGGTCTTTTTTATTAGCCAGCCCATGCTCGTGCATGAAGGCCATGCTAACCACCGTTACGTTGGTGTCTTTTACCAGTTCCTGAATCAAATCCAGATTCACGGCTTTATACTCGACGCGGGTCGGGTTAGTAAAGCCAAACTTCGGCACCCGGCGTTGCAACGGCATCTGACCACCTTCAAAGTGGAGTTTCTGACTATAACCAGAGCGCGATTTCGCACCCTTGTGGCCCCGCGTAGAGGTACCTCCACGCCCTGAGCCTTGCCCGCGTCCGACTCGCTTGCGCTCCCGAACGGAACCTTTCGCCGGTTTAAGGTCACTTAAATTCATTGTTGTAATTCGTTAAAGCAGTGATTTTTTTGAACTCTTACGGCTATCGTTTACCAAAAGCGAATGACCCGAAGCCGAAAAGAATCGCAAAAGTACTTAAATTTCTTCAACTTTCACCAAGTGCTGTACCTTGCGAATGCTGCCAGCCAGCGAATCGGTTAATTCCAGCTCGATGCTTCTGTTTATCTTGCCCAAGCCCAACGACTGAATCGTGTTCTTCTGGTCTTTTGGTCGCTTGATAATGCTGCGAACCTGCGTGATGCGAACTCGTGCCATATTTGTTGGTGGTTAGTAAGTAGAGGTTTGTAACTATTCAGAAGACGAAAAACTACAAACCTCGAACTACGTCTATCCGTTGAAAACTTTCTTTAAACTCACCTGCCGCTGAAACGCCACCTGGTGCGGCAACCGCATATTGGTCAGCGCGTCAAGCGTTGCCTTTACAACATTGTGCGGGTTAGACGACCCCTTCGACTTTGCCAGTACGTCGCGCACACCCGCTGATTCCAGCACGGCCCGCATGGCACCACCCGCAATCACACCCGTACCGGGAGCAGCGGGCTTCAGCAACACAAAACCACCGCTGAATTTGCCTTCCATTTCGTGCGGAACCGAGTGCTTCAACAACGGAATCTGCATCAAGTTTTTCTTGGCATCTTCAACGCCTTTCGCCACCGCGTCGGTCACCTCATTGGCTTTGCCGAGACCGTAGCCCACCACGCCATTGCCATCGCCAACAACCACGATAGCCGAGAAACTGAACCGGCGACCACCTTTTACCACTTTGGCAACGCGGTTGATGGCAACCACTTTCTCCTTGAGATCTGCCTCGTTTACCTTTGTCGGTCTTGTTATCTTGATCATATCTTTTTAGAACTTAAGGCCACCCTCACGTGCGCCTTCGGCCAACGCTTTTATCTTGCCGTGATACAGATAACCGTTCCGGTCAAATACAACCGCACCAATGTTTTTGGTAGCGGCCTTCTCGGCTAACCGTTGCCCTACTTTCTTCGCTGTCTCAATTGAGTAGCCCTCAGCTTCCGTCTTCAATTCAACCGATGAGGCAGCCGCCAGGGTGTGACCAGCTACGTCGTCAATGATTTGGGCGTAAATCGCTTTGTTTGAGCGAAACACCGACAGCCGGGGCCGTTCTGATGTACCGGCTATCTTGGCGCGAATGCTGTACTTGATTCGCTGCCGTCTTTCTGGTTTTTTCGTTGCCATAGTATTTGATTTCCGACCAAACAGGCGAAATTATTTCTTAGATGAGGTCTTACCCGCTTTCCGGCGAACTTGCTCACCGATGAAGCGGATACCTTTGCCTTTGTACGGCTCAACTTTGCGGAGCGAACGGATCTTAGCCGCCACGTCGCCGAGGAGTTGCTTATCAATCCCTTCCAGATATACCTTCGGGTTCTGACCTTTCTCCGTTACAGCCGACGCTTTCACTTCTGGCGGAATCGCGACAAACACGTTGTGTGAATAACCCAACTGTAATTCAAGTACGTTGTTGACAACAGTTGCTTTGTAGCCTACGCCAATCACCTCTAAATCAAGCTTGGAGCCGGTGCTAACACCCGTTACCATATTGTTGATCAGTGACCGATACAAGCCGTGCAGTGCCTTGTGTCGTTTCTGCTCGGTTGGGCGTTCGACCTGAATTTGTCCTTCTTCAACACCCACTTTGATGTCGGGATTAACGGCCTGATACAGGGTTCCTTTTGGGCCTTTCACCGTTACCATGTTTTGGTCATCTACCGACAACGTGACGTTTGCGGGCAGCGTGATTGGTTTTTTACCGATACGTGACATAGTTTCTCGCGGTTTAGTAAACGTAACACAATATTTCACCACCTACATTCAGCGTTTTTGCTTCTTTGTCTGTCATCACGCCCTTTGAGGTTGAGATGATAGCCACACCCAGGCCGGTCAGGATACGCGGCAGGTTGTCGGCACCACGGTATTGGCGGAGGCCGGGCTTGCTGATACGCTGTAAATCTACGATAGCCGGTTGTTTAGTAACGGGATTGTACTTAAGAGCGATTTTGATCGTCCCTTGTGGCCCGCTTTCGTCAAACTTGTAGTTCTGGATATAACCCTTGTCATACAGAACTTTGGTAATTTCCTTCTTTATATTCGAGGCAGGAATCTCCACCACCCGGTGTTTCGCGCTGATGGCGTTACGAACGCGGGTCAGGAAGTCTGCAATTGGATCTGTTGTCATTCTTGATGTCCTGTTACTTGCAAGTCCCGCAGTATGAATGGGTTGCAAAATTACGAAAACAATAATTTAAGTCGTTGAAAGTCTAAAGTATAAGGTCTAAAGTCGTTATTCGCACAAGTAGCGCGTTAGACTTTAAACGATCAACCTTAAACCAAAGGGTTTACCAGCTTGACTTGGTTACGCCCGGAATCTTACCCGCCGAAGCCATTTCGCGGAACGTTACCCGCGAGATGCCGAACTTCCGCATGTACCCACGCGGGCGACCCGTTAGCTTACAACGGTTGTGTAACCGCACCGGAGAGGCATTTTTGGGTAGTTTGTCTAACCCAATGTAATCACCGGCAACTTTAAGGGCGGCCCGTTTAACGGCGTATTTAGCAACTAAGGCTTCGCGCTTCCGCTCCCGCGCTTTGATGGATTCTCTTGCCATGATTTATGCTTTCTTACCTGCGTTTGCAAAGGGCATTCCTAAGGCTTTCAACAGTTCGTAACTCTCGCTGTCGTTTTCGGCAGAAGTCACAAACGTGATGTCCATACCCGAAATCCGGGCTACTTTTTCGATGCTGATTTCGGGGAAGATAATCTGCTCCTTCACGCCGAACGTATAGTTTCCATGACCATCGAACCCTTTGTCGCTGATGCCTTTGAAGTCCCGCACACGGGGTAAGGCAACGGCTGTCAAGCGATCCAGAAATTCGTACATCCGCTCTCCGCGCAGGGTCACTTTCGCACCAATGGGCATTTTTTCGCGCAATTTGAAGTTCGACACGGCCTTCTTCGAGATCGTTGCTACGGCCTTCTGACCCGAAATCGTGGTCAGTTCCTCAATGCCAACATCAACGAGCTTTTTGTCGGCTACGGCTGCTCCAATTCCTTTGTTGATAACAATTTTCGTCAGGCGAGGCACTTGCATCACTGATTTGTACTGAAACTTGTCTTTCAACTGCGGCACAACCTCGGTCAAATATTTTTCTTTAAGTCTGGGCGTTGCCATATTTTCAGAATCTTAGTAGTTCTTTCCGTCAGGAATAAAGTTGCCGGTCTTCTTCGAAAAGCGTTGCAGTTTTCCCTGCTCATTCACCTTGCGGCCCGTACGGGTAGGTTGCCCCGTCGCCGGGTCAATCAGCATCAGGTTACTGATATGAATAGAGCCTTCGGTTTTCAACAGTTCACCCTGCGGGCTTTGCGCCGTTGGCTTGATATGCTTCGTTATCATGGCCGCTCCTTCAACACGGGCGCGGTCTTTGTCCACAATCACTTCCGTCACCACGCCCTGCTGCCCTTTCGAGTTGCCGCCAATAACGACCACCGTATCACCGGCTTTGACGTGGAATTTGTGCTTGGGAAGAATAATCTTTTTCTTCATCGTTTCTTACAGCACTTCCGGTGCCAGCGATACGATTTTCATGAACTGCTTCTCGCGCAACTCGCGGGCTACCGGCCCGAAGATGCGCGTACCACGCGGTTCATCGTTGTTGTTGAGCAGTACGGCAGCGTTGTCTTCAAACCGAATATAAGACCCGTCTTTCCGGCGGATTTCTTTTTTCGTCCGAACCACAACGGCTTTCGAGACCGTGCCTTTTTTCATCGTGCTTGATGACAAGGCCGCTTTGACCGTCACCACAATTTTATCGCCAACGCTGGCGTATCGTTTGCCCGTGCCACCCAACACGCGGATGACCAGCACTTCTTTCGCGCCACTATTATCGGCAACGCCCAGTCTTGATTCTTGCTGTACCATTGCTTATTTAGCTCTTTCGATGATTTCTATCAACCGCCACCGTTTGTTTTTGCTCAACGGACGGGTTTCCATAATGCGTACCGTGTCACCAATACCACATTCGTTTGTCTCGTCGTGCGCCGTAAACTTGGTCGTGCGGTTCATAAATTTCCCGTACATGGGGTGTTTCACTTTTCGGTCAACGGCAACGGTGATGGTTTTCATCATTTTGTTGCTCGTCACTTTACCAACACGCTCTTTGCGGGCGTTGCGTTCGCTTTCTGCCTTGGCTGCTGAAGCATCTACTTTTACTTCTGTTGCCTCGGCAACAACAGCTATCGGTTCGGCAACGGGAGTTTCGGCGGGTATTTCTACTGCCGCAGCCTCAATCGTTTCCGTGGCGATTTCTGTCTCTACTATCGGAGCCTGTGCTGTCGGTGCAGACTGCTCTTGCGGCTGTTCCATTTCGCTTTCCATCAGGCTTGCCGGGTTTTAATGGTCAATTGGGTTAATAAACGGGAAATCCGCTTGCGGCTTTCCCGGATTCGCAATGGGTTCTCGATAGGAGAAACCGCGTGGGCAAATCGTAATTTCAAGAGTCGGTCGCGCTCGGCGGTGACTTCGCTACGGAGGTCTTCGGGCGAGAATACAGTTACGTCTTCCTTTTTCATGGCGTTTGTTATTGTCTGGTAGAGACGCAAAATGTTGCGTCTTTACGCTTGTTCTGTTTCTTCCTGGTAATCGCGCCGAACCACAAACTTTGTCCGCAGGGGTAATTTCTGAGCCGCCAACCGCAGAGCTTCCATGCCAATGGCAATGGGAACGCCCGTTGTTTCAAACAAGATAGTTCCGGGTTTCACAACAGCGACCCAATACTCCGGCGCACCTTTGCCTTTACCCATCCGTACTTCGGCGGGCTTTTTGGTAATGGGTTTATCGGGGAAAATCCGAATCCATACCTGTCCTTCCCGCTTCATAGCCCGCGTCACAGAGATACGGGCCGCTTCGATCTGCCGGGCGGTTATCCAGCCCGGTTCGAGCGATTTTATAGCAAAGGTTCCGAAAGCGATCTCGGCTCCCCGCGTTGCCAGGCCACGAACCCGGCCTTTGTGCATTTTCCGAAATTTGGTTCTTTTTGGTTGTAACATGATTCTGAGTGATTAGTGGCCTGTGGTTAGTGGTTGGTTGCTAGTTCTGTGCTGTTTACCAGCCACTTACCACCTGTCACCGCCCTGCTCTGTTTATCGTCTGCCTCCGCCACCGCCACCACCGGGTCGGCTGCCTCCACCACCAGCACCACCGGGTCGGCTGCCACCGCCAGCACCACCGCCACCGCGATTGTTGCCACCGGCACCACCACCGCGATTATTACCACCCCGGTCGTTACCACCACCAGCCGCGTTACCGCCCCGGTCATTCCGGCCCCGATCCCGACGGTCGCCACCTTCGCGGTCTCCGCGAGGGCGACGGTCGCCCCGATCACCCCGGTCGCCACCACCAACGCGGTCGTTGGCCTGCGCCTGAGTCATCATGGCTGCCGGTGACAGGTCACGTTTGCCATAAACTTCGCCTTTGAATACCCACACCTTGATGCCAATGATGCCATAAACGGTTTGGGCTTCGGAGAGTGCATAGTCGATATCGGCCCGGAGCGTGTGAAGCGGCACCCGACCTTCCTTATACTGCTCGGAGCGGGCAATTTCTGCGCCACCCAACCTGCCTGATACTTTCACTTTGATACCCTGTGCGCCAAGACGCATGGCACCCTGAATGGCTTGCTTCATGGCACGCCGGAACGAAATTCGGGCCTGTAGCTGCTGGGCGATGGCCTCACCGATGAGTTTGGCATCAACTTCGGGCCGCTTAATCTCGAAGATGTTGATCTGCACGTCTTTCTCGGTGATCTTCTTCAACTCCTCTTTGATCTTGTCCACCTCATTACCGCCTTTACCGATAACAATACCGGGCCGGGCCGTATGAATCGTCAGGGTAATGCGTTTGAGGGTACGCTCGATCATCACCCGCGCAATGGCTCCTTTCGGAATACGGGCTGCGATGTATTTTCTGATTTTTTCGTCTTCGACAAGCTTTTCGGCGAATTCTTTGCCGCCGTACCAGCTCGATTCCCAGCCCCGGACGATTCCGAGCCGAAAGCTTATCGGATTAATTTTCTGTCCCATTCGTGGCTATTGGTTTACGAGTGTTTCGTTTTCATCTGCATACGTCTCTTCGGCACCGCCCTCAAAACCTGACGGCACGAAACTGTCAATGATGAGCGTGATGTGGTTCGAGCGTTTCCGAATCCGGTGGCCGCGTCCCTGCGGAGCGGGCCGAAGGCGTTTCAGCATTGGGCCACCGTCCACAAAAACGGTCTTAATAAACAGGTCGGCTTCTTCAACCGAAGCGTCCGGGTTTTTCTGCTGCCAGTTGGCAACCGCCGAGAGCAACACTTTCTGTAAAAGAACGGCTCCGGCCTGCGGCTGAAATTTCAGCATACCCAACGCCTTACCCACCCGCTGCCCCCGAATCAGATCGGCGATCAAACGCATTTTACGGGGCGACGTAGGCACATTTCTCAATTTTGCTACTGCTTCCATTTTTGAGTGATTAGTGGACAGTGGTAAGTGGTAAGTGGCTGGCAGTCAGTAAAAAAACTAACCACTAATCACTGACCACTAACCCCTATCTTTTGCCTTTGTCTTTTTTCGCTGTGTGACCCCGGAAGTTGCGGGTAGGCGAAAACTCACCGAGTTTGTGACCCACCATGTTCTCCGTGACGTAAACCGGAATGAATTTATTGCCGTTGTGAACCGCGAAGGTATGACCAACGAAATCTGGCGAAATCATGGAGCGACGTGACCAGGTTTTGATGACCGACTTCTTGCCAGAATCGTTCATTACCTGCACTTTGTTGTCGAGCCGAAAATCTATATAGGGGCCTTTCTTTAGGGAACGTGCCATGGTATCTTATTTTTTACGGCGGCTAATGATTAACGCACTTGATGGTTTGTTTTTGTCACGGGTTTTCTGGCCCTTCGCCATCTGACCATTCCGTGAGCGGGGATGTCCGCCCGAAGCCTTGCCTTCACCACCACCCATTGGGTGATCAACGGGGTTCATTACAACGCCCCGAACCCGTGGCCGACGGCCCATCCAACGCACCCGGCCAGCTTTGCCCATCGTAACGTTCATATGGTCGGCGTTTGATACCGAACCTACCGTTGCCATGCACACACCCAACACCCGGCGCGTTTCGCCGGCGGGTGTCCGCAGAATCACGTAACGTTCTTCACGGCCCACCAACTGGGCGTATGTACCCGCAGAGCGGGCCATGCAACCACCTTTGCCGGGGGTCAGTTCAATATTGTGCACAATCGTACCGAGAGGCATCGAAATCAGCTTCATAGCGTTACCCACGTCCGGTGTGACTCCTTCGCCCGACAGAATTTTCTGCCCGACCTGAATACCCTGTGGCGCAATGATGTACCGCTTTTCGCCGTCCTCATACTGCACGAGCGAAATACGGGCCGTGCGATTTGGGTCATACTCAACGCTCAGCACTTCGGCGGGCATCCCGACTTTATCGCGTTTGAAGTCGATAATTCGGTAATGCTGCCGGTGTCCGCCACCGATGTAGCGCATCGTCCGGCGGCCCTGATTATTCCGTCCACCACTTTTTTTGAGAGGCTCCAGGAGACTGCGTTCCGGCTTGGAGGTAGTCAGTTCGGCAAAGTCGGGGGCCACGCGGGTCCGCATACTTGGCGTTACTGGTCTTAGTTTTTTAACTCCCATGATTTATGTTCTGTCGTTTAAGGTTTGAGGTTTACCGTTTAATGTGCGGGAAAACCTTACACGTTAAACAGTCAACCCTAAACGCATTTATAAGTCTGCGTAAATGTCAATAATTTCTCCCTTGGCAACGGTCACGATGGCTTTTTTGGTGGTTGAGGTGTACCCCGTCACGACCCGGCCATTGATGTTTTTGCTGCGTTTCTTGCCCAGCGTCCGCATCGTTGTTACCGACACGACTTTGATGCTGTACAGTTTTTCGATGGCCTTCTTGATCTGAATCTTGTCGGCTTTGATTTCAACCTCGAACGCATACTTGCCCAGCTTGTTCATGGCTGTCATTTTTTCGGTGACGATGGGGCGTTTCAGTACGTTTATCATGATTTTATTTCTCGAACATGATTTGCAGGTGAGGAATCGCGTCTTCGCTAATCAGCAGCCGGTCAGCGTTCATCAGGTCGTAGGTATTCACCTGCGAGGCTGTTGTTACTTTGGCTTTCTGCACGTTCCGGCTCGACAGCACCACATTGGTATTGACCTCCGGCAGAATGAGCAGCGTCTTTTTGCTACCGGCAGAGACAGCGGCAATGAACGAGATGTAGTCTTTGGTGCGGGGCGCATCGAAACTTACCGAGTCAATTACTGACACCCGGTCTTCCTGGGCTTTCACCGACAGGGCCGATTTGCGGGCAAGTTGCTTGACTTTCTTGTTCAGTTTGAACGAGTAGTCGCGGGGACGGGGGCCGAAAATGCGGCCACCACCGACAAACACCGGCGATTTTGCCGACCCTGCCCGCGCACCGCCCGTGCCTTTTTGTTTCTTGAGTTTGCGGGTCGAGTGGGCGTTTTCGGCGCGTTCTTTCGCTTTGTGCGTACCCTGCCGCTGATTGGCGTGGTACTGTTTCACGTCTAAATAAATAGCGTGTTCGTTGGGTTCGATACCGAAAATTTCGTCTGGCAGGGTTACTTTTTTCCCTGTATCCTCGCCCTTGCTGTTATATACGATGACTTCCATGACGGCTTATTTCTCGATGATGACGTAAGAGTTTTTGGCACCTGGAACGGAGCCGGTAACGACCACTAAATTTTGCTCCGACATAATCCGCAGCACCTTCAGGTTCTGGATTTTTACGCGGTTGTTGCCCATGCGCCCCGCCATGCGAAGGCCCTTGAAGACCCGCGATGGAAACGAACACGCGCCGATAGACCCTGGGTGACGGCCCCGGTTGTGCTGACCATGGGTTTGGCCGCCAACACCGGCAAAGCCGTGCCGCTTCACAACACCCTGAAAGCCCCGACCTTTAACCGTGCCTACCACGTTTACGGTGTCACCTTCGGCAAAAACGTCGGCGGCAAGAATCGTTGCGCCGAGGTCAAACGACGTTTTAAACTCCTTAAACTCCACGAGTTTGCGCTTGGGTGCAGTCCCCGCTTTTTTGAAGTGGCCCAACTCCGGTTTGTTGGTATGCTTCTCTTTCTTATCGCCGAAACCCAACTGAATGGCCTCGTACCCATCTTTGGCTTTGGTACGAACTTGGGTAACAACGCAGGGACCTGTTTCGATAACTGTACACGCCAGAGCCTGCCCGTCCGCATTGTACACGCTGGTCATCCCGATTTTTCTGCCTATTAATCCAGACATTTTTCTTTTCGTAAAAAAAGCAGGTGAATTGATTGATTAAACGCTTCCCAAAACCGGAGCCGTGAAAGAACACTAAGAATCAGTAATTGATATGCAGCCTGTTGGTGAAAAAAGCCGCAAAACAAAGCAGGTCAGGTGAAAACCACCTGACCTGCCTGTGCAACAGAAACGGCACAAAGGCCGCTACGTTACTGGAACGAGTCAGATGTGGTTTCCGGGAACCGGACCTTCATCCGAAGTATGTCTTCTGCGCCACTACGCGCTTTGGGAGTGCAAAAGTACGAGTTTCAGTCAGTTATGCAAAAAATAATTATAAAAAAATGTCTTGCCAATCAATCGGCTCTTTCCGTAGCTTTGGGCATGAGACATTGGCTTACTTTCCTGCCCCTATTTTTTGGTTCATTGACCAGTTTTGCCCAGACCGACTCCGTTATTATTACCGGGCAGATTCGGCACCTCACCGCCCGGCTGTATCGAGAATCACCCCGGATTGTGGTCAGCCGCAACAACATCCTGCAACCCGACCGCGAACTCGCCCGGTCGGCCCCGCTCAATGTAGATGGCTCGTTTCGGGTGGCGTTGCCGCTGATTTATCCGCAGGAAGAACTGTACTTTTCGTTCAGCCGGGTGTCAACGGCATTTCTGGCCGCGCCCGGCAAACTCACCATTGACCTCGATGCCGACTCGCTGTTTGTAGCTGCCGTTCCGTTTCGGTTTGGTGGGGTCAACGCACAGGTGAACCAACAGTTTGCGCGGTTTCAGGCGTTTGAGGCTACGCAGGAAAAGCCCACCGGCAAGCAACTCACGCGCCAGACTCAGGCCAAAACCGACGGAGCTGCATTTGCATTTCTGACCGAGACCTACCGCAAACCCTTCACGGCTTTTGCCGCCCGCGAGACCGTGTTTCCGCTCGTGTATCGCTGGGCCAATTCCCGGATTCGGTACAACGCGGCTGCTTTTTTATATGACAAAGCCCGGTTTGAAAACCATGATTTAGCCGAAACGCTGACCGACTCACTCCGCCCGGCCAACGACCCGATTCTGACCGCTGCCCGCGCCGTGGCAATGGGGCAGTTTGGCGAATATGCGGTGCAACGTTTCGCCGAGGCCGACGCGACACCCGGCAAAACATCGGGCCTGTCTATCAGAACGATAGCCACGATTCTGGATCGTTATACGCCCAACCTGACCGATGCCGAACACGTCCGGTTGCGGGGATACGCAGCCGCCAATGCTGCCCGTGCCGTTGATTTGCGGTTTTTCCAGCAACTCACGGCCCGCAATCCTGATACACTGCAACGCATCACCAACTACGCCAGTCTGATCGAACGGACGTTTGCCGATTATGATAGCACAGCCGCGCAGTATGCAACGGGCTATTGGCTGGCAAAATCGCTGCCGGGCCTGACGCTCGATTTTACCGGACTGCTCTATACCTACGCCCGTCCGCTGCTGCGCGAAAAACGGCTGGCCCAATCGCTCGATGAACTCTACACCGTGGAAACCAAAGACAGTCTGCGGATTCGCACGGCCATCCGCCGGTTGCCACCCCCGGCCCGGCCCATCAACGCGCTGGAACTAACCGAAGGCGTATTTATGACCCGCAACCAAACCGCCGACGGTGCAGCCCTTTTTGAGCGGGTGCTGGCAACGTTGCGGGGGCGGGTGGTGTATGTGCTGGCCTACGACCCCACCGACGAAGCCGGGCAACAGGCCGCGCTATCGGCGCAACGGATTGGCGAGGTGTTTCGGGCGCGGGACATGGCGTTGCTGTATGTCAACGCGCCCAACGCGATTATCCCCGCGTTTCAGGAGTTTGCCGCCAAGCACAAACTTACCGGCGACCATTTAGTGCTGACTACTGACCAATGGCAGGCTATTGCCGGGCGGCTCCAGCCCGAAGCCATGCCGTTTACCGCCGTGATTGGCCGCACCGGAAAAACCATCAAAACCAACGCCCCCCTCCCCGACAAGTTCGATGAAGTCAGGGCGTTGATTCAGAAGGGTTTGTAATACTTACTGCCCCAGCATTAACCGCCCGGCAGGGATAAAAAACAGCGTTGTGTAGTTGCCATCGCCTTCGGGTCGCACAATTTGCCGGAACGAAACCCGCCAACGACACATGGGTACTATCCAGCACTCAGCGCACTGATACAAAGCGGCTGCCCACTTGCCGATACACCTCCACACCACGCCGGGTATGCAGCACAAGCAGATGGGTTTTGCCGCCGTTGCGGTACAGGTGTTTAGCGAACGGGCTATTGGCGGCCACCGGGCTAACCGATGAGCGGCTTGCCGAAACCGCCGGTTGTTGCGCCTGTGCCAGCGATAGGCTGCTCAGGACGACGCAGATGAGGTACATTAACGTAGTTTTCATAAAAATTGTGTGGTCTTAATTGCAGCCGAAATAGGTGAAGGTAAAGTTGCTTTTTGTGTTAGAAACATTCTCAGTCTGTGCCAATGCCGTTGCATAGCCGTTGGCATCGTAGGTATAGGCATTGACCAGGTCAAGGCCCAGGACCAACTTTCCGGTTTGATCGTCCAGCAAAGACAGTTTCTCCTTTCGAGAATTATTGACCGAGGGTGAAGACCCGTCGTATGGGCTAAGCGGATAGTCTTTAGCCGAATAAGACGCAAGGGGATTGGTGTCGTAACTACTGATTTCATCAAGCACAACCACATCGGCTCCGTCTTTGTAGGTGGCTTTGATCAGGTTCTGGTTGGTGTCGTAGAGCCACTCAATCGTAAACTGGTCGCCGTTGGGGTCGTCGGTGGTTTTGGTGCCTTTCGTAAAAATCACATTACCAGCCGCATTGAGCGTGTACCGACGGCCATACGTGGGCGTTTTGGCTCCGTTTGCATAAATGTCGGCCCCAGAAAACGTACCGTTGGTGTAGAGCCAGAGCCGCTTTCTGATTTCTACGCCATTCCTGGTTGTTACCGACGTACCGATTTTTCCGTCGGCGTTACAGGTAAAAGCAATTTCATCGGTGATGATTGTTTTTCCGTCCTGGGCTAAACCCTTGACCGTGATTTTCACCAATCGGCGTTGGCTGTCGTAGGCTGCTTTTTGCGATTCGTTTGTGCCGGTAACAACATAGCTCTCAAAGAGGCAGGTTGGGGCGGTGGCAACGTCGTCTTTTTTGCAACCGTTCATAGCCACGAGCAGTAGCAGACAGGATGCGAGCGATGCGAAGTAATGGATTTTGGTTTTCATTGGGTGTTTGATTAGATGAGTTTCCAGTTAATTTGGACTATTGCTGCATACCGCAGTCACCACCGTAATATACTTTACCATTTTTATCAAGCACCGATGTACCAGCCCAAACAGTTGAGACTGTACCAACTTTCCACCTTCGTTTTCCACTCAGGGCATCCAAGGCATACAGTGTATATTCTCTTTCTCCTACATACACTATTCCATTAGCAATTACGGGCGCACCATATACATAATTTATGGTCGCAAATTCCCATTTTTTGAAACCTGTTTTTGCATCTAAAGCATACACCCTGTTATCACTGCCACCGCAATACACAATACCATCTGCCACCTGAGGTGTATTGTTAATGTATTGAGAGACAACGAATTCCCATATTTTCATACCCGTCGCAGCATCAAGGGCTATTAAGTTTTTTGAGGAGAAATAAACAACTCCGTTATCAACAGTTGGCGCACTTTGAATGCTGTAATTAGTTAAGTATTCCCATTTTTTTACTCCGGTTACCGCATTAAGCGCGTACATTTTTTTGTCTGCTCCTCCAAAATATACAACCCCATCAACTACAGATGGTGAAGAAGTAATTACGTCTTCCGTTAGAAATTCCCATTTTTTCGTACCTGTTATGGCATCCAGGGCATACAACTTTTTATCGCTACTCCCAAAATACACAAGGCCATTTACTACCGTTGGGCTGGTTTCAACGATATCGCCAGTTAGAAATTCCCATTTTTTGGTGCCTGTTGCAGCATCTAAAGCATATAGTTTTTTATCATCACTGCCAAAAAAAACTACACCATCGATGACCATAGCCGATGAGCGATCTATTTGGGCTCCGGTCAGAAATTCCCATTTTTTTGCTCCGTTTTTTGCGTCAATTGCATACATTTTTTTGTCGTTATTGCCAATATAAATAACCCCATCAACGTAAACAGGCATTCCACGAAATATATCTCCTGCGGTAAACTCCCATTTTTTTGTTCCTGACTGCGCGTCAAAAGCAAATACACTTTTGGCCGCATTTGCTACAAATATTAAATCATTCAGGGTTCCATTTGTCACAGGGGTAGCCGCCGTAATCCCCACATTCCAAACCTGCGTCGTTCCATCCTCGGCAGTCACGGTGTAGCTCACAATTTTTGAGAAATCCTGCGCCACACCCGTTGCCGGTGAGACCATTGCTTTGTCCGAAACGGTAATGGTTGACACTAACCTGGTGGCATCGGTGCCGGTGGGTACGGTGGCCGAGATAGTTTTGGCCGTTGCATCAACCGTTGCGTTCACTGCCGGATTCAGCCCATTGAACGCAAACGTTACAATGTCTTTCTCCATGCTTTTCGGTGGCACGCCCACGCCTACCGCCACCGAGTAAATGGCGGTACTACCATCTTCGGCGGTCACGGTGTAGGTCACGGTTTTCGAGAAATCCTGCGCTACGCCCGATGCGGGTGAGACAGTGGCTTTGGCCGACAAGCTAATCGTCGGCACGAGTTTGGTCACGTCGGTTCCGAAGGGAACGGTTGTCATCACGGTTTTGGCAGCGGCATCAATGGTGACGTTCAGAGCCGGGCCGAGAGCGTTGAATCCAAAGCTGGTCATGGCTTTCTCGCTGCTTTTGGGAACAGCGTCTTCTTTTTTGCTGCACGAGATTGTTACGCCCACAAGGAGCAGCAGACAAAGGGCGACAGGAACGAGATACTGGATAGGCGTTTTCATTGAATTTTGTGTTTAGTGTGTGTTTTATTAAAAAGTGCGGTGAACGTTAAAGAACAGTGCAAGTAAGCGGACGAACTGACCAGACGGTACTTATCATTTACTAAATGGTAGGTTCGGCAAGGGTCGGTAGTTTTCCGGCAGCTATTCACCACCGGAAAACCAATTCCCCGCCATTATTGCCCCAGCAACAACCGCCCGGCGGGGGCATAAATCACCTTTGCCGCGCTCTCGAACTGCACCCGGTTTGAATACGCCGTGCCGTTAATCGTGACGATGTGGCCCGCTTTGATCTGGGTCAGGCTGGTGGCCGTTGGGACGGTGCCGCACTGCCACGTGGCCGGGTCGGTCCAGTTGCCCGACTGCACCGAAGCCGCCGTGCCAGCCGCCAGCGTACACGTGCCACTGCCGCCCATGAACCGCGAAGCCAGCCGGATGTAAGCGGCCTGGGTGTAAATCCCAATTTCGGTGATTTCATACGACGCTTCGGGGTAGTCGGTGTTCCAGTCTTTGTAGGCTTTCTGGGCGGGCTGACCACTCGGCGGGCTGACCGTGCCGGAATAATCCTGATTCGGGCCGCCAATCAGCAACCCCGGAAACGGCCCGATGCTCGACGTGAGGGCGTTATCATAGACGGTTCCGTCCCAGAACCAGCCGTGATAAATCTCGTTCTGCGAGTTGTCGGCCCCCAGCGTGTTCATCTGGCTGAGGTAGCATTTGGCGTTGGGGTTCAGGCCGTGCAGGTAGTTTATGAACCCCAACGACGCATTTTGCAGGGCCGTGTTGCTGGCCGGACTGAGGTTGGCGGCTTTCAGGGTCTGCATCTGAATCCCGATCTGGGCTTTCTGCTGGTTTGAGTTCCAGGCGTAATAATTCAGATAGGCCCGGTAAGCATCGGTGCTGTTGGTGTAGGCGGGCAGCAGTTTCGATGATGTCGTGACCAAGGCCGTAAACTGGTTGCGGATGGCCGTGGCGTGGCTGGTTGTGGCATCGGGGTTGTTGGCGTAGGTCAATAGCGCATCCAGAACCACCTGCCAATCCGGGAAATAGGTGTCGCTGCCCGCCGTCCAGGTCATCTGGTTGGTGCTGGCATACAGGCTCTCGAAATTAGTTTTGTATGTTGCGCTTGCTGCCGCCCCGCTTGCCGAGCCACTTAGTGCGTTAAACAGATACGCAGCTGCAACAGTCTTGTATGACGTGGCCCGGTAATAGCTGTTACTGGCATCGCCATAAATGCCATCGTCGGGGTTGTAGCTGGCTCCGCCACCCGTGTTAAAGGGCGCGTTGTTGAAAATCACGTTGGGGTTGGCAGCAGCCCAGTTCCAGGCGTTTTGGGCGGCTGTTTTCAGCGTGGTGCTATACGTGGCCGAAAAACTGCCGAACACACTGGCGGCATGAGCCAATACCGACGACACGGCCAGCGTGGTGAGGGTGCTTTTGCCGCCGTAGAACCGTTGGCGGGTGTCGGTACTGGGCGGGCTGCTGGCCCCGAATCCCTGAATACTGAGCTTGCAGCGAACGCCCCCGTCGGTGTCCTGCATTTTCAGCAGCCAGTCGAGTTCGTATTTGGCTTCGTCGAGAATACCGGGCAAAGTACCCGCCGTAGCACTCCAGGCAGTCGGGTTTTCTTCGTAGGCTTTCAGCAGGTTGTGCAGGGCTTCTGACGCATAGAGCGAGTATTTGTTGAAATCACCCGCGTCGTGCCAGCCGCCCGACAGGTCACGCGCTTTTGTGGCGTTAGTGGGGTCGCTCACGTCGCGGCATTGGGTGTCCTGCAAACTACCGAGGTGGCAGGCGACATCGCTCCAGGTTTTGCTGCCCAACTGCCCAAACCGCGCCACCCCGCAACGCTGCATTTTCAGGGCCGCCAACGCCTGCCGCGCCGGGGTTTCGTAAACCGATGCGTTGATGTCGAACGAATACGACCGTTTGTTAGTCCCGGCATCATACACGTAATAACTGCCGGGCGTGGTGACGCTCGAAAAATCGAACCACCAGACTTTATCCCCCGATTGGGCGTGGGTGGCCCCGCCGTTCCAGGCAACGGGCGCGGCACTGAACACCGATACATCGTCGGACACACGCCGGAGTTGGTACGACGTTCCCGGCGCAAACGAATTAGTCTGGTTATACTGGCTGATGGCCGGGTCGGGGCTGCTGATGATGGCAATTTTCTGGGCCGAGGGCAGATACCCGAACTGATCGGTTTTGATGTGTTCGTCAAGAACGGGCGTTGCCGGGCCGGTGCCAACCGTTACAATTACCTGAGTACCACCACCGGCACCGCCGTTGGCACCCACGCAATAGACCGAGTAGGCAGTGGTGGTGGCCGTTGGCGACCGCACGATGCTGGCCGTTGTCGCGTTCGGGTTGCCCGGATTCCAGCTATACGTGTTGCCCGACGCACAGCCCGAAGCCGTAAGCGTAATGGATTGCCCGGTAGTAATAGTGGCCGATGCGGGCGATATAACGGGATCGGGCAGCACTGTTACCACCACCGATACGCCAAGACTTTGAGCCGCGCCGTTTTTGCAGTAAGCGGTGTAGGTAGCGGTGGCTCCCGGCAAAAAAAAGATACTCGCTGAGGTGGCTCCGGTGTTCCAGAGGTAGGTGTTGCCCGCAGCGCAGCCGCTGGCCGTGAGCAGGACAAACTGACCGGAATTAATGGTAACGGACGTGGGCGAGACCACAGGCGGGCTGGGAGTCGTTGCGCCACTCGTAACGGTAATTTTCGATGAATTTGACCCGCTTTGCGACAGGCAACTGTTGTCGGTATAGCAGCCAACGGTAAAGGTGGTGGTGGCAAGTGGCATTACTGTAACGCTGCTACCCGTCTGACCATCAGACCATTTATACCCAAAGCTGCCGCAGCCCGTCGCACTCAGGCCCACGCTGCCGCCCGATGCGATGGTGGCCGACAACGGCGTAACACTGGGGCCAAAAGCCAGGGTTGCCGCGCTGCTGTATGGGTTCAGGAAATTCCAGATTTCGGTCTCCGTATCATAGCCCGAATTAGTGATGGTCGGCCAGCTATGCAGCAGTCCGGCGCGTTTGAGACCCATCAGTACCACCGGAATGGGTGTGCCGCAAAACGTATGTTTGTCGATTTCGGACGTAACGGTGGTGGTCGTTTTGGTGGAGGTGCCGCAGGTAGCACTGCTGTATGCGGCTTCGGGCCAGATGTAGCCAGAGGCCAAATCGGGGAAAGGCACTACGTTATCAGTAGTGGCGTGGATGTGCAGCACGGGTTTTTTCACGAATGCGCTGGCTCCAAATTGGGTGTTCAGGTAGTTGGTTTCGCCCCACAAACTGGCGGCAACGGGCGCAATACCGGCAATTTTGGCTTTGGTCTGATCGGCAATCGACAAGGCGTAGGCCATGAACCCACCCCCCGAATGGCCTGATACATAGACCTTTCGGCGGTTGATACCAAATTTCTTGTGCAGGAAATCAATCAAGTCCGACATAAACTGCACGTCGTCGGGGGCGTTGGCATCGTTGCCGTTATCGCCCGAACCGGCCAGCCCATCGGCAAATTTGTTCCATTGCACACTGCCCGCCACGGTGCCAGCGTCAGGATAAACGGTGATGAATCCCTGCGCGTCGCCGAGAGCGTTGAAGTTGGTATAGCCCATGATTCCCGCGCCGGTGCCGCCATCGCCATGCAGCACAATCAGCAAGGGCAGGTTACAGGCGGGCGCGGCACTCGGCGCGTGGTAGGTGAAGGTGCGGGCGCGGGGACTGGCCGTTTGCAAACTGCTCGTCACGTTCAGGGTTCCGGTGGCGGTGATGCCGGTGGCCGGGGCGGGAAACACCGCAGCCGGTACATCGGCCATCTGCCCGTTGCCGGGATACGTGGCCGAAATGCCCACATCGGTAAAGGCTCCGGTGGTGGTGTTGAGTTTCAAGACCTTTCCATTGCCCTGGTCATTCACATAAAAATCAGCCCCAACTTTGCTCATGCCGCCGAACTTGGCACTGGCCGTGCTGTAAATCGTGGCGTTGCCGGTGGTAATACTCCCACCCGACCCCGCCACCAACCCCGCCGTGAGTTTGATGAGCGACCCCGTTGTGTTCAGCGTAGGGCTGTCGAAGTCGTTATTGTTGGCGATCCAGAGGTTGCCACCCGCGTCTAAAACCAGGCCCTCTGGTTGCGAAAACAGATTGACCGACTGGCTGACCGTGTTCACAAATGAACAACCCGATGTGCATTTAAACTGGGCGGGCGTTCCGGTGGCGGCTGTCCATTTCAGGATACGGTTATCGGCGAAGTCGGTCCCGAACAAGTTTCCACTTGCGTCGAAGGCCAGCCCCCCGATGGCCCCTCCGCCGTTGATAGCGGCAGGCATAACGAGGTCGGTTGAGGTGCTGTAATTACCCGACCCATCGCGGGCATAGCGTTTCACGATCCGGTTGGTTCCGCCGAATCCGCAGGCCACAAACAGGTTCCCCGACGCATCGGCCACCACTTCAATCGGGTATGCCCCCGACACGGCCAACGACAGCACGTTTGTTGGCGAGGCAGGCGAGACGACCCCGCCCGAAACCTGCACGTTTTTGTAGTGCAGCACCTGATTGTTGACCGCCACAAACAGATCGGTGTTGAAAAACGTCACTCCGTTGGGGCTGTAGCCAGTTGTATTGAGCGAGCCGAGCAGTGTGGCGGGGTTGGTGCTGAGGTCATAAAACTTGACCTGCCCGGCAGAATAATACGGCACGGCCATTTTCTGGGCCTGCGCCGGTGTGAGCATCAGCAGCCCGCCGAGGGCCATAATCAAGAAGTATTTGATGGGATTCATTATGTTGGTTGACTGTTGGATTAGGTTAAGGAAACGTAGTGTTTTGGGGCGGTGGCAGACTCACCGGCCTGAACAAGTACCAGGAAACCTCATCTCTGATTCGTGAAAACGAGAACCGGAAATGAGGTAAAACCAGGAACAAATCAGGCAATAGCCATTTTCATCTCCTGTTGGAACGCCGTAGCCCGTCGGCGGGCAATCACCACATGATCACCGTTTGATAAATCAATCGTGAACGTGTTGGTATGAACGCCCACAATGAACGACCGATTAACGAGGTGCTTGCGGTGGGGTCGCAGGAAGACACCGGCTGGCACCCGTTTCAGCAGGCGTTTCAGCGTTAGGGCCACCATCAGATGCGAACCATCCGTAAAAAACAGCGTGGTGTAGTTGCCGTCTCCTTCGAGCCGGATAATGTGCTGGATATTTACCCACCGGCGGCCCGACTGAAAGGGCAACAACAGGGCTTCGGGGAGGGGTTGGCAGCGGTTGGCGATGATGGCCGTTTGCAAGGTATTCATGGTTTTGGTTGGATTTTGGGGGTTTAGATTTCCCCGGTCTGTGAAGATACAGACCGGGGGACAAGGGTGTTGATTTTTACCGCACCGACTTTTTCAAGTCCTGCACCTCTTTCTCCAGCCGGATGAGATACAGCGTGAGTTCTTCGATTTTCTCCAACAGCCGGGCATTAAGCTGGGCGGCATCAACGCCCTCGTTCACCACGCTTTGGGCCGACGGAATGCCCGGCAAGTGCTTGTGGGTCTGCACATACTGCGCGACTTCTGACAGCGGGCGGAGGGTGTAGCCTGGCTCAAACACGCGGTCGGCCCAGTCGTTGGCGGTGCTGACCCGGATCCGATACCGGCCCGGCACCACATCGCCGAGGGCGTTTACGGTCAGGAATTGGTCGGTTTCAACGGCAGCGGGGCTTAGGTTGGTCAGGCGACTCAGGCGCAGGCCGCTGTGGTGGGGCTGGTCGGCCACGATGTCTAACTTCTGGCCGGGCGTGGCCGTGCCAATACCGACGTTCACATCATGGCCCAACACTAAGGCGTTGCTGGCCCCCACAGTGGCCCCGTAGCCGATGGCGGTGGCGTTCTCGAAAGCAGGGGCAGCATCGGCGGGGGCGTTGGCGGCAGTCAGGATACCGGAATCATTGCCGAGGAAGGTATTGCGCGAGCCGCCGTTGTGCTGCCCGGCGTTATAGCCCATATAGACGTTATCGTCGGTATTGGCATTGCCAAACACGGCCCGGTTGCCCACGAGTGTGTTGCGCGAACCAGTAGAATTGGCTTTACCGGCATAGACACCGACGAAGGTGTTGTCGGTGCCGGTGGTATTGTCAAAACCGGCTCTATTGCCGAGAAAGGTGTTGTTATTGACCGTGTTATAATACCCCGCACCATATCCGGCAAATGTGTTGTAATTACCTGTTTGGTTGGTTTGCCCGGAATAGGCCCCCGAAAATGTATTCTCAATCCCCTCCGTGTTGCTGTCACCGGCTTGTGCACCAACAAAGGAATTGTAGCTTCCACCAATGTTCTGAATGCCGGCGAAATCGCCCAAAAAAACGTTTGTATGTCCGGTGGTATTGGATTTTCCGGCATATCCGCCACTGAACATATTGTCATAACCAGTGGTATTGGCACTACCAGCTTCATTACCTAAAAACACATTCTCGCGGCCAGTAGTGTTTTTGAAGCCAGCCTTGTAGCCAACAAAACAGTTTATGTCTCCACTGGTATTGGTGTTGCCCGCTTCGGAACCCAGAAAGGTGTTGTTACTACCTGTGGTGCTGTATCCGGTGTTTTTACCAAAAAACGAATTGTTCGAACCGCCCCTGGAAAATGTCCCCGATCTGCTGCCCATGTATGTGTTGGCCGTTCCCGATATGCCCTGATACCCGTCATAATAACCAGCCAGATAACCAACCGCCGTGTTGTTATCGCTGCTGGAATTGAATATACCAGCACCAGATCCCAGAAATGTATTGTACTGCCCGTTAGTGTTATTACTACCTGCAAAACCACCGAAAAAGGCGTTTCCAATAGCGGTGGAATTCAGCGCACCTGCCTGTCGTCCAACAAATGTGTTTCCAGTGGCCGTATTTGCATTACCAGCCCCGACACCAATAAACACGTTGTCTCCACCTGTCTGGTTGGTTGCCCCGGCATCCGTACCGATGAAGACGTTGCTGGCCGCGCTGGTGGTATTATACCCGGTACCGTAGCCCAGAAAGGTGTTGCGATTACTAGTGTTGTTCAGGCTTGCACCCGCAGCAGGCCCCAGCACAACGTTGAAACTGCCCAGCCCGCCCGTGGCGGTTTGGTAATAGATGTTCTGCGCCTGAACAGACAGCGCGGTGGTTGCCAGCAACGCAAACAGGGCGGTGGCGAAATGGAACTGTATTGCTTGTTTCATTGTGATAATTGGGTTTGAACTGGTTTAAACTGATTATCAGGTAATTAACCTACTGAAACTGGATACGCCCTGCGCTATCGAAAATCAACCGACCGCCGGGGCCATAAACCACCCGCTTAATCTGAAATATCCCATTGACCTGCACGGCATGATAAACCCCGATTGACTCGCTCGCTATGGGCAGCCGGTTCACGTTCCAGGTGCTGGCATCAGACCAGTTGCCATTCTGTACGGTATAAACTGCCCCGCTCCCGCCCTGAAACTCAACGGCTCCCATGTCAATGCCTGCACCCACGATGCGTAGATTACCCGGCAAGTCGGTGGTGGGGCCGTTGGCGGCTGTGTAGCTGGCAACATTGCCTGCGTTGATAGCGAGTGAGTTGGTAGCCAGGGCTACACTATTGGGGCTGGCAAAGGGCGAGATGGTGGTGGTGAGATTACCGGGGCCGCTCACGTTCATACCCGATACTGTCGCCAACGACGGCTGAAATAGGCTATAGGTGACTGTTGTTATGTTGCTCTCGGCAAAGCCATTGAGAATCGAGTTGTCGAAGACAATACAGTTCTTCAGCACAGGGTTACTGTTCGTATAGTTGCCCATAGCACTTCCAAAATTAGCCTGGTTGCCGCGCAGCGAGACGTTTATCAATACCGGGCTGGCACTACTGTTATAGATTGCTCCGCCATCGTCGGATTGGTTATTCTGGAACGCGGTGTTTATCAGCGTTTGGCTCCCCCCATAATTATACAGACCTCCTCCCATGCCATAGGTTGTGTTGTTCTGGAAGGAAACATTAATAAGTAGCAGCGTACCCAATCCATTAAACATTCCCCCCCCATGCCCTCCGGGATCATTCACCGTATTGCTTTGAAAAATCACATTTGTCAGCACGGAGTTACTGTTGCTGTTAGACATCCCGCCCCCGCCCCCGAGAGCCCGGTTGTTTTGCAACAGTAAATTAGTAAACCGGGGATTACCGCCTACGTTTCGTATGCCACCGCCATAATTCTCGTTGGTGCCGTTAGCATAACCCGCCGTAATCACAAAGCCATCCAGCACCGCGCTGGTTGTCAGGGCGGTTGTACTGACCACGTGATAGCTGTTGTCGGTGGTGCTGGTGGGGTCGCCGATTTCGCCACTGAGGGTGCTGCTGGACGGTTGCCCATTGTTGGGATTTATAATAGGCCGACTGCTTAGGCTGGTTTCGTTGCCCACAAAGCCGCCGTAGATGGCAGCATCTGTCAACAGTGCAAAACTGACACTGCGGCTGGCCGGGCCGGTAGTTGTAGTTGGTTTATACAACCCGCCCGCTACCCAGACCTCGGCTAAACTCTGCGAACAGGGGTAGGTCAACGCACTTTGCAGGTCGGTCAGCGCGTCGGCCCAGGTCAGGCCCGTATTGGCCCCCGTTGCGCTGGCGTTCACATACAACCGCGTGGGCGGAGTGGGTGTGGTCTGAAACTCAACCGCGCCCATGTCCACCCGTGCGCCTACCAGACGCGGGTTGCCCGCTAAGTCGGTCGTAATGAACTGTATAAGGCCTCCGTTGCTACCCGCGTTAATAGCGGGCGAACAGGCAGCTAAGGCCACGCCATTGGTAGCGGCAAAGGGCGAAACGGCGGTGGTGAGGTTGGTGGTACTGCTGCTGTAGCCCGTTACGGTACTCTCGAACAGCGAGAAAGTGGCGGTAAGGCCGTTGCCGCCGATAGCGTTGCTGCCGCCATTACCAAACAGGATGCAGTTTCTCAGAGACGGAGTGCCAGACGCATTGTAAATGGCCCAACCGCCAAAACCAGAACCTGTAAGGCCAACCCGGTTATTCAGGAAAGAAACGTTGTAAAGCGTCGGAATGGGACTATCGTTATACAGCCCTCCGCCGTTGTATGCACCGTAATTGTTGATAAACGCCACATTAATCAGCGTGGGGCCACTGCTTGTACTGTTATACATCCCTCCGCCAGATGTAGCTCCGTTCGACACAAAGGAGACATTCGTGAGCGTGGGACTACTCCCTGACGTGTTACCCATGCCGCCCCCCGCTGAATAGCAATTGTTTTTGACAAAAGACACATTCGTCAGTACGGGGCTACTGCCGTTGTTCAACATCCCGCCCCCGTATCCGTTAAAGGCCGAATTGTTATTGAACAGACAGTTGGTTATGACCGGGTTACTCCCGGCAGTGTTATACAGCCCGGCCCCATCGTTAAGAACCTGATTATTCAGAAAAGACAGATTTTGAAGCGTCGGGCTGCTGCCCGTGTTGTACATCCCACCACCAACCCCCATTGAATACACCGCATAGCCATCGGCTTTACCCGCCGTTAGCACAAAGCCATCCAGCACCGCGCTGGTGGTTAGCCCCGTTGTGCTGACGACGTGGTAACTGTTGTCGGTCAGGCTGGCCGGGTCGCCGATTTCGCCACTCAGGGTGGTACTGCTGGGCTGTCCGGTACGGGGCTGAATGGCGGGCCGACTGCCCAGATTAGTTTCGTTACCCACAAACCCGCCGTAAATCGCTACGTTGGGCAGCATGGCAAAACTGATACTGCGGCTGGCCGGGCCGGTGGTCTGCGTGGGTTTATACAGGCCCGCAGCTACCCAGACTTCGGTTAAACTCTGCGAACAGGGATAAGTGAGCGCACTTTGCAGGTCAGTCAGCGCATCGGCCCAGGTCAGGCCCGTGTTGGCCCCGCTTGCACTGGCGTTCACGTATAGCCGGGCCGGAGAAGCAGGGCTGGCCTGAAACTCAACGGCACCCATGTCCACCTGTGCGCCCACTATGCGCGGGTTGCCTGCCAGGTCGGTGCTGATACCCGTCAGTCCGGTGGCCGAGTTGTTGCCCGCGTTAACGGCAATCGAACAGGTAGCTAAGGCCACGCCGTTGGTAGCGGCAAAGGGCGAGACAGCGGTGGTGAGGTTGGTAGCACTACTGCTGTATCCGGTGATGGTATTCTCGAACAGCGAGTAGGTAGCCGTAACGCTGCCCAGAATACTGCTGTTGCCGCCGTTATTGCCAAACAGCACGGCGTTGGTCATGCTCAGGGTGCTGCTCGACTCGTTGCAAACAGCCCCGCCCCCATAGCCATATTGCGGGATAAAAACCGCCTGATTGTTTTGAAACGAAACATTGGTCAGGGTGGCATAGCTGCTGTTTTTGTTGTATATACCTCCCCCATAATAACCGCCGTAGTTACCGACGAACGAAACGTTGATTAAGGTCGCCGAACTTGAACTGTTACGGAGTCCTCCGCCCCCGTCCGAGGTGGTGTTACTGAGAAAAGATACATTGACCAGTTTGGCATCGCTGGCGTAGTTGTACATTGCCCCGCCCCCCGAATAAGAATTGTTGTTCTGAAACGAAACATTGGTCAGTACGGGACTATTACTGCTGTTGTACATTCCACCAGCATAGCCGCTTCCAGCACTATTAGCCAGAAACAGCACATTATTCAGCGTAGGGCTGCCACCCATGTTACAAAGCCCACCGCCACCAACCAGATCGGCTTTATTGCTGATAAAGGAGAGATTCCTGAACGTTGGGCTGCCTCCGGTATTAGCGATTCCTCCTCCATAGCCGGTTGAATACGGGCTGCTGCCATTGGCATTGCCCGCCGTAATCACAAAGCCATCCAGCACTGCCGTTGTTGTCAGGGCTGATAAAGACGTAACCACATGGTAACTGTTGTCAGCGAAATTCATCGGCGTGCCAATATCCCCGCTGAGTGTGCTGCTACTTGGCTGCCCACTAATCGGATTAATGGCCGGGCGTTGGCCCAGTGTGGTTTCGTTGCCCACAAAACCACCATAAACGGCTACCCCGTTTTTCAGCCCGAAGCTGATACTGCGGCTGGCCGGGCCGGTGGTCGTGGTCGGTTTATACAACCCGCCCGCCACCCAGACCTGATCACCCGATGCACTCGCGTTGATGGCCCCCTGCAAGTCGCTGGTGCTGAGAACCCAACTCGTGGCCGTAACGGGGTTGGTGTTGGCCCCCGTCGCCGAAACGTACCGGGTGGTCTGTGCCAGCGCGGGGCTGGTTAGCAGCAACAACAGCAAACAAGTGTAGCATTTCATAGTGTTTTGGGAATAAGACT
>JBBRNH010000065.1:0-33929 GCA_038230415.1 Cytophagales bacterium | reverse complement strand
CGCATATCGGGGTGGTTTAAGAAGGTAATGCCCAGCAAATCAAAGGCTTCGCGCTCGTGCCAGTCTGCCGTGCGCCAAATGTAGCTCACGGTCGGCAGGGCGGGCAGCGGGTCGCCGGGGGCGTTGCGGGGCAGCATCACGCGGAGGTTCAGATTGTGGTTGTAGGGGATGGACGTGAGCGAATAAATCACCTCCATCGTGTTGATTGCCAATCCGTTGTCAATAGCGGTAATGCAGGCGAGGTAATCGAAAAACAGCCGGTCGTCGTCGCGCAGAAATTGGCACACTTCGGCAATCTGTTCGGCTGGCACGAGCAATGCGCCGTTGGCATCGGTAGTCAGACTAAACTGAGATTCAAGGAGTTGACGGAGTGGCTCGGCGAGGTTAGTCATGGATTGTGCTATGCAAAGGGATTATCGGCAGGATTGCTCCGCCGGTCAATGACGCGGAGAATTTCTACGATATACTCTTCCGGCCATTCATAATAAATTATGTTGTAGCGGTCAACCGGAATTTTGCGGGTATTTGTACGCGCAAACAAAGGGGTTCCTAAACCGGGAGACAATTCTATACTGTCCACTTTTTGGTAGAACGCGGTAATGAAGCGAATCGCAACTTCGGGCGACCACGATTCTTCCAAAAACCGGGCAATCGCATCAACGTCTGCTTTTGCCAGTGGCGATATGGTTACGACTACTTTCGGGCTTCCAGCCATGTATCCAACGTTTTTTTATACTCTGACCAGGGGATGCCTTCTCCCCGCCGAATCTGCTCCCGTGCTTCGTCCAAACTGGCTAATTCAGCTTCCGTCAAATCATCCAGAATATCCCGCTGTGGGTTGCCCAGAATTTCATTGGCAGCCGCCAGTATCTTCTCCAAGGCCACTTCATCGTCGCTGTGCCAAATCATATCCTGAATCTGGCTCTTAATCGCTTCAATAGTCATAATTTTCGCGTTGATTTTACTGCTTAAGATAGTTCTTTTTCGCCCGTCAATGGTCGTTCGCTGCGGATTTTGGCCTGGAGCGTCAGAAAACCGTCAATTAGGGCTTCGGGGCGGGGCGGGCAACCCGGCACATACACATCAACGGGAATAATCCGGTCAACGCCCTTCACCACGTGGTAGCCGTGCTGCCAGTAAGGGCCACCACAATTGGCGCACGATCCCATCGAAATCACGTAGCGCGGCTCGGCCATCTGCTCGTACAATCGTCGGATGCGGTCGGCCATTTTGTAGGTCACCGTGCCAGACACGATCATAATATCAGCTTGCCGGGGCGTGGGACGCGGAAAAATCCCGAACCGTTCGAGGTCATAATTAGCCGCAAACGACTGCATCATCTCAATGGCGCAACAGGCCAAACCGAACGTAAGCGGCCACAGCGACGATTCGCGCGACCAGTTCAGGAGTTCTTCGGAGCGCATCAGGACGTAGCCCGAATCAGCCGATTTTTGGGTGCTTGGAGTCATGACAGCAAAACGGAGCGTGAGGGGGAAACGTTTCAGCCAACGAACTACCTATCAATTTAGAGCTTGGATTCGATTTAAGTGAGGACTGTAAGCGGGCAGAAAAAAGATATACAACCCCGATTCCTCCCATTCCTCCAATATAATAGAATGATGAATGCGGGCATTGTCCAAAACAAGCACCGTTGGTTTCGTTAAATCAGCTCGCCAAGTGTTGATACATTCAATCACAAAGTCTGCTTTCACACAGCCTTCTTTGGAAAACGTATACAATTTATCACCTGATGATTTAATCAATCCTAACACGTTGATTTGTTTACCACGTTGAGGTAAAACACGAATCGCATTTGGAAACTGCCAGACACAAGGCATCGCAGAGAACACAGAGATTTCCTAAACGCAGAGGGACAGAGAGTTTTGTATAGGTCGCAAAGTTTTTTTGACGAATTAATCCTCTTAATTTTTCTCTGCGTTCTCTACGAAACTCTCTGCCGGTCCGCCGGTGCGGTTTAAAAAAGTCCGCCGAAGGTGCCGGAACTCATCAGCAACGTGATGTCGGTTTGGCTTTCCTGCCGGACCAAAAAAGTTTGTAAATCAGCGGCTTCGGTGGACACGTGCAGGTCAGGGCGGTCAAACGCGGCCAGAATGTCGGCGGGCGTGATGGGTTCCAGCCGCTTGATGTCGAGGGTGTGGGTGTTGACATACACGGCGGCAACGTCGGCAGCGTTCAGTTTGCCCCGGTATTGGGGCAGAAACGCTTTATTCAGGCTGCTGAATGTGTGCAGTTCCACAACGGCCAGCAGTTTTTTGTCAGGAAACTGCTCTTTGACGGCCCGCGTGGTGGCTTCTACTTTGGATGGCGCGTGGGCAAAATCCCGAAATACCAGCCGACCGTCTGCCGTTGCTACTTTTTCGAGCCGACGGGCCGCGCCGGTAAATGACGCAATGGCCGCATAAAACTCGTCGTCGGTGATGCCAAGCCGGTCGCAAACGGTCATTGCCCCGGCTAAATTTTTCAGGTTATGCTCGCCGAAGACCCGAATTGGAACGTGGCCCCCGGCTTTGGTAATCAGCACGGTTTGGCCGTCAACAATGTCGGCGGAGTGCGCTTCGTAGGGGACTTTCTGTACATCGGGGCGGTCTTTCTCGCCAATCACATCGAGCATATCGTCGGTCTTGTCGAAGATGAGCGTACCCGCTTTGGGCATGGCATCGGCCAGTAACTCAAACTGATCCACATACTGGTCATACGTCGGATAGACGTTGACATGATCCCAGGCAATGCCGCTGATGAGAGCGATGTGCGGCTGATACAGCAAAAACTTGGGCCGCAAATCAATTGGCGAGGCCGGGTATTCGTCGCCTTCGATCACGATAGTTGGTGCGCCCTGCCCCCGGCTGTCGTCGGTCAGGCGAGCCATCGTCTCAAAACCAGCCACCTGCGCCCCCACCAAGTAATCGAATGACTTGCCGTGAAATTGCAAGACGTGCATAATCATGGCCGTGATGGTGGTTTTGCCGTGACTCCCGGCAATCACCACGCGCTGTTTGTGCTGGCTATTCTGGAAAATAAACTCCGGGTACGAATACACAGGCAAGCCCAATTCCTGCGCCCGCGCCAGTTCGGGATTGTCTTTCCGGGCGTGCATCCCAACAATCACTGCCGACAGCCCGGCGTGAATCCGGCCCGGAACCCAGCCCATCGGGTCGGGCAGTAGCCCCTGCGCCAGTAACCGCGAGCGCGAGGGTTCATAAACTTCATCATCAGAGCCGGTGATGGTATGTCCCTGCTGATGCAGAGCAAGGGCGAGGTTGTGCATGGCACTTCCGCCAATCGAAATAAAGTGAATCGCCGAAGGCATCATGCCGCAAAAATACGCTCTGGTGATGAATTTGTCCCGAAATACGTTTACGCAGTAATTTTACAAAAATCAGCGATTCGATTGCATGGCTCAATCTGTGACCGGGAACCCGATTCTGGATGCGTATATCCTGAAAAACACCGACGGAAGTACACTAAGCCGGGGAACACAAATTTTTCGGGGTAATCGGGTGCGGTTTCTGAGCCTCGATGATACCGGCCCCGGCGAGGCCAAGTTTCAGGTGCAGAGCGACGATAGCACCGCCAAATACAACGTCACGCTAAAGGGTTTCACCAACCGCAGCAATCAGCCCGGCGGCACCTGCTCGTGTCCGTATAATTACGGGCCAATCTGCAAACACCGGATTGCGGCCTGGATGACCCTCGCGCCCCTGCTCGAAGCCCCGCCCCAACTGCAAAGCATGGCCGACACAACGGCGTTGCTGCCCGATTTGTCGGATGCGAAATTGCAACGGCAAGTACCGGATTCATCCTGGAAATTGCGGACGACGATTAAACTCGTGAAATTTCTGCGACTTGAGAAAGGGTTCGTCGGGGCCGAAGTGACCTACAAAAACGAGGTGTTCCCCGTAACGCTGACCCAACTCACGGGTGGCAACGTCAAAACGAGTTGCACGTGTTCGGTGTATCAGTACGAGCCGCTCTGCAAGCATAAACTCGCCGTGTTGCTCCTGCTGCGGGATCAATATGGCCTGAAAGCCTTCGACAACCTCAGCCGGGATTACACCACCGAGAAAAACCGACTCCTGGCCGAGTATGGCTTCTCATTGGCCGACGACCTGACGGGGAAGTTCCAGTTCAAGGCCACGCCCAACGGTGACCTCGACCTGCTGGTGCAAGACGCATCACTACAAAAAGTCAACCAAAACTGGCAATCGCGAACCCCCGCGCTCATGCGCCCAACGGCCACACCCTCGGCCCCGGCGCGGGTACTGTTGCCCACTACTGACACGCGCCGGGTGCTGGTGTTTGTGATTACGCCCACAGTCGGCATCCCCGAAATGGCAGTCGTTTCGTTTTTGGCAAAAGAGAACCTGAAGAATGGCAAGATCAACAGTTTCAAGGGGTTACGAGCCGGAAACTTCGATGATCTGCCCATTATTACCGAATCGGATCAGGCTCTGATTGCGGCCTGCAACCGCTTTACGCCCGAAAACTTAGTTACTCAGCTTCGCAGAGAACAGCTACTGACGGGTTACTTTTATTACCTGACCGCTAATGAACTCAACAGCAAAGCGATGGCGATGGCCCGCGACTGGACCAATCAGTACCTCGAACAAATCTGGACGCACGGAACCGATAAACGGTTTTTTCTGGCCGAAACTCCTTACAACATCACCGCAGCGCAGGTGACAGCCATTAAGCTCTCTCCCATCCGGTTGCGCCCCCAGTTGGTGCTGACAGAAGCCGGTAATTTAGTTTCATTAGAGGTGTTTTTCAGCATCAACGGCGAGCCGGTTCCGTACTCACGGATGCAGTCAAAGGCCGGGAACTGGCTCTTCCAACGGTTAGATACCCTCTACAAAATTGCGTCGGCTACGGACGTGGACTTGCTCGAACAGATTGGACCGTCGGGGCGGATGCGCGTCAGAAAAGAGTTTTTTGGGCCGTTTTTTCAGCAGTTCGTTGTGCCGCTGACCCATCAGTTTGACGTGGACATCCGGCTTAATCAGGCCAAAAAAGACGTTTCCCTACAGTTTGCCGAGGCCCGGCTATATCTCAAAGAAGATGAAGAATCGCTGCTGTTTGTCCCCGCTTTTGCCTACACCGAACAACCCGACCAACGGCCCGCCGGTATGTTGGTCGACGGTTCGGAGCCGTTCCAACCCGCCGATATAATCGAGTTTGCCAATGACGGGCGCAACAGTCAGATGGATTATGTGGGCGAGACACTCCGGGTGCTGCACCGCGACGCTGCCGCCGAAGCCGATGTGATGGCATTTTTGCAGACGCTCCACCCCGATTTTGCCGTGCAGGGCAACGGTTTTTTCTGCCTTCCGCTCGAATCGCTGACCCAAAAAGGCTGGTTTCTGGAGTTTTTTGAGACGCTGAAAAACCGGGGTATCGTGGTGTTTGGGTTTAAGCAACTCAAAAAATTCAAGTTCAACCCCAACAAGGGACAGTTTCAGATTCGGGCGAGTTCGGGTATTGATTGGTTCGATATGAAACTCGAACTGCACTTTGGCGATCAGTTTGCGTCATTGGCCGACATCAAAAAGGCCGTTTTGAACCGTCAGAATTACGTGACGCTCAAAGACGGTTCGATGGGGATGCTGCCCGAAGACTGGCTCGAAAAATACGGGCAGATGCTGAAAATGGGGCAGGTAAAAGGCGATTCGCTCCGAATCTCGAAACTGCATTTCTCGGTCATTGACGAACTCTACAACGAGATTGACAGCGAAGCCGTCCGCGAAGAAATTGCGCTGAAACGCGAGAAACTTCTGAATTTCAAGAAGATACGGGCCGTGCCGCTGCCCGCCAACGTAAACGCTACCCTACGCGATTATCAACTCGAAGGCTATAAATGGCTGAATTTCTTAGACGAGTTTGGCTGGGGCGGTTGTTTAGCCGACGATATGGGACTGGGCAAAACGCTCCAGATTATTACGTTTATTCAGGCCCAGAAAAACCGAACGCCCGATGCCGTGATGCTGGTGGTGGTGCCAACGTCACTGATTTTCAACTGGCAGGCCGAGGTCGAAAAATTCGCGCCGGGCTTACGGATTCTGGTGCATCGGGGAACGGGTCGCGCCAAAAACGCCGACGAATTCACGACCTGCGATATTGTGCTGACGACCTACGGCATGATGCGCTCGGATGTGGAATGGCTGCGCGAATTTCGGTTTCAGTACGTGATTTTGGACGAATCACAGGCCATCAAAAACCCCAACTCGTTAGCCGCCAAAGCCGCCAAACTCCTCAAGCCCCACAACCGGCTGGCGATGACGGGTACACCCGTCGAAAACAACACCTTTGATTTATACAGTCAGATGGACTTCCTGAATCCGGGGCTGCTGGGGACGCAGGAGTTTTTCCGAACCGAATACGCCACGCCGATTGACAAGCATCAAGACAAAGAGAAAGCCGCCGAACTCCGTCGGCTTATCAAGCCCTTCATGCTCAAACGCACCAAAGAAGAAGTTGCCAAAGACCTGCCCGACAAAACCGAGACGGTGCTTTTCTGCGAAATGGGCAAAAAACAGCGCAAAGTTTATGACACCATGCGCGAGACCTACCGGCAGCGCATCGTGAACGAAATGGCAAGCGTAGGCCGCGAAAAAGCCGCGTTCTTGATTCTGGAAGGGTTGCTCAAACTTCGGCAAATCTGCGACTCGCCCGCGCTGCTCTCCGACGATGCCGGGTACGACACCGAATCGGCCAAGTTAGACGAGATTATCCGGGAGATTGAAGAGAACGCATCGAATCACAAAATTCTGATTTTCAGTCAGTTCCTGAAAATGCTTGACCTTATCCGGCAACACCTCGACAAGCACCACATTAGTTATGAATACCTCGACGGCCAGACCCAGGACCGGGCCGGGCGCGTGAATCGGTTTCAGAACGACACCCAATGCCGCGTGTTTTTGGTGAGCCTGAAAGCCGGGGGCGTGGGCCTGAACCTGACCGAAGCCGATTATGTGTATCTGATTGACCCCTGGTGGAACCCCGCCGTTGAGCAGCAGGCCATTGACCGCACCCACCGGATTGGGCAAACGCGCAAGGTATTTGCCTACCGCATGATTTGTAAAGACACCGTTGAGGAGAAAATTCTGGAGTTGCAGGCCCGGAAGAAAGAAGTAGCCGCCGATTTGATTTCGAACGAAGCCGGGTTCATCAAAAAACTCACGCGGGATGACATTGTGGGTTTGTTTTCGTGAGTAACGCGGTAGCCGACCACCGGCACAGGCTCGACCACCCCCAACCCCCTCCTAAAACAGGAGGGGGCTTTCTCAAAAGCGCAGATTCTGCTTTGTTTTTAGCCCCCTCCTGTTTTAGGAGGGGGTTGGGGGTGGTCAAGCCGGGCCGGGGTGAAAGACGGTAAGAACCCCCCAACAAACGCTTTACCCCACAAACACCGGGTTCGTTTTACTCCCTTTTTTCAGATGCTCAAATCCTTTTTCCTTCTTCTGTCTTCGGTCCTGCTGGCTTCGGCCCTGCACGCCCAAACGCCCACTGACTTGCCCCCGATAGCGGCTGACAAACTCACCCGCCCGGCCAACTGGAACCTGGCGGGGAGTGCATCGGCCACGCCCAGCCAACCCGCGCTGACCACCAAACCCGGTAACACCCTCCTGATTGGGCAACCCGGCGAGCCGGTAACGCTGATGAAGACCGGGGCCGATTTTAGCCTTCGGTTCGAGGTGATGCTACCCGCCGGAGCCACTGCTCAGTTGATACTGCCTGCTGGTCAGCCGATTGCGTTGAATACACCCGAATTAACCCGGCTCATGAAAGCCCCCGGATTGTGGCAAACGGTTGAGGTTGCTTACCGGGCCGCCACGCCGAAACAAGCCGCGAGTTTGTCTCGGTTAGCCATCAACGGCGTAACAGTGCGCGAAGGCCAAACCTTACCCGGTAAGCAGGGCGCGGGAAATATGGCACAGGTTGGTGCAACGGCAGGTTCGGTAGCCATCCGAAATGTGGCCGGGCGAGTGCTGAACAGCCGCGATATTGCTCAATGGAGCGGGCCGGTCAGCTACACCATTTTCAAGGGCGATATGTGGAAACGCGATGACATCACGCCCAAAGCCGAGATTATTACGACTGGCACGACCGACGCGCTGAACTACGAAGTGGCCTACGGGCGCGGCCAACGCTACACCGTTCTCTATGCCGGGAAGCTGAACCTGACCGAACCCGGCGAGTGCCTCTTCGCCATGAACTACGGGGGCGTAACCGACCTCCGAATTGACGGAAAAGAAGTTATTCCGGCCACATTTAGAGACCTCGGCTATCCGACATCGGGCCGCACGACGCTCTTGGCGGGGCTGCACACGGCGGAGGTGTTGTTTGCCCGGACGTGGCCCCGGCCCGGTTTGGGTTTGTTTGTCTCCCTGCCCGACACCCGCCCGCAACCGTTGCACACATTGGCTTCGCTGCCCGAACCCGACCCCGTTGGCGCAATCTCAGTAGAGGCCGATGCCGCGCCGGTGCTGTTGCGGTCGTTTATTCAGTTGCCCGGCGAAAAAACCAAGCGCACCCACAGCTTGTCGGTTGGCACACCAACGGGCGTTCACTTTAGTTACGACCTGAATCAGATGGCCCTCCTGCAAACCTGGAAAGGTGATTTTGCCGATATGACCGAGATGTGGTATGAGCGCGGAGAGCCGCAACTGATTCATACGCTCGGTGCAACGGTGCTGCTACCGGCGCAGCCCGCATTGGCCCAACTCGCCGATGAGCAGGCGGCATGGCCCGACAGCCTGGCCGATAACGTACTGATCTACAAAGGCTTAACGGTTGATAAAACAAACCTGCCCGTTATCAGCTATGCAATGGCCGGAGCCACCGTTACCGATGCCATTCGGCCAGCCGCCACGGGCCTAACCCGGACGCTGACCGTGACAGGAACCCCAGCCGGGCCGTTGTTTTGCCGGGCTGCCGCCAGTTCGAAAATCGAGGATATGGGCAAAGGATTGTACAATATTGGCGACGGACAGTACTACGTCCGGCTTGACCCGAAACTGAAACCGCGTTTGCGGAATAGTGGCGGGCGGCAGGAATTGATTGTGCCGGTGAAGGGCGTAGTGAGTTATGAAGTGATGTTTTAATCCTCTGTAACCGCACCCGCACCCAATTTCGTAAACAGTGTTTGCCAGTAGCGCGTAATGGTTGGGTTATTGACGCGCTGCGGGGCCGTTGGCGCAAAGGGTAATACCAGCCGGATTCTGGGCGAACCGATGGCGTATTGCTCGCCGAGAAGCGCGGCATCGGTGGTGGCCCAGGCATCGGCCTGAGATTGACTGGCAGGTGGGTTTTTGTGGAAATCGCGCCGGTTGGGTTGCCCGGCCATGCTCTCGATCATGTCGCTGAGATACAAGACTTCTACCGCCATACCCGTTTCATTGGCACGGGCAATGGCCCAAAGGCTACCCCAAATGTCGGTGCGTTGGTTTGAGATTCCGGGGTTTTGTTGGTCTAATTTACTGATGATCTGGCGGATAAATACGGCCCGTTCGCGTTGCAGAGCGAGGTTAAATTCAGTTTGGGCGGTTTCGCGGTCGGTGGGGCTGGCTCCGGCAAGGTCGTCGGTTTCAGTACGGACGATAAGGCTCAGGGCGCGGGCTTTGGTCGTATTTTCGTGGATGAAATACACCTCGATCTTGTCGCCCGTTTGCCGGACTGTTTCGTTGAGCAGGGTTTGGATAGCCGCACTGTATTTTTGTCGGGCAAAGTCCTGATTGGTGTTTACGCTCAGGCTTTTATCCATAAAAATCAGCGTGTAGGTCGGCACGTCGGCGGGGCGTTTTTTGGTTGAATCAGTTGAACAGGCCGATAGAAGTAAGGTGATGAAGGCGGTGAGAAAAAGCAATTTCATGGGTCTAAGAAATAATATGCCCAAAGTTCAACCAAAAAATGCAGACTGAATTCATTTCCTGGGATGACTTTGAGAAGGTCGAAATCCTGACCGGAACCATCGTCGAAGCCAACGACTTCCCGAAGGCCCGTAAACCGGCGTATCAACTGACCATTGATTTTGGGCCACGCGGCATCCGGCGGTCGTCGGCACAGATAACGACTTTGTATCAACGCGACGAACTGATTGGGCGGCAGGTGGTGGCGGTGGTAAACTTTCCGCCTAAACAAATCGCTACGTTTGTCAGCGAATGTCTGGTATTGGGAGCCGTTGCGCCCGACGGAACCGTAACGCTGCTAACCACCGAACGGCCCACCGAGAACGGCGTTCGGATTGCCTGATTCATTACCCACAGCGTAATGGCGGTGGGAGATAAGTTCGGCACCATCATTAAGTTGTGCCGGTCAACTGAAAACAACGAATTACATCTTTTTCTGCTATGAGAAAACTACTGATTATCAGCTTATTACTACTCTGCGTCGGGATGGCCCACGCCCAGCGACCGATGAACGAAGACGATTATTACCGCATCGTGACGCTGCCGATTCCCGAAGAAATCAAACTCGAAGTGGGCGGACTGGCCCCCATGCCCGATGGCCGATTGGCGGCCTGCACGCGCCGGGGTGAAGTCTGGATGGTCAGCAACCCGTATATGACCGGAAGCCGCGTACCGACCTTCAAGCGGTTTGCGGCTGGGCTGCACGAGCCACTCGGCCTCATGTACCACCCCCAGGGCTATCTGCTCTGTACCCAACGCGGTGAGGTAACGAAACTGGTAGATTTAGACGGTGATGATGTTGCCGATGAATACAGTTCGTTTTATAAATGGCCGCTATCGGGTAATTACCACGAATATAGCTACGGCCCGGTGCTGCTGCCCGATGGCGATATGGTAATCACGCTTAACCTCGACTGGATTGGTTTCGGCGCGAGCCTTGCCAAGTGGCGCGGCTGGATGCTGAAACTCAACGACCGGGGCGAAATGACTCCCTGGGCAACGGGTTTGCGGTCGCCAGCCGGGTTTGGTGTGTTGCGCGATGGCTCGATTTTTTACACCGAAAATCAGGGCGACTGGGTTGGTTCGGGGCGGATGACCCACCTTGAAAAAGGCGATTTTGCCGGAAACCCTGCTGGCTTGCGCTGGACAAGCGAAGCGGGATCACCCCTGAGCCTGAAACCCGAAGACGTGCCAAGCACGGGGAAACCCATGCACGAAGTGGCGAAGACGGTGAAGAATCTGAAAATCCCGGCCATCTGGTTTCCGCACACGCTGATGGGTATCTCAACCTCCGATATGAAAGAAGACACCACCGCCGGGGCCTTCGGGCCGTTTGCCGGGCAGGTGTTCGTGGGCGATCAGGGCCACTCAAAAATCATGCGCGTCGCCCTCGAAAAAGTCAACGGTGAGTGGCAGGGCGCGTGTTTCCCGTTTCGCGAAGGGTTTCAGTCAGGCATTATCCGCATGGTCTGGGGGCAGGACGGCTCCATGTTCGTGGGAATGACGAGCCGGGGCTGGGCCGCAACGGGCAAGTCGCCGTTCGGGATTCAGCGATTGGTCTGGACCGGCCAAACGCCGTTTGAGATGAAAGCTATCACTTCGCAGCCCGACGGTTTTCTGGTAACGTTTACCCAACCCGTTGACCGCAAAACCGCCCAGGACCCGGCCAGCTACGGCCTGAACAGTTTTACATACAAATACCACAAGACCTACGGCAGCCCGATTGAAAACGCCGGTTTGGTACCGATTCGGGGTGTTATCGTGGCTGAAGACGGACTCTCGGCCCGGATTGTGGCCGATACGAGTCTCCGCGAAGGCTACATTCACGAAATAAAAGCCGAAGGTGTGCGGTCGGCAACGGGTTTGGCACTGCTACACAACACGGGTTATTACACCCTGAACGCCATTGCGCCCGGCGACCGGATAACGAATTTACCCGCCCGCCAGAAAACCAGCGAACTGACCGCCAGCACAACCTCAGCACCCGGACATGACCACTCGACGATGATGGCGACTATGACGAACAGAGCAGGAACAGGAGAAATGGCAAAAGACGGAGGAAAGGGAAGAGGGGGAGAAATGGGAGGAAAGGGGAAAATCGGGACCGGAACTTCTGCAAAACCGCAAACGGCAACCGCCAAACGACGCACCGAACAACCCGCTGACTGGACGAACGGCCCCGACCAAGCCGTAACCATCAGCACGAAACCTGGCCTGAAATACGATACCGAAAAAGTGGAAGTCCGGGCCGGAAGCCGGGTGAAATGGGTCTTCAACAACAACGACGATATGCTGCATAACTGCGTGATTGTGAAGCCCGGCGCGGCCAATGCGGTGGGTAACGCGGCCATGCGGCTCAACCTGAACGGGGCTAAAATGCAGTACGTCCCGGCATCGGCAGATGTGCTGTTTCACACCAACATTCTGCAACCCGAAAGCGCGGAAGCCATCTATTTCACCGCCCCAGCCGAACCCGGCGACTACACCTTCGTCTGTACCTTCCCCGGCCATGCCTCGCTCATGCAGGGGATTTTGAAAGTGGTGAAGTGACGCAGACGGTTGGCCGTTGCCGTTGAACTTCTCAGTCAGGAACAAAATGCTGTTTCTGCGGAGTGCAATGGCAACGGCCAACCGCCCGCGCTACTTCATATCACCTCGGCACGAGCCAATTTTCGGGGTTCAGGCGGCTGGTTTCTTTCCAGATTTGGAACTGCACTTCCGACACACCGTCTTTGTTGGTGGCAACGGTGCCGATTGTTTCACGGGCTTTGATACGCTGCCCATTTTTGACCGATACGTTGCGGAGTTTGGCATACACCGTATAATAATCGCCGTGCTGCACCAGTACCACGCTGTTCATACCGGGCATCGAAGCCACATCGCGCACCACACCGTCATACACGGCCCGCACCGACTGCCCGGCATTGGTTTGTATGTCAACTCCCTGATTATCAACTTTTATGCCTTTCAGTACCGGGTGCGCGTGAACGCCAAACCGATCAGAAATAAACCCGGTAGTAACGGGCCACGACAGCCGCGACCGCGAGGCCGCAAACGATGAGGCTAAGGCTTCTTCGGCATCGTTGAGGTTGTTCCGCGACGGTTCGGGGCGAGCGGGTTCCGGTTTCCTGACTTCCGGCTCCGGTTCGGGCGGGGGTGGTGCGGGCTTACCGGCTTCTTTGGCAGCAGCAATATCATCGGCCCGTTTCTTCTCGGCAACGGCTTTGCGGGCGGCTTCGGCGCGGGCTAACCGTTCGCGTTCGCGCTCCCGTTCGGCCCGGTCTGCCCGTTCACGGTCTGCGCGTTCGCGGGCTTCGCGGGCAATCACGCGGGTAATCAGGCCTTCGAGTTGCTGGATGGCCCGGCGGCTTTCGGCGAGTTCGGTGCGGAGGTCGGCTTCTTTTTTACTCAACTGTTTGGCTGTTCGGTCCTGCTCCGTCTTCAGGACTTCCAATTTACGGCCTTCGTTGACTTTGGTTTTGATGATAACCTGCTGCTGGTCGCGCTTTCTAACGGTGGCCTGCCGCTTACCCTGCAACATGGTTTTCACCTGCTCCATCTGCCGAACCTGGCCCTGCCGGGCGTTAGAATACTGTTTCAGGTAACGAAACCGGGCAACGAGCTGGTTGAAATTGTCGGCGGCTACCAAAAAACCGAGTGGGTTGAGTTGCTGCCGTCGGCGGTCGGCGTTGGCAATCATTGTTCCGTATTCGACTTTGAGTTTGTCCAGATCCTGCGTGAGTTTATCGCTGGCCGCCCGGAGTTCGTTGGCTTCTATTTCGGTCAGGCGAACGTCTTCGGTGAGCAGGTTAATCTGGCGGGTCTGGGTCTGGATTTGCTGATTTAAGGCCCGAAGTTGCCCCAGCGTAACCCGTTTTTCGCGGGCGGTCTGGCGTAGCACATTCCGAATCTGAATCATCCGTTCCAGATTCTGGCGTTTTTCCTGCTCCAACGCCTGCCGGTTGCGGGTCTGCGCCCAAACGGGTGCCGAGAGCAATATCAACCCCAACAGGGGAAGACAGGCCGATTTAAGTAAGGAATCACGTTTCATCATTCAGAAACCGGGTCAGTCCGGTGGTCGGTTCATTGTCGCCGGTCGTATTTCGACGGAATCGAAAATGGGAAACCCGGAGCTTTATCCACCAATTCTACTTTGCTATGCCTGATTTGCAGTAGCGTTTCGTAAAACTGCCCGTCGGTACTGGATTGGTAATTGAGCGTAACAAGGCTTGTGTACGGAAACACGAAGTTATTCAGGGCCGCAAAGTCTTCGTAATCGAGTCGGAGCGTGTTTTTTGTTGGCTGCTCTGTAACCATCAGCTTTTTGAGTTTTCGGTCTTCTTCGCCAATGTAGTTGTCAACCAGCACTTTGCCCTCGCTTTGGCGAAGCAGCAGGTAGTCGCGCTCGTTCTTGATTTTCTGGGCCGGTCGGCGGGGCAGGGGTAAATTTCCCACAATCAGGGCTTGCAGGAGGTCGAAATTCATGGCAAAGTTGAACCGCTTACTCAACGTCGAGAAGTCATAGCGGCTGTATTCGCGATGGATTTTGTCTAAAATCGTGACTGAATCGCGGGTGATCTGAATCCGGGCCACTTCAATACCACCCACCACCGATACTGACATCCAGATCAGGCTGTCTTTCTGGACGCGGGTGGTTACACTGGCGTTGTTAATGTTCTGGTCTTTACTCTTGAACGACAACTTTGACTTAGCCGTGAGGTATTTGAAATCAATCTCGGCAACGTTGGCGCGGGCCTCTTCAATGCCGGGCCGCGTTCGGGGCGTTTCAGGTGCTTTGGCAATTGTATCGGTGGGGAACGTTGGCTTCTGAACAATCGTCGAATCAGGGCGGGGAACGGGTGGGGCCGACCGAACCAGGTTTCGACGGCGGCATCCGTCGGCAGTGAACAGCGAAAACAGCAGCAGGGCTACCAACAGCGGGTTATTCATTGATTTTTCCGGTGGCGATTTTTTTGTCTATGTCCGCACTGGCATCACCTTTGGCTTTGGCTTTTTTCCATTCATCAATGGCTTTATCGCGCTCACCGAGTTGAAACAACACATCACCGTAGTGTTCGATAATCGTGCCTGATACCGTTCCGGCTTCAGCGGCAATGGCCTTTTCGAGGTATTGCCGTGCTTTTGCATAATCTTTCGTGATATACAGAACCCAGGCGTAAGTATCTAAGAACGTGGCGTTTGTAGGATTTCGCTCCACTAATTTTTCGGCCATTTTCAGGGCTTCGGGCAGCTTTTCTTTTCTGAGCGAGAGAAAATAACTGTAATTGTTCAGCACGTGGTCGTTGCGCGGGTCTTGTTTCAGCACCCGTGTATAAGCGTCGTCTGATTCGGCGTGGTTACCCAGCGCATTGTAAGCATCGCCGAGTTGTGCATTGATAAAATTGGTCAGTTCAGCGTTGGAAGCCGACAGCTTGCGGCTTTCTTCGAGCGCGTCGGCGGCTTCCTGATAGTGCTTTTTGGCGAGATGCGCCGAGCCGTTGGAGTACCAGAACAAGCCCTGCGTCGGAAATAATTCGAGGGCTTTTTGTGAATCATTGAGCAGGCTATCCAATAGATTCAGGTCGCCATCGAGTTGAATCAACGCCCCCCACACCTCAAACGATGACCCGTCGAGCCGGGCTGCCTGGGCGTAGGCATCGCGGGCTTCGGGTTTCTGGTTTTGCTGCATCAGCAAATCGGCCAGCATCACCTGCGTTTTGGCATCTTTGGGGCTGGCTTTCGCCAAATCCTGCGCCATTTTCAGGGCTGTTTTCTGAGCGGTGGCATCAGTCCCGGCAATGCCCACATAGCTCGCCAGAATCTGCGCTTTCAGCGCGGCATCTACATTTGGGTTGGCAATCACCTTATCGAGTTCCTGACTGGCGCGGGGCAAATCACCTTTGCGCCGGTAAATATCGGCCAGCATAATACGGGCCTGCGGTTGATCGGGGTTGATTGCCAGCGCCCGGTCAATCCAGCCAACGGCCTGATCGGGGCGGTCGTTGGCGATGAGCAGTTCGGCCCCTTCGAGTAGCAGGTCAGGGTCGCCGGGGTCAGACGCGGCTAAGCGTTCGGCTTCGGCAATGGCTTTCTCTATCTTATTCTGTTTGAGGTATATACGCTGTTTTTGCCGGGTAATTTCTTCGTTCAAACCCGTTTCCCGCTCCACGCGGTCGTAGGCAGCCAGGGCCTTGTCTGGTTTTTCGTCGAACAGATACACAGCCGCCAGTTCAACACCGTATTCCACATTGTCGGGGCTGAGTTTCAGGATGGCTTCGTACAACTCTTCGGCTTCGGCGTAGCGTTTTTGCTTTACAAACAGTTCGGCCAACAGCAAGGCGTAGTATTTATTGGTTTTGTCGGCTTCCCAGGCTTTGGTGGCGGGGGCAATGGCCTCGGTGGTTTTGCCAACTTTTATCAGCGACGAAGCCAGGGCGAACTGCGCGGCCACGTTGATCGGGTACTTTTTCAGGAGCTTTTCAAACTGCTCGATGGCGCGGGAAGGTTCGTCGGCCATCGAAAACCGCATCCCGTCGGTAAACATGGATTCTTCCTCAACCTGAGCCGGTGTGAGGGGCGCAACGGCGGGTTTGGGAACGTCGCTGCGTTTTTTCTGCGCCACTGCCGGCATCAGCGCAAAGGCCAAAACCAGCCCGGCAATAAGCCAGAGCCGGTTGGCAAGCAATCTATTGTGAATCAGTGAATACATAGCCGGAATTTTCTATTCCAACGCCCCCAAACGGCTTCTATTGCGGCCTGAAGGCTGGTTGAGCGTAAGAAACAAAGGTAACGCAAAAACCGGCATAGCGGGTGCTTAGGTCAGTGCGTCGTAAATCTGAACCCGCTGCCAGAGGTGGGCGCAATCGGCCACAAACTGCAGATGGATAGGATGTTCCTGATAGACATCGTGCGCGGCCTGATCGGCAAAAACGAGCATTAGTGCGAAGCTATAGGTGTGGTCAATGACGGGTCGGCGGGTTTCGGCGGGCGTTCCGATGTATGCCGTTGTGACGGTCTCTATGCCAGCCAGCGTAGTGAGTCCCCGGCGCAGTGCGTCCTGATCGGCCTGACTGTCGGAGTTATTGAGGTAGAAGAAAACAGAATGTAAAAACACAGTGGTTAGTGGCAAGGGATTAGTGATTAGTTTATTTCAGGATCAACTTGCACAGAGCAAAACTAACCACTTGCCATCAATCACTAACCACTCAATCAAGCAAACTTCTCGATTTGCTTCACCAACGTATCGAAATCTTTGGGGTACGGTGCTTCGAATGTGGCTTCTTCGCCGTTAAGCAGGGTAAATGTGAGTGAGTGAGCGTGCAGCGCAACCCGTTTGATGAGCGGCTGCTCCTCGGTGTCCTGCTTGAGGTTGAAATTACGCTTTAAGTCCGAGAGAAAAACGGGCTTGCCGCCATACGTCGGGTCATTCACGATGGGTGCTTTCAAACACATCAGATGCACCCGAATCTGGTGCATCCGCCCCGTAATGGGCATACACTCAACTAAGGTGGTGGTTTTATAGGCTTTCAGGGTGTTGAAAATCGTTTCGGCAACTTTACCCTTTTCGCGGTCAATTTTCACGGCTGTTCCGTCTTTAACGGGCGAGATGGGCAGATACACCGAAATCCCTTCGAGATTATGTACCCCGTTTACCACCGCATGATAGCGTTTTGTTACCTCGCGGTGTTCAAACTGCATGGCTAAGTGGCGGTAGGCTTCAGGGGTTTTGGCAATGGCAAGAATACCCGACGTTTCTTTATCCAACCGATGGCCGAGTTGCGCGTCGGGCCAGTAGGCTTTGGCTAACCGCAGAATACTGTCGGTGCGGTCGGTGGTGCGCTCATCCAGCGAGGCCAGATGGGGCGGCTTGTTGATTAAGATATAACTGTCGTTTTCAAAAACGATCAGGTCTGCAAACGTAATTTTCATGTCAATACACTACGCAAAAGGGCAGCAAGTCGTTCAGGATGTGGTTAGCCCGCATGGTCGGGCCGTTCTAACTTAAACCGAAACTCGGTGCCTTTGTCGAGTTTGCTCATCACGGTCACTTTTGAGTGGTGGGCATTCAGAATGTGTTTTACGATGGCTAAACCAAGCCCGGTGCCGCCCCGGTCTTTGGCGCGGCTTTTGTCAACCCGGTAAAATCGCTCAAAAATCCGGCTGAGGTGTTCGGGCGAGATGCCGGGGCCATCGTCTCGGACGGAGACCTGAATGTTTTTCTTTTCTTCTTCGAGCGAGACCAGCACTTTGCCGCCCTCGTGACCGTATTTGATGGCGTTCTCAACGAGGTTCGTCATCACCTGTTCCAGCCGCTGCCCGTCGGCCCGCGCCCAAACGGGGCCAACGTGTTCGGTTTTAATGCGGAGGGTGGTATTGCGTTTGCGGGCAACGGGTTCGAGCTGCTCAAACACACTGAGTGTGAGGTGGTGCATATCGGTACGGTCGAAGTGCATTTTGAGTTCGCCGGTTTCGAGTTGAGTCAGGGCTACGAGGTCTTTCACGAGAGCGTCTAACCCATCAAGGCTTTTGGCGGCTTTCATCAGAAACTTATCGCGCACCTTGGGATCGTCAATGGCTCCGTCAATCAGGGTATGAACAAAGCCCTGAGCGGCAAAAATGGGCGTTTTCAGTTCGTGCGACACGTCGGCCAGAAACTCCCGCCGGAAGATTTCCAGTCGCCGGAGTTCTTCGATTTCTTTCTGTTTCTTGGCGACGTACACAAAAATCTCGTCGTTCAGTTTCTTAAACGGGTTATCGTTCTGAATAACGGTTTTGCGGGAGATGTTAAAATCGCGGAGTTTGAGTTTGTGGATCGTTTTATACATTTTATTGACCTCCCGATACACCAGCAGCTCAATAGAATATAAAACGAGGAAGAACGAGACCACAAACGACGACACGGCCACCACAAAAAGCATATTGTTCGTCACGCCTTCTACAAAAGTCAGAAACGCCACCGTCACTGCCGAAATCAGGCAGGCCAACAGCAGAGCGATAATGCGGGGACTAAGCGACATCGGCTAACAAATCGTCAACTTCTTGTTTAAGCAAAGGTAAATTTTTAACAACAACGGCCCAAACAACAGTTTCGTCAACAGCATCGTAATTGTGAATCACCCGGTTTCTGAGGTCAACAATCCGACGGGCGTTTGTGATGGCAATGGCGGGGTCTGCTTTTAAAATTCGGTTTGTAGCTTCACCGATAATCTCTAATTCACGCTCAACAGCCCGGCGTATCGTCAGGTTATCAAGAAACTCACTGAAATCCCGTTTGCCGCCTAAGTGAATATCCGTATTAGAAATTGCCTGAGCAATATCAGCAAGCCATTTTTTGACCTCGTTACTCATAAATAAGCGTTTTGGTCAGGTTTAGCTGCCTGATAAAATATGGATTCTTTAACGACCGTTCAGTAAGCAGGTCAACCGGGCGTTCGAGAAGGCTCTCCAAGGCAGAAGCCAAGGCGAAATAGGCATCCCCGTAGGCAACTGGGTCAAGGCCATCGTCAAATGAAATTAGTACATCTACGTCGCTATCATTATTGAAACGGTCTGTGCAAACGGAGCCAAACAAATAGGCGCGGCTTACATAATGTTGCCGAAGAACCGCTTCGATTTGTGGCATTTTGTGAGTGATCGTGCTATTCATAGGTTAAATTTAGCAACGCTGTACTACTGAAACAATGCAATACTGAAACGCTATTCGGCCTGGTCGGTAAACATATAACCCACACCTTTTAGGGTGCGGATAAATGTCTCGCCGATTTTTTCGCGGAGTTTGCGGATATGCACGTCAACGGTGCGCTCCAACACGTAAATATCGGCCCCCCAGATGCGTTGCAGGAGTTCTTCGCGGCTGAAAACCTTGTTGGGGTGCTGGGCTAAATAAAACAGCAGTTCAAACTCTTTCTTGGGCAGAATCACCATTTTCTCACCCTGATAAACGGAATAATTTGTCCGGCTGATAACCATCCCGCCGATTTCTACTTTGTCGCCGGGGTCGGCTTTCTGGGCCTCACGCCGGAACAGGGCATTGATGCGGCTCATCAGGGCGCGGGGCTTGATGGGCTTGGTAATATAATCGTCGGCCCCGATTTCAAACGCGGCCACCTCCGAATATTCTTCGGAACGGGCCGTGAGATACAGAATAAACGATTGTCGGAGTTCGGGAATGTCGCGTAGTTGTCGGCCCGTTTCGATACCATCCATTTGCGGCATCATAATGTCCATCAGTACTAATTCGGGCAGGTAGGCGCGGGCCACTTCAAGGGCTTTCCAGCCGTCGGGGGCCGACCGAACCTCGTAGCCTTCTTTCTCCAGGTTGTACTGAAGCAGTTCAATGATGTCCGGGTCGTCGTCAACAACCAGAACACGGTGGGGGGTTGGCAGGGCTTTGGCAGCACTCATTGGCCGGCAGGGTTGGTGAAATTGACCGGAAGTAAGGCATTGTTTCAGCAATTTTACCACAGAACGCTAATTCTTAACATAAACATAACACTGGGAAATTGGTCTTCCTTACTGATTAGAAATAAACGGGCCGGTTGGGTGGTAAGAAGTAAGGCAATGGCTCCTCATTTTCGTTGCCAGCCCCAGATAGACAGCCCCAGCCACACCGCAGAAGCCCGGTGATTACCGTTTTTGTTAAGAATCCCGATCAAATCATTCGCCCCGATGGTGACTGGCCCCAACCGCACCGACGCGCCGATGGCAACGCGCTCGTTTCCTTCGATGATGGAGACGGGCAGCGCAAACTCGGTGTCTTCATCCTCAAACCGGGGCGTGATAATGGTCTGGTTTGGGGTCGGATAAGCGGGGCCATCGGTCAGGTTGCGCTGGAGCAGGCCGTTCATAAAAAACCCGCGTCCCAACCGCAAATCGGCCTCCACGTTCAGTAAACGGGGTAGCTCCTGCCGACGGGCAACGGTTTCGGGCGAGGTTTGGGCCGTCACGAGCGATGGCAACTGGTCAACGGGATTGTTGCCAATGCGGTCTAAATCAGCCTGGGTAAGTGTTTTCTGGACGCTTTTGCCGGTCGTGCGCGTTCCGGCAGGCAGATTTACCGAGCCGGTATTCAGCACCGATGCCGACAGCCGAAGCAGATAAGCCGGGCGCGGGTCGGCAAAGGGCGCGTCGGCGTTGTAGTTTCGGCCCGTGATGCGCTTGCCAATTTCGTAAGTAGCCCCAAAGTCTATGGCCCAGCCCGCGCCGGTATTACCCGCATTGGGTTGGGGGGCGGTGGTGGTCATGTCAAGGTTCACGTTGTTGAGCGTAATGGTATTCTCGCCCGCTGCATTTTTGGGCAGAATGGCGTATTGACCACTCAGTTGCAGACTCCGGTAGCTGCCACCAAACAACCGTCGCCCGGTTGCCCCGGCTGACAATCGGTGCCATTTTCCCTCGAACACCCGCAGTCCGTAGGTCAGGCCCACTTCGGCGTGTTGCAGTTGCTGAATGGTGCCGGTAAAACTGCCGGTAGCGGGGTCAACTTTCTTGCTAAATAACTGATTGCCGTATGCATTCGTCAGGGCCAGCGGAAACCCCTCGCCCCAGGCGTAACTCCGCAGCCGCGTATGCAGCGCAACCGATTGCCGCCTGTCGGGGCTAAACAGCAACGACGGGCCAATGACTTCGGTGTAAACAGCATGACGCGGGGCCTCGGTCAGCGAGCCAATCGAGCGGAGGTCACGATCAAGATCATTTTGGTAAGGCACCAGGCCGAGGTGCAGAAAATCGCGGCTAAAGGGACGGCGGAAATAGTTGGCACTCACCGACGAGTTAGCCGCGATCACGACCTGGTACCGATACCGCGACCCGGCCACCGCCGACGGGTTTTGCAGCATCCGGCAGATACCGCCGTAGTTACTGCTCATCAGGCCCGGCAGGTGCTGAGCAACGGTTAGGGTTGGGAGAAGGGTGAGGAACAGGAGTTTTTTCATTGACGCTGTTGGGATGCTTCAACAAAGTAACGGCTTTCAACGAGCTTCTGATAAGCCAGCCGCGCAAAAAGCACCCGGTAGAACGGCAACCTCCAGGGCATAAAAAATACCCCGTTTGGGGTGTTGTGCTGTGGAAACGCCAGCCAAAAATACCACGACGGGTACGGAAACCATCGGCAAAATAGCCGGGGTATACGAACAGGCCCAAAGCGATGACACTCACAATCATCAGTGGGTGTTGATGGCGTGGGAGTTACCCGACCGAGTAGGAGACGCTCTCGCTTTTTTCCCTGCTGGTTAGACTGGCGTTGGGTATGGGGAGGATGACCAGTCGTCAGACACGCCAATGACTGACCAGCGCACGTAGAACAGAACGAACTAAAAAACCTCCAAGTGTCGGGTATCCTCCTGTCGATCAAGACGAAACAACGCAAAAATAAACAAGCACCAATTGCCCCAAATCAATAGCCAAAGGTATCCTGTCTTATACCTTTGGCTACTGATAACCTTCGATGTAGAAACTGATCTTTGGCTTCATGCCCAGCACAGCATCATTAAACGGTGACCAAGGGCTTTGACTGGTGTAACGGGTGAATAATTCATTCTGACGATAGCCCAAGCCACACGAGAAGTACAACTGTTTTGTGATGTCTTTTCCCAATCCCCCCGCAATCCATTCCAACGAAAGGCAAAAGTCCTCTGTGACCGTCGTGTTAGTACCCGACAGATCGACAGTCAGAATTCCTTTGCCTATATCTGTTTTGGTGATAACATCTTGTGTCAATATCTTTTCGTTCGTCGGCTGGCCATCGGACGTGAGCCGGTACAAGTTTACCCGGAATACCAGCGGCCCGCAACTGTTTTTGGTAATAATGAAATTGGCAGTTTTCAAAAATGTGGGCTTCTTTATTGTAACGATAGTGGCTATTTCACTACCTAAATCGTTGGAAGTCAAAGAGTAGTTACTGTTTTCGTCATTTTTGGTGTTGCCTATCACCCGTAACCGGGGCGGGTGGGCCTTGACTTTAACGCTTTGTAGTAATCGGGTCGTTTCAGATAATTGTATCGTAATAATCTGGCCGAGTTTTGCCACCAGTAATGTGAGCGGTTCGTAGCCTACGCACGAAAACCGCACTGTGTCCTGAGACTGAGCATTAGCCACCAATAATCGAAATGCCCCAGCTTCGTTGGAGACGGTACCGAGCCGACGGTTAGCGATACCGATGTTGACGTAAGAAATACCTCGCCCTGTCCGGGCATCGACCACACTGCCAGTGAGTGTTTGCGCTTGTCCGGTTAGCGTCAGTATCAACACCATAGCAACGGGTAAAAGGGGGTGTTTACCCACAAAAGATTTGGTCCTTCGAAATTTCATAAATGAGTCCCTACACCTTTATTTGGTTAAATTGTTATTCCATGTGGAGACATGCTTCCTGTCGTCCGAACTCCGACCAAGCGAAGCTAATCAACAAACACACTAACCGATTTTACCGCACCGGCGGATCGACCGAAGCGCAAAACCAAAACTCTGCCCGGCGAGTCACGCTGCCTATCGCCGGGAACCCGACCGACGAACCAAAACGCTTACTGTCAGGATGCGCTACTTGTTGCCAAGAACGCTGGACTGTAAGTAGAGACCTGACTGTCAACGGGCTGCCCCTTGTCACACGAAAACCGCTCCGCAAGCACACTTAGTACAAGTCACCAAACTACCAGAAGAATGCCAAAATCCAGGCCAGTTAGTTTTTACAGACTGGATTCATTCACGTTCACATCAAATACGCCCGTCAGCACCCGGCCATTCCGTTTAACCTGCACCCACAGCCGATACTGCCCGGCTCGCGGAAACGAGTACGGAAACTCAACCATGTTCGGTACGTCAATAGCGTGGCTCATGGGGGGCATTTGGGCCAGCAGGAGTTTGTTCTTTTCGGCTTCGGGGAGTTGACGCAGGCGGGCAACGTAGCGGTCAATGCTGTCGCGGAAGGGCGCGGGCGCGGGGTATTTAAACGTCCGGTTAGTGTCGGCAATGCGGCTGGCTAAGGCCGTTTCTGCCGCCATCGAAGCCGTGCCAACCGGGTGCAGATGCACATACACCGAGCCATCTTCGCGCACAATCACGGCGTGACCACCCATGCCGAGGTACGGCTCCAGCGCGGCAGGTTTTCCGGCAGCGTCGGCAACGGCAAATTTCAGCACGTAAGGCGTGGCGGCTTCAAGAATGAGCGCGGGTTTATCGGTCCAGACCATTACCGAACCATCGCCGAGCGAAACGCTAGCTCCGGGCTTGCCGCAGCTTGCCATTGCCGCATCTAACCGCAACGTGGTCAGGCCGTTGGCTTGTTTTCCGATGGCCTGAACGGTTTGGTAACTGTCGTCGGCATCGGCAAGTTTGGCGGGTGTTGTGGCCGCAACAGCCGGGATGTCGAGCGTATCAGTCATGGTTTCGGTGAAGCCGGAGCGATACACCACATCGGCATAAACCAAATATTTTCCGGCGGGCAGATTCGGTAAGGTAGTCTGGTAATGAGCTGTATCCTGCCGCATGGGATGGAGGTGCGCGAAAGCAGCCAGGCCCGGCATCTTCACCAAGAAAACGTGCATGAGTTTACCGTGATCGGGCAAAATAAAACTCAGCGGACGGCGACGATACCCACGCCCGCTACTGCCCGTGTCGAGTTTCATAATCAGAGCGGGAGCGGTGCCGGGCCGGGCTACAACCTTTGTTTCGATAGCCAAAGCGCGATACAGTTGGTTATTCTGGTAGTTATCGGCCCAGGAAGTCCACCAAAACCGCCATCCCGACAGAATCAAAATCAGCACCACACCGGCTACGCTCATCCCGACGAGCCGTTTGCGGCCCAGCGTTTTTGGTTTAGCCTGACCCGGAGCCATCGTACCGTCAGACACGCTCGACCCCACAACGGTAATCATCAGCACCACCAGCAACAGCCCCAGTGCGGCCAGAATCCAGCCGGTTTCGGCAGGGAGTGGTCGTTGCGCGGTCGAGACGGCCACCACCGGCACAATGGTTTTTGACGAACCGTCCGGCCCGTCGAGTTGGAGTTCAACGCTTGATGACCCGCTCGACATCATCCAGACGATACCGGCGAACTGCCCCGGCTTGCCGGCAACGGGCAGCAGCGCGTCGTGCGTGGGTGCGCCCTCATCGCCCGACAAAAAATAAATGGGCCGGGCGAGTATGGTGTTCGGACTGCCGCGCTCCACAAAAACCGTGATTTTGGCCGTGCCGGGAACCACGTCGGGCGGCTCGATGCTGACTAAGAGTTGGTATTTCCCGGCCTGTTGCTGCACCAGCACGCCGGGACTACCGATGTGGGCGAAGGCAATGGCGGGCAGGAAAAAAAGAAGCAGCAAGGTCTTAAAACAGGAAGTTTTCATTGATGATTGATTTTTATGTTTCCTCGGCCTGTGTCTTCACAAGCCGCTATAAATCAGGAATATACAAGCGGCCTGTGAAGACACAGGCCGAGGAAAAGCAGTTAAGAGCAGGAAATTTTCATTGTACGTTATCCATTGTACATTTTTGCAAACTACCGCATCACGCGTTTCATCCAGCTTCCCCACCACAACCCAACACGGGCCGAGGCAGTGGCTGCCAGCATTGCAATGCCAAATCCCTGCGCGAACTGAGCGGGCGTTTGTGCCATCCAGGGACCGAAAGCGTAGCGGTATTCCCAGTTGGGGTCCTGGGCGTAAACCCACGAATACGACATAAAAAAGTAGTTCCGGGCCAGGGGCGATGTCAGCGTAAATTCTTCAAACGGCCACTGAACCACCAAAAAAACGGCCATGAATGCTACGGCCAGCACCACCGCCAATACCCAATCGTTGAGTTTACCGGCAAACCGCTGCGTGAGTTTGTCTAACACAAAACCGGGAATCACGAGCAATAACGGAAATACAAACGGCTGATAGGTGGTGATTGGGTTCAGCACCGGCCCCAACTTGGGCGTTGCCGGAAAAAACTGAATCACCCAACTCGGCACCAGCATCGTGAGCATATATACGAGGGCAATGGTCGTGAGCGGATACCGCAGCAGCGAAGCCCGGCCAACGGCCAGCAGATAGACCGGGAAAACAATACCGGCAAACAAATAATACGACGAGTTGTGGGCCGCATAGTTGGCAACGTTCTCTGATACCAGCGTAAACAGCACCGCCAGCAACAGCCCGGCAGCAATAGCAAACAGCATTTTCAACCGATTGGCCTGTTTTGCCGCCAGTTCGGGAGTCATCTGCTGTTGAACCGCACTATTGGCACTCCGGTTTTGCAGCGCTAGCACGCCAATCATGGCCCCAAACTGCACCATCATAATACCGAAAGCCAAAATGGTGTGGGGCGGGGTCAGAATCTGCACATCGAGACCGTAAGCGTTGTGCCACCAATCGTCAAACGGGGCGGATGTCAGCATGGCAATGGCTCCCCAAACGCAGAACATAGCACCAAGCGAACCGTAAAAAACACCCCAAAACTTGACCGACGCAGGCCTATCGGGGTGATTGCGCCGGAAGGTCAGGCTCAGAATCTGGTAGCCCGAAAACAGACCCGACACAACGGCCCCAACATAGATAACAAGGTGCGGGGCAGAGAAAAGCCCGTCGCGCCCGATGCTCATATGCCACATAATGTCCCAGAGCAGGCCCACCACCACGCACAGCGACGACAGCACAACGGCATAGACATAAACGGGAATCCCCAGCCGCCAGTCGGTTTGGCGGGTTTGGCTCACCGCAGCCGGGCGGGAGAGAATGTAATCGGCGGTTGGTTGCATGACAAAACGAGTTTTTGAAAAAGATGCGGAAAGCTACGGAAAAGTTGCGTTTGGGTGTACTGGTGAACGGGTGGGGGATTAGGTATGGTTAGTTTTCCGGCTTGATTATTTCTCAAACACAACAATCTGCTTTTCCAGGATCCCATCTATGAAATCATCTGTCCATTCTATTGGTGAGATTGAGATGAGTTCTTCCACGTCTTGTCGGGGAACTTGGTATGCAAAGTCAGCATCAGCGTTCCGAAAATGGTCATCGAAATCTGGCATAGAAACATGAGTTTCTTCAGCAAATCTTCTGACTGGCTCCCATAAATTATCCGAATTTGTCTCTGGGTATGTAAAATAAGATACTTTTTCTCCTTTATTCACAAGTCCTATAATCTGTATGTTGACGTAATAGCCACTTCTCTCGATTAGTTGGTTATCTACATCTTGTGAAGGTTGTAGAAATGGCGGAGAAATCTTTTGGCTTTTTTTCTCAATTTCTCTGTATGCCCAACGCCGTTGCTTGAACACAACATCCGACGACGCGACGTTATCTACATAATCAGTTGCCCGTAAATAGGCTTCATAAGTATATTGTTTTTTCGTAATGACATCCCTAACACGAAGAAGAACAAGCGAACCTCCCCGATTCTTACTGCGGATGCTCCCTAACTCTTCTCTCAGGTTACCCAGCAGTATAATTGTTTGTCCGGCCAGTGAATTCGCTGCTTCACTTTGTAGAGTCAGTATTCGACGAATAAGTGAGTCCGCAATATTTATATCTACATCCTCCCCCCTTAACGATTTGTAAACTGGGACTCTCTCAGGATCAAAATGCTCGCAAAGTGATTGAATGTAAATTAAGTAGCTTTTGATTTTTATTAAAAGGTCACAAAACCCCGGCTCGTCACTACTCCCTTTTATGCATATACTCCCTTCCAAATTGAGACCATGCAGCGCATTTCCCGTAAAATTGTGACTGCCTATCCAAATCTGCCAGTTCTGATTTCCCATATCAAACAGGAGAATTTTTGTATGCAGCATAACGGGAGAGTCACTGTTGTTAGACTTCACAGCCTTTTTTAAAAAAACGAATAGTGATGGAGAAACCCGATGACCACGAATTTGCTGGACAAAATCAGTTAGGTGATCAAAGTTTGTTGGAATATGGAAATCCACGCAAATAGATGACTCCGGCCTACATAATGCCGAAAACAACTGTCTTCCTAACGCGCCTACTGGCAGCGTCCAGAACGCTATGCTGCCCCGAACAGATTGGCAGTTTGATAAAGTATCTGCCAACAAATCATATACGCTACGATTGGTAGGGGAGGAAGGCAATAAGTCAATGGTCATTTGGGCAGACGGTTTTCAGGATTGATAATGCCGTTGTTGTTTTTATGAATTCTGCCCCAGCAACAACTCCCGCAGTTTTCGCAGCGTGAAGATGATTTGCAGCAGTTCATCGCGCCGGGCGGCATCGTATTGGCGGCTTTGGCAGTAGGTGCGTCCGTCAAGAATGGCAAAGTTCCAGTTTTGCCCGATGAGGTAGCCGCCAAAAACGGGTTTGCCATCCTGATTGATTTCCTGCGCAATAAGCATGGCGGTAAGCATCTGAGCCTCCGGGTCGTGTTTATCGCCTTTGCGCTTTTTGAACTCTTGTAGAAAGAAATACGGATTCGAGGGCGTGTTGAATGGCAACGGAACCGCTACCAGACAATCGGCAATGACGGAAAGCGTATGCTCACCAACGGCTGCCGATAGCGGGCGTTCGTAAAAGACTTTGATCCGGTTTTTGACATTGACTTTAGCCAGCCGAAAAGCCGCCCCAACAAAGTTGATTTTCAATTCTTCTTCGTTCCAGTAGCCGCCATCTTCTTCGGCATCGGCAAAGAGTGCGTCGAAATTGGCTTGCTCAACGGTGTCTAATTCATACTGCGCCGAGAGCCATTCGGTGAGTAAATCGCTATGCCGGGCCACCTGAATATCAAACGTTTTGACGATTAAGCTGAGGTCGTAGCCAAAATTTCTCATTCGCGGTTGGAGTTTGCTATCGCAAAGATACGCTTATCTTTGCGCGTCCTGACTGAACAATTCTCTATGCAACCAACGGATGCTACCACCGCCATTCCCGGCGTTATCCAGTCCATTCCGCTCAATTTCTACCTCATTATCAGCACCGCGCTGTTTGTAATCGGCATTATTGGTGTTTTGACCCGACGCAACGCCATCATCATTTTCATGTCTATCGAACTCATGCTGAACGCGGTGAACCTGATGCTCATCGCGTTTTCGTCGTATCGGTCTGACGCTGCCGGGCAGGTGTTTGTGTTCTTTATCATGGCCGTTGCCGCTGCCGAAGTAGCCGTTGGCCTGGCAATCATCGTGATGATCTACCGCAATGTCCGCTCGATTGATGTGGGCCTTTTGAACAAACTGAAATGGTAGAAGTAGGTCGAAAGTCGGACTTAGTCAACAGTCGAAAGTCGCGCTGCCAATCAAGACTTTCGGCGCAAAATGCTCATCGGCTTGGACTGACTTTCGACTTTCGACACAACCTGACTTTCGACTCTATTTTATGAACCTTGAATTACTCTGTGCGCTGATTCCTCTGTTTCCCCTGCTGGGTTTCATTATCAACGGTGTTGGTTTTAAGAAAATCCCAACCGGCTTGGTCGGCGCAATTTCCGTTGGGGCTTCATTGGCTTCGTTTGTCGTGACGGTTTTTATGTTTGGGCTTTATGTTTACGAACTCGAACTTGACCACCTCGCCAATGCCGTCCCCATAAAAGTTGTGCTGTTCGACTGGATTTCGGTCGGCCAACTGCACATTAACTTCTCGTTTCAGATTGACCAGTTATCCCTGCTGATGCTGCTGATTGTGACCGGCGTTGGCTCGCTGATTCACCTGTATAGCATCGGCTACATGAACCACGACGCAGGCTACGGCAAGTTTATGGCCTTCCTGAACCTGTTCCTGTTTTTTATGCTCCTGTTAGTGATGGGGTCAAACTTCGTCATCATGTTTATTGGCTGGGAGGGCGTGGGGCTGTGTTCATACCTGCTCATCGGCTTCTGGAACAAAAACACCAATTTCAATAATGCTGCCCGCAAAGCCTTTGTCATGAACCGCATCGGCGATTTGGGTTATCTGCTCGGTATCTTCCTGATTATCAACACATTTGGTACAACCGAGTTTACAACGGTTTTTGAGCAGGCCACTGGTTTTGCCGTTGGAAACCCAACTATCGTTGCCATTACGATGCTCTTGTTCATCGGCGCAATGGGCAAATCGGCGCAGATTCCGCTCTTCACGTGGCTGCCCGACGCGATGGCTGGCCCAACGCCGGTGTCGGCCCTGATTCACGCGGCCACCATGGTAACAGCCGGGATTTACATGGTCGTCCGGTCGAACGTGCTGTATTCGCTGGCCCCGATTACGATGGAGATTATCGGCGGCATTGCCGTTGTCACGCTGCTGCTTACGGCTTCGATTGGGGTTTTGCAGAACGACATCAAGAAAGTTCTGGCCTACTCAACGGTCTCGCAGTTGGGCTATATGTTTCTGGGATTGAGCGTGATGGGTTTCACGGCGGGGATGTTCCACGTGATTACGCACGCATTTTTTAAGGCGTTGCTGTTCCTCGGCGCGGGTAGCGTGATTCACGCCATGAGCGATGAGCAGGACATCAGAAACATGGGCGGGTTGCGAAAGTACCTGCCCATTACGTTCATCACGTTTCTTTTAGGCACAATCGCCATTTCCGGGATTCCACCGTTTGCCGGGTTCTTCTCGAAAGACGAAATCCTGTACCACGTCTTTGAACACAATAAGTTCTTGTACGCGCTGGGTTTGCTGGGGTCGGCAATGACAAGTTTTTATATGTTCCGGCTGTTGTTTCTGACATTCTTCGGTGAGTTTCGGGGAACAGACAAGCAGAAACACCACCTCCACGAATCACCGTTGACGATGACGATTCCGCTGATGGTGCTGGCCGCGCTGTCGGTGTTTGGCGGCTTGCTCAACCTGCCCGGTGGCGGTTGGCTGAGTCAATTTATGGAGCCGTTGTTTGAGCAGGCCAAACGGGTGCGCCCCGAAGCCTTTGTCGAAGCCACCGACCACCGTTTGGAATATACGTTGATGGCCGTTTCGACGGGCGTGGCCTTGCTGGCTGCCGGAGCCGCTTACCTCATCTTCGTGAGCCGCAAAGCCGTTCCCGCTCCCGATTCGGCAGAGCAATCGCTGTTGGCGAAGGTGGTGTACAACAAATATTACATTGACGAATTTTACGAAGCCATCGTCGTCCGGCCTATCCGGGCGTTGGGCGATGTGCTGTTTAGTTTCGGCGAGTTCGCCATTGACGGCGTAGTCAACGGCGCGGCATGGCTTGTGCGGGCCGGGGCCGGGCAAGCCCGATTAGTGCAGAACGGCAGCATTGGCAGCTACGTGCTGGCAATGGTGGTGAGCATTTTGCTGATTGTAACGCTTCGGTTTTTCATTAACTGGCAACTTGTATTGAGTATATTTTGAGTTTGTGGTTTGTGCAGGGCGGCCTGTGCCGTTCGTAGTTAGCTGCCGCACATCTACGTTCGCGTCAGCCAACGACAAACGGCACAGGCCGCCCTGCACAAACCACAAACCACAAACCCTTTATGCTAACACTTGACCTTATTCTTCTTCCCGCACTAACGGCTATTGTGATGCTCTGGCAAAAAGGGCGTGTGCCGAAACAGTTGGCGTTGGCCGCGTCGTTAGTCGAACTGATCGGCGTTGCCTATATTTTCTTTACGTTCAAGGCCGATACCCAATCGCAATTTGCGTTCGATTACCCCTGGGTTTCGTCGCTTGGTTTGCGGTTCAGCGCGGGCATCGACGGAATCAGTCTGTTGCTGGTGTTGCTCACGGCTTTTCTTACGCCGTTGATTATCCTCTCGACATTCAATCACAAATACGACCGCACGGCTACGTTTTATGCCCTGATTTTATTTATGCAGGCGGCTTTGATGGGCGTGTTCACGGCGAAGGATGCGTTTCTGTTTTACTTTTTCTTCGAGGCCGCGCTGATCCCGGTTTATTTCTTAGCCGCCATGTGGGGTGGTGACGACCGGGTAGCGGTGACGTTCAAGTTCTTTGTTTATACCATCTTCGGGAGTTTGTTCATGCTCATCGCGCTGGTATATCTGTACCTGCAAACGCCGGTGAATCAAGCCGGTATCCACTCGGCGGCAATCACTGATTTTTACGCGCTCAACCTGTCGCTGTCGGCGCAGGGCTGGCTGTTCTGGGCGTTTTTTCTGGCGTTTGGTATCAAGATGCCCCTGTTTCCGTTTCATACCTGGCAACCCGATACCTACGTTGAATCGCCGACACCAGCCACGATGCTTCTGGCTGGTATTATGCTCAAAATGGGCGTTTACGGCCTGATTCGGTTCATCCTGCCTATTGTTCCCGACGGGGCATTCGTAAACGGCAAAACGGCGGTTATTCTGTCGGTGATTGGCATTGTCTATGGCTCAATTATCGCCATCCGGCAACGCGACATGAAACGGCTCATCGCGTATTCGTCCTTCGCGCACGTCGGGCTGATGGCTGCCGGGGTTTTTTCGCAAACCACAACGGGCTTGCAGGGCGCGTTGGTGCAGATGCTGGCGCACGGTGTGAATGTGGTCGGGTTGTTTTTTGTGGCCGATATTATTTTCAGCCGCACCCAAACCCGCCAACTCGACCAACTCGGCGGCATCACCCGCAACACGCCCAAACTGACGCTGTATTATATGATCTTGCTACTTGGCGCGGTGGCTCTGCCGCTGACCAACGGTTTTATCGGCGAGTTTTTACTGCTGCACGGCGTGTATTCGTACAATCCGATCTTAGGCGCGGTGGCCGGTTTGACCATTATTTTGGGAGCGGTATATATGCTCCGTTTATTTCAGAAAACCATGTTTGGTACGCCAACGGGCCGCACCGAATACTTCGCTGACCTGAACAGTACCGAAAGCTACGTCCTGATTCCGTTAGTCGTGATGGTGTTCTGGATTGGCCTGCATCCCTCGTCATTCCTGAACCTGACCGAACCGGCAGTGCTGAATCTGCTAAATTCTATAAAATAGTTTACGGTATTCGGTTTGCGGTTTACGGGGCCATCCGGTAGCGTAACCAGAGCCGAGCAAACCCGTAAACCATAAACCGTAAACCGAATACCATGTTCGCCATTATTCTCCTCTCCCTGTTCGGCATCGCGCTGCTGTTTTTGGGTTTCCTGAAATCAAAAGTGTTGCTATTACCGGCTGCACTGCTGTTTCTGGCCGCTTCGGCTTTGGCCGCTTTCACCGACTGGAACCAAAGCTATCTCTACTTTCAGGGGATGCTGATGACCGATAACCTCGCTATTATTTTCACCAGCATTGCGCTGTTGTCGGCTTTTATGGTGGTGGCTTTGTCGGGGAGCTGGGCCGAAGATGACTCCGCGCAACCGGCTGAATATTACGCTATTCTGCTGTTTTCGCTCGTCGGGGCCATTATGATGATTAGCTTCGAGAACCTGATTATGCTCTTCGTCGGGGTCGAAATTCTGTCCGTAGCGATGTACGTTTTGACGGGTAGCGACAAGCGGAACCAACGGTCAAACGAGGCCGCACTGAAGTATTTCTTGATGGGCGCGTTTGCCACCGGGATTCTATTGTTCGGGATGGCCCTGCTCTACGGGGCTACGGGGTCATTTACGCTCAGCGGCTTGCGGGGCTATATCTCGGCGGGGAACTTCACCTCAACCGTGCTATTGTTTCGGGTTGGGATGTTGATGTTGCTCATCGGGATGCTGTTTAAAGTATCTGCCGCGCCGTTTCACTTCTGGACTCCCGATGTCTATGACGGTGCGCCAACGCTGTTTACGGCGTATATGTCAACGGTGGTGAAAACGGCGGGTTTTGCGGCTTTGCTCAAACTCCTGTCGGCTTCGTTTGCCGGGATATACGATTATTGGGCCATCATCATCGCCGTTGTTACGGCCCTTACCCTGATTGCAGGTAACGTAACGGCGGTTTACCAGAACACCTTCAAGCGGATGATGGCGTATTCGAGCATCTCGCACGCGGGTTATCTGCTCATTGGTTTAGTGGCCCTCACGCAGGAAAGCAAACAGGCCATCGTGTTTTATTCATTGGCCTATTCAGTAGCCACCATCTCGGCTTTTGGGGTGCTGCTGGCCGTGGGAAAACAACGCATGACAACTGACGCGGGCAGCACAGTAAACACCAACGAAACCTTTGATGATTTCAACGGCCTGGCCCGG
>JBBRNH010000064.1:0-33966 GCA_038230415.1 Cytophagales bacterium | reverse complement strand
TAGCAAAGTAGAATTTGAAGACGAACCATGACAACGACCATAAAACCCAAATCGAATCAGGCATCCGTCGGGGCCGTGCAGTGCGAAAACACGACACTTAACCTGCTTAAAGTCAATGACTTTGTGGCGAAAGCGATTCGGGATCGGCTGCCCGATATGCTCGTGATTAACGTTTGCTCCGGGCCGGGCAGTGGCAAAACCACGCTCATGCAGGAAACCGGAAAACGCCTGCGCGACCGGCTGAACATGGCCGTGCTGGTGGGCGACCCCGAAACCGAGCGCGATGCCGTTCGGATGCGCGACGTGGGCATCAACGCCCTGCAAATCGTGACGGGCGGCATGTGCCACATCGAAGCGCAGATGATTTATCAGGCTCTCGACCACATTGACCTCACCGGCGTTGACCTGCTCTTTATCGAAAACGTCGGCAACTTGGTTTGCCCGGCAGCGTTCGACCTCGGCGAAGATTTGCGCGTCACGCTCTTAGCCTCGACGGAGGGCGACGACAAACCCAAAAAATACGCCCGGATGTTTTTGAGCAGCGAACTGATGCTGATTTCAAAAGCCGATTTGCTGCCTTACGTGCCATTTTCGGTCGAGAACGCCGTGCAGGATGCCCGCGACGTGAACCCCGATATTGAGGTGCTGACCATTTCCAGCACCACCGGCGACGGTCTCGATGCCTGGTGCGCGTGGCTGCTGGCAAAGGTGGCCGAGAAGAAAAACCGGGTTCATACGCTTGTTTCTGCCTGATGCCATGACGTTTCATCTGCACCTCACCGGACTCGTTCAGGGCGTAGGCTTCCGGCCTTTCGTCTGGCAGTTGGCGCGGGCGATGGAACTGACGGGAACGGTCAGCAACGGGGCCGACGGGGTGCATATCTGCCTGACTACCAGCCAACAAGCCGCCAATCACTTTCGGGAGCGGGTGCTGGCCGAAGCTCCGGCGTTGGCCCGGATTCAGTCGGCGGTGCTGACCGAAACGGAACCCGCGTTTTATCCTGATTTTCAGATTGTCGAGAGCCAATCCGACGGCCCGGCCACGCTGTTGCTCACGCCCGATTTCGCCCTGTGCAGCACCTGCCGGGCCGAGATGAGCGACCCCGCCAACCGCCGGTTTGGGTATGCCTTCACCACCTGCACCGTTTGCGGCCCACGCTACGCCATCAGCCATGCCCTGCCCTACGACCGCCCCGCCACCACAATGGCTGATTTCGGGATGTGCGCGGCCTGCGAAGCCGAATACCATGACCCGGCCAACCGTCGTTTCTACGCCCAAACCAACTCCTGCCCCGACTGCGCCATCACGATGCGGCTGTTTGACGGAGCCGGGCAATGTGTTTCAACCGATCAGGAAATAGCTATCGGTCAGGTAGTTGCGCTGCTAAAAAAGGGAAAAACGGTGGCCGTGAAAGGCACTGGCGGGTATCTGCTGCTGTGCGATGCCACCAACGCCGAAGCCATTGCCCGGCTCCGAAACCGCAAACACCGGCCCGCTAAACCGTTGGCGGTGCTGTATTCGTCGGTCGAGAAAATCAGGCAGGATTGCGTCCTGCACGACGACGAACGGGCAATGCTGACCGGCCCCGTTTCGCCGATTGTGTTGCTCGAACGACGCGCCGAACCAGCTTCGGGGCTGGCTGTCAATGAATTGGCTCCTGGTTTGGGGCAGTTGGGCGTGATGCTGCCTTACGCGCCATTGCTGGAATTGATTGCCGGGGCATTTGGCAAGCCGTTGGTAGCCACGAGCGGCAATACAAGCGGCTCCCCGATTTGCTACACCGACGAGCAAGCCCTCACCGCCCTCCCCGCCGTTGCCGACTATATTCTGACCCATAACCGGGCCATTGTTCTGCCGCAGGATGACTCGGTGGTGCGCTTCTCACCCGTATTCCGCCAGCCGATTGTGCTGCGCCGGTCACGGGGTTTGGCCCCGACGTTCCTACTTCCCGCTCCGTTGGGAAAAGTGGCAAGGGGAGCGATGTTGACGAACGTACTGGCGGTTGGCGCGTCCTTGAAAAGCACATTCGCGTGGCAGTTACGGGGCAATACCTACGTCAGTCAGTACCTCGGCGATTTAGATAGCTACGACACCCAAACCAACTTCCGCGCCACGCTCGACCATTTTTTGCGCCTGTTCGACACCCGCCCGGAGGTCGTGCTGGCCGACCAACACGACGGTTATTTTTCGACTCAGTTAGCCCGTGAATTAGCCACCATCTGGGCCATGCCACTCGTGCAGATTCAGCACCACGAAGCTCATTTTGCGGCTGTTTTGGCCGAGAATAATTTGCTCAACACAACGCAATCCGGCCCGGCAGATTCAGTGCTGGGCGTAATCTGGGACGGAACCGGCTACGGCTCCGACGGCCAAATCTGGGGTGGTGAGTTTATGGCCTATCAGCCTGATTCGGATAGCGAAACTACGTTCCGGCGGATAGCCCATTTCGATTATTTCCCGATGCTGTCGGGTGATAAAATGCCCCGCGAACCCCGGCTGTCGGCGTTGTCGGTGGCGCATAACCTGCCCGGAGCCGACGCGCTCCTTCGCCCGAAATTCACGGCGGCTGAGTGGGATTTGTACCGTAAGTTATTGACAAACAGCCAGCTAAACACCAGCAGCGTTGGCCGGTTGTTCGATGCCGTAGCCGCCCTGCTGGGCCTTGCCGACCGGGTTAGCTACGAGGGCGAAGCCGCTGGACTGCTTGAAGAACGGGCCAGCCAATACGTTCGTAAACACGGTTTCACAACCGCCAAAACCTATTTGCCCGCCAACTGGCCCGGCCCGACTGTGCCAACGCGAGCCATCATTGCCGGGGTTTTGGCCGATGTGTTGGCCGGGAAACCGACTGACGAAATTGCCGCCCGGTTTCATGCTACAGTAGTGGCGGTGGTGGGCAGGGTGGCCCGGCAAGAGCGCGTTTCCCGGCTTGCCTTCAGTGGCGGGGTGTTCCAAAACGCGCTGCTTGTAGACTGGCTCCGGCATAACCTCGGCAAGACGCACAACCTGTATTTTCACCAACAACTTTCGCCCAACGACGAATGTATTTCGCTCGGGCAGTTAGCCCGTTACGGCCTGATTTCTGACTCTGAAACGCTCACTAAAACCAACCAAAATCATGTGTTTAGCCATTCCCGGTAAAATCAAATCCATTGGTTATCAGTACAATGGACTCGTTCGCATGGCGCAGGTGTCGTTCGGCGGCATCACCAAAGAAGCCAGTCTCGATATGGTGCCGCACGCTGAAATCGGCGACTACGTGCTGGTTCATGTCGGCGTGGCAATCACCGTCGTGGATGAAGAAGAAGCACGGAAATCGTTTCAATACCTCGCCGAAATCGGGGAGTTGGACGAACTTTTGGAAAGCTGCCAAACCGACCGGCAACTGATGGAACGCCAACCGCTAAACCACCTCGTGGCATGAAACACCTGACCGAATACCGCGACCCCGAACAGGTTGACCATTATGTGCAGGAGCTGCACCGCACCGTTACGAAGCCCTGGACGGTGATGGAAGTCTGTGGTGGTCAGACGCATAGCCTCGTCAAGAACGGCATCCTGAACCTGCTGCCCGATGCCATTCGGATGGTTCACGGGCCGGGTTGCCCGGTGTGCGTGACCCCCGTTCACCTGATTGACAAGGCCGTTTATTTAGCCGAAGAAAAGGGGGTGATGCTCTGCTCGTTTGGCGATATGATTCGGGTGCCGGGATCGAAAAAGAGCCTGCTCGAAGCCAAAGCGTCGGGGGCCGATGTCCGTATTTTGTACTCGCCGTTGGAAGCCGTTCGGCTGGCCCGCGAAAACCCCGACCGTGATGTGGTGTTTTTTGCTGTTGGGTTCGAGACAACGGCCCCGGCCAACGCCCTGTCGGTGGTTCACGCGCAGCAGTTGGGCCTCAAAAACTACTCGATTCTGGCCTCGCACGTGCTGGTGCCGCCCGCCATGGAAGCCGTCATGAACGACCCCGACACCAACATTCAGGGGTTTCTGGCGGCTGGTCACGTCTGTACCATCATGGGCATCAGCGAGTATGCCCCGCTTGTCGAACGCTACAAACTGCCCATCGTCGTGACGGGTTTCGAGCCGGTTGATTTGCTGCACGGCATCCTGATGACCGTCCGGCAGTTGGAGCGGGGCGAGTATAAACTCGAAAATCAGTACACCCGCGTGGTCCGGCCCGAAGGCAACCCCGATGCTCAACAAGTTATCAATCAGGTGTTTACAGTGGTTGACCGGGAGTGGCGCGGCATCGGTAACATTCCGCAAAGCGGCTGGGAGGTGCGGCCCGAACTGGCCGATTTCGACGCGAACCGCAAATTTTCGGTGCAGATCGAGAAGGTTCCCGAATGTGCCGACTGCATTGCCGGGTTGGTGCTGAAAGGCATCAAAAAGCCATTCGAGTGCAGTCAATTCGGCACCAACTGCAACCCCGAACGCCCGTTGGGTGCGCCGATGGTATCGTCAGAAGGGGCGTGTGCTGCCTATTACCATTTTGCCGCCGTTGACCTGGTTCACGCCTAAAAAAACCAACCCATGAACCTGACCTGCCCGATGCCCAAACTCGATTTCGACGTGATCACGCTCGGTCACGGAAGCGGGGGCATCCTCACCAATAAACTCCTGAACGCGGGCGTGTTCGACCTGCTGAAAAACCCGTTTCTCGACACCCACCACGACGGGGCGATTCTGGAACTGACCGGAAAAACGGCCTTCACCACGGACAGCTACGTGATTTCGCCCGTATTTTTCCCCGGTGGCAACATCGGTGAACTGGCCGTGAACGGAACCGTGAACGACTTAGCGATGTGCGGAGCCGTGCCTAAGTACCTGTCACTCAGCTTTATCTTGGAAGAGGGCCTGACCATGACCGAGTTTTGGGACGTATTGGTCAGCATCAAAACTGCCGCCGACCGTGCCGGGGTGCAGATCGTGACCGGCGATACAAAAGTGGTGGAACGGGGTAAAGGCGACAAGATTTTTATCAACACCGCCGGTGTCGGCACCGTGCATCCCAAAGCCGACATCAGCGTTGGGCGCATTCAGCCGGGTGATAAACTCATCGTTAGCGGCAACATTGCTACGCACGGCATGGCGATTATGTCGGTGCGCGAGGGGCTTGAATTCGAGACGACATTGCAGAGCGATACGGCTCCCCTCAACCATACCGTGCGGGCGTTGCTCGACGAATTTGGCCCGGCCATCCACCTGCTGCGAGACCCCACACGCGGGGGCGTAGCAACGGTATTAAACGAAATCGCACGGGATAAAAATAGTCCCGTTCGGATAGGTATCAATCTGAAACAGAGTGAATTACCCATTTTGGAAGAAGTATTCGGGGCTTGTGAACTGCTCGGTTTAGACCCGCTTTATGTAGCAAACGAAGGCGTTTTTCTGGCTATCGTAGCGGCAGACGTGGCCGACCGCTTCGTGGGGATGCTGCAAACATTAGACTACGGCGAATCGGCGGCCATCATTGGCGAAATCACCATCGAACACCCCGGTCAGGTTGTATTGACGAGCCGGATTGGTGGGCGAAGGGTGGTGAGTATGCTGGTCGGTGAACAATTACCCCGGATTTGCTAATGTCAGTAACACCGGGTTCCAATCCGGTACACATGATTCAATCCAATACCCCAATGTCTTCGTTGCTCGATTTGTCGCCCCTGCTGACCAACCTCCGCGTTTTTCGGGGCGGGGCGGGGAATCCGTTGCTGGCTCCGCGCGGGGTCTGGACGGTGGGCAGGCGGCTCATTGTGGCCGACACCGGGCAGAACCGGGTATTTATCTGGCATACAATCCCGGAAACTGAACTTGCCGAACCCGATTTGGTACTGGGCCAACTCGACAACGCCGATACGGGCCGGAACGCGGGCGGCAACACCTCGGCCAGCAGTTTGCAATACCCGTCGGGGTTGTGGTCAGACGGGCAGCGGTTGATTGTGGCCGATGCCTGGAACCACCGGGTTCTGATCTGGAATGAGTTCCCGACACGTGCCGGGCAACCCGCCGATGTGGTTCTGGGACACCCTGATTTTCAGGGCAATAAGCCAAACATTGGGGGAATCGGTACGGCTCCATCGGCGCAATCGCTGAACTGGCCGTATGGTGTTTTTTCGGATGGGACGCGGCTCTGGATTGCCGATACGGGCAACCGCCGGGTGCTTTTTTATGACCAAATCCCGACCACATCGTTCGCCCCTGCCGATGGCGTGATTGGCAAACCGGGTTTTACGGAGCGCGATTACGAAAACCACGAACCCGTTTGGCCGTATTCGGTGCGGGTGGGGCCGGGCGGTCAGTTAGCCATCGCCGACACGCAGTTTTACCGAACCCTACTTTGGCACAACTGGCAAACGGCCCTCACCCGGCCCGATAGCGACGGCCAAACCACCGCCGACGTGCTGATTGGGCAACCTGATTTTGACGCAAATGGACAGAATCAGTTTCGGCTCGCCCCGGAGCAAAACACGCTGAACTGGACGTATGACGCTTTCTTCTATAAAAACGGCCTGTTTGTGGCCGACACGGGCAACAGCCGTCTGCTTTGGTTTGAGCAGGTGCCAACCGTCAGCAACGCGCTGGCCGATGGTCTGATTGGGCATCGGAATTTCCAGACGGGCAGCGAAAACGCCAATTCCCGCTTCGGCACCGACGGGCAACTGTACTGGCCGTTTTCGGTCTGCATCGAAGCTGACCGGATGGTTATTGCCGATACGGGTAATCACCGGATTGTGATTGGGGGCTTAACCATCTGACAGACAAGGCTATGCAAAATTTACTCCCGTTCGTAGTGGCGTTGTCGGTTGGCTTTTCTCACGCCTTCGAGGCCGATCATTTAGTGGCCGTGAGTACTATTGTTACCCGGCGTAACAACGTCTGGCTGTCGCTGAAAGACGGGGCGTTTTGGGGGCTGGGCCATACGTCTACCATTTTGTTAGTCGGCAGCGTGTTTTTGGTGGGTCGGTTTGCGGTGCATCAAACCGCGTTCCGGTATCTCGAAGCCAGCGTTGGCCTGATGCTGGTTGCGCTGGGCGTGGTTCGGCTGTACAAATTAAGGAAGCAACCCGGTTTGTTAGCCGTTGATAATCAGTCTCATGCACACGGTAGCTTAGCCGTTCACCGTCACTCAGGAAACAGCCACCCGCACCGATTGGCGTATGGCATTGGCTTGGTTCATGGGTTGGCCGGTAGTGGCGTGTTGATCCTGACGGTGCTGACCCAAATTAAGGGGGCCGGGGCCGGGATGGTGTATCTGGTATTGTTCGGGATGGGTTCGGTGGCGGGGATGATGGTGGCTGCCAGCGCGTTCAGTCTGCCATTTTCGGCGCGGTTGGCGGCCCGGCCCGGTGTTCGGAATACGTTGATTCTTGCGTCGTCGGTGTTTTGTATCGGCTTGGGAATCACGGTTTTATACGAAAACATACACTACTGATGGACACCTATACCGAAACCGATTTTGTGCTGTATGCCCTCCGCGAAATGAAACTGCCGGTGGTGCAGCACAATGGGCGGCACATCCGGCTCGAAAACGGGTTCGAGATCGAGGTGGAGGCCCGCGATTTATACCGGCTTAGTGCCGAAGGGTTTGTGATTTCGCCGTTTGACGACATCGGCGAGTTGTGTCAGTTTATCCAGCGAAACCAGGCCCACGATGGAGACGACGATTGAATTAAGCATTGTGGCCCTGTCGGAAAGCCTGTCGAAGCCGGGAAATTATGCCCTCATGCTCGAAGACCCGGCCAGTAAACGGCGGATTCCGCTCATCATCGGCACGGCAGAAGCCCAGGCTATTGCCATGGCAATGGAAAAAATGATTCCCGTCAGGCCCACCACCCACGATCTGTTTTACGACGTTCTCCAACGCCTGAACACCACCCTAACGAGCGTGTTGATTGACCGCGTTGACCATAACAACGTATTTTTTGCGCGGCTCAATCTTGACGGGCCGACGGGGTCGCTGCTGCTCGATGCCCGCCCGTCGGATGCTATCGCGCTGGCGGTTCGGGCGGGTTGCCCGGTGCTGGTAACGTCCGCCGTGCTGGAAAAAACGGGTTATTATCCCGACGATAAAGTGCGTGATAAAAAAGGCTCCTACGCCGAATTTACCCTTGCCGAACTGGAAGACCTGTTGGCGAACATCATCAAAAAAGAAGACTACGAGAGCGCGGCCCGCGTTCGGGATGCCATTGAGCGACGCGGAAACGCCTGATCTTCACCCGCGTATTACACGCATTACCAGTGCTACATCGGAAATTAGGCCAACGATTAACAAAAAAATTTCAGAAAAAAGTTATAGAGTCGTTGTGCTTAACCGATTAAGCAGTATGTTTGCCGTTACCTACCGTATTGCATGAAGCCAAAAAAGACCTCGCTCAGTGATATTGCCAAACAGGTTGGCGTATCAACGGCCCTTGTTTCTTACGTGATGAGCGGCAAGGAAAAAGAAGCACGGGTGGGGATGGACGTGGCGCAAAAAATCAGGGACGTTGCCCACGAACTGAATTATCAGCCTAACCTGCTGGCAAAGAGTCTGCGCGACGGACGAACGCATACCATTGGACTGATTATCGCGGACATATCGAACCCGTTTTTTGCCAACATCGCCCGCGAGGTCGAAGATGAATCACGGAAAAACGGCTATACGGTTATCATTGGTAGTTCAGACGAGAACGCCGACAAAGCCTGGGATTTGATGAACGTGCTGGTGAATCGGCAGGTGGATGGGTTTATCATCGTCTCGGCGGAAGGTTCTGAGAAGTTAGTGCTGCATTTGCAGACCCTGAACATACCGTTTGTGTTGCTGGATCGGCATTTTCCGCAGTTCGAGACCGATTTCGTCGTGACCGACAACGCGAGGGCTTCTTACGATGCGTGTCGGCATCTGCTCGAAAACGGCTACCGGCGAATTGGTTTTGTGGCGTATAAATCGGGGATGTTTCACATCAGTGAACGGATTCGCGGCTACCGGGAAGCGATGCTTGACCGGGGCATAAACCCGGAAGCGGATTGGTTGAAAGAAGTGCAGTTTGAAGCAACGGAGATCGAAATCAGGACAGCGATTGACGCATTGGTACAGGGCGAATTACCGATTGACGCGGTTATTTTCTCGACCTACGGTTTGGCCGTAAATGGCCTGAAATACATCAATGAGTTGCGGTTGCGCGTTCCCGACGACCTCGGTATCGTGAGTTTTGGGCAGGCCGAGGTGTTCGATTTGTACTACTGCCCGATTTCGTTTATGCGGCAACCGATTGATGTGCTGGGCAAACACGCCGTTGACCTGCTTATGGAACGCTTGCAAAACCCCGGCGGGGCGCGGCAACACATTACCATTGATGCCCGGTTGGTGGCCCGCGAGTCGTCCCGAAAAAAACAGGAAATGCAGTAAACAGTATTTTTTTATGGCTTTGCTTAAACGATTAAGCTAATTATCCTTAATCCTCAACTATTGATTCGTTTATGAAACGACGACATTTTCTGCATACTGCCGCGTTGGGTTCGCTGGCCGCCATAGCGGGTGGCGGTGTGGCTCAGGCGGCTGTAGAACTGGCTAAAAACCAGACGGTTGCACCCCGAAACGCGGTACTCTCAATGGCCGCGCTGCCTAAGCTGAAGATCACCAAAATCCGGTATTATGCCGCGCCCGGCTACAACAAACCGCTCTTTAATCAGGCGCGGGGCATTGTGGAGATCGAAACCGACGGCGGGCTGATTGGCATTGGCGAAGGCGGCTCGAAAGACACAATCGAGCAGTGCGCCCAGATGCTGATTGGCGAGAATCCGTTCCGCACCGAACACCTCTGGCAGTTGATGTACCGGGGGATGTTTTACCCGCCGGGCCGCGAAAAACTCCACGCCCTCGGAGCCATCGAAATGGCTTTGTGGGACTTGAAAGGCAAAGCCCTCGGCGTGCCGGTGTATGAACTTTTGGGCGGGGCCACCCGCGATTACGTCGAGTGCTATGCCACCGGCTACCGACCATCCAACGCCAAAACCGAAGAAGAACGGGCGCGGGACTGTATCGAAGCGGGGTTTCGCAGCTACCGTATCGGGCCAACGGGCGGCAACGGCGACGAACCGTTCGATTTTTACCGGAACGCCAAAACTACCATTGACCTCAGCCGACGCATCAACGAGGCCGTAAAGGGCGCGGGCAACTGGGCCATTGATCTCCACACCCGGTTCGATATGCAGGAAGCGATCAAAATTTGCCAGGCACTCGAAGACATGGAACCGTATTTTGTGGAGGACATCATCCGCTCCGAAAACCCCGGTGTCTATCGCACATTGCGACCGATGGTGAAGGTGCCGATTGCCGTTGGTGAGCAGTTTGGCGACCGTTGGGACTCGAACGAACTCATTGAAAATCACCTGATTGACTATACCCGGTTTACGCTGCCCAACACCGGCGGCATCGGCGAATTTATGAAGCTGGCGGCCATCTGCGAGACGCATTACGTGGGCATGATTCCGCACTTCACCGGCCCGCTGTCATCAGCGGCACTGGTTCACGCGCTGGGCGCGGCCAGCCCCGTGCGCTGCCTGATGGAACTGGCCGGGGGCGAACCCGAACGGCCCGCCTACTTCAACGAAGACCTGCTAAACTTTAAAAACGGCAAGCTCTACCTGAATCCGAAACCCGGCTTAGGCGTAACGTTCGACCCCAAAAAAGCCACCTTCATCATGGAAGTTAAGGAGAATACCAAATTCCCGCACCCCATTCTGCGTGCGCCCGATGGCTCGATTCACAACTGGTAACAAAACCCCAATTAATTATACCCATGAAAACAATTCTATGCGTACTGCTCCTGCTGCCCGGACTGTGGCAGGGAGTATTAGCCCAAAACGACCGGGTGACGGGCCGGATTACGGGTGCCAATAACGAGGGTATCCCCGGCGCAAACGTGCTGGTGAAGGGTACAACGCAGGGAGCAACCTCCGACGCGAACGGTAACTTTTCGGTCAACGCCGGGCGCGGTGCGTCGCTCGTGATTTCGTACATCGGCTACGTGTCGCAGACCATCGCCGTGAACAACCGCAGCGTGATTGATGTGGAATTAGTGGTTGATTCTCAGAATCTTAGCGAAGTACTCGTTACGGCGTTGGGTATCAAGCGAGAATCCAAAACGCTGGGATACGCCACGGCAACGGTCAACTCCGAACAGATTTCGGTGAACAGAACCCCCAACTTCGTGAGTGGGTTGCAGGGCAAACTCGCCGGAGTAAACATCACCACGATGGGAACCGGCCCGGCAGGAACCGCCAAAATCCGCATCCGGGGGCAGTCGTCGTTTGCCGGGCAAAACAACCCGCTCATCGTGGTCAACGGCGCACCGATTGACAATTCCAACTTCGCGCTGGGGGGTGATTTTGGAACGCGGGCTTCCAACTCGTCGGACGGGGGCGATGGGCTGAGTTCGATCAATCCCGACGACATCGAGCAGATGACCGTGCTGAAAGGAGCCACCGCAGCCGCACTTTACGGCTCCCGCGCCAAAGACGGGGTGGTGATGATAACCACCAAAAGCCGGGGGGCGGGCAAGGGCTTCGGCGTGACCTCCAACACCAACTTCACCACCGACACGCCGTTGGACTACACCGATTTTCAGTATGAATACGGGCAGGGCGAAGGCGGCAAACGCCCCACCACGCCCAGCCCGTCGTCGGGCGTGTGGAGTTTCGGTGAGAAATTCCAGCCGGGCATGACCCAGACTTTGTTCGACAACAAGACCTTTCCCTACGAGCCGGTTTATAACCGGGTGCGGAAGTTTTACCGGGTCGGCACCAACTTCACCAATACGGTAACGGTCGCCAATAACAGCGCGAACGGCGGGTTTAGTCTCTCCTTTGGCAATACCGATAACAAGGGCATCATGGAAAACAACACCTTCAACCGGAAGGTGATTAACCTCGGCTTCACCCAGAACATCACCAGCAAACTCACGGCTTCGGGCAACATCAATTACTCGAAGGAAACCAACGTGAACCCGCCCCAATTGAACACCCAGGATTTGTCGGTCTCGACGGTGATTTTCACGCTTGCCAACTCGATGCCGTTCGAGGCTCTGCGCGAGAATCAGACGCTGCCCAACGGCGACGAGTATTCGTTCTCGCGGTTTCTGGTGCGGAATAACCCCTATTATTCGATGAGCCGCAAGTTCGAGAACGTCACGCGGGATCGGCTGTTTGGGAATATCGCGCTGAAATACCAGCTTACCGACTGGCTGTATGTGCAGGGGCGGCTGGCGCAGGATTTTTATATCCGTAATCAGGACTACAACATTCCCAACGGCTACGCGCCCATTGCCCGCGCCCCGACCGGCTTTGTGAACGGCTCGTTTACGCAGGACGTGCGGCAAAACACCGAGCGCAACCTTGACCTGCTGATCGGGGGCAACCGGACGTTCGGCAAAATCGGCGTTGACATCACGCTGGGGGCCAATTCACGCTACGCCCGCAATGTTTATAACAGCGTGTCGGTGCAGGATTTTGTGCAGCCCGGACTCTACACCGTGATGAATGGACGCATCAAAGACCCGCTTTACGCGCTTTCGGAGAAGAAAATCAACTCGGTATTTGGGGCGGCTACCATCTCTTACAAAGAGTTTCTGTATCTGAACGCCACGCTGCGTAATGACTGGTTTTCGACCCTTGCCCCGACCAACCGCAGTATTTTGTATCCGTCGCTGACGGGCAGCTTCGTGTTCTCGCAGGCCTTCGACAATATGCCGTCGTGGTTGAGTTTCGGCAAGTTGCGGGCGGCCTACGCGCAGGTTGGCTCGGATAACGTTGACCCGTATTCCAACGCGCTCTATTACGCCGTTGACAACAATCAGTTTCCGAATCCGTCGGGCCAATCGGTGCCGGTGGGTGGCATCAACGCTACTGTCGTTCCCAACAAAAACCTGCGCCCGCTCCGCATTCAGGAGGCCGAGGTGGGGCTGGAGTTGAAGCTGTTTCAGAACAGAATCGGGTTTGATGTCACGTATTACCACAAACTGACCGACGATCAGATTCTGGCCGCGCAGGTCTCGGACGCATCATCGTACACCAGCAAGCTCATCAACGTGGGCCGGAGTCAGAATCAGGGGCTGGAGATGCTGCTGACCTTCTCGCCCGTGACGACCTCGTCGTTTCGCTGGGACGTGAGTGCCAACGTGTCGTATAACACCTCGAAAGTGCTGAAACTCGGCCTGTCGCCGGGCGATTCGGTGATTACCGTTGGCGGGGGCGGGGGCCGGACGCTGAATCAGGTGGTGGGCAAATCCATCGGGCAGTTGTACACCTTCAAATACCTGCGCGATGCCCAGGGCCGGCAGGTGTTCGATGCCAAAAGCGGGCTGCCGCTTCGCAACAACGTACTGGCAAACGTCGGCAACGCCCTCCCGACCTATTTTGGCGGCATCACCAACACGTTCACCTACAAGGGCTTAACGCTGTCGGCGTTGGTTGATTTCAAATTGGGTTTCAAGATGATTGCCGGTCGGAACATCAACTACGTCCGGCACGGGCTGTCGAAACGGACGCTGCCGGGCCGCGATGTGGGCTACGTGATTGGCAACGGTGTGAACCCCAACGGCGAGGTGAATCAGACGCGGGTGGCAGTGCAGCCGTTCTACGAATCAATTAATCCGCTGGGTATCAACGAAGATTTCGTGTTCAACGCCGGGTTCTGGAAACTGCGCCAGATTTCTTTAGGCTACGATTTCACGAAGTTCCTGCCGCAACGGTTTTTCGTGAAAGGGCTGAAGCTGAACGCCGTAGCTAACAACGTGCTGATTATCAAGAAGTGGACGGAGAACATGGACCCCGAAGAAGCGTTGGTCGCGTCGGATAACGCCGTTGGGCTGGATTTTTGGCCGGGCCTGCCGCCCACCCGCAGCATGGGTTTTAATGTGAACGTTCGATTTTAAAACCATCAAAAACCATGAAAACCATAATCAACCGCTTTTTCCTGCTGCTACTCCCGATTTGGAGCATAGCGGGCCTGTCGGGCTGCGATCAGGGCTTCGACGACATCAATACCAACAAGGTAAACCCGACCTCGTTAGCCGCGCCGTTGGTGCTGAATAAGGCTATCATCAGCACCACGTACCTCGACGGTTTCGGCACCCTGGGAATGCTGACCTACAACTATGGCATTGTGCAGCAGATCATTACGCCCTACGGCAGTTCGCTGTCGGGGGCCAATTATGACCAGAACAACAACGCCAACACGCCCTTGGTGTGGGTTAATTTTTACCGCAACGTGCTGAAACAATTAGTGGCCGTGCTGGAACAAACCAAAGGCGACCCGTTGCAGGTAAACACCTACAACGCGGCCCGCATCTGGAAAGCCTACGTGTTTATGGTGCTGACCGATACCTACGGTGATGTGCCGTATTTTGAGGCCGGGCAGGGCTACACCACCGAGATTATCACGCCGACATACGACGCGCAACAGGCGATCTACAAGGATATTTTGAAGGAGTTAGAGGAAGCATCGGCGGCTTTGACCACCGCGCAACCGCCGATTGTAACCGACATTTTGTACGGTGGAAACGTAACGAGCTGGAAGAAATTGGGTTATTCGCTGATGCTCCGGGCCGCCATGCGCCATACCAAAGCAGACCCGGCAACGGCAGAAACTTACGCCAAAAAAGCCCTTGCGGGCGGGGTGTTTGCCGGTAATGCCGACAACTCGATTATCCGGCACACGGCGATTTATAACAACTACGTTGCCAACCACTTAGCCGCCCGCGAAAAAACCAATTTCTACCTCGCGGCCCCGTTTGTAGATTACCTGAAAACCAACAGCGACCCCCGTTTGCCCATTTTTGCCGTGCGGTATATCGGGGCCAAAGGCGGCTCGGAGCAGGTATCGTCCCGTGCATCATCAGACCCGAAGGTGCAGGTTGGGATGCCGATGGGCTATAACGACGTGACCATCAACACCACCCTGACCCAGAACAACCTGGCGAGTTTGTGGGACTATACGCAGGTGAACCTCAGCACGGTGCTGAAATTAGACGCGCCGGAGTTTCATATCACCTACGCCCAGGTGCAGTTGCTGCTGGCTGAAGCCGCCCAGCGCGGTTGGGTGCCGGGGTCGGCGGCTGATTATTACCAGAAAGGCATCCGGGCCAATCTCGAACAGATGGCTTCCTACGGCGCAACGCTTCCCGAAGCGTCCATCAAAGCCTACATAGATTCGCAGCCATTTGTGGCGGCCAAAGCGTTGGAACAGATTAACACGCAGTATTGGGTGGCGAGTTTTCTGGATGGCACCGAAGCCTTCGCCAACTTCCGGCGCAGTGGGTTCCCGGCCCTGACCAAAAATCCGTATCCCGGCTCAGAAGTGAAGGGTGATTTTATTCGCCGGATGCCCTATCCTGACAGCGAAATAGTGGTTAATTCGGCCAAACTGAACGAAGCCATCGCCCGGCAAGGCCCGAATACGCTCGACACACGGGTTTGGTGGGATAAGAAATAAACAGAATGCAAAACACCAACCAAAACCGGCGCGATGCCCTGAAACTGCTTGGCTTAGGGGCCACGGCCAGCCTGAGCAGTCTGATTGCCACTGATGCCACCGCGCAGCAGGCTACTAAAACTACGCCCGCCTACGCCAAAGGCATGGCTCCCATCCGCATCAAAAGCGTGAAGGCCATTGCCACCGCTCCGCAAGGCTCCAACCTGATTGTGGTGAAAGTCGAAACCACCGAGCCGGGCCTGTACGGATTGGGTTGCGCCACGTTTACGCAGCGGGCTTTCTCGGTCATAACGGCCATCAACACCTACCTGAACGAGTTTTGCGCGGGCCGCGACGTTGACAATATCGAGGATATGTGGCAGGCGTGTTATGTGAGTTCGTACTGGCGCAACGGCCCCGTGCTCAACAACGCCCTGAGCGGCCTCGACGAAGCGTTGTGGGACATCAAGGGCAAACGTGCCGGGATGCCGGTGCATCAGTTGCTCGGCGGGAAGGCCCGGTTTGCGATTCCGTGTTATAGCCATGCCGGGGGCAACACGTCCGAAGCCGTTGCCGACGATGTGCAACGGCTTATGGGTCAGGGCTTTAAACACATTCGTATTCAGCAGGGCGGCTACGGTGCGGTGGGCAGCCTGAACCAGAAACCCGATTTCAAAACGGCGGGCTTTGGTATGGAAACCGATCAATACATGAACGAACGGGTGTATCTGAAATCCGTTCCGGCTATGTTTGAGGTGGTTCGCAAACGCTGCGGTGACGAAATCGAACTGCTCCACGACATTCACGAGCGGGTGCAGCCCATTGATGCGATCAACATGATTAAGCGGGTTGAGGACTACCGCCCGTTTTTTATCGAAGACCCGTTTTCGCCCGAAAACATGGAGTGGTTCAAGCAGCTCCGGCAGGCTACCTCGGTGCCGATTGCGATGGGTGAACTCTTCAACAACGTCAATGAATTTAAGGAACCGATGGTGAACCGGATGTTCGATTTTATCCGGTGCCACGTCTCGCAGATTGGCGGCATCACGCCCGCCATGAAGGTAGCCCGGCTCGGCGAGTGGTTCAATATCCGCACCGCCTGGCACGGGCCGGGCGATGTGTCGCCGGTGGGTCACGCGGCCCACGCCCACATTGACCTGGCCGTCTGGAACTTCGGGATTCAGGAAGCGGTGAGCTTTTCGGACAAGATGCTGGCCGTTTTTTCGGGATGCCCGACCATGAAAGACGGGTATATGTCGGTGAATGAGGTGCCGGGTTTGGGCGTGGACATCAACGAAACCGAAGCTGCCAAATACCCCATCACCACTAAATCGAACTGGCAAGTCAGAAAAGCTGACGGAACAATCATCAGACCGTAATTTGGTCAACCACCCCCCAACCCCCTCCTAAAACAGGAGGGGGCTTTGAAAAGCCGTTGGCGTTTTGCTTCGAAGGCGTAGCCCCCACCTGGTTTAGGAGGGGGTTGGGGGGTGGTAAACGCGACAAAAATTTGCATTTATATGAAAACAAATCTCACGCGCCGAAACGCGCTGCAATCCGTGTTGGGCTTAGCCGGGGCGGGCCTCGGTATGACCCTGCCCCAAACATCCTACGCCCAAAAGCCCGAACCGTTCCGGGATTATGGCAAGGTGAAAATCACCAAACTCGAAACGTTTTTGGTCAAGCCGCGCTGGATTTTCCTGAAAATCCACACCGACGCGGGCGTTATCGGCCTCGGCGAGCCGCTGCTCGAAGGGCGGGCGTTGACCATTCAGACGGCCATTAAGGAGGTAGAGCCGTATCTGCTTGGCAAAGACCCCCGGCAGGTGGTGCATCACTGGCAGGCCATTTATCGCCATGCGTTTTACCGGGGCGGGCCGATCCTGACCTCGGCCCTGAGCGGCATTGACCAGGCATTATGGGACATCAAAGGCAAGCTGCTTGGTGTGCCGGTCTATGAACTCCTCGGTGGCCCCACCCGCGACCGCGTTCGGGTGTATGGCCGGGCCACCACTGCCGACGAGATGAAGCAGCGTATCAAGGAAAACTTTACGGTGATTAAAACATTCGTGGCGAAGAAAAATCCGGCCAACATTGTCGAAAATCCGCGATTTATCAAGTACGCCGTTGATAATTTTGCGTCACTGCGTGATGCGGGCGGGCCGGATATGGACATCGCCATTGATTTTCACGGAGCCATTTCGCCCCAGTTAGCAAAGGTGCTGATTAAGGAATTGGAGCCGTATATGCCGATGTTTATTGAGGAACCCTGCCAGGCGCAGAACGTGGACATGATGGTCGAGATTGCGCGGGGAACCCACCTGCCCATTGCCACCGGCGAACGCATTTTTACGAAGTGGGGCTTCCGCGAAATCCTTGAAAAGAAAGCCGCCAGCATCATCCAGCCCGATTTGTGCCACGCCGGAGGCATCACCGAGGGGCGGCTGATTGCGGGCATGGCCGAAGCGTATTACATCCCGATTGCCCCCCACAACCCGATGGGGCCGATTTCGCTGGCGACGGGCCTGCAATTGGCCGCGAGTGTACCCAATTTCTTGGTGCAGGAGCAGGTCACGCTCGGCGAAGGCTACCTCAAAAAGCCGTTCAAATTAGAAAAAGACGGCACGGTGCTAATCCCGACCGGGCCGGGCTTAGGCATCGAACTCGATGAAGGGTTGATGGCCGATAAGATGGGTCACGACTGGAAAAATCCTGAGTCCTACAACGCCCTCGATGGCTCGGTGGTTGACTGGTAAACTGCGTAACCCGTTGATAATCATGGAAAAACACTTGCTTAGTTGCGATTGGGGAACGTCGTCGTTCCGGCTCCGGTTGGCGGATACGCACAACGGTCAGGTGCTGGGCGAAGTGCTGTCGGCCAACGGCGTATCGGCCACGTTCGATGCCTGGCACGGGGCGCATAAGCAGACGGGTATCGGGCGAACGGCGTTTTTTTGTCAGTTTCTTCAGCATCAGATTGACCGGCTTTCCGCTACCATCTCCCTCAATTTAGAACAGGTTTTGGTCGTGGTATCGGGTATGGCTTCGTCGTCTATTGGCCTGGCCGAACTCCCTTATGCCGATCTGCCCTTTGCCCTCGACGGGGCCGGGGCGCGGGTGCAGTGGTTTGAGCCAACCCCGGATTTTCACCACCGGCTGTTGCTGATTTCGGGCATCAGCAGCCGCCACGATGTGATGCGGGGCGAAGAAACCCAACTCATCGGCTTAGGCGATTTGTTCAACGGGTCGGATAAATTCATCGTGATTTTTCCTGGCACACATTCCAAACATTTGTATGTGTGGCAAAAGCAGATTGTTGATTATCAGACGTTTATGACTGGCGAACTATTCGGCGCACTCGCTCGACATACCATCCTGAAAGAATCCACCGATACAACTGATCTTGTCTCCTGGCTGCACCGCAACAGCGAACCCTTTCGGCAGGGCGTGGTGGCTTCCGGGTCGGCCAATCTGTTGCAGAGCCTGTTCACGGTTCGTACCAATCAACTGTTCGGACACCTTACCCAATCGCAGAACGCGCTGTATCTGAGCGGGTTGCTGATCGGGACGGAACTGCGCGGGCTGCAACAAAAAACCGACTGGCGGCTGATGCTCTGTTGCGATACCAACCTGATTGATTTCTACGAACAGGCTATTGCTGTGCTGGGAATGTCAGCGCAAACAACCAAATTAGACGCTGACACGGTGCGTCAGTCGGTCATTTTGGGCCATCTAAAAATCATGCAACACCAACTCGTCTTAACCGAACCCGTCTGATGCCCAATCATACGTTTTCGTGGGATTTGTTCGTGCAGTTGCCGGTTGTCGGCATCGTGCGGCACCTGACCGCCAACGAAGTAACTCAATTTTTGCCCATTTATCTGGATAGCGGCCTGACAACCATCGAGATAACGATGAATACGCCCGGTGCTGTAGCCGTGATTCGGGCCGCTGTTGCCCGTTACCCGACGCAGCTAAACATCGGCGCGGGAACCGTCAGGACGCTGGCCGATTTAGACAACGCGCTGGCAGCAGGGTCTTCGTTTGTTGTTACGCCGACGCTGAACGAAGCCATTATTGCCCGATGCGTGGCCCAAAACGTCCCGATTTTCCCCGGTGCCTTCACGCCAACAGAGATCGAACGGGCCTGGACATTGGGCGCATCAATGGTAAAAGTCTATCCGGCGGGCGTTCTCGGCCCCGGCTATATCCGTGATGTCAAGGCTCCGCTTGACCCGATCAAACTCCTGCCAACGGGTGGCATCGGTCTGGAAAACATATCTGATTTCATGAAAGCCGGTGCCGATGGAGTCGGAATGGGCAGTCAGTTGTTCGATAAATCGCTGATTCGTAATCGGGATTGGGCCGGGCTGGAAGCGCATTTCCGGGCGGTTGTAAACGCGGTGCGAAGTCAGTAAATCCCTTAACGCTAATGAATTCCCTCTCCATGACTGCCACTTTCCCCATTCCCCGCTACCGTTGGGTTATCGTTTTTCTGGTCTTCGTTGCCACCACCATCAACTACCTCGACCGGCAGATTATCGGACTCCTAAAGCCCATTTTAGAGAAAGAATTTACCTGGACGGAGACCGATTTTGCCCGTATCGTGATGGCGTTCACGGCGGCCTACGCGGTTGGGCTGTTGGTGTCGGGCTGGTTTATTGATAAAGTCGGCACCAAACTTGGCTACGCCGTCATGATCGTGATCTGGAGCCTCGCCGGGATGGTTCACGCCCTGGCCCGGTCTGCGTTTGGCTTCGGGCTGGCCCGCATTGCGCTCGGTTTGGGCGAAGCGGGTAACTATCCGGCAGCCGTAAAAACCGTGGCCGAGTGGTTCCCCAAAAAAGAGCGCGGGCTGGCAACGGGGCTGTTCAACGCCGGTACGAGCATTGGCGTGGTGGTGGCCGTTGTGCTGGTGCCGGTCATTTTGCGGCAATACGGCTGGCCGTCGGTGTTCTGGATTACGGGTGCATTGGGGTTCGTTTGGCTGGCAGCCTGGCTCATTTTCTACGATATTCCCGCCCGCCAAACGCGGCTCTCTGCCGCCGAGCGCGACTATATTCTGGCCGGGCAGGATGCCGAACCCGAAACGGGCCGGGCTAAAATCAGTTGGGCGAGCCTGTTCGGGTATCGCCAAACCTGGGTGCTGATCGTAGGTAAGGGGCTGATTGACCCGATTTACTGGTTTTTCCTGTTCTGGTTGCCGTCGTATTTCTCGACCACGTTTTCGCTCGATCTGAAAAAGCCGAGTTGGGAGTTGATGATTATCTACACCGCTACCACCATCGGCAGCATCGGGGGCGGGTATGTTTCGTCGGCACTCATCAAACGCGGCTGGCCCGTGCTGAAGGCCCGAAAAACGGTGTTGCTGGTGTTTGCGGTGATCGAATTGTCGGTGATAACCTTGCAGTTTGCCACTAATGTCTGGGTCGCGGTGGGCCTGCTGAGTCTGGCCGTTGCGGTGCATCAGGCGTGGGCAACCAACGTCTTTACGCTGGCTTCTGACTTGTTTCCTAAAGAGGCCGTTAGCTCGGTGGTGGGCATTGGCGGCATGGCCGGGGCATTGGGCGGCATCCTGTTTCCGCTGTTAGTGGGTACGCTGTTAGATAGCTACAAAGCGGCTGGCAACCTCGCCGGGGGGTATTACGTGCTGTTCACCATCTGCGGATTCACTTACCTTACGGCCTGGGGTATCATCCATTTGCTGACCCGGAATCTGCGGGCGGGTGTGATGGTCGAATAGTTTGGGTGGTTTGTCATTCCGACGCTGGATGACAAACCCGAAGCCAGCCACCGATAACGTACATCGTCACAAGGCAGGAATGTCCCGCACAAACTTCAAACTGCCCGCATTCCAGACCGGCGTATAATCCGTCAGGTCTTCGGGCAGATGATTAGCCGGATATCGCACCCACTCGCCGGGCTTCACCCAAAACTGCATGGGTTCGGTATGGCTGATTTTGGCAAAGCCGAGCCGTTTGTAGCCCTGCCCGTCAGACCAGTCGCGGTCGGCGTAGGTCATCAGGTCGGCGGTGGTGCCGGGTTCGGGGGCGTGGTCGGCAGCAAAGGCTTTCAGTAGTTTATCCATCCCGCCAACAACGGTGGTGTTCAGCCGGTTAGCAAAGCGCAACAGCTCAAATGATCGGTGTGGCCCGGTATCCCGCGCAAACACGCGGGGATGCGCGACTGTGGCAACGGCCACGAGCAACTCGGTTTGGCTTTCGGGAAGTGACACCGGCGCGAAATCAGGCGGCAAAACCCGGTAGTAGCGATTAGGCAGAAACAGCCCGTAGCGGTATTTTCCCGTCAGCGACACCTGCAAGTGATTGGCCGTCAGAAAGGCATCGGCAGTCTGTCTATCAATCCGCCGTACCTGCGTAACCCGCCCCGGAATTCTGACCGATTGCCCCATCAAGGCCCGCAACCGCGACAGCACCACGTCGGGCCGGTGTTGCCAGACATCGTCCCACAGATGCACCACCCGCCAGTTTTGCGCGGCTAATGCTTTGGTAAGATTCACGCAAAAATGACCCTCATCAGCGCGTTTTTCAAACGCCCGATGAGGGTCATAATCAATGCAATGAACGAGAATTTGTGTGCCGACCAACCGAACTATCCGCGAGAATGAATCAACTCCCGTTTCGGGATAACTGAACGATTCGGTAGGCAGAGGCAGGTGAATCATACAGTCAAACCTATAAGGTTTTGGAAACCTTATAGGTTTAGGCCAGACCAATCAATACGAGAACGGATCACCCGAACCACCGCCGTAGCCACTCCCCGAACCACCCGACCGATTTTGGCGACCGTTCGACCGGGCCGGAGCAGCCGGACGCGGGCCACCACCACCACGCGGGCCACCCGTGCGCGGGTCTGCCGGACGCGGCCCGGCCGTTTGGCCGTTACCGTTGCCACCGTCGGAACGGGTGCTTTGCGGGCGCGGGCTGCGTTGCTGGGTGCCTTCGCGCGGACCTTCTGACCGAAACGTTGCCGGGGCCGACTCCTGCCGGGGTTGTGATTGATGCGACTGCGGAGGGCGCACAAACTCGTCGCGTTGCGCGTCTCCGCCACCACTGCGACCGTTGCTTTGACCGCCCCGACCGTTACTCTGCTGCGAACGACCACCGCCCGAACCACCACCGCGCCCGTTGCTTGAGCGTCCGCCTGGCACGGCCATTTTTTGCCCGCCCGCCGACTTTGACTGGGGCTTATCAACCGACGATAGGTTGTTGGAGGCAAACGGGTTGTCGGTTTCGATGGGTAGCGACTTACCGATAAGTTTCTGAATATCACGCAGATACTCACGCTCTTCGGTGTCGCAGAATGATACGGCTAAGCCACTGGCCCCGGCCCGCCCCGTCCGACCGATACGGTGAACGTAGGTTTCCGGCACGTTCGGCAGTTCGTAGTTTATTACCAATTCGAGACTGCTTACGTCAATGCCGCGAGCGGCAATATCCGTAGCCACGAGGGCCGTAATGGTCTGGTCTTTAAAACTGGCGAGGGCGCGTTGCCGGGCGTTCTGGGCTTTATTGCCGTGAATGGCATCGGCTTTGATACCGGCCTGATTCAGAAACTTGGCAATCTTGTCGGCTCCGTGTTTGGTGCGGGCAAAAACCAACGCCGTTTTTACGGTTTTGGCACTCAGCAACTGCACCAGTAAATCGCGCTTGTCGTTGGCTTCGACGAGGTAAAGTTTCTGCTCAACGGTTTCGGCGGTGGTTGATTCCGGCGTGACGGATACGCTGGCCGGGTTGGTCAGGATCGTACCGGCGAGTTTGATGATTTCGGGCGGCATCGTGGCCGAGAAAAACAACGACTGCCGACGCGGGGGCAACTGCGCGATGACCTTTTTTACGTCATGCACAAAGCCCATGTCGAGCATCCGGTCGGCTTCATCCAGCACAAAAAATTCGATGCTCTTGAGGTTCACAAATCCCTGGCTCATCAGGTCGAGCAACCGGCCCGGCGTAGCCACCAGAATATCAATGCCCCGGCGCAGGGCATCGGTTTGTGGTTTTTGGCCTACGCCCCCAAAAATCACGGCGTGGCGCATCCCGGTGTTGCGTCCGTAGGCTCCAATGCTCTCGTCAATCTGGATGGCGAGTTCGCGGGTGGGCGTGAGAATCAGGGCTTTAATGGCGTTGTTCCACTGCCAGTTGCCGCGCCCATTGCTGGTTTCGTTCTTTTTGGCGTAAAGCAGTTGGAGAATCGGGATCGAGAACGCGGCTGTTTTGCCGGTGCCGGTCTGGGCGCAGCCGAGCAGGTCGCGGCCTTCGAGCAAAACGGGAATGGCTTGTTCCTGGATGGGTGTCGGTTGTGTGTAGCCCTCTTCGGTGAGGGCGTTCAGAATCGGCGGAATGAGGTTTAACTCAGAAAATGTCATGAAAACGTGTTTGTGGCGGCTCATCTCCCAAACGGTTCCTGTGTGAAGGGCCGTTGTTTTGAGTGCCTTTTTGTGGTAGCCCCCGGAAGATTGTGGCGGGGGTTGGGAGTCTACTACCGACTCTACTACAACATTCGGGCCGAAACGGTTCGGAATGAGGGGTTTGAGTAGAATTGGTGCAAAATAGGTATGACTGCGCAGGTGAACGAGTGCTATCATTTTTCTTGTTGCCATCGTTTTTGCTCAGACACTACCCGACCATCAGCAGCCGCCACACACCCGACAGCAGCAGCAGCACGAGCGCAGTCGGGGTCAGTACTTTCCAGCACAAAAACATCATTTGGTCTATTCTGACGCGGGGCAGCGTCCAGCGAATCCACATCTGCACCAGCACCGCGCCGAGTGCCTTGCCCAATAGCCAAAACGCCCCCCACAGATTCCCGGCAATGGTTCCGGGTAGTCCGCTTGTCCAGTCGGCAAGGCGAACGGGGCCGATGTTCGGCAGGGGCGTGTTCCAGCTACCCAAAAACAGCACCGCACCGAGGATAGACACCAGCAACATCATGGCGTATTCGCTGAGGTAGAGCAGGGCAAAGCGCATCCCCGAATATTCGGTGTGGTAGCCGGCCACGATTTCTGACTCGCCTTCGGGCAGATCGAACGGGGCGCGGTTGCTTTCGGCGAGGGTGCAGATAAAAAAAATCGGGTAGGCCACGAGCAGAAACGGGTTCCGCAGGATGTTCCAGGTCAGGATGCCGCCGATATCGGAGACGTTGACATTCAGAGCTTTCAGGCCAAACAGATAGCTGGTTTCGTAGGAATAAATGCCCTGCTGAAAACTCATTTCCTGCAAGTTGAGCGTCTGGCAGATCATCACCACGCACAGCACCGTCAGGCCCAGCGGGATTTCGTAGGAGATAATCTGCGCCACCGACCGCATCGCCCCCAGCAGCGAGTATTTGTTGTTACTGCCCCAGCCCGCCATCAACAACCCCACCACATCGAACGAGGTAACGGCCATCAGGTAAAACACGCCCACCGACGCGCCGGAGCCTTGCAAATCGGGGGTGAGGGGCAGCACGGCGTATCCGGCAAAAACCGACGCAAAAATCACCGCCGGGGCCAGCAAAAACAAGTTCCGGTCGGCAGCCGTTGGCACGATGTCTTCTTTTTGCAGGAGTTTGAGCAAGTCGGCGATGAGTTGTAGCAGCCCCCATTTGCCCACCTCCATCGGCCCCAGCCGGTCCTGGATAAAGGCCGAAATTTTGCGTTCGAGATACACCCCGACAACAACGAAGCCGGTGGACATTGCCAGAAAGATGGGCAGGGCGATGAGCATGGCGCAAAGGTACGCGATTCGGGCCTGTTGAGAATGGGTTATCACCGCCCCGAATCGCGCACTGACTAACTCAACGGCTCACTTCAGCATCAACGGCAAACGGTTCGCTTTCCCGGATTGACCCGTCGCGGTTGACGTATTGGAGATAGAGCCGGTAACGCCCGTCAGCCATAGTCGGCGGGATAGTGAAGGTGGGGCCACCTCCTCCATCTGGCCCATACCGCAGAAAACTATCGGCAACGGGCGTATCAAACAAAATCGGATCACCTGAGCCATTAACCTGAACCAACTTGATGCGGGCTGTTTTGAACTGACTATAGTCAACCGACCGAAGCACAAAAATGTAGGGTTGAATTTTGCCTTTTTGCAGGATAAGTGGGCCGTTAGGTATGTCAATTGCTTTATAAAAGCCAACAAAGGCAGGCTGGCGACTATCAGCCAAAAACGTTAGCCGGGTATAGGAAGCAACTGGCTGGTTGTTGCGAAAAAACTGCGCGATGTAGTCACCCGGTTCAATATCGGCAGGAACCACAAGCTGCGCGGTAGTGCCGTTGGCCGCGTGGTTCTGAGTCGGTAGCCGGTAGGTTTTCCCCGAACGGGTTTTAATCTGAAGTTCAAGGTTATCGGACCCAAATAAATTTGCTCCCCGAAGAGCAAGCAATTGGTTTCCCACGATGGGCGGGTTATAGTCGTCGAATCCTGTTTGGGGTAGCCCTTTGGTCAGTGTAATTTGCTGATTCAGGCGGCCCCGCCGGCCGTTTGCCTTGACTGCATCAACGGTATAAACACCGGGCGAGGCCGCCGGTATCGGTACTGTCACCTGATTGGCACCAATTGCCGTGCTTGATTCGTAGCACGATAACGCGCTCTCGAAGGTCTGCCCAGTGGTGGTGTTGGTAAAAATAAAGCGGGTTGTTGCGCCATCGAAATTATTCTGGATTGTTGCCAAAAAGCTGGCTGGTGTCCCAATTTCAGCAGTCAAAGCGGCATTGTTGGTGCTGATTAGTAGCGGAATCAGATTGGCCGTGCCAATTGCTTTTACCAAAACCCGGTACTGCAAGGGTGTTTCGGTTGGATTCTTACGCCCAACGGCGGCAGTACGCTGAATAGGAAGCTGGTCATTGCAGAGTTCGATGCGCTGGCTCGAAACAACACAATCAGTACAAACCGTTTTATAAACCGGCGTGATACGGGCGGGGCTGTTAGCGGTTGGAATAGCGATAGAAATTTCGCGGAGTGCCTGGTTGATTTCGACCAGCGCAGTAGGGGCTTCCGGGATGCTAACGCCGGTGATGACCAATGAGTTGTCTGGCACAACGGGCGAATCTGACCGTTGGCGGCAGCCCTGCATGAGCAACCCAATCAGAAGCAGGGCGCATAGTTTGCCAGAAAAATAAGTCATAAGGGAGCTGGTTTTAATCGGTGAAACATACACAAAACGTTGCCACACCATCGGAGTTGTGTAGTAAGCGAGTTATATCCGAGACTCCGTGATGATGAAAAAGGTTGGAAAGAGGAGAAAATAAAATTAGGCCACCGCAAACCCCGTGTATGGCCGCACCGCTGGCTCGTGAAAACCCAGCACGATTTGGCTTTTGGGAATACCGGCATCTTCAAGGTCATAAGCAATGCCGCGTTCGGTGCCGTCGCGCTGCACCCAGACCTTGCCATCCCGAATATCAAGGTGAACCAAAGCCCCGTGAACGCGCCGACTGTCCCAGCCAACATTCATGAGCAGATAATGGTCGCGGTCGCGGTCAAACACGGTTTCGGTCTCAATATCACCGTAAGCGTAGGGAATGCTGGCGTAGTCGCTCAGGATTTTTTCGATAATCTGGCGGTAGTGGTTCAGGGTATCCATTGAATTATCGTATCGGTTTTGTCGTCAAACACCACTAATGTCAGCCTTTCGTTTGCCAAAAGCAACTGGCCGAGCGGTTCTTCAAACACATCTTCATAGGCTTCCTGCCGAACAGCCAAATACAGTTTTCGGTTGGGTTCGCGCTTTTGAAGCACATCGAAATAAAGTGTGTACTGACCTAATGCTTTCTCTAAATCAGTTACACTCGACGCGCCGACAAAACTTTTTATTTCAACTGCAATTAGGTTATTGCCTTTTTGAGCTGCTACCAGCCGTTCCGCTCCCAAATCAACGTACATATCTTTTTTGCCCCACGTCAGTCGAAGTGGGTCGTGAGTAATATTCCATCCATCCTTGATAAGCGCGTTCTTGATGGAATTGTGGTACAGATCGCGGGCAGGCATCTTGAATAGCGTTTAGATTAAAAAAACCAATCACCGCCGAAATAATTCGTTCACGGTCAGGGCTAAATCAGGCAGGGCGGGGGCCGCGCTTAGGCTGTCGGCACCCGTAGCAACGGTAATGGTTTTGGGCGATGTGTAGCAGTAAACCATCTGCAAATCAGGGATAATCCACCAGACAACCTGTACCCCGGCGGCAAAATATTCGTTGAATTTTTTGAGTTGCTTGTTCACTTCATCATAATCAGACAGAATCTCGACCGCAAACGCCGGTATCTCGTTTTGCCCATCGGCCATTGCCCGAATCTGATCCGCCGTAAAAAAGGCCAGGTCGGGTCGTCGGCGTTGCGAATCATTCACCCAAACATCTATTTCAGGAATGAGTTTACCCCGTTGCCTGAAAGCCTGGGTCTCGTAAAATTTGTCTTCGATGTTAGCGATAATATGCACTTCTTTCTGTTGCATACTGCGGGTGGGGTCAAGAATGCCGTGGTCAAATTCGTACACAAACTCATCGTCGTCGGATTCCCAGCGCAGAAAATCAGCTTTTGACATAACCATGCCGCCGTATTTTGAACCGGCAAGCAGTTCGGGGAGTTGCGGACGTTCGAGCGTTTCCATGTCAGTTGTTGTTTTGTGCTAATTTACAAAAATTAAATCGCGTTGAGCCTGCCAACCGGCCCACCCAACGCCCGCAGGGGTTGATGGCGAGGTACGAGCCTTTATACCCCTGCCCACGTTGGGCTGAAGAGCTTTCCTTCGGGGGCGAGTAACCTATCGCCGGAAACCAACCCGCGCAGAGCGAGACCTCACGACTTATTACGTGTACGCCCACTGTAAAACTACCTTACTGCTTTTAATGTCAAAATACAACTCATAGATTTTCGCATCGTCTTTGCAAAAGTGACAGGCATAATATTCAGCAACAAAAATAAACTCCTCTCCCGAATCATTGATTGGATAGTTGTCCATTTTCATCAAGCGAGAAATTGCAATACCTCCCACTTTTGTAAATATTTCCTCTTTGACAATATTGTCAGAATCTGAGTACTGCCTTAACAGCAAGCCGGTTTCTTTATAATCAGCCAGTACTCCCTCATAATCAGCGTGGGTTCTATCAATCCACTGTTTCCAATCTTGGGAATGGTTGAAGTATTCTTTGCCACCTTTAAAAACGTACTTATTTTTAACAAGATCAAAAGTTACTTTATAGTCATCACAGTACTCATTGAAGACTCTGGTAGACTCGTAAGGATCATCATTAAAATGAACAAGATGTAGTATTATGTCAGGCAGTTTAGAATCAAGAAGTTTAAGATTTAAAGAACATAATGGATGGATAACACCTTTACAAAAAGAAGACTCCAAGTGAAAAACGTCTTCAAATAATGGAAATAGCTTTACGTACTTTGAGTCAGCAGAATTATCAAAGTCAGATGGATAAATACTATGAACGTAATCGAGAACAACCCTCTTATCTTCAAATTCCATATTTTGCGCCGATGGGCGAAGCTAGTAAAAGTGTACTGCCAAACTAAAAGCCTGACTTTTGCAACGTGCGGCCTGTCGCCAAGAACCTGACCACATGACCTAAGTTGAATGTCAGCCAATTGGCCTGTCAACCGCGACCCGACGAACTCACAAAAAAACCTGCCTGTCGGGACGCGCAACCTGTCGCCGGAACGCTGCCTTGCAAGCACTACTTGTGTGGGCCACCCAACGCGATGTAAACGGAAACACAACAGAAACCGGCCCAGTAGCGAATGCCCTGTTAAAACTCCGCTGATTTCGGATACCGGGGAAAGGCAATCACGTCGCGGATGTTGGTCATGCCCGTCACAAACATCATCATCCGCTCGAAACCCATGCCGAAGCCCGCGTGCGGGGCCGACCCAAACCGGCGGGTATCCAAATACCACGACAGTGATTCGGGTTCGATGCCGACTTCCTGCATCCGGGCCACGAGTTTGTCGTAATCGTCTTCGCGTTGGGAGCCGCCAATCATCTCGCCGATGCCCGGAAACAGCACGTCCATCGCCCGCACGGTGGGGCCGGGCGAAGCGACACCCGGCGAAGCGTCGCCCGGCGCGTCGTCTTCTTTCATGTAAAACGCCTTGATGTTGCGGGGGTAGTTGGTCAGGATAACGGGTTTCTTGAAATGCTTCTCCACCAAGTACCGCTCGTGTTCCGATTGCAGGTCAATACCCCACGAAACCTCATACTGAAACTGTCCTTTTTTGGCCGGTTTCGAGTCGCGCAGAATGGCAACGGCTTCGGTGTAGGTGAGCCGCTCAAAGTCGTTATCCACCACAAAGCGGAGTTTTTCCAGTAGCGTCAGTTCGCTTTGTTCCTCCTTCTTTTTGGTTTTTTCTTCTTCGATGAGCCGGTTTTGCAGGAAGGCCAGATCATCGGCGCAGTGTTCCATGGCGTAGCGGATGATGTACTTGCTGAAATCCTCGGCCAGCGTCATGTTGTCGTCGAGGTCATGAAAGGCCATTTCCGGCTCAATCATCCAGAACTCGGCGAGGTGGCGGGTGGTGTTTGAGTTCTCGGCCCTGAACGTCGGCCCGAACGTATAAATCTTGCCCAACGCCAACGCTGCCAACTCGCCCTCTAACTGCCCCGACACAGTCAGGTTGGTTTCGCGGCCAAAGAAATCCTGCGAATAATCAACGGCTCCGGTGTCGGTCAGGGGCGGTTTGGTGGCACTCAGCGTGGTGACGCGGAACATTTCGCCCGCGCCCTCGGCATCGGAGGCCGTGATGATGGGCGTGTTGAGGTAATAAAACCCGTTGTCGTTGAAATACTGATGCACGGCAAAGGCCAGCGCGTGGCGCACCCGCATCACCGCGCCAAAGGTGTTGGTGCGGGGCCGGAGGTGGGCAATCTCGCGCAAAAACTCTAAGGAGTGCCGCTTGGGTTGCAACGGAAACTTGTCGGGGTCGGCCAGCCCATAAATCTGTACCGACTCGATTTTTACCTCCACCGCCTGCCCTGATCCCTGTGAATCAACGAGTTGGCCGGTGATGGCAACGCACGAACCCGTTGTGATGGCTTTCAGGGTTTCGTCGGGCAGATAACCCGCTTCGGCCACCGCCTGAATGTTATGGATGGTCGAGCCGTCGTTGATAGCGATAAAAACGGCGTTTTTGCTTTCGCGCTTGGTTCTCACCCAGCCTTTCACCGTGATTTGGTCGGCAGACGGAGCCGTTTGCAGGATGTGGCTGATGGGTTGGTAGGCCATTGGTACGGGGATTGATCGGAATTTTTGTGGCCGTAAAGATACGCGCTGACACCATTGCCCGACTCACCGCGAAACCTACAACCGATAAAAGCGCTCGGCGTTGGCCCCGAAAACCTTCGCCCGCACTTCCTCGCCCCAGGGGGCCACATACTCCTCAGCAATGGTTTTGACCTGCGTATAATCAGCCGCCACCAAACACACCGGCCAGTCGGAGCCGAACAGCAGCCGGTCGGGGCCGAACTGCTCGAAGCCCACGTTCAGGTACGGAAAAAAGTCGGCCTTGCTCCAGGTTTGCCAGTTGCCCTCCGTTACCAGGCCCGACAGTTTGCAGCAGACGTTGGGCTGTTTGGCGATCTCGGCCATGAAACTCGACCACCGGCTGATTTCTTGTTTGCGAATAGCGGGCTTGGCGAGGTGGTCAATCACAAACTGAACCGCCGGCACGGCCCGCACCAAATGCAGCGCGGCTTTGAGTTGGTTGGGATATATCAGGATGTCATAACTGAATCCAGAATCGGCTAATCGGCGGATGCCGTTCACCACCGCCGGGCGGGTTAGAAAATCGTCGGGTTCGGCCTGAGCCACGTGCCGAAAGCCTTTCACGGCCTTGATTGTGGCAAAATGGGCCAGCCGGTTTGCTAAATCGGGTGCCTGCAAATCAACCCACCCGACCACGCCCCGGACAAAATCATAATTGTCGGCCATCCTGACCAAAAATTCGGTTTCGGCCTCAGATTGGTCGGCCTGCACCGCCACGCAGCCATCCACGCCGTTTTGGGTCAGGATGGGTTCGAGGTCGGCGGGCAGAAAGTCGCGCCGGAGGGCGGCCATATCGTCCGAAATCCAGCCGTGCCGGGCGGGGTCATAGTGCCAGAAATGCTGATGCGAATCAATGGTCATACGGCACGCTGATACGCCACCGCCGTTTGCGTTTGCTGACCGAGGTGTTCGATGCCGAGCGTCACCACGTCGCCGGGATTGAGGTAGCGCGGGGGTTTAAACCCCAGACCCACGCCCGCCGGGGTGCCGGTCGAGATAACGTCGCCGGGCAATAGGGTCATAAACTGACTGATGTAGCTGACGAGGAATTTCACGTCGAAAATCATGTCGTCGGTGTTGGAATCCTGCAACCGTTCGCCGTTCAGGTCGAGCCAGAGGTGCAGCGCGTTGGGGTCGGGGATTTCGTCGGCGGTGACGAGGTACGGCCCCAGCGGGGCGAAGGTGTCGGCACTTTTGCCTTTCACCCACTGCCCGCCCCGTTCCAACTGAAATTCGCGTTCCGAGTAGTCGTTATGCACGGCGTAACCGGCCACGTAATCGAGCGCGTTTTCCACAGCCACGTAACTGGTTTTTTTGCCGATAATGACGGCCAATTCGACTTCCCAATCGGTTTTGCGGGAGTTTTTCGGGATGATTACCGCGTCGTTGGGGCCGCAGAGGGCAGTGGTTGATTTGAAAAACAGAATCGGCTCGGCGGGCGCGGCCATGTTGCTTTCGGCAGCGTGTTTGGCGTAGTTCAGCCCGACGCACACAATCTTGGAGGGGCGTTTGATGCACGGGCCAAACCGAGCATCGGAGCCAACAACGGGGCAGGTCTCGGCGTTGGCTACCAGCCAGTTAGCCAGCCGGGTCAGGCCATCGGTAGCAAAAAAATCTTCGCCGAAATCCTCGCCAAAAGCCGACACATCAACCGATTGCTGATTGGCAAGTACTACGCCGGGCCGTTCGTGGCCGGGCAAACCGAACCGGAAAAGTTTCATAAGAGGTGATAGAACCGTTTTATCGCAGGCCGCGCACAAACCGGCGCATGGTTTCCTGATACACTTGTTCTGACTGAGCCAGCGGCTGCTGATCGCGCAGGAGCAGGGCCAGCATAATAAACCCGTGCGAGGTAGCCCACCATTCGAAGTAGAGTTTTTGAATGGCCTCTTTGGCTTTGGGGATGAACGAGAAAATCGTTTCGCGGACTACATTGCCAACCGCCTGCATATCAACCGATTGGCTCACGGGCAAGGTACAATAGGCTCCGTCGAGATTGTACATGACCTGATAAATCTCGGGTTGTTCAACGGCAAACCGCCACTGAATCAGGGAGATTTCAAAGAGTCGTTTTTCGGGGTCGCGGTAGAGTTTCATCACCCGGTCATACTCGGTGCTGAGGTAACGGAAGCCCTCGCAGCGGATTTCGTCGAGCAATACGTCTTTGCTGTCGAAATATTCATAGACAATCGGGGGGCTGTATTGAATGGCATCGGCAATCTTACGGATCGAAACGGCCTGCCACCCGTCTCGCCGGGCAATGGCTTTGGCCGTCAGCACAATGCCGGAGCGGGTTAGCTCGTGGCTGCGCGGTTTGCGGTCTGCTACGTCTATCATTATGTTTTGGTCAGCTAACGGTGTTAATCTGACCGCAAACTACACATTTCCAGTTATTTGCGCTATTACCGGCTTTATTTTTTTTGCGCCAGCAGCCACACGCCTTCGTCTCCAATGGCAAATTCGTCGCCCAGCACCGTGCCGAAACACTGCTCAACCACCAGCCCCGCCCCGGCAAACAGGCGGTGCAACTCGGCCAGGGTATAGATGTAATGCTGCGCCACGCGGGTTTCGACGATGGCTTCGGTTCCTGCTTTTTGCCGGATGTAGGTCTGATGCTCCTCAATCCGGCTTTCGGTGGGGTAGTAGGCGTGTTCGGCCAGCATGAGCAGGTCGGGGCCAATGGGTAGCCAGTTACGCTCCTGATAATCAGGCAAAACCACCTCGGCTATCATCCCCGAATGAGCCAGAAACCGACCGCCGGGCCGCAGCAGTCCGGCAATCCGGCGTAGAAAAACGGCCATATCATCGGCCTCGAAAAAGCTGAAACTGTTACCCAAGCAATACCCCGCATCGAACAACCCCAGGCGGGTAAGCGTCGCATCGGGCAGGGTCATAAAATCACTTTCGATGGCGGTAACAGTCCGGTTTTCGGCGGTGGCAGCGGCCCGTAAATCCGCAATGTATTCGGCTGAAATGTCAACGCCCGTTACGGCGCAACCCAGCCGGGCCAGCGGCATTGCGTGCCGACCGTAGCCGCAAAAAACATCGAGCAGAGCATCGCCGGGGCCAAAATCGAGCGTGTCAACCACTAATTCGAGTTCGGCCTGCGTCTGCTCGTCGGTTTGGGCTTCGCGCCAGGCTTGTTGCGGCAGGCCATGAAAGAAAGTTTTGTACCACATAAGAAGGAGTGGCGAGTGCGGTCCGACGGGTCGGTTCGTGGCTGACGCACAAGTACGGGCGCGTC
>JBBRNH010000063.1:0-34408 GCA_038230415.1 Cytophagales bacterium | reverse complement strand
CTGTATCTCGCCAACGGCAATCAGATGACCGGGGCCGAACTCCTTGACCTGACCGACGAGCGGGTGAAATACGCCATCCGGCGGGGCGACGTGATGACCAACTACTCGTACTCACGCGAGAATGTGCTGATGGCCTTCAAAGAAGACGGTAACTTTCTGATTATCTCCGAGTTAAGCCCCGACCTGACCGTTGCTCACAAACAATTGAAAGGGTTTTTGTCGGCCCCGGTACGCCGTTCAGACACCGACCTGCTGATTATGGCCGTGCCGTTATCGGTAGTACCCGCCCTGATTTCTTACGAAAGCGACGAGATTGTGAATTACCGACGGCCCGACAGCAGCGCGGCATCGGTCAACAAGAGCGAGCTGGTGGGTATTTTGTACCGCACGGGAAAACACAAACTCTTCCGCGACCCGGTTGAGGTGGCTCCACTGTTGCCCAGCGTTCGGACGATGCTTAACAAATTATCAACATCAACGCCCGTTGACCCCGTTGCGGCAACCACACCGGCCAAACCGGAGACTAAGCCAACAGTCCCGGCTCCCAACGCAACGCCGGCAACGGCGACTTCGCCAACCACGCCGGCCAGCACCCCAACCGCTCCGGCTACTACCCCGCCGGGCGATGCCAGCCCTGCCCCGGCCCGCAGTTCGCTCAAACTCACCGAAGAAGAGTATCAGCTATACCGCGAAAAAGCCCTCCGACGGGTGGATGAATTTTCGTCGTATCTGAACGTGATTACCGACAAAAGCCTGACCTCTGACGAGAAAGACAAAGCCATCGAGCAGGCAGCCAAGCTGTTTTTGCCCTCGGCCACGATTGAAGTAACATCCGCAAAACGGCCCGGCAAACGCAATTACCCCATCCGCGAGTACTTAGCCCGGCTCAAACTACTGCCATACGGCTCGGCGGCTATCGAGTGGAACGAGGTGCAGTATGTGAAAGAACTGAAACAGGAAGCCGATGGCAATTACTACGGCACCATATCGGGTCAGCAGACCTTCACCGGCTACGGGGCCGATGGCAAGAAAGTGATGTACAGCGATGTGACACAGAAAAACGTAAAGGTCAAACTTCAGTCTTACCAGAAAGTGATTGACGGTCAGGAACAATTTAACTGGGACGTGTTACTCGGCAACATCGGCGTTGCGACTAATTAGGGGAAAGTTTGATTCTGTTTAATTCGTGAACGGTGAAAAGTATACTTATTATCGGTCTGTTGATGAGTCAGTTGGCTCCTGGCGGTGGGTGTCTGCCCCTGTCGGGCGTGGTGCGCGACTATGCCACTCAACAGCCGCTGACAGCCGCAACGCTCTGGCTAAAAACGCCCGCCGGTAAACAGAAAGCGGGCGTGAGCGGCAGCAACGGCACCTTCACGATTGATATTGCCTGCGGAGCCACCGCCCTGTTGGTGGAGTGCGCGGGATACCGGCCCCAGGTGATTCCGCTGGGCGCAACGGCCAGTCTTGCCGGCAGTGCCAGAAAGAAAGGAGACATCAGTACGCCAACAACCTTCGCCGTGATTCCCCTGATTGCCGTTGACCGGCAGGGCCGCGACCGCCCTTACCTCCAGACCGAGCAAACCCACTACGAACAGCAGGCCACCACCACGCCCGCTACGGGCAAACAACGCAGCACGTTTGTGATTACCGACGCGCTGACGGGGCAGGTAGTACCCGCCCGGACGTGCCTGTTTTTCACCAAAACCCAGGCCCGCAATTGCTACGACACCGATGCGCCGGGGCAGGTTGAGGTTACGTTTTCGGAGCCGGATATTGTGGCGATGGAAGTGCGGTCGGCGGGGTATCAGACCTACCAGGGCAACCTGAGCGTAGAAAAATTAGACGGTCAGTTACTCCGGCACGACATCCGGCTGCTCCGCGAACTAACCCTGCTATCGTTGCGGGTGAACAGGCCCAAAAGTCAAATCCTGCACTGCGAAATCAGGGATGAAGCCACCGGCAAAGCCGTTCGGTTAGAGTCGGCACTAACCACTGATGGCTTATTTGGCAGCTATGATTTATCGCCCAAACGGTATATTGTAGACATTGCTTATTCAGACAATGTACCTTACGTTAAGGGTGGCAAAGTCAGTTCGTTCCAGGAGACGATCACGCTGCAAACGGGCCTGAACAGCAAGGCAATCCAACTCGCCGAGCCGCCCAAACCCACTGACATACCCCCGGTTGCGGCCCCGCCCCCGGTTGCCGTTATTGCGCCGGTTGCCGTTGCTGCCACCGTAACAACCCCGTCGGTATCGCTGCCGGGGTTGCGGCTTCCCGAAACGATTCCGGCTATTTATTTCGAGCAAACCAGCTATACCCTCCGGCCCGATTCGGAAGCGGTTTTGCAGCAGGTGATTCAGTATATGCAAACCAACCCAGCCTATACTTTGCGCGTGGAAGGCCACACCAGTAACGAAGGCGACCGGCGGCTGAACCAGATGCTGTCGGAAAATCGGGCCAGGGCAACCGCGTCGTTTATCAGTCGGCATGGCATTATTGACTACCGCATCAGCGTTGCCGGGCAGGGCGACAAAAAACCCTTGGTGCCGAACGATACCGACGACAACAAGGCAAAAAACCGGCGCGTAGAACTTACGTTAGCCATCAGCCGATGAAAAAGACAACCTGTTTTCTGTGGTTTATGCTGCTGTCTGCTTCGGCTAATACGGTGTTTGGGCAAGCCCCGCCCCCGCTGTCGGCCCGCGACGTTACCGAGGTAAAGGCACTCGCCGAGAAACAGATCGAGCTTGACCTGGCGCGGCTGTACCGGGTGCTGACCTTTGCCGAAGTGAGCTACAAAGAGCGTAAGGCATTGGTAGAAACCAGTTACCAGCCCGGCCCCAGCCAGTTGTTCCTCAACGAAAACGTATTGGTCGAAGATGACATTGACCCGGCTCACACCGACACGAGCGACCCAAAAAACATCGTCAGCCGGTTTGTGGGGGTATATCTGCACGGATTCGCGCTGCGAACGGTGCCAAACGCAGCGGAAAGTGTGCGGTTTACGGCCATCAAAGCCGGGCCGGTCGAGTGGAACAACCGGCGGTGGGAAGTTCAGGTAACGTTTACGTCTCTGTTTGGTGGCACTTACAAACCCACCGGCACCGCCTACAAACCCGTTGATCGGATAGCCACACTCTGGGCCGACAAGAGCAGCGGCAAGTGGGCGTTGCAGATTACCCAACTCGCCTTTGTGCGGGGCCAGGCTACTGCAACCCCGCAACCCGCCATCACCGCCCAAACGCCGGGGTCAGGCCAAAATCAATCAGCCGCTTTTTATGACCCGACAGCCATCGCCAACGAAGGAGCAAACGCGGCAAATTCGTCAGAAGGAACCACAAAACCCGGCAAATCGGGGCGCAAGCCCAAAGCCTCAGGCGGTCGGCCAACGCCCAAACCACAACCCGCCCGGCCAGCGGGAGCCAAACCAACGGCCAAACCCATGCCCACCAAAGACTAAACCCACTACCAGATATGAAACAGATTTGCCTGTATATACTGCTTACCGCTCTTGCCGGTTGCCACCAGAACCCCGCCGTTCCCGGCTCCATTATTCCGGCAACGTGCCAGTTGGGCATGATCGAAACGGTGGACGAAAGCCCTGCTGCCGAGGGCAATACGTCGGTGCAGACGAGTTTATACAATGCCTTTGGCAGCGTAGTAACGGAGTCGTTCCGGCGCAAACAGGGAGCCACCACCACCGGCACCTGGGAGGCCCGCTACACGTATTCGGAGGATAAATTTCTGACCGCCTACCAGCAAACGGGCGGGCCGGGCATTGCCGAAACCTACCAATATGACGATGCCAAACGCCTGACGAAGGTGCAGCGAACGGCAGCGGGCGGCAACCAGACAATGGACTATACCTATTCGGGCGACAGGGTATCGGAGTACACCGTCAAAAACAGCGCGGGTGTTACCACCGCCCGCTACACCTTCTCTGGCGGCACCCTCACGGGCGTAACGTTCAGCAACGGCTCGGCAACGGTATCGGGCGGCAAAATCACCAGCCTGACCTACACCGACGGAGCCAGTTGCACCTATCAGTTTGATGCTCAAGGCCGGATGACCGGGTTAGACAGCACACGCGGCCCGGCAAGATACCAGTTTACCTATACATACGACAGCCGTACCTACGCCCCCAACGCCAGTTTGCGGCAACGCGGCTGGCCCAACCCCGATATAGACCTCGGCGGTATTAATCCCGTTGGCGCACTGACTGCCCTGGCAACGTCGGGCGTTCGGCTCGATCAGCTTGCCAACAGCCGGTTGGCGGGCAACCTTAGCAGCGTAACGTACCAGCTTTTCACCAACGGCGTGGCCGGTACACCCGTTATCACCACGTATCAGTACGCCTACAACAGCCAGAGTTTTCCGCGTGGTTTCTCGCGCAGCGACGGGTTCCGCACCAAATACTACTACACGAACTGCCCCTGATGACTATGAAAAATAACTACATTCTTTTTGTGTTGATGCCGATGCTGCTGGCCGTTAGCGCATCGGCCCAGACCCCTGCGCCTGACCCCGATGCGAAGGAGAAAAATGAGGTTCGGTTTCTGGCAAAGAAGCGAATAGAGAGTGATTTGCAGGGGCTTTACAACACGCTGACGTTTGAAGATGTGGGTGAATTTGAGCGCGAATCAATCATCAAAAACAGCTACCTGCCGAACGCCAATCAGGTTTTTTATTCTGACGATGTACTGATCGAGGATGATGTTGACCCCAAGCACCAGAATGCCAACGATGCGGCATCGGTAAAGAACTGGCGCGTGGGCAGCTACCTGAAAGAACTCGACCTGCGCTACGCCAAGACGGCCTCCGAAACAATCCGGTTCTCGAACCTGCTGGCATCGGCAGCAGAGCGCAAAGGCGATCACTATGAGGTGCGGGTGTTTTTCACGTCGAAATTCGGCGGGATGTACAAAGCCGCCAAGTCGTATTACCAGTCCACATCGCGGGTGGCAACGCTGCGGGCCGACAAGGTTGACGGGAAGTGGCAGGTGCTGATTACGCAGGTTTTGTTTTTCCGGCAGGGCGAGACCTTGACCAAACCCGTTTCGGCGGTGGCTGCGGCAAACCCGGCGGCAACGGCTCCGGTAACGGCAACGCCCCCCGCCAAGCCCGAACCGGCACCAACCCGCAACCAACCGGCCACCAAAACAGCATCTGCGAACGCCAAAGCAGCACCCGGAGAACTGGTGGTTGGTGGGGCCGAGCAGGAATTTTATCAGCCGACCGACAATGCGCCGGTCTGGTTTAAGTGGGACTTGAAAGCTATGCAGGTGGTGCGGTCAGAATCGGCGCAGTTGCCCGCCGGTTTTTTCAGGCGCGGGGGCGAAAAAGGCAAGTTCACCTACTACGCGCCCGACAGCAGCCGGATGGTGGTGCAGCACAAAGACACCATCCGCTACCGGCCCGCTGGCAGTGCCGAGGTGAGTTTACTGCGGAAACTGATTGCCAAAGAACCGCCTGCACCGACCGTTGCGTATAACGCCCCTACGGAAACCACTAAATCGGCTGCCGATTTGGGGAGGTCAACGCCACCAGCAACCACAACCCTGGCAACGGCCAAACCCACCGAAAAACCGGCTTCGTCGCCTACCGCCCTAACCATGAATGCGCCCACGTTTCCGGCACCGATAGCCGGAAACACGACCAAACCGGCCACCACCAGTGCGCCCGCTGCCCCAACCATTAAGCTAACCCTGCCGCCAACGGCCCGCATTACCACAGCGGGGCCGGTTGCCAAGCAGCCGCCTGCCGTTGCGCCCGCGCTGGGCAATACGCTGAAAGCCGAGCAGGCCCGGATGGTGAAACGCTACCAGACCCAGGGATGGCTGCAACTCGTGGCTGGTGTGGCCGGTCTGGTGGGCGGCTACCTCACCTACTCGTCTCTGCAAAGTGATTACGGCACCTACAAAGCGCGGGTCGAGAAAGTAAATAGTGAGTATGACATCTGGCGCGAGGTGGCGCGGCAACCGGCAGGGCAGCGGCTCGACCCGGTGAGCTTCAACAGCTACGCCAGCCCCGGCATCTTTGCGGCCTACGGCGCGGGATTGGTCGGCGCGGGACTCGCTGCCAACGGGGTGCTGCGTTTCGGTAAAGCCAAAAAAGTGAAGAAACAAGTGTGGAAATAGCGAACGAACTCATTCTGTTTGAACAAGATAATGACCCTAAATCCAATTCCAGCCATGAAATCAGTAAAACTATTTTTTACGCTTGTTGCCACGCTATTAATGGCCGGGCAAGTATGGGGGCAAGTAGTGAACGGTATCGTAGTCACTACGCCTGCGCCAGACCCAAAAATAGGGTACTTCTGCTCTGGTGCCATTATTTCTGTTTCGTTTACCCGGGTAGGCTCAACGCCGGCAGCCAAAGACAATGTGTACAAGGTTCAGATGAGCGACAAAGACGGAAACAACTTTCGGGATATTCCGACATCAGGAACCGGCAGCCCGCTCACGGCCACGCTTCAGGATGGTAATTTCCTGAGCGATAAATACAAAGTGCGTGTGGTGGGTTCTAATCCGGCCTTAACAGGCACCAGTGATGCTTTCACCGTGAGCCGCCCGTCGGGGCCGGGCGCAACGGGCTTTGGTCAGGCAAATACATCAACACTTAATTATTGCCTGGGGCAAACGGGCATTCCTCCACTGTCGGCAGTAGCAACAAACGGGGCCAGTGCCAGTGGATTCGTCTGGTACAATCCAGGGGGGGCAGCAATCACAAAAGGTGCCGTTGGACCAACCCCAACCACCACCAGTACCGATCCTCAGTATTATCAGGTTAGCCAAAATGTAAACAACTGTGAAAGTGTTTGGTCACGAATCAATATTTCGGTAACGGTTTGCGGCCCCGCAGCACCAACCAACTTAGCCGCTAATGCGGTATCAACGTCACAGATCAATCTGACCTGGACAGACAATGCTACCAATGAAACCGGGTTTCAGCTTGAGCGTAGCTTGGACGGTAGCACAAATTGGTCGCTATTAGCCTCGCCCGGAGCCAATGCGACCAGCTATACCGATAATAACCTGAATAGTGGAGTCAGGTATTACTACCGGATTCGGGCGGTAAACACGTCGGGTAATTCGGCCTATTCAAACGTTGCCAACGCAATAACTCAATCATTTTTCGTAACGACAGGCAACATCAGCGATGTTTGCATAGGCACTAATGTTACGGTGCCATTCACCACCAATGTGACGAGCCTATCGCCCTTGTCTTACTTAGTTCAGCTATTGAACACCAACGATCAGGTTGTTCAAACGCTGTCTTCGGGTTCAACCGGCTCATCGCCATTTACCCTGCTTATGCCTGCTTCAGTAACCCCTGGTACTTATAAAATACGAGTCAACAGCAACTATCCGGCAGTTACGGGAAGTGTCAGCAATGCGTTTACTGTAAAAACCACGCCAACGCTCACCATTATCAATACCGCCCCGACAATCGTTCAGGGCGATGCCGCGCCTATAAAAATCACATTTACGGGTACGCCCTCCTACCAGTTTACGTATAACGACCTTAAAAACGGCCTACAAAATCTAACCTTCACAGCCGCCAATGTTCAGCAGGATACATACATCTACATCAACCCAACGGCAGACTATGTATTTGACCCGGCCAAGATTACTAATTTTAGAGATAACGGCGGCTGCGGCAACAATGGCGGTGGCTCAGTGAGTGGTGCAACAACGGTGAAAGTCACTATCCCAGTCCGCATCAGCGCACCAACCATCACCCCGTCATCCCTCCCCGGCGGGTTTTATTGCCCCGGCAGTCAGATTCAGGTGGCCTTCACACTCACCGGCGGGGCGGCATCAGCGGGCAATACCTACAAAGTGCAGATGACCGATAAAGACGGCAATAATTTCCGGGATATTCCCACATCGGGAACCGGCAGCCCGCTCACGGCTACGCTCCAGGATGGTAATTTGTTGAGCGATAAATATAAAGTCCGGGTCATTGTCTCGAACCCGGCCCTGACCAGCGACCCCAGCGCGGCTTTTAACATCAACCGGGCGGGCGGGCCGGGCGTGCAGGATGTTCCCTACTGTGCCGGGCAACAACCCACCCCGCTCGGCGCTTCGGCCAGCAACGGAGCCTCGGCCAGTTCGTTCAAATGGTATGACCCGGATGGCAAGCAACTGACCACCGGAGCTACCGGCCCCACACCGGCAGCCAGTGGCAATCAGGTGTTTCAGGTGGGCCAGGACGTGAACGGTTGCCAAAGTACGTGGTCGCGCATTAACGTAACGTTCAAAGGAAAATCGGGCAATCCGCAGCCTGCCAACAGCGAGGCCTGCCAGTTCGAAGCACCCGTAACGCTATCGGCAAGCGGCAAGAACTTACTGTGGTTCGATGCCAACGGAACACCCCAAAACGGTGCGCCAACGCTGCAAACAACAAACACGGGTGTGCAAACGTACCAGGTCTCGCAGGATGATAACGGTTGCCGCTCCGACCGCGTAAACGTAACCCTAACCGTGAAAGCCCGGCCCGCCAAACCAACGGCCATCACGCCCGCGCCCGTCTGCCAGTACACGGCCAACCTACCCGCCCTTGCTGCTACACCGGCTGCGGGCGGTGCCTTGCGGTGGTATAGTCAGGCAACGGGCAGTGCCGGGCAGAGTGACCAGGCTCCCCGGCCCGACGCGCAGAACGCGGGTTCGCAGACCTTTTTTGTGGGCCAGATCGTGAATGGTTGCGAAAGCAGCGACCGCGATGCCGTAACGCAGGTAATCAAACCGGCATCGGCCAACCCCGCCGTTACCCAGCCCGTGCTGCTCTGCCGGGGCGTAGCCGTTGGGCCAATCACCACGGCTGCCACCGGCGAGGGGCTGCGCTGGTACGACAGCAACAACGGCCTGCTGCCCAACAATGGCGCGGCCCCAACTCCGCCCGTCGGCAGCACAGCCACCATTCTCTACCGGGTGTCGCAAACTCAAACGGCCAACGGCTGCGAAAGCCAGAAAGTTGACGTAAACGTAAATGTCCGCAATGCCCCCGACGCACCCGTTGTGGCACCCGTTGGTTTGTGTCAGAACCAAACATTGGCTACATCGCTCTCGGCCAGCGTCACCGGCACTAATTTATCATGGTATGCCACCCAAACCGGCGGCACAAGCCAGCCCACCCCGTTTGTTCCCAGCACGGCCACCACCGGGCCGCAAACGTTTTATGTCACCCAAAGCATTGGCACAGGTCAGGGTGTGTGCGAAGGCCCGCGAGCGGCTCTGACTGTAACCGTGTTTGCCGTGCCAGCCGCGCCGGTCATCACTACGCCACCGGCCTTGTGCCAGAACGTGGTCACAACCAATCAATCGGTTGTGGCGGCAGTAGCTACCGGAACCACCGCTCCGAAGTGGTACGAAACCGCCACCAGCCCGGCCAGCAGCGCGGCCCCGGCAACCCCCACCACCGCCCAACCGGGTGTGCAGAGCTATTTTGTGACCCAGACCGTCAACAACTGTGAAAGCTCCCGCGCCAAAATAGACCTGACCATAAACCCGGCCCCGGTTCTGCCAACAGCCCCGGCAGCCCCCGATTTGCTGCGGTGCCAGGTTGACGCGGCCCGCCCGGTGAGTGCGACGGGTGCGCCGGGCAATACCCTCCGGTGGTACGGCACGGCATCGGGTAATGCGTTGCCTAACCCGACTACCGGCCAGCTTACGGCTCCTTCGCCCCCGGCCACTGTTGGTGTTTATACCTACTATGTGACCCAAACCGATGCCAACGGCTGCCAAAGTCTGCAACAGCCCGTCTCGGCTACCGTTGCCGCCACGCCATTGGCACCGGGCGTAACGGCAGCCCAGTTTGCCTGCCTGAACGATGCCGCCAAAGCACTCACGGCACAGGGCGTAACCGGCACCACCTTCGCCTGGAACGGCCCCGGCATTACGCCCGACAGCCCGGCCCCACCCACCCCGCCCACCGGCGCGGCTACCACACTGACCTACACCGTTGTGCAGAAACTCGGCAACTGCACCAGCCCGGCCAGCAGCATTGCCTACACGGTGCGCCCCCTGCCCGGCGCACCCGTTGTGAGCAGCAACACCGGGCCGGGGATTCAGGCCGCCTGTATCGGACAACCGTTGACGCTTCAGGCCACCGGCGCGTCGGGCAATACGGTTCGCTGGTATAAAACAGCCACCGGCACCGACCAGCCCCAGAACAACCCGCTCACACTGCCGACCACCGCGCCCGGCAACAGTACGTACTACACCACTCAAACCGACGGCAACGGCTGCCAAAGCCCCGCCACACCGCTCGATGTTCGGGTCAGAACACAGGCAGCCGCCACCCTCACCGGCGATGGCACAGTTATCGGCTTCGACAGTACGGCCATCCGCGTCCGGCTTTCCGGCGATGGCCCCTACACGATTAATCTGCCCGCCGTTGGCACCACTGCCGCCCGCACGGTAGTAATACTCCAAAACCCGTATATCTGGTGGGTAACGCCATCTTTTACCCTGCCCGGCACCACTACCGCCAGCAACGGTGTCATCACCCGAAGCAGCACATACAGCGTCAGCGTCGCCAACGACTGCGGAGCCGGGCAAGCCGTTGCTCCCTACACCCTGATTGTGCAAACACCCCTGGCAACCAACGGCTTAGGGGCAGAACCCATCGCACTAAAGGCGTATCCCAACCCCACATCCGGGCTGATAACGGTGATGTGGGTGGCCCCGGACCGGCAGGCTATTCGGTTAGAAATCGTTTCGGTACAAGGGCGGGCGGTGTGGCAGACTGAGCGTACCGGCACCGGCAACTGGCAAACCGAGACACTTTCGCTGGGGCAATATCCGGCGGGTCAGTATGTGTTGCGCGTTACCGATGGTGGCACTGGCACGGCCCGACTGCGCGTGGTTAAAGAGTAGAAAAAACAGATATATCCCCATACCGAATTCCGCTACCGACCAGCACGTTAGTCGGATTCGGTGTTTTTTATAAACTAATTAGACCCGGAACAGATTATCACGTATAAGTTCGTTCGCAATTACAGCCAATACGTTATGTCTTTACGCGCTGCTTATCAACGGCTCCGGCAGTTACGGCAACAGATACGCCAGGTGTCGGTTCATCGCCAGTCCGGGCATAGTCAGCAACAACTCAATACCCTGCAATCAGAGTTTGTTACCAACATTACGCACGAATTCAGAACCCCCCTGACGCTGATTCTGGCCCCGGCAGAAGAATTGCTGCGTACCGAAACCAACCCCCAACGGCAGGCCAACTTGCAGACTGTCAGACGAAACGCGCATTATCTACTTCGGCTTATCAACTACCTGCTCGATCTGGCCCGGCTCGAATCGGGGTCTATGGCGGTGCAGGAACAACCCGGCGATCTGCCCGCTTTTATCGAAACCCTGATTGATTCATTCGGCACCGAGGCCGACCGAAAATCACTGACGATCCGGTTTTTGGCCGATACTCCGCACCACTTTTGCTGGTTTGATGCCGAAAAAGTAGAAACCATTACTCATAACCTCATCGCCAACGCCCTCAAATACACCCCGTCGGGCGGCACCGTTACCATTGCCTTTGATCTGTATGCCCCCGAAATACCAACGCAGTTGGTGGCCCGGCTGTCGGTAAGCGACACCGGAATCGGCATCGTACCGGCCAAGATTCCGCATATTTTCGACCGTTTTTTTCGGGACACCACTTCTGGTCTCAACACCTTCGGCACCGGCATTGGCCTGTCATTGGTGAAAGGATTTATCGAGACTCTGGGTGGCACGATTCAGGTCAGCAGTGAAACGGGCAAAGGCAGCACCTTTACGGCAGAATGGCCGCTCCGGGCCGCCAACAACGGCCAGGCAGCCACCCCTACCCATCACTCGGCCAGCCCTAACAACCCAGCTTTCGTAGATGACCTGCCAATTGAGACCACCCCGGCAACCAAAGACACCGATGAGTCAGATGGCGCGGTTTCGCCCGCACCCGTCGTGTTGATTGTTGAAGACAACGTTGACTTGTCGGCTTATTTAGCTGGTGCCATGCCCGCCGACTACCGCGTTCTGACGGCTGCCAACGGCCTAACCGGCTGGCAACAGGTGCTCAGTGAACTGCCCGACATTGTGATCTCCGACGTGATGATGCCTGTTTCGTCGGGTCTCGAACTCTGCCAGCGCATCCGCGACGACACCCGCACCAATCACATCGGCGTATTGCTACTCACGGCCAATACCAGCCAAAAAGGGCGCGTGGCGGGTTTGCAGGCCGGTGCCGACGACTATATCGCCAAACCCTTTAATGTGGCTGAACTGCTGCTGCGGGTACAAAACCTGCTCGACCGGCAACGGCAATACCGCGCCTTCGTGCGTCAACAGTTTATGGCTGCCGATGCGCCCGCCCGCCCCGCTACCGATAATCCGTTTCTCATTCAGGCCGTTATGCACATCGAACGGCACCTGAGCGACCCGCAATTTAGCGTTGAAGGGCTTGCCGAACTCATGGGCCTGAGCCGCTCACAGCTACATCGCAAACTGACAACGCTCACCGCCTTCTCGCCCGTTGAACTCATCAAGCAACAACGGCTTCAGCAGGCCCGGCGGTTGCTCAGGCGGGGGCAACCGGCGCACGAAGTCGCCGAAGCCGTTGGCATACTCAACATTCCGTATTTTACCAAAGCCTTCCGCGAGGCATTTGGCGAACCCCCGGCCACGTTTGCCCGGTCGGTGGGTCATTGAATGCGACAAATGAGATAGTCCCATGCGACATTTAAGATAGTCTGAGCATTGGTGACCCGGCGTAGGGCCGCTACTTTTGTAGTGCGCTTCTATCCATACTGCTTCGCGCTACTCACATCAATATTCCTCAAAGGTGATTCTCACGAACGGACAGCGCAATCGGGCTGTCCGTCGTTGTTTCAAACAAGACACGTAGCCCGCAAGCACCCCGGAATCATGAATACGCTGAATCCCTGGAAAACCATTCTGACCGGCATGGTCTTCGTGCTGATCGGTGTATTTTTGTTGGTTAGCTCGGCTGCCCCCGCGTTGGCCCGTCTGCTCATCGGCTCAGGCGTGCTGGCAGAGGTGAGTGGTCTCGTTGTTTTTCTGCTCAACGAATTGCGTCGGCTTTGGTGAAGGCCACTTATCAGGCGTAAACTAACGCATAGAGTTAGAACCTCCGCGCTTTCTGCTTCTTCAGAAAATCTTAGATTGATGGCTAAAGATATGTTTCACGACGCGGTGAAACGCGCTTTGCAAAAAGAAGGCTGGCTGATCACGCACGATCCATACCCGATAAAAATCGGAACTATTCGGCTCTTTATTGATTTGGGAGCTGAACGGGTTATTGCCGCCGAACAGGGAGACGCTAAAATTGCGGTTGAAATCAAGTCGTTCCGGGGCGATTCGCCCGTCTCTGCATTTCACGAAGCCGTTGGGCAATACGACAATTATGTGTTAGCTTTAGAAGATGAAGACCCCGACCGGGTTGTCTTTCTGGCCGTGCCTGAGCAAGCCTGGTTCAGTTTTTTTCAGGAGCCGTTTGTGCAAAAGGTGCTGACCCGGAAAAATATCAAACTACTTGTTTATGAAGCTAACAGCGAACATATAGTCTTATGGAAAAGCTAAAAAAATACCAACGCATACTCTTGACCTTTCTGGAAGAGTATGCTGCCATCCACTACGCCAACGCCCCGAAACTGGAACAACAGGTAGTGGCTGATTTAGACCGCAACCATTTTCAGTTGGTCAGCATCGGCTGGCATAAAAAGCAGTTTGTCTATGAGGTGGTTTTTCATTTCGATATTAAAGACGGAATAGTCTGGATACAGCAGAATTGGACGGATATCAAGTTAACCGAAGATCTCATCCGAAGAGGGATTTCACCGGCAGATATTCAGGTTGGTTTTTTACCCGTACTTGCCTGACCGGATTCAGTTACCAACCAACGCCCAGGATTAGAACCTCCGCGCTTTCTGCTTATTCGGGCAACTGACATAAACCCGATCCCAATGCGCTGCCTGTCTCTTTTGGTTTGCTTCATTCTTTGCCTGACTCAGGCCATTGCCCAGCCCCAACCGCCCCGGCAGACCACCTACTGCAACCCGATGGACATCAGCTATCGGTATAACTTTGAGCAACTCAACGAACGGATTTCCTACCGCGCCGGGGCTGATCCCGTGATTATCAATCACAAAGTTGGACGCAACCCTGGCGAGTATTACCTCTTCGTCACGATTCAGGGCGGCTGGTGGCATTCGACCAACCTGATCAACTGGCAATATATCGTGCCGGACAAATGGCCGATGGAAGATATGTGCGCGCCCGCAGCCCTCTCTGTCCGCGACACGCTGTATCTATTTCAGAGTACGTTTGAGCAACGGCCCATTTTTTACAGCACCGATCCGGCCCACGGCAAACTCAAATTCCTGAATCGGTGGATGCCCCGACTGCCCAAAGACATTGGCCCCTGGGACCCGGCCCTGTTTCACGACGACGATACCGACCGCTGGTTTATGTACTGGGGTTCGTCGAATGTGTATCCGCTTTTCGGGGCCGAACTCGACAAAAAACGCAACCTGACCTACGCCGGTACCGACGCGCAAGGCCGCGTGTCGCCCGATGCGTACAAGTCCATGTTCTGGCTCGACCCGTACCGGCACGGCTGGGAACGCTTCGGCCCCAATCACTCCGACCCGTTTAAGCCCTTTACCGAGGGAGCCTGGATGACCAAACACAACGGGAATTACTACCTGCAATACGGCGCACCCGGCACCGAATACAACGTTTATGGCAACGGCACCTACGTCGGCAAAGACCCGCTTGGCCCCTTTGAGTACGCCCCCAACAATCCCGTTGCCTACAAGCCGGGCGGCTTTGCCACCGGAACGGGTCACGGCAATACGTTTCAGGACAACTTCGGGAATTACTGGAACACCGGCACCACCTGGATTGGCGTGAATTGGGGCATGGAACGCCGGATTGTGATGCATCCCGCCGGGTTCGACCGCGACGACCTGATGTTTGCCAGCACCCGATTCGGTGATTTCCCGCACCGCCTGCCAACAGCAACGTGGCAAACGCCCGACGAGTTATTCACCGGCTGGATGCTGCTGAACTACCGGAAACCCGTGGTGGCTTCGTCAACCCTGATGCCGTCGGGTGGCGCGGGTGGCCCCTTGGATACGCTCACCGCCGACAAAGTAGCCGACGAAAACCCGCGCACGTTCTGGGTATCGGGCCGGAACGCACCGGGCGAAACCCTCACCGCCGATTTGCAGGGCGAGTTTACCGTGAATGCCGTGCAGGTAAACTACCTCGATTACAAGCAAACCGTATTCGACTCTGATTCAACGGTTTATACCACGTTTCAGATTCAGACCTCAACCGACAATAAGACCTGGGCCACCGTTGCCGACCTCAGCAAACAGCCCCGCCAAGACCACGCCTGCGCCTACGTTGAACTCGACAAACCGACCCGCGCCCGCTACGTGCGCTATGTGCATGGCTACGTGGCCGGGCCGTACCTGAGTATCAACGCGTTCCGGGTGTTTGGCACCGGCACCGGCAAAGCCCCCGCCACGCCCACCAACCTTACGGCCAAACGCCAGAAAGATGAGCGCAATGCTGATTTAAGCTGGTCGGCTGCGCCGGGAGCCGTTGGCTATAATGTTCGCTGGGGCATTGCGCCCGACAAACTCTACCAGACGTATCAGTTTTGGCACGATGCCGCCCCCACCAACCGCAGTGATAAACAGCCCGCCAAACCGTTTGAGTTACGGGCCTTAAACGTGGGGGTGCCGTATTACTTTGCCATCGAAGCGTTTAACGAACACGGGGTTTCTGCACGCAGCGAAGTCGTCGGCGATGGGTCGGGACTGCCCGCCTTTGTGGGCAAGAAGTGATGTGTCAGAGCAGGGCCGAGGGGTCTATGAGGTGGTTTTTGATGGCAAACAGCACCAGCCCGGCGGTGTTTCGTGCGCCGGTTTTTTCGAGCAGGCTGGCCCGGTGTCCGTCAATGGTGCGGATGCTGAGGCAAAGCTGATCGGCAATTTCGGGGGCCGTTCGCTGCCGGCAAATCAGGTTCAGAACCTCCGTTTCGCGGGTTGTGAGCGTGGCGGGCAGATCGTCGGTAAGCAACCGGCGGGGTTTTCGGGTGGTAAGCCGGTTTTTAAGGGCCGACAGAAACGCTTCGTTAAAATAAAACTCCTTCTCCACCACGGCTCTGATGGCGCGTTCGACCTCGGTTGGCTCGGCGTTTTTAAACAGGTAGGCGTTTACGCCAAGCTCCATCAGGTGGGTCACAAAACGGTCTTCGCTGTACACCGAGAGAATGATAATTTTTAGCTGCGGATAGCTTTTCTGGAGTTGTTTGGTGGTTTCGACCCCGTTCAGTTCGGGCATCGAGAGGTCGAGCAGCACCACATCGGGCGGGGGCGTGGCGGTGACGAGCGCGTCGAGCAAAGCCCGGCCATGATCGGCTTCGAGCGTCACCCGAACGTCGGCAAAGCCGTTTATGATAGCGATCATGCCCTTCCGAAATAATACCTGGTCATCGGCAATGGCAACGTTGATGGGGGTCATGGCTGGCAGTTCGGTTAAGGGTTTACAGGTACTGAATTAGCAACAGTCGGTATCTGAACCGTCACGCGCAACCCCAGCCCGGGCTGCGTGTCGAAGGCAACGGTGCCGTTGAGCATCTGAACGCGGGTCTCGATATTTTTCAGGCCGAGGCTCTTTTTCTGGTAAGCCTCCGTAAAATCAAACCCGTTGCCGTTGTCAGCGTAATGCAGCAGCAGGCTGGCCGGGTGGTGTTCTATGGTCAGCTCGATGTTGGTGGCACCGGCGTGTTTTACGGCATTGTTGAGCAGTTCCTGCACGAGCCGGTAAATAATCAGACTGGTTCTCACGGGCAGGTTGGCACAGGTATCCACCGTCAGCCGGATGTCCGTATCGGTCAGGCTCATGGCGTTTTCGCAAAGCCCTTCCAGGGCGTATGCCAGCCCCAGTTCGTCGAGTCCCTGGGGCAGCAGGTCGTTAGAAATGCGCCGAACACTGTCCATCGTATGGTCAATCACGCCCTTCACTTTCTGGCTCAACTCGTGGGTGCGGGCATCGGGCGGGAGCGTATTACCGAGTTGCCCCACCAGCAGCCGCATCGCCGACAGGGCCGCGCCCACCTCGTCGTGCAGGTCGCGGGCCACCCGTTTGCGTTCATCTTCAACGGCATCGAGCGTGTGATGGACAACGGCCTGCTGGTAGTTAAGCTCCATTTGTTTGACCAACATAGTTTGTTCGATTACCCGTTTCTGGTAGAGCAGCATAAACCCCACCACCCCCACCACGAGCAAGACCATAGCCAGCGAACCGCCCAGCAACACTACCGATAAGTCTGAGAACGCGCCGGACTGAGCCATAAACCAATGCTGATAAATACGTGCAGAACAAGCAAAACCACCCGGTGAATGGTGCCAGCCACCACACCCAGCTCGCGGTTAGGTTGAGCCAGCAGTATGTTTTGCAGCATGAACACAAACAACGATCCTGCAAAATAGACCAAAAACCCGGTGTTGATCCAAAAAACCGGCGAGGTATGCAGGCGGTCGGTTTTCATCTCGGCCAGCATCTGGTAGTAGAGCATCAGGGTCAGGCCAATAATGAGCAGACATTCTAAGCCGAGGGCGTAGGTATGGTAGCCGGTGACGGGTTGAATATACAAGCTGTTGACTAAGCCAAAGGCCGTAAAAAACACCATCAGCCCCACCACGAGCCAGCGCGGATAAAACGACTCGAAAAGCTGCCGGTAAAAAAAAGCGATGGCGTTGAACTCCAGCACGGTATAGGCGTGAAACAGATACAGGTTGTTGATGTGCAGCACGTGGGCCGTGATTTCTGAGACGGTTTCACCCAGCACGGCCACGCCGATAAACAGCCCCAGATACCGCAGTTTCGGCTCCAGATGCCGCCAGCGGATCAGCGCAACCAAGGCCGATACCAAAACAATGTATCCCGCGTTTTGGCGAACCCAATGCCAGACAATGTCCATCGGTGTCAATGGATATTGGGCAGGCAACGCTCGTCGGCTTCGCCAATAAACAGCGGGCTGTCGGTGTCGCAGTCGGGCGGGCAGGCCTTTGTGAAATCGAACACTTGGTAGTTTACGGCTTCCAGCGGGCGGGTTGGGTTCATCACGCCAATCAGGTCAATCACATCGTCGGGGTTTTTGCCACCGGCCACCGGGCCAACATCGCCCCGGCGGGCTGCCGACACCAGCACTAAGCACGGCTGGAGTGGATCGGTACCACTGCCACTGCCGGTCTCGGCGGTGAGCAGCGGCTTGCGGCCCACATACAGCCGGATGTATTCGGTGTCGAACTGCGTCAGGATGTCGAGAAACTCCTGTTTCCTGATTAGAAACGCCCGCATATCGTCGGGGCGGACGGGCGTTTTGGGGTCGGCATCAATCCAGTTGCTCACCCACTGCTCGGCAGTTTTAAGCGGAATCGAGTACGGCACCTCAGCGGGTTGCGGGGCTGCGGAAGTAGTCATTATCAAATTGGGTTCGTGGTGAATTACCGGCAAAACAAGGTTTTTTATACGCATTATTTACCCGTATAAATACCTGATTTACGAAGGCCGCAAAAACACGCGGGGCCAACCCGGTAAATGCCTGCTTTTGAAAACGGGCGTTTCTGCTGCCTTAAACCGCTTTTGGGTCTGCCACCTTTGCATCGCCAACAAGGTCTGCTGGCATAACTTTCCTCTCTTTTTACTTATTTATGAACGCATTAACCGCTTCCCTCCGCATCAGCCGCGCTGCCCGCACCCGTTGGACACGCCGATGCCTGCTAATTACCCTGCTGGCCCCGGCCATGCCGCTCTTCGTCAACGCCCAGCCGGTCAGTGCGGCCACCGCCTTTACCAGCGCAAAAGCTACGCCAGACATTAACCTGACCCGCCCGGTTGCCGATGACTATGCGCCCGCCAATACCGTAGCCCTGTTTCCGGGAGACCGGGCCGCCCTGCAAGAATTCCTGAAGCAACCGGGTATGTATCCCCGCGTTGCCGAGCAGATTGGGCTCGAAGGCACCGTGAAAGTACGGTTCCGGGTGTTGCCCGATGGTACACTCACCGAATTTACGGTCGTGCAGTCGGCGGGAGGCATTCTTGACCGGGCCGCGCTGCTGATGGTATCCCGGATGCCAAACTGGCTCCCCGCCTACCGCAACGGTCAGGCCGTGCGGTCATTGGTGGTATTGCCCGTTTCATTTCAGTTGGATTAATACGTTGCTGACCGCCCGCAAAACAAACGCGCTTGCGGGCGGCTGGCGCAAGTCAGTACGAGTATTCCTCAAACCAAAAACGGCGTGCATCAACGTTGTCGGGTGGGCCAACTTGTGGTTCTGCCCGGCAAGTTGGTGGTTTATCCGGCGTGTAACCGTTGCCCCGTAATAACCATGAAAAAATACCGAACGCCCGACGTGCCGATTGTCGGCAAAGTTATCTTTACCGTACTGGGCTTGGCCTGGGCCTGGACAATGGCCCTGTTCTGCTGGTTTCTGGGATCGCATTTGCGCTGAGATTACCAACTTTGCGCCCGCATCTTACCTTGCGGCCACTATGAAACTTCTCATCCTGAACGCCCGGCTCATTAATGAAGGGCAAATTATTGAAACCGACGTACTGATTGACGGTGGTTTTATTGCCCAGATCGGCCCGAACCTGTCCGGCCAGCCCGCCAACCGCGTGATTGATGCCGCCGGGCTGCACCTGTTGCCGGGCGTGATTGACGATCAGGTACACTTCCGCGAGCCGGGCCTGACCCACAAAGCCACCATCCGGTCGGAGTCACGGGCGGGGGTGGCCGGGGGCGTAACCACGTTCATGGAAATGCCCAACACCGTACCCAACGCGCTGACCCAGAGCTTGTTGCAGGACAAATATGACATTGCCGCCCGGACGGGATTTGGCAATTACTCGTTTTTTATGGGAGCCTCGAACAATAACTTAGCCGAGGTCTTGCGAACCGATGCCGAAACCGTCTGCGGGGTAAAAGTCTTCATGGGGTCGTCAACGGGGAATATGCTGGTTGATAACGAGCAGACGTTGGCCGCGCTGTTTCGGGAATGTCCGATGCTGATTGCCACCCACTGCGAAGACGAGGCCACCGTTCGAGCCAGCACCGACTACTACCGGGCGTTGTTTGGCAACGGTGCCACTGCCGACCTTCACCCTCTGATTCGGAACGAAGCCGCCTGCCTGAAATCATCGTCACTGGCGGTGGCATTGGCTAAAAAACACAACACCCGGCTGCACGTATTGCACATTTCAACCGCCGATGAACTCGGTTTATTCGAGAACGAACGCGATGGTAAACCCTTGGCGATCAGCGAAAAACGCATTACGGCGGAGGTATGTGTGCATCACCTCTGGTTCAGTGCCGATGATTACGCCCGGCTCGGCAACCAGATCAAGTGCAACCCCGCCATCAAAGCCCCGCACCACCGCGAAACCCTCCTCGCGGCCCTGCTCGATGATCGGTTGGATATTATCGCTACCGACCACGCCCCCCACACTTGGGCCGAAAAACAACAACCATACTGGCAGGCACCGTCGGGGTTGCCGCTCGTGCAGCACCCCCTGCTGATGATGCTGGAGTTTGTGAAACAGGGCAAAATTTCGCTCGAAACCGTTGTTCGGAAGATGGCCCATGCCCCGGCGGAGTGTTTCAGGATTGACCGGCGCGGCTACGTTCGGCAGGGTTATTATGCTGATCTGGTGCTGGTTGACCTAAACACGCCGACTACCGTAACGAACGAGAACGTGCTGTATCAGTGCGGGTGGTCGCCGTTGGCGGGGCAAACGCTGGGAGCCAGTATTACGCACACCATCGTATCGGGGCAGTTGGTATATGAGCGGGGTACATTCCTGACCGACCGGGCCGGGGAACGATTGCGGTTTGTGAAGTCATAAAAAAAGCCCCGATTGGCGGGGCAAGAGAAAAGAAGGATTCACGCAGAGCCGCAAAGGCGCAAAAGAAAAATACTTAAAAATCTCTTTGCGCCTTTGCGGCTCCGCGTGAAACCCAGCGTCAAGAACCAAACCGAACCCGCGCAAAACAGCGGTTCAGAACAACCCGGTACATTTTGCCAAACTGCTCATAGCACCACGTTTTCAACTGCTTCACCTCCTCCGGTATCAGCGATTGAATCGCTTTGCGGAGTTCTTTCTCAAACAGGGTCCTGTCGAAACTGACCTTTTGCAGGATTACCTTGATGTACTCGAGCATTGTTGCCATATTCGTACTCGTTAATGGATTAAGGAAGTTGGTTTGAACCGGGCGACGGGTTGCCAGTCGCTCTGCAAAAGTAACGGTCTGCCGCCCGATTTGTTGCCCCAAAGATAGCTATGAGAATTGACCTATTTCAGAAAATTATAGGATTATTTGTTTGTATAAACTTTATCGCATTTAACCAACCAGTTGATTCTCCGATCACTATAACATTTAGCGAATTAACCTTCCCGGTAGATAGACAATTCACAATTTCTGTATTGGTTCGCAACACCGAAAGCCGTCCCACACTGGCTTTTCCTGACATTCCGGGCCTGACTAAACGCGGCACCACCACCAGCACCACCACCGCCGAGACCGATGGCACCGCCACCACCAACCAGATCGTTACGCAGACCTACGTGGCCGCCCGGCCCGGCAGCTACCGGCTTGCTCCGTTTACCATTACGGCCAACGGCATAACCACCCGCTCAGACGGTGCCGCCCTCACGGTGCAGCCAACGGCAGGCCTTCTTGCCGCAGCAGAACCCGCCACCGACGGTGATGGCTTTACCAATCAGTTACCCCGCGAGAGCGGTACGGCGTTTCTGTCGCTCCGGGCTTCTAAAGCCGCCGTTTACCGGGGCGAAGAATTTTCGTTACGACTGTCGCTGTTTGTGGCCGAGAATTACCCGTTCCCGTTAGAATTCAGCCAGTTAGAGCAACAGATACAAGCCATTCAACAGCAAATCAGGCCCGCCAATGCCTGGGAAGAAAATTTTAATATTGCTGAATTAAGGCCGTTCCCGGTGGTGATCAACAACCGCAAATTTGTGGAGTATCGGGTCTATGAAGCGGCCTACTTTCCGCTCTCGGCCCGCACCATTCAGATCCCCGCCGTTTCGCTCACCCTGTTGCGGCTCCGCCCGCCTACCCCCGCACCACCCGGCAGCAGCAGCGCAGCGGCCCAGCCAGGACCCGGTAGTGCAACCGCCCGCCGACCCAACCCGGTTGCAGTGGGACAGGCCAAACCCGGTCCCGGTTCGGCCCGGAAAAATCCCGCAAAACCGACTCCGGCTGCTGAAGCAATCCCTGCTGAATCGCTGACGTTTCTGACGCGCCCGCTCACCATTGCGGTGCGCCCGCTGCCTCCGCATCCGTTGCAGGCACAGGTAGCGGTTGGCACATTCCGACTGGCCGAAACCATCGAACGAGCCAGTATTCCGGTCGGGAAAAGTACGCGCTACACGTTTCGGATCGAGGGCGAGGGCAACATTGCCGCGCTGCTCCCCCCCACCTTACCAGCCGCGTTGCCCAACCTCGAAATTTTGCCCGGTGGCACCACCGAAACCATCGAACGAACCGGCAACCGGGTATTGGGATTCAAAGCCTTTCAATTTTATGTAGTACCGCGACAAGCGGGCATCATCCCCCTGCGCGATGTGTTTCGGTGGGTTTTTTTTAACCCGAAAACCGCCCGCTATGACACCCTCCAAGCAACCAAAATTCTGCGGGCCAGAACGAGTCCTGCTATCAAACCGGGAGAGGGTGGTTCAGTCGGCGAATCGGGTGATACCGTCCGGGCCGCGCCACGCACCGACGGCTCGATTTACGCCAACATCAGCCAGTTAGACAGCACCCAACAGCCCGTAAACATCAACGCCTTGGTGCGGGCTATTGCCAACGTGACGTTGGTAATCCTGCTGGCCGGTATGATATTTGTGTTTTTTAGAAAATGAGCAGCATCTACGGTACTCTTTTTAGGGTTTCTACCTTCGGCGAATCGCACGGCCCGGCCATCGGCGTGGTGATTGACGGTTGCCCCGCCGGTCTGGCCTTCGACACCGATTTTATTCAACATGACCTTGACCGGCGCAAGCCCGGTCAGTCGCGCATTACTACCCAACGGCGCGAGGCCGATGAGTTTGAGGTGCTTTCGGGCGTGTTTGAGGGGCAAACCCAGGGAACGCCCATCGCCCTCATCATCGGCAACACCGACCAGCGCAGTAAAGACTACGGCCACATCGCGCAGCAGTTTCGGCCCTCCCACGCTGATTATACCTACCAAACCAAATACGGCACCCGCGACTACCGGGGCGGTGGGCGGTCGTCGGCCCGCGAAACAGCGGCCCGCGTGGCTGCCGGGGCCGTTGCCAAACTGTTGCTGACCACGCAGGGCGTTCAGATTCAGGGGTATGTCTCGCAGGTCGGCACGATGACCCTCGATGTGCCATACCAGAACCTGACCCTCTCCGAAGCCGAAAACAACGCCGTGCGCTGCCCCGACCCCGCATTGGCCGCGCAAATGTTTGACTACATTGACGACATCCGCAAGCAGGGCGACAGCATCGGGGGCGTGGTCAGTTGCGTGATTACGGGCGTACCGGCGGGCTGGGGCGAACCTGTTTTCGATAAACTGCACGCCGAACTCGGCAAGGCCATGCTCGGTATCAACGCCGTAAAAGGCTTTGAATATGGCAGTGGGTTTGCGGGCGTGGCACTGCGCGGATCCGAACACAACGACGGGTTTTTTGCCGACGACGCGGGTGCGGTGCATACCCGAACCAACCATTCGGGCGGTATTCAGGGCGGCATCAGCAACGGTGAGGACATCTATTTTCGGGTGGCGTTTAAGCCCGTTGCCACCATCATGCAGGATCAGGAAAGCGTTGACACAGAAGGCAATACGGTGATTGTGTCGGGCAAGGGGCGGCACGACCCCTGCGTGGTTCCCCGCGCCGTGCCGATTGTGGAAGCGATGGCCGCGCTCGTGCTGGCCGACATGATGCTGCGGAGCCGCGTGGCGCAGGTTTGACGCGGTTTTTTTGTAAATTTGACAACGCACAGACCAATAACGCCATGACAACTGACCTGCTCGAAATAGCCCTCCAACGCCCCGATGCCTACCTGTTTATTGACCGGCTCACGGCGGCACTCGACCTCGAAAAAGCCACCCGGCTGCACTTTTACGAGATCGTGGAGGAGAACAAAAAAATGGAGTTTATCAACGGCGAAATCGTCTTTCATTCGCCCGTAAAACGCTGGCATAATAAAGCCACCGGTTACCTCTATCAGATGCTCGATGCTTGTGTCCGCAGGCATGATTTAGGGGATGTCGGCATTGAGAAACTATTAGTTTCGCTCACCCGCAACGACTACGAACCGGACGTTTGTTTCTGGAAAATGGAGAAAGCCGCTCTGTTTGACGACGAGCAGATGCAGTTTCCCGCGCCCGATTTTATCGCCGAAGTACTCTCGCCATCAACGGCTAAAAACGACAAATCGGGCGGCATCAAATTTCGGGATTATGAATCGCACGGCGTACTGGAATACTGGGTAATTGACCCCGAAAAGCAGGTTGTGGAGCAATATATACTGGAAGAAGGCGCATACCTTCTGCGGCTGAAAGCCGGCGAAGGTATGATTCGGAGCGAGGCCGTTGCCGGGTTCGCCATCCCGATTCAGGCCATTTTCGACGAGACCGAAAATGCGGCTGTGCTGGCCCGGTTGTGGCAAGCCTCAACCGAATAGAGATTCTTCACTAAGCGGTCTGGCACTGTGATGAACAGAGACTACCAAAATATGCTGGCTATCAATAACTTGGTAAACAATTCGATACTGCTTGTATATCAATTCCCGAATCTCTGATCGGTTGATTTCTGGAACCATCCTACCCATTTCGGGAAATTGTTTGAGCAGTTCAACTTTGGCAAAAACACTATCAACAAATGCCGAAGCAAACCGCCTGGAATAATTCGCCAGATAATCTGCTGTCGAGTCAATATCGTCAAAAACGCGGTTCGACCAATTTACGCTGACCATCGCTTCAATTTGCCCTTAAGTTGTTCAGTGGTCATCACCTCTCCCCGTTCCCCTTGCTCAATGCCCTCTTCAATTTTCTGGATGAAAACAAGCCGATCTACCAAGTCATCTATCGAGAATTCAGGAGGAAGATTCTGGATGCTGTCAAGTACTTTTTCTTTCGTCAACATAGTTGCTGTGTTTTTGGTAAAAATACCGAAACTCTCGTTCTTAACCAATCAAGCCGCGCTTTGGGTAACAATCTGGCTGTCGTCAACAGCAACCCTTGCCCAACCCGCGCCAAGCCTTACCCGGTTCACATTTCAGCGCGGGTTATTCGGGACGCAGTTTATGGCAATTCTCTACGCGCCCGACAGCGCAGCCGCCCGCCTTGCTTACGATGCAGTTTCGGCCCGGATGGATTCACTAAATCAGATTATGAGCGATTACCTCGACGGCTCCGAAATCAACCGGCTTTCCCAAACTGCCGGGCAGCACCGATTTGTGCCGGTCTCCCCCACCCTGTTCACTGTCTTGACCAAAGCCAAAACCATTGCCCAAACGTCGGGCGGGCGGTTCGATTTTACCATCGGGCCGCTCTCGCAACTCTGGCGACGGGCCGTTCGGCGCGGAGAATTCCCAACGGCCCGGCAACGGCGAAAAGCCCGGCAGTCAGTTGGTTATCAGCTTGTTGATCTGGATTCGGTCACGCAATCGGTGCGGCTGCGTCGGCCCGGTATGAAACTCGACCTCGGCGGCATCGGGCAGGGCTACGCCGTTGATGTGGCCGCGCAGGTGTTGCGCGGCTCCGGCATCCGGGCTTTTTTACTCGATCTCGGTGGCGATGTTTTAGCCGGAGATACTCCACCCAATCAACCGCAGGGCTGGCGGGTTTCAATCGGTTCGGGCCACGCATCGCCCGGCAGCACTTCGCCCAAAAAAGCTACTAATCAGCCGATATTCGCGGACGATACGCTGACAATTTTTCTGAAAAACGCGGCAATCACGACCTCCAGCGATACCTATCGTTTTCTGGAACACCGGGGCCGTCGGTATTCACACGTCATGAATCCGCGTTCGGGCTTAGGGCTGCGGCATTTCGTGCGGGCAACGGTGCTGGCCCGCAACGGCACACACGCCGACGCGCTTACGAAGGTCTTCAGCGTGGCGGGCATCCAGAAAAGCCAACGATTACTTCGGCGGTTTCCGGGCGCGGAGCTTTATATCCTGGAAAACAGACACGGGGTTATGCGTTCATGGCGAAGTGATGGATGGCCCGAATACGATTCAAAACACCCACGTTCAACCTCAACCGTTAAACTTTAAACGCTCAACTATGCCTTCTTTCGTTCAAACTGACAGCTACACCGTCCGGGGTTACGAAACCGATGCCAACGGGCAACTCTCGGCCCCGGCCCTGATGAACTGGATGCAGGAATCGGCCAACCGCAACGCCATTGACTATGGTATCGGCATTGCTGACCTGGCCCGGCTGGGTCTGGGCTGGGTGCTGGCCCGGCTGCGGCTGCGGATTCACCGCGCTCCCGGTTATGGCGAACCGGTGCGGCTGATGACCTACCCCACAACGGTCGAAAAATACTTTATCTACCGCGCTTTTCGGCTCTTAGCCGACGACGGTACTTTGCTGGCCGAAGCCGATAGTACCTGGCTCATATTCGACACCAACCGCCGAACCATGATCTCGCTGCCGTCCTTTATCCGGTCGCTTGACCTGCCAACGGGGTTGGTTCCGTCTGACCGGCTACCGATGAAACCCGCATTTCCGGCGCTATCGGCGGTTCCCGAAACTCGGCAGCAGGTACGCACCGTCGACTGGTTTGATATTGACCACAATCAGCACACCAATAATGTCAGCTACGTGCGGTGGCTGATCGAGTCTGTCCCTGCCGAAATGCTGAAAACCAGGAAATTAGCAGAATTAGACTTGTATTTCAGGGCCGAAAGCCACTGGCAGGATGTGCTGCGGCTGCTGGTTGCGGTGGCTCCCGATGGCGCGTCGGTCCACCAAATTGAGCATACCGACGGGCGCGAGGTGCTGCTGGCGCGCAGTGTGTGGCAGGAATAAAGGCAGGCCGTATCTTTGTTCTCAATTTTTTACAGCAAAACCATGACAACCACAACCGACACAACCACCCCGCTCAACGGCGTTTTGGCCGGCCTGATGAGCCGCTACCGCGAGCGCGTTCCCGACGTTTCGGGTATCATCAACGCCATGATTGCCGAAGGCGTTATCTCGTCTGCCGACGAGATCGAGAACGACCACATCGCTTTCCGCACGATGGGCGTGCCGAACCTCGGTCTGGCCTCCTTCGAGAAGATTTTTTTGCACTACGGCTATCAAAAACGAGACCCGTTTAACTTCGCCGAAAAGAAGTTAAGCGCGTTTTGGTACGCACCGCCGGGCGACGCTTCACCAAGCCAAAGTAATGAGTCGCCCAAACGAAATCTGCCCCGCATTTTTGCCAGTGAACTGCGGGTGGATGAACTGTCGCCAACGGCGCAGGCGATAATCCACAAATACACCGACACCGTTACCAGCGACCCGGTGGACGGTCTTGACCTCGATGATGCCGTTGCCGTTGATGCGTTTCTGCACACGCCCCTCTGGAACACGCCAACCCTTGCCGAATACCAAACGCTCATGGCCGAAAGCGAATATGCCGCCTGGGTGATTTATAACCGCTACTACCTCAACCACTTCACCATCAGTGTGCATAACCTGAAACCCGGCTACAACACCGTTCAGGCGTTTACCAACTTTCTGGAAGCGCGGGGATTTAAGCTGAACACGGCGGGCGGCAAGATAAAAATCAGCCCCGACGGTGGTTTGTTGCAGGCTTCGACGGTGGCGCAGATGATCGAAGCCGACTTTGCCGATGGTGAAACCCACCGCATTGCCGGGTCTTACGTGGAGTTTGCCGAACGGCGCGTCCTGCCTCAGTTCGCCGGTTTGCCCGCCCACAGCATCGGTCGCCAGCACCGGCGCGAAGGGTTTGAAACGGCCAACGCCGACAAAATTTTTGAAAGTACATTCACCACCCAAACCGGGAGATAGCGCGGAATTGTATTCCCCAGTCAGAAAGTTTCTCTACTTGCTTACGGAGTGCAACTCCGCGCTACTCATGTACACAGCCACCGAACAGGCCTGTTTGCGAAAAATCACCGATTTCCCCGGCACAGCCGATTCGGTGGCCGAGATTTTTCTGCCCGATTCGGCTTTTGCCGCGCTCAAAACCCTGGCCCTGACCGGGCAGGCCGAAGCCATCCTGACCTACTTTATGCAGCGGGGTCGCGAAACCCTGCGGTTGGGTCAGTACGCGGGTTTGCTCGAAGTAGCCGGCGTTCGGCTTGAGATACGACCAAAAATCGGCGACCTCGCCACCATGCTGCGCCCCGTTTGCAACACGCCGTTTCGGACTCTGCCAACGGTGCAGGTGCATAGTCAACCGGCGCAATTGCCGTTGTGGGAGGTGTTTGTATCGGCGTTTTTAGCCGCTGTCGAGCCGCTGATCCGCACCGGGCTGCAATCGGCCTTTGTTACCGTTGAGGGTAATGAGCGGTTTATAAAGGGGCGGTTTCGACCGGCGCGGCACCTGCGCCAGAATCTGTTTCATGCCGAACGGATTGCCGTTGCCGCCGACTGCCGAACCACAAACACGGCCCCGAACCGACTATTGAAAACCGCGTTGTGTCACCTGCTACCGCAAACTACGTCGGCCAGCAACCAGATTCGGTTGCGCCGGGCGTTGGCCGCCTTTGCCGTTGTCCCGGCATCAATCAATCTGGCCGCCGACTGGCAATTGGTTCGAGCAAGCCAGCAATATGGCAGCAGCCGCAGTGGGATGAGCATAGGCCAACCCGTTACGGGTACGCCCTACGCCGACGCATTGGCCTGGGCCGAAGCCCTGCTGACCGGGCAGACGCTGGGCCTGAAACCGGGCGTTCGGCCCAGCCTGTCGCTGTTGTTTCCGATGCAGCGCGTGTTTGAGGAGTTTGTAGCGGCTGGTTTTCGGCGGTACTGGCCCGGCCCCGGCGTGGTTTCGACGCAGGAGTCGTCGGCACATCTGATTGATAATCACTGCGAAGGCCCAACCGTTAAACTCCGCCCCGACCTGCTGATCCGGCAACCGAACGGGGTTACACTGGTGCTGGATACCAAGTGGAAACGCATCAACGGTAAAGTCGGCACCCAGCCCGGCCCGGGCAATTACGGGATCGAGACCGCCGATTTGTACCAGCTTTACGCCTACGGCAAAAAATATACTGCATCCGACCTGTTTCTGATTTATCCCGCCCATGACACCTTTCGGGAACCGCTACCCGTGTTTTGCTATGACTCCGACACCCGGCTGCACGTGGTGCCGTTTGACGTGACCAAACCCTTAGCCGACGAGATTAGCCAATTTGCGGCCCGAATGACCACGCAGGAACTGACAGGCCCAATTCTTGTTTAAACCCTGATGCCGAAAGTTCATATTGACGTAATGTTATCATACGGCCTGATGCCTACATTTGAACAGCTTTTTTTGCAGCAACCCGTATCATGGAGAAGAAAATAACAATATCAGTGCTTCTGTCGGTCTATAATACCGATTTTCGGCTGGTAAAACGGGCGATTGATTCGGTGCTACACCAGGATTATCAGGACTTTGAACTCATCATTATTGATGACGGCAGCCACACCGATACCTACAATCAGGTACTTGGATACGCCAAACGGCACGAAGATAAAATTGTGTATATCCGCCACGCCAACCGGGGTCAGGCGCGGTCAATCAACCGGGGGATTCTCAACAGCATCGGCGAATATATCACCATCCTCGACGGCGACGACGAGTACAAACCCAACCACCTCCGGGCCTGTTTGCAGGAGATGACCCACGCCGACCTGATTGCCTCGACCACCGAAACAATTGTTGATACCAACGACGATTATTACGTGCCAGACCGGCAGCACCGCAACCAGTTGATTCATGTGGACGACTGCATTTTGTTTGCCACCCTGTTTGGCAAACGGGCCGTGTTTACGGGGGCTGATTTTCAGGGGCATTACGCTGCCGATGCCGATTTTTATGAGCGGGCCGCCGAGCATTACCGCGTCAAAAAAGTGGATTTGAGAACCTACGTCTATTACCGAAATATCCCGACCAGCATCTGCTCAACCATCAAACGCCAGCAGCAGTTGGTTGAGTTTGCCTGATTGTTACCCCAGCATGAATCTGTTACCGGCTCATAGTCAGCTTGTTATGGCGTGTCACATCACGGGTGTTTATGACGTAAACCGCAGCAACACCCTCGCCGATGATGATTATGAACTGGTGCGGGACTGGGCCGAATCAATTACCGCGCTGGATGTACACGGCGTTTTGTTTCACAACAATTTTTCAGAAACCACCCGCGCCCGGTATCAAAACGAGCATCTGACGTTTGTGCAGGTTACGCACGATTCCCGGTTCAACCCCAATGTGTTTCGGTATTTAGTCTATCGTGATTTTTTGCGCGAACACGCCGGGCAGATAGACAGCCTGTTTGTGACCGATGTGACCGACGTAGTAATGGTCAGGAATCCGTTTGTTCAGCCGCTGTTTATGACAAACCCAACCACGATTTTCTGCGGTGACGAACCCAAGATTTTGGCTAACGACTGGATGCACGACCACGCCACGCACCTCCGCAGCCAAATCAGTGATTACGCCGACTATGAAGCCGAATTTGCCAGCGCGACCTTGCTCAACTGTGGTATCATTGGGGGGAATCTGGCCGTAATGCAACCCTTCATCGAACAACTCGCGGCCATTCACGAAACCCACAACCGCGATAACAAAACGCCCTACACCGGCGACATGGGCGCGTTTAACTACTTGGTTCGCAGCCGGTTTAACGACCAGGTTTTTCACGGCCCGCCGGTCAATACCGAGTTCAAGGCGTATCAGAACGAGCGGCAGGATTGCTGGTTTCGGCACAAATAGGGTACTGTGTATTGACCGATAAATCTGGCTATTTCGGCTGATTATAAGCCGCCATCAGGTCGGCGAAGGCTGCGGTTGCTTCCCGAAAATAAGGATGAGCAAGCTGAATAATCAGCGACACATAGTTCATGCCTACTTGCTCATCGGGAAATGAGCCATCAATTTTGAGCAGATACGGGTTGTTAATTTCGGCAAACCACCGCGTGAATGTCCGGGCGCGAACGGCCTGTTTACCGTCGCGGGTGTCGCAGATGAACAGAAATATTGGGTGGCCGAGTTGTTTAATAAAGGCCTCACAGATAGCAAAAACGGTGTAGGCAATGGCGGGGTCAGGCGGGGTTTTTGTGAACGCGGCTGTTTCTGGCCCGGCTAAGATTATGCTTAGTTCGTACACGTCATTGGCATATTCGGGCGCGTTCTCGAACAGATACGGTGTGTGTTTGAACTTGATTTCATATAGCAACCCGTGTTTTGTTTTGAACAGAAAGCTATTTGAGTCGCTGTCACTTACGTCAAAAACATACATTATGGTTGCTCATTAATCACTAATTTTTCCTGGTCTCCCCGCTCCAATCTTGCCAAAGTTGCCTGAATACCAGGGTCTGTATGAAATTCATCCTCCATTTTCTGGCGCGTTTCCATGCTTTCGGTCAGTAGCCGCCGGATAATGGCATGGGCTTTCTCGCGGGTTAGGCGCGGGGGCTGGGTCGGGGTTTCCATAGCGTGTTTGTTTTTGGTAAAACTACCAAAATCGGTCAATAATTCGCTTCCATTTTAATCAAAACTACCTTTGCCCCCAAGTAACGTTTTCCCACAATGAACATTCAGGAATCACTCAAAACGGCCATCACACAGGCTGTTCAGGAATTATACAACCAGCCGGCGGGCGATGTGCTGCTTCAACCGACCAAAGCAGCGTTCGGTGGTCTTTATACGTTCGTGACTTTTCCGCTCACCAAACCCCTGCGGTTAAGCCCGCCCCAAATCGGACAGGCGATTGGTAACTGGCTGACTGCCAACGCGCCCGAACTTGTCAGCGGCTTCAACGTGGTGCAGGGTTTTCTGAACATCAGCATTGCCGACCCGGTGTTTCTGGCCGTGCTGAACGAGATTACAAGCCAAGCTGACGTTGGGCAACTGCCGCCGAAAAACGAATCGGTGATGGTCGAATATTCATCGCCGAATACCAACAAACCGCTCCACCTCGGCCACCTCCGAAACAACTTTCTCGGCGAATCGGTCGCCCGGATTCTGACCGCCAGTGGATACGACGTGACCCGCGCCAGCATCGTAAACGACCGGGGAATTCACATCTGTAAGTCCATGATTGCTTACCAGCGGTTCGGGCAAACGGCTGACGGTCAGTGGGAAACGCCCGAATCGTCGGGACTGAAAGGCGACCACCTGATTGGCAAATACTACGTGCTGTTCGACAAAGCCTACAAAGCCGAAATCGAACAGTTGGTAGCGGATGGTATCGAAAAAGAAAAAGCTGAAAAACAGGCTCCGCTGATGGGCGAAGCCCAGGCCATGCTGCGCCGGTGGGAAGCCGGAGACCCCGAAACGATTGCCCTTTGGAACAAACTTAACACCTGGGTTTATGCCGGTTTTGCGGTGACATACCAAAACATCGGTACTCATTTCGACAAAACATACTACGAATCCCAGACCTATATCCTCGGTAAAGAAGTGGTTGAGGACGGTTTAGCGTCGGGCGTTTTTTACCGGAAGGCCGACGGTTCGGTCTGGATTGACCTCACCGACGAAGGTCTCGACCAGAAGCTCGTGCTGCGGGCCGACGGAACATCGGTCTATATCACGCAGGATTTGGGAACCACCGACCTGAAATTCAGCGACTTTCACAACAACCGTTCGATCTGGGTGGTGGGCAACGAGCAGGATTATCATTTTCAGGTGTTGTTTGCCATTCTGCGCCGGTTGGGGCGGCCCTACGCCAACGGTTGCTACCACCTCAGCTACGGCATGGTTGATTTGCCAACGGGCAAGATGAAATCACGCGAGGGGACGGTGGTGGATGCCGACGACTTAGTGGCCGACGTGACCGAAGCCGCTACGCAGGCCGCCCGCGAAGCCGCCAAAGGCAAACTCGATGAGATGCCCGCCGACGAGCGGGCCACGCTCTTCCCGATGCTCGGCTTAGGGGCGTTGAAGTACTACCTGCTGAAAGTGGAACCTAAAAAACGGATGCTGTTTAATCCCGAAGAATCGGTTGATTTACAGGGACATACCGGGCCATATATCCAATATACCCACGCCCGGATTAAGTCGGTGTTGCGGAAAAATGGGGATGAAAAAGACGAAAGACGAAAGACGAAAGACGTTGTTGAGGGAGTGCAACTCCACCCCACCGAGCAGCAACTTATCTTCCTCCTGAGCCAGTATTCGCAGCGCGTAGCCGAGGCCGGGGCCGACTATGCCCCGTCTTACATCGCGCAGTTTGCGTATGAACTGGCGAAGATATTTAACCAGTTTTATGACCAGTTAGCGATCCTGAAAGAAACCGACGAAATCAAAAAACAACTCCGGCTGCAGCTGTCGGCGCAGGTGGCGGAAACTATTCGCCACGCGATGGGTTTATTGGGCATTGAGGTTCCCGAAAAAATGTAAGCTAAATCCCCTGCTATGAAACGCACAACACTCACAATTCTGGCCGCCGTGTCGGTGGTCGCAACGCTCTCCGGTTTTATGTTCAAAACACTCGTAAAAGGTCTTTTCGCCGACAAGAGCGAAATGGCAAAAGCCCCCGCCAATGCGCCCGCTGCCGGGTCGCTGTATGATTTCAGCGTGAAATCGCTCGACGGCAAGCCCGTTGCCCTGAAACAGTATGCGGGCAAGAAAGTCATCATCCTCAACACCGCGTCGAAATGTGGCTACACCCCACAATACGCCGACTGGGAGAAGTTCTACAAAGCCAACAAAGACAAGGTGGTGGTGCTGGGTTTTCCGGCCAACAACTTTGGCGGGCAGGAGCCGGGCAGCAGCACCGAAATTGGCGAGTTCTGCCAGAAAAACTACGGCGTGACCTTTCCGATGATGGAGAAAGTGAGCGTACTCGGCGACGATCAGGCTCCGCTGTATAAGTGGCTGACCACCAAGAGTATGAACGGCTGGAACGACAAAGTACCGACCTGGAATTTCTGCAAATACGTCATCAACGAGAAAGGGCAACTGACCCATTTCTTTGCCTCAAGCGTGAAACCCGGTGATGCCGAGTTTAAGCAGGCCGTAGGACTCTGATTCAGTGAAGAGTGATGAATGAAGAGTGAAAAACGTTTCAGCATAGTCGTTTTTAACTATTCATTAATAACTCTTAACTCATCGAAGATGAAAAAATGGATTGCCGCGGCCCGCCCGCGCACATT
>JBBRNH010000062.1:0-34896 GCA_038230415.1 Cytophagales bacterium | reverse complement strand
TCAGCCGAACAAAGCTCTGGTTTTGTGTGCGAGCGGCTTTCTTCTTCAAGGACTATCAAAGTTTCAAGGATATTTATCTTGACATAGGGTTACAATTTAAAGTGCAATTGGAGTAGGTCATGCCATAGTGGGAATTGCTGATCGGGCGTGTATTTTTGAGCCGTGCCGGAAGTTGGTTCGGCGGGCAGGGTGGGGGCGGACGAATCTGGAATAGTGTTCATTGGCAGAGGGGAGATTAGGCTGCCAATGTATTGATAATGAAGCGGGTTGACGCGGTTGATTTAGCGAACGGTAATTAGTTAACCTAACCGGCGTAACTTGCTGTATCTTAGCCAACAAAACCAAAACAGAATGTACGATCTGCCCTATACCAAGCCGTTCATGGTTGAAGAAGACGGTACCAATTCGCCGTTAGACCATCAGCGCGTTATCAGTAAATTAATCGTTGGGCTGGGCATACTTTTTTACCGGGAGAAAACGATTGCCTTTGAGCCGCTGCCTGAGACACCGCTTGCCGAAGGGCCGGGCCATTCGGTTCCTGATGTAAGTCTATCAGACCCTGAAACGGAAGAAACCCGGATTATTATTGAGGTAAGCCGGGGGCGCGGTGAGAAAAATGACCTCTGGAAGGTTATCCAGCTCATTGACCACCACCAATACGGCATCCTCGAAGGCTTCGTTTATAATTACCGCACCGGCGACTGGCTCCGCTACCGAAAAGGAGAAGGCGGAGTCGCCACTGAAACGTCGTTTTCTGAGGTGTTAGGGCTTGATTTGGGGCAGTTTTTGTAGAAGATCCTTACTGAAACCAACTGGCATACAGCACGTAATTATCCGCCGTTCGCATGAAGATTTCGGCCTGTTCGGGCGAGACCGGCTTGAGCAGCCGCGCCGGATTACCGGCATAAATACTGCCCGGCGGCACAACGGTATGCTGCGTCACAATGGCCCCGGCAGCAATAATACTCCCCGCGCCAACCACGGCTCCGTCCATCACAATGGCTCCCATGCCAATCAGCACTCGGTCTTCAACCGTGCAGCCATGCACAACGGCGTTGTGGGCAATGGAGACGTAATCGCCAATGGTGGTGGCAAACTTCTGGTAGGTGCAGTGAATCACGGCTCCGTCCTGCACGTTGCAGCGGTTGCCAAAGACGATACGGTTTACATCGCCCCGGACAACGGCGTTGAACCAAACCGTGCAATCCTGCCCCATTGTTACATCACCAACAATGGTGGCATTGGGCGCAAACCAGCAATTATCGCCATACGCCGGGTAAATGTGTTTGACAGGGAGGATCAGAGCCATTTAATTGGGAAAAGACAAAAAGGACGCAAGAAGAAAGACCCATTACTGGTACACAGATCAGTTTTTCGTCTTTCTTCTTGCGTCTCTTAATCTTGCGTTCCATTTCTAAAAAATAGCCCGAAAGAGAATATACAGTGAGAACGACAGCAGGATTGACACCGGCAGCGTCAGCACCCAGGCTAAGGCGATGTTCCGAATGGTGTCGCCCTGGAGGTTTTTGAGGCCTTTGTTGGCAACCATGCTGCCCGCAATGCCCGACGACAAAATATGCGTAGTGCTGACGGGTAGTTTAACCGCCGAGGCCGTGCCAATGGTAATGGCCGCCACTAACTCTGCCGACGCGCCCTGGGCGTAGGTCAGGTGCTGTTTCCCGATTTTTTCGCCTACCGTCACCACAATCCGTCGCCAGCCAACCATCGTGCCGAGGCCCAGCGAGAGGGCAATCATCAGAATTACCCAGGTCGGGGCGTAGTCGGTAAATCGGCGCAGGCCCGATTTTTCGTTGAGATTCGTGTCCAGCGTGGCCCTGTCTTCGGCACTCAGGTTTATCTGCTCGCTCGCGGTAAGTTTTTTGATGTTGTTGTTAATGAGCAGCAAATCGCTCCGAACCTCCAAGCGTTTAGCTACTGGAAACTTGCCGTCTTTGAGTTCGCCAGCCAGCATTGCGTTCAGGGCCGTCAGTTCGTCGCGGGTGCGGGTCAGGCGTTTCTGGTCAATGTCGGCTAAGCCGGTGGGGTTAATTTTCGATACAATCTGGCTCACGGCGGTCACGTTGGGCTGCATCGTGGCGAGGTCGCGGGCGGGGTCAAGGGCGAAGAACGCGGGCGTAACCCCGATCAAAATCAGCATAATCAGCCCCACGCCCTTCTGACCGTCGTTACTGCCGTGAAAGAAACTCACAAATGTGCAGGTGGCAATCAGAATGGCCCGAATCCAGGTGGGCGGGGGCATATTCTTTTTGGGTTCTTTGAAGAGTTGGTCGCGGGTTTGCTCCGGGATGAGTCGGCGCAGGATAAACATCAGCCCGATTACTAAACTGAACCCCAGCAAGGGCGAGAGTAACAACGCCTGAAACGTTTCGAGGGCTTTTTCCCAGTTCACCGCCGAAGAGCCGTCTTTGTGTTCGGGCATGGTGGAAAAGGCCAGGCCCACGCCCAAGATCGAGCCGATGAGTGTGTGCGAACTCGAACTAGGCAGGCCGAAATACCACGTCCCCACGTTCCACATAATGGCACTCAGCAGCAATGCCAGTACCATGGCTAAGCTGTGATACACGTTTTGGTCAACCAATAACTCAACCGGCAGCAGGTTTACGATGCCCATTGCCACGCCGATGCCACCGGCCAACACGCCCAGAAAATTCCAGATACCCGACCAGATCACGGCCACCGTTGGCTTCAGGGCGTTGGTGTAGATCACCGTTGCCACGGCGTTGGCCGTATCGTGAAAGCCATTCACAAACTCAAAAGCACAGGCGCAGAACAGGCTCAGAAAAAGAAGAACGAAGGTAGAGGTCTCTAAACCAAACATAGTGAGTGGGAGTGGGAATGGGTTACGTGCCGTTTTTGATTCCCGCAAAAATAAGCCAATCCCACTGCACCCGGATTAAGAAATTGTTAAGGGGCTTTTGCCGGCCAACTGCCCGCAGGCGGCATCAATGTCTTTGCCCCGGCTCCGGCGCACGTTCACAATCACGCCCCGGCTGTCTAAATAGTCGGCAAATTTATCGAGCGTTTTCGGGTCGGTGTTTTTGAAATCAGCTTCGGCAATCGGGTTATATTCAATGATGTTGACCTTGGCCGGTACGCGCTTCGTGAACTCATACAGTTCCTGTGCGTCCTGAGCAGTGTCGTTAAAATTATAAAACACGATGTACTCGAACGTGATGCGGGTGCCGGTTTTTTTGTAAAAATACGTCAGGGCTTCGGCTAAGTTCGCCAGCGAGTTGGTCTCGTTGATGGGCATAATCTGGTTGCGTTTCTGCTCATTGGCCGCGTGCAGCGAGAGGGCCAGGTTAAATTTTACCGCATCGTCGCCGAGTTGTTTTATCATCTTGGCAATGCCCGCCGTTGAGACCGTAATGCGTTTGGGCGACATTCCCAGACCGTCGGGCGAGGTGATTCGCTGCACCGATTCCAGCACGTTTTTGTAGTTGAGCAGCGGCTCACCCATGCCCATATACACGATGTTGGTGAGCGGAGAACCGAAGTTTTCGTCGGCCTGCCGGTTAATCAGCACCACCTGATCATAAATCTCGGCGGCATCGAGGTTGCGTTTGCGCTCCATGTAGCCGGTGGCGCAAAAGGTGCAGGTCAGCGAGCAACCCACCTGACTCGATACGCAGGCTGTCATTCTGTCCTGGTCATCGGTGCGAACCGACGGAATCAACACGCCTTCGACCAAATTACCATCGTGGAGCCGGAACGACGATTTCACGGTTCCGTCGGCACTGATTTGTTGGGTGGCAACGGTCAGGGGCCGAATCTCGAACTCTGTTTCGAGTTTTTCGCGCAGCGGTTTCGAGAGGTTGCTCATGGCCGCAAACTCCGTCGCCGATTTTTTCCAGAGCCATTCCTGAATCTGTTTGGCGCGGAACCCCGGCTCGTTTTGCGTTTTGAGCCAGTCGGCGAGTTGGGCGGTGGTTTGTTTGCGGATGTCGTGTTTCATAATTGGAACATAGGAACGCGGATGACACAGATTTGAGGGGCTTTCGCAGATTTCTCGATTACAGCCAAAGAAAATTTGCGAAAATCGGTTTAAATCCGCGTCATCTGCGTTCCGATTTTTTTCGGCCAATCGGCGGTTTTGTCCATCACCAATGGCGCAACGGGCCGAACGAGCGGATACAGGTACGCGCCGTTGGTCTGGGTGGCCGGAATCGTCACGTGCAGATAGCTCAACAGCCAGAGTAGCACACTAATTCCGAAGACCCACGTAAAAACGCCGAGAACCGACCCCGCCACACTATCAAACGTGCCAAGCAGCGTTTGCCGCAGTTTACCCCGCAACCAGAAACCGAGTCGGTTGACCATGAACACCACCGGAAAAAAAATCACCGAAAAGCCCAGCACCGGCAGGAGTTTCCGGGCCAGTTCGCGGCTGATGTAGGGGCTGAGCAGGTCAATGCCAAAGGCCAGAAACCGAAATCCCACAATCATGGCAATCACAAACGCCAGCACCGCCACCATCTCGACCAATAAGCCTTTTCGGTAGCCGTTAAACGCGCCCCAGAGCAGCGGAACAAGCATTAATAGGTCGAGGGTTTTCACTGCAAAAGCTGCTTCACCATTGCCGAGACTACTTTGCCTTCGGCCACGCCCGCCAGTTCTTTGGTGGCAACTCCCATCACCTTGCCCATGTCAGCCGGGGCCGACGCGCCCACGCGGGCCATGATGTCCTGCAATTTGGCCCGTAGTTCGTCTTCGGTGAGTTGCTGGGGCAGGAACTTCTCGATCACGGCGATTTCTGCTTCTTCGGTCGCCAGTAAATCGGCACGGTTCTGCTGCCGGTAGATGTCGGCAGAGTCTTTGCGTTGCTTCACGGCTTTGGTCAGCAGCTTGATTTCGGCATCGGGGGTTAATCCGTCCGGCCCGGCTCCTTCTTTGGTTTCTTCGAGCAGAATCAATGATTTAACGGCGCGTAAGGCCCGCAGCCGGTCCTGGTCTCTGGACTTCATGGCCTCTTTAATGTCTGAATCTATTTGCTGTTTGAGCGTCATCGTGAATAAGTTTGACGGGTTGTACTTTAACAAATTTAGGCAATAACAACCAACCGGCTATCTTTACCAGCTAAGATTAAAAGCCGTAACCATGCCCGCCAACCGAAATTGACCGACTCGAACAGCAGAACAATACGTATCGCGTTGATGTATTTAAGAATAATTGGGAAATTAAACGTCTGGAAGAAAATGAGTAATCAAGCTATAGAAATTCGCCTGAAAAAAGCGCAGGAACGGCTCAGAAAAACCATAACCATGCTGGAAATCCGCTTAGAAAGCACTGCCGAAGCCAGTAAGCAAAGCCAAAATCTGGCTGCCGAAATAGAAACGATTAAAAAACAACGAGCCGCCTAACACCTGCGTTCACGCTTCCCAACATGACCCGTCTTTCCGTTAATATCAACAAAATCGCTACCATCCGCAACGCACGGGGCGGCAACAACCCCAATCTCGTAATCGTCGCGCTGGATTGTGAACGCTTTGGCGCACAGGGAATTACCGTGCATCCCCGGCCCGACGAACGCCACATCCGCTACCAGGACGTGCTGGATTTGGCCGAGGCCGTCACCACCGAATTTAATATCGAAGGCAATCCCGATGCCCGGTTTATCGAACTCGTCAGGCGCGTGAAACCGGCGCAGGTCACGCTCGTGCCGGATGCGCCCGATGCCCTCACCTCAAACGCCGGTTGGGACACCATCCGCCACGCCGACCATTTGCGCGGGCTGGTCGAGACATTTAAACAGGATGGAATCCGGGTGTCTGTTTTTGTGGATGCCGACGAGCGGATGGTCGAAGGAGCCGCAGCCGTTGGTGCCGACCGCATTGAACTCTATACCGAACCCTACGCGGCTCATTATTTTGCGGGCCGGGAAGCCGCCGTTGCCCCGTTTGCGCGGGCTGCCCAACGCGCCACCGAACTGGGCTTAGGCCTGAACGCGGGCCACGATTTGAGTTTGGATAATCTGCGGTTTTTTGCCGAACAGGTGCCGGGCCTGCTCGAAGTCTCCATCGGCCACGCGCTGGTTTGTGACGCGCTCTATCTTGGTTTAGAAAATACCATTCAGCTATACCGGCGCGAGCTGGCAGGCTTTCCCGACTAAGATGCCCGGCGCATATTCACTCACGAATCCCTCAAAACGGCGTTTGCTGGTTGGGGTCGGCATTGCCGAATTGAGACAGGTCATTGGCGCGGCTTTTCAGAATGCCGCCCCCCATGCCCGGCTGCTGACCGGCGGGCTGATCGGGGTCAAAACTGCTCAGGCCGTTGACGTTGGCCGAGAAGCCGCTCGTGTCGGCAACGGGCTGATAGTAGCCGTCTAAATCGGCAAATTTGGTGTAGCGGCTGATAAACCGGAGTTGAATCGTGTCGAGCGAGCCGCTGCGGTTTTTTGCTACGATTACCTCGCCGATTCCTGCCGTTGAGTTACCGGCTTCGTCCTGCGTAATGTTGTAGTACTCAGGCCGATATAAAAACATCACCATATCCGCGTCCTGTTCGATACTCCCACTTTCACGTAAATCGGAGAGTTGCGGTTTTTTGTCGCCCCCGCGCGTTTCAACGGCCCGGCTCAACTGCGACAGCGCGATGACCGGCACGTTGAGTTCTTTGGCTAAGTTTTTCAAGGCCCGCGAGATAGACGCGATTTCCTGCTCGCGGTTGCCGCCTTTGCTGCTGTCGCCACTCATAAGTTGCAGGTAGTCAATGACCACAAGTTGAATATCGTGCTGGGCCTTCAGTCGGCGGCATTTGGCCCGCAGTTCCAGAATGGTCAGCGCGGGCGTGTCGTCAATGTAAATCGGCGCGTCGGAGAGCCGCTGAATTTTGTGGTGCAGTTGCTGCCATTCGTGCGGGGCCAGGTTGCCCTTCCTGATTTTTTCGCTGTCAATTTCCGCTTCTGCCGAAATCAGACGATTCACCAACTGCACGGCTGACATTTCAAGCGAGAAAATGGCGACGGGCCGCCCGTGGTCAACGGCAGCGTTGCGGAGGGCTGTAACGACGAAGGCCGTGTTGTGCGTCACGGTCATATCTTCGAGCAGAAACAGGTGGTTTCCGTCAATGGTAAAGCCGTAGTAATCGTCTTCTTTGTCGGTTTCAACCGTGATTCCTGTCACGCGCCAATCTGCTTTTGCCCGCAAAGGGCGGGCCTTTTTCCGTTGAATGCGAACCGGAACCGAGTCTAAATTCCCGAATAGCCGGAGCCGATAAACGGTTGACGTATAGCCCCGTGACGCGATGGTAGCCTGTTTTTCTTTCAGCGAACACCGAAAACCGAGCGTATCGCAGAGATATTTGAGTTGTTCGGCCAGTTCTTTATTTTTCTGGGTAATCTCATAACAATTAAATTCTTCCTGATAATGCCCGTCGCTATCAATCAGGCCCGCTAAGAGTTTGAGCCGATTCTCTGCCGAATTAATCAGGTATTTCCGGGGAATATGCTTGTTCTCGATAACTGACAGATGCTGTAATTGCTCCTGCACGTTAAATGGCTTCTTTATGCCCCGCCCCCCGGTTGTAATGGCGTAGTTTGGGGCTTTCCCAACTTGCTGATACGTCGCAAAGGTCAGGTCTAAGTCAGCAGCATATTCTCTCAGGTACTCAACAACTTCAGCATCTGTATTCGTAATGCAGGAACTATAGCTATGACCATCGCCCAACCACAAGCCCACAAAATACGGGTCAAGCGGAAGAGCCTGGGCCGGAAACTCAACCGCTACTTTATAACCTTTGTAGTTGGTCTTGAACTTGTCTGATTTCGTCAAATAGTCGCGCACCGAAATATTGAGTACGGTTCCGTTGGTGTGCGGGCCTTCGGTGCGAGATCGTTTCAGCGACAAGATGTGGCTTTCATTCACGCGGTAATCAATGCCTTTGTTTTGCCGAATCCAGTACATCTGTTCGCGGCCCCGCGCAACAGACAGCACCCGGCGCGGGGTCGAGTCATCGCCCATCAGTAAATCGCCTTCGCGCAAGTCTTCCACTTTCCGCAGCGAGCCATCGAACATGACCACCTTAGTGCCTTTGCCGAGACACTTGCCCATCGCCGGCCTCGCGGCCAAAATCACGAGTTCGGTGGGTTGCCACCCCGACGTAAGCCGGTCTAAACTGGTGAAGCCCGATGGCACGCCCGTCAGCCCGTCCTGATTTTTTTTCTGTTCGAGTTCTTTGATGGCCTGCGTCACGATGTCGTTCATGCGGGCCGTATTTTTCTTGATGTTCGACTCGGAGATGCCGAACAGTTCCTGCTCGGTTTCGTCGAGCATCTGAAACACGTCGGTCGTGTCTTCGTAGGCTTTTTTGAGAATGGCCGTTGCCATTGTTATCAGTGATCGTTTGAGCGAATGCTCCGTCACAACCCGCGAGTGATACTCGATGTTGGCCGCCGAGTTGACTTTCATGGTCAGTTCGGCGAGGTAGCTGGCCCCGCCCACGAACTCCAGATCACCCGACCGCGCCAACTGGCTCTTCACCGTGAGCATATCAATCGGTTCGGAGTTGGTGAAGAGCGTAACGATGGCTGCGTAGATGCGCTGATGGGCATCTTTGTAGAAACTCTGCGGTTTCAGGATGTCCACTACCGCCGAGAGCGCGTCTTTCTCGATCATGAGTGCGCCCAGCACAGCTTCCTCTAAATCAACGGCTTGCGGAGGGAGTTTACCCATTCCGGTCTCTAACCACTGATTGTTACCAGTTCCCGGCGGTTTGCCACCGGCAAAGAATTGCTGTTTTCTGAGATGCTGATTTGGGCGGGCGTTATTCTCCATGACTCCTGTGCTACCCTGCAAGTTTACGCATTATCGAAACGAAAAGACAACCTATTCACCTAATAGGATTTAACATTTGGGTAACATTAAATCAGTAAGCCACTGAAAACGAAAACGGTGCCTGTGAAATTTTTTTTTTAGAATTCTTATTTACCGTCGCCCGGCCCCTGAACCAAACAAATGAGCATTTTTACATACGGTCAACGTGGTTACAGACGTACCGGACGGGGCGGTGGTCACCGACTTTTTTTTTCGGAAATTGTTGAACAGACGGTTGAATCCGATAAATTTCGGACAGCGTACCGCATACATCAACTCAAAACGCCTATTCGCTTGGTCGAAAAAGTAATAACCTTAGACAACGTCTCGCTCATTGACTTTCTGGGCGTAGAAAACAACACCATTAAACAGGTGGCAGCCGCCTTCCCGATGAGTAAAATTATCTCGCGGGGCAACGAAATCAGAATCAAAGGTACCACCGGCGAAATTACCCGTATCTCCGACATTGTGGACTCGCTGCTGGAACATTACCAAAAGTACGGCAAGGTTACGCACGACAACGTGAAGACCTATTTAGCGGCCCCGGCCAACGGCGAAAACGGCCAACCCAACGGCCAACCCGCCGACCCCGCCACCGACAGCGACGTGCTGGTATATGGCACGCGGGGGATTGTGGTTCGGGCCAGAACCGCCAACCAAAAACGCCTTGTCGAAGCCGCCGAAACCTGTGATCTTGTTTTTGCCGTTGGCCCCGCCGGAACCGGCAAAACCTACACCGCCGTTGCTATTGCGGTGCGGGCCTTGAAAAACAAGGAAGTTCGGAAAATCATCATCACCCGGCCCGCCGTGGAAGCCGGTGAAAACCTCGGCTTTCTGCCCGGCGACCTCAAAGAGAAAATTGACCCGTATCTGCGGCCAATTTATGACGCACTCGACGATATGATTCCCGCCGAGAAGCTCAAACTCTACCTCGAAAACCGCACGATAGAAATTGCGCCGTTGGCCTATATGCGGGGCCGAACCCTGAACAACGCCTTTATTTTGCTCGACGAAGCCCAGAACACGACCCCGATGCAGATGAAGATGTTTTTGACCCGGATGGGGCCGCAATCCAAAGCCATCATCACCGGCGACCGCTCGCAGATTGACCTGCCCAACCGCCAGAAATCGGGGTTGGTGGAGTCAACCGACATTCTGAAAAATATCAAAGGCATCACCTTCGTTGAACTCGATGGCCGTGATGTGGTGCGTCACCGACTCGTAAGGGCCATTATCGCAGCGTATGAAGAAGCAGGACAATAATCGGTTTACAGTTTGCGGTTTACAGTTTTCGGTTGGCTCTGCCGGAAATTTGTTGGCAGGCTGGTTCTGGCTGATGGCTGGTAGCTCCTTAGGATTGGCGCAGACCATGCCTGCTGATGCTGACAGCGGCCCCTGGATTCGGTGCGCCACCGCCGAGGTCGAAGCCGCACGACAGGCCCGGAACCCGGCCCGGAAACAACAACTCGATGACTTCAATACCCGCGTGGCGGTTTACCTGAAACAGCAAACCGCCACCGGACGCGAAGCCGCCGACAACACCATTTACCGGATTCCGGTTGTTGTTCACGTGGTGCACAACAACTCCTCGAACTTTGTGGGGGGCGATAACAACCCGAACATCTCTGACGCGCAAATTGTGTCGCAAATAGAGGTGATGAACAACGACTACCGGCGCAAAGCCGGTACGCCGGGGTTTAACACCAACCCGGTCGGGGCCGATGTGGGTATCGAGTTTTACCTCGCCCGCACCGACCCGCAGGGGCAAACCAGCAATGGCATCACCCGGCATTATTACGCCCAACAGAGCAGCTTTGATATTAGCGATGCCGATGCCCTGACCCTCTCGACCATAGCCTACTGGCCGTCAGACTGTTACCTGAATATCTGGGTGACATCGATCAAGGCTAACAACTTGGGTTACACGCGATTTCCGGCTTCTATCGTGCCGGATACACTGGCTGGATTGCCTCCTGACACCGACGAACGTGTTGATGGCTCCACTATTGACTACCGCAATTTTGGGGTTATCACCAGCGGAAGCCGCGCCCGCGTGTATGGCGGGGGCCGCACGGCCACCCACGAAATTGGGCATTGGTTAGGCTTGATTCATACCTGGGGCGATGCCATTTGTGCGGATGATTACGTGGCCGATACGCCACAAATCGAATCGGCCAACCTGACTACGGTTTGCACCGACCGCTTCTCGAACTGCGGCAATGGCCGGATTCGCAATCAGATCGAGAACTACATGGACTACTCGCCCGATGCCTGCATGAATATTTTTACGTTTGGTCAGCGGGCCAGGATGCGGGCGGTTTTGCAACTCAGCCCCCGCCGGGCGCGGCTGCTCAAGTGCGCCACCGCCCTGCCCGAATCCGACGCGCTGACGCTGAACCTGTACCCAAACCCGGCCACCACCGGCTCGGTGACTGCCGATGTGTTGCTGAAAGGCTTTCAGACCTTTACCATTGATGTCTATAACCTGAACGGCCAACTGCTGCAAACCCGCAGTTACACCGACTTTCCCAGCAGCAGTATCTCGCTGCCCACCAATGGCTTGTCTGCCGGTGTCTATGTTGTTCGGGTGCAGACCGGCTCCGAAACCGTGAGCCGACGATTACTGGTACATTAAAAAAATGACTGCGCTCATCGCTTCCCCTGCTGACCTTGACCACGCTTTTGCCATTCGGCGCGAGGTGTTCGTGGATGAGCAAAACGTTTCTGCCGACGACGAATACGACGAGTTTGAAACCACGAGCCGTCATTTTCTGGCCCGTGTGAACGGGCAGCCCGTTGGCACTGCCCGCTGGCGACGCACGGCCAACGGCATCAAACTCGAACGCTTTGCGGTGCGTCCTGCTTTCCGGGGATTTGGCGTGGGTAAATCATTGGTAAAGGCTGTACTGAACGATGTTTTTGGACAAAACGAAACGCCAACGGGCGATATTTACCTGAACGCCCAACTTACGGCTATACCGTTGTACGCCGGTTTTGGGTTTGTGGCCGTCGGGCCGGAGTTTGACGAGTGTGGCATCATGCATCGCAAGATGGTATTACCCGTTGAGCGGTGGGTTTGATTATCTTTGCTTAAACATGCACGCCCAAGCTGATGATTACCAATCTTGACCAATTAGACCTGACGAAGCAATATTCCTACGCCGATTATCTGGCATGGCAGTTTCAGGAACGAGTAGAATTGATAAAAGGCTACATCTTTCCGATGGCAGCCCCTGCCCGAAAGCATCAGCAAATTTCATGGAATGTAACCACGTATTTTGTGGACTATTTTCGTAATAAGCCCTGCAAAGTGTATGCTGCCCCGTTTGATGTGCGGTTGCCCCGAACGCCTACGCCCGACAATAAAAAGGTGCTGACGGTGTTGCAGCCTGACCTCTGCGTAATCTGTGACCTGACCAAACTCGATGATAAGGGTTGCGTAGGTGCGCCCGACTTAGTGGTCGAGATTCTCTCACCGGGCAATACCCGTAAAGAAATGAAACAGAAGTTCGATGCCTATCAGGAAGCGGGTGTGCTGGAATATTGGCTCATTCAGACCGAAGACCGCAACGTGTTTCAGTATGTGCTGAATGAAGACGGTATCTATATTGGGCTGCATCCACTGACCGACGAAGACGAACTCGTTTCGCGGGTTTTCCCGGATTTCAGGATTGACCTGGCCGGGGTTTTCGCTGATTAACAGGTCAACATCAGCCGACTGCCCACTGCATGAAACTGTTCCCCTTTATCCGGTATGCTGCCGCGCTCATCATCGGTATTTTGCTGTATGTGGGTTTTGCTGAGTTTTTCTGGCTACCTATCATACTGGCCGTTATTGGCGCAGGCTTGTTCGGGTTGAGCTTTATCCTGAAAAACCAGAGAACCGTGCTGGCCGGAATCGGGGCATTGCTGCTGCTGGCTGCTCTGGGATGGGGCATCACAGCGCAACGCACGGCTACCAATAATCCGCAGAATATCAGTCATTTGCCCGATTCGTTGCGGGCTTATACCGGCGTAATTTCGGCGCAGCCCGAAGAACGCGCCAAAACGTTTCGGGTGGTGCTGGCCCTGCAACGGGGCCGCACCGACGAGCGCGGCTGGCAACCCTTGACCGGAAACGTGATTGTGTATCTCGACAAAACCGGCCAAACCGTCCCGCAATACGGTGAGGTCTGGCTCGTTTCTGGCCCGCCCCGCCCGATTGACCCGCCCCTGAACCCCGGCGAGTTTGATTACAAACGGTATCTGTCGTTCAAAGGCATTTACCATCAGCAATACCTGCGGCCCTGGCAACGGCAGGTGCTGGGGCTAGCCCCGGCCAATCCCATCACCGATATTGCTACGCGGGTCAATCGCTGGGCCGACAGCGTATTTACGGCCCGAATCGGCTCCCGCGCCGAGTTTGCTATTGTGAATGCCATGCTCCTTGGCGTGCGCGATGACCTTGACCCCGAACTTTACCGGGCCTACGCGGCTGCCGGTGCCGTGCATATTCTGTCAGTATCGGGCCTGCACGTCGGGATTTTATTTGCGGTGCTGATGTGGCTGCTGGCCCGGGCCAGACTCGATACAGTCGACCGGCTGCGCTGGCCGCTGGCAATTCTGCAATTGCTGATTTTGTGGTTTTACGCGCTCGTCACGGGCTTGTCGGCGCCGGTGTTGCGGTCGGCGGGGATGTTTACAGTGGTGATTCTGGCGCGGGCTATGCACCGCGACCAACACTTGGGCAGCACATTGGGCGCATCGGCTTTTTTCATTTTGTGCCTTGACCCCTACGCGCTGTTTTCGGCAGGATTTCAACTTTCTTACCTTGCCGTTGCGGGCATTGGGGCGTGGCAATCGCCGTTGTATCAGACGATTAAGATTCGCTGGCGGGTGCTGGACTGGGGCTGGAACCTGACGGCGGTGGCACTGGTGGCGCAACTCATTACGTTTCCGCTCGGCGTGTTTTATTTCCATCAGTTTCCGGCGTATTTTCTGCTTGCCAACCCGGTGGTGATGGCGCTTTCGCTGGTGCTGTTGCCCTTAGCAATGGCAACGCTGGCCTTTTGCTGGGTGCCTGGGCTGAATACGCTGCTGGGCTGGTTGCTGCAAAAAACGGCCTGGCTGCTCAACGCATCGGTGTCGGGCGTGGGGCGGTTGCCGGGCGCGATTCAGGAGGGGTTGTGGCTCTCGCCGGTGGGCTTAGTGCTGCTCTACGCCGTGATTTTGGCGGGTGCGGCCCTGCTCCTGACCCGTCAACGGGCTTATCTTTGGGCCATGGGCGTGGCCGCGTTCGGGCTGGCGGGTGTGCTGCTGTTCGCTACCTACCGCGAAGCCCGGCAGCAACGGCTGGCAGTGCATTTTTTGCCCCACAAAACGGCCATCAGCCTCACCAACGGCCACCAAAGTACGCTGCTCACCGATTTAGACGTGAAGAATGACCCGCGCTCGTTCGATTTCTACCTCAAAAATACCTTTGGGCAGTGGGGTATCACCGACCTCACTATTGCCAACATCCGCGCCGATTCGCTGACGCTGACAAAGGCATACCACAAAACGCCAGACTACGCGCTGTGGGTATGGCAGGGTGAAACCATCCTGATTGTGAACAAGTTATCCGGCAGAAACCGATGGCGGCTCCCGGCGGTGATTGATTACCTGATTATCCGCCGGAACGCCCTGCAAGACTGGGATCAATTAAAAAGCCGGGTGGTGGCCCGGCATATTTTGTTTGACGATTCCAGCAAAACACCCCTCACCGACCGACTTTTAGCCGAAGCCAAAACGCGCGGAATCACCTGTTTTTCGGTGCGGCAGATGGGTATGTTCAGTGAAGAGTGGTGAGCAGTATCTGGCTCACCCAAGCCGTTCCAGCAACGCCTTTGTCCGTTTGATACCGTCGCGTTCGGCAATCTTGTCGCCTTCGTATTCGATACCCATAATGCCGCGGAACCCGCTGTCTTTCACGATTTTAAGTATTTTGGTGTAGTCCGTTTCGATGCAGTTGCCCTGCTCGTCGAAGTCGTAGGTTTTGGCAGATGTACCTTTGGCGAAGGGCATGAGTTCGGCGGTGCCTTTGTAGCGGTCGTATTTCTCCTCACAACCCGTTGCGCCGTATTTGATGCAGAAATTACCGAAATCGGGCAGGGTTCCCACGTTTTTCATGTTCACGGTTTTCATCACGCCCGCCAGCCACGCGCCGTTGGAGGTCAGCCCGCCGTGATTCTCAACAATGATGTTGATGCCCATCGGTTTGGCAAACTCACCCAACTTGCTCAGGCCCAGCACGGCGGCTTTGGCGGTGTCGTCGGGCGTGGCTTTTGCGTCGCCGTACGTATTGACGCGGATAGTTTTACAGCCGAGGTATTTGGCGCACTCGACCCATTTTTTGTGGTCATCAATGGCCTTATTTTGCTTCGTGGCATCAATTTCGGCAAGCGGGCCTTCGCCATCAATCATGATGAGGTGGTTTGATACGCCGTTGTCTTTGCAGCGCGTCAGCAAATCGTTCAGGTAAGCCGTGTCGTTGGCTTTGTCTTTGAAAAACTGATTCACGTACTCCACAATGCTGATACCGAACTCTTTTTTGGCAATGCCAGGGAAATCGAGGTTCGTGATTGTCTTGGCAAAGAGTTCTCTATGCAACGACCATTCGGCCAGTGAAATCTGAAAGAACAATTTCCTGGGAGCGGCATGAGCCAGAAAATCAGGCATAAGCGTAGCGGCTGCGGCCATTGTGCCGGTGGTTTTCAAAAATGAACGTCGGTTAGATTGCATAGTTCGGGGGTTGTTTTCACGGGAAAGGAAACACCGGGCCGAACCTACCGACCGTATGCCACAGGCGGGTGGCGGGTAGCAGTGGGCAACAAAACAAAAAAACGGGCCGTAGAGCGGCCCGTTTTTCGAGTATGAATACAACCTGAATTGAAATTACCAGAGATATTTTTGCATAAAACTGATAGATATTCGGGATATATCCAAAAAAAGATGGAATTATTTATGGAAACTTGTATTAGATCAGCATACGCACTTTATCTCAGCATAGTAATTAGTGGCATTTCTCAGCCTGAACTTTCCGTTTAATAAGAACTTACACATTGTACTTGCCTGTTTTTCAGGGAGTTATTAACTTAGAGCGCACACAAACTGCAAGCTGCCATGAAGCGCGTTTACCTCTACTCTTTTCTGCCCGTTTTAGTACTGATGATGCTGATTAAGGTTCTGACCCAACCAGAAGCGCATCGTTCCTCCAAGTCTGCTGTGGCGCAGTATGCCATTCCAATTTGTGGCCTGGCCCACGTTGGTGGCGTGCCGAATACGCTGCTGAGACAACCCGTTGCCCTGCGGCCCGATGTCGGTCAGTTTCCCACGCCGACCTCCACCAAAAATCAAAAAGCGCAGGCTTACTTTGAGCAGGGCATGGGTTATCTGCACGGATACGCGCTGGTCGAAGCGGCCCGTTCGTTTCACGAAGCCCTGCGGAATGATTCGACGATGGTGATGGCCCACGTTGGCCTGAGCCGGGTTTTTATGGAATTAGACGATTATCAGCCCGCCCGGACAGCCGCAGAAACTGCAAAATCGTTGGTGGGGTATGCCTCAGACCGCGAAAAAGCCCACGTTGACCTGCGGTTTGCTCAACTGAAAGCCGTTGATTCGCTGGCTAACCAAAAACTGCTCAACGAGTATCGCATGGCCGTAAATAAGGCCGTAAAACGATTCCCGCAGGATGCAGAGCTATGGCTTATTGCCGGGAACGCCTACGAACCGTTTGCCGCTGGCCGGGGGCAGGGGTCGTCAACGGCCAGCATTGCCATCTACGAAAAAGTGTTGCAGCAATACCCCAACCATCCGTCGGCACACCATTTTTTAATCCATGCCTACGAGGGCATGACTGATTACGGCAAGGCCCTCGAACATGGAAAGATATACGCCCGGCTGGCTCCAAACCTGGCTCACGCGCTGCATATGTACGCCCATGACCTGATGAAAACCGGCGATGTGGACGGGGCAATCGCTCAGATGAAACAAACCGATGCCATTGAACGAGACCTCTATAAAACCGAACGCTATGCGTCTATGTACGACTGGCACCACATCCACAATATCTCGTTGCTGGCACTTTCTTATCAGTATCAGGGCCGGATTCAGGAAGCCGAAGCGTTGGTGAAAGAGCGGTTTATGACCGAACGCCCCGTTAATCCCGAACGGGTGTTTTACAACAAAATAGGGTATCCGGCTTTGCTCGTCAACCAGAACCGTTACGCAGAAGCGATGCCTATTATTACCGATCTGACAACGGCCACAACCCCCGGCGAGCGGACAATAGGGTATTATCTGCTGGGGCTGGTTCAGCTCAAAAAAAACCAGATAGACCCGGCCAAGCTATCGCTCAAAGCCGCTCAGAAAGCACTGAAAGAAGCCATAGCATCTGATAAAACGGACTGGATCAGGGGCTGGCTCGAACCATATCCCAAATTTCTGGCGGCTCTGGTTGCCCTCTCTGACCGTAACGAGCGAGAAAAGGGTCTGACCGATATTCGTAAATTTCAGGCCAGCGCGCACGAGCAGTATGGTCCCGATTCGTGGGCCGAAGCCTTGTTTCAATTAGAAACCATTGCTCAGGTGGCCTGGCAACTGAACTTGCCCGACTTTGCCGAAGAATCTACCAAACTCTTAGCCGAACATGACCCGGCTTATCCCGGTACCCACATTGCCCTGGCCCGCCTTGCTGCCCAGAAAGGTGATGCCGCCACTGCCCAACGCGAGCGAGAATTGGCGCGGCAAGGCTGGTCGAAAGCCGACGCGGTGTTTCTTACCCAAAACTTCGGCAAGCCGTAGTATCGGGTGACCTGGGATTAGGGTCGTGAGGAAAAGCAGGCATAGTTGGCAGCGATCACCAGCGGCCAAACAGACTGCCAAAGGAGGGCAACTCGCCGAGAGACGGAACCTGCTCGCCCAGCACAAAAAAATAAATCAGCCCGGCAAGTACTACATAACTGACAATCAGCCACTTCTTTTTCTGGTCAAACTCAGCCGGGTGGTGGTAGTAATCATAATACATCGAAGCCGACATCCCCATCACCATCAGGAAGAACGCGAACACCCCAAAGTCTGTTCGGTACTCGCTGACGGAGCGCATGAATTTCGCCCCGGATGCGATGTAGAGCAGCCAGCCGCCAAACCCGGCCCGGTAGCAATAGACACTCAACCGGCGGTCGTTTTTGATGTCGAGAAGGTCGTCGCTGAATTTTTCAGACATGGTGCTGCTCATTTGAGTTGGTGAAGATAAATAAAAACGTTTAAGGTTCAACGTTTAAAGTCTAACGCTGTTTCAACCACGAGCGTACACCTTAAACGTTGAACCTCAAACCTTAAACGAATTATGGAACTAAGCACAATGGCCGTTGACCTCGTTCGGGTTGACGATGCGTTTCACTTCGAGGCTACCGGCACGGCAAACGTGGCCCTGCATATTGACGGAGCCACCGACATTGGCGGCCACAACGCCGGGGCGCGGCCCATGGAAATGCTCCTGATGGGGCTGGCTGGCTGTTCGGCTATTGACGTGATTCTGATTCTGCAAAAGCAAAAACAGGTCATCGAAGACTTTAGGATGACCGCCGAGGGCAAACGCGAAATTGGCGTTACGCCCGCGCCGTTCAACAGTATTCACCTGACCTACAAACTAAAAGGCACCCTTGACCCCGACAAGGTTAAACGCGCCATTGATCTCTCGATGGATAAATACTGCTCGGCCACGGCTCAGTTACGGCCCTCGGCAGAAATTACCTATTCGGTGGAAATTGGATAGCAAACCCCCCGATAACCTATCAGTCTCCAATCACCGATTACCAGCCTTAACATGACGCTTGCGGTTAATATTGGCAATTCAAACGCTGTCTTCGGTCTGTATGCCAATGGTGCCTGGCAACACATCTGGCGAACGCCCTCGCAGCCGATTCAGGCCGAAGGGTTTTACGAAAGCACCCTGCGGTTCTGGCTCTTAGAGGCCGGTGTTTCGCTCGATGCCATTCACAAAACAGCCATGAGCAGTGTAGTACCGGCCCTCACGCCCACGTTTCGGGCGGTGCTGACCGGGCTTTTTGGCGATGCCTTGGTGGTGGTTGGCCCGGAGGTTTACTCCGCCCTGCCGCTGACCATCCTGCGGCCCGATCAGATTGGTACTGACTTGGTTGCCAATGCCTTAGCTGCTTTTACGCGCTACCATCAGTCGTGCATCGTGGTTGATTTTGGCACCGCCCTGACCTTCACGAGCGTTACTGCCGACGGGTTGATAGCGGGTGTTGCTATTGCGCCGGGCCTGAAAACGGCCATCCGCGCCCTGTTTGCCAACACGGCTCAACTGCCCGAAGTCCCGATTGAACTGCCCGAATCGGCGTTGGGCCAAAACACCACGCACGCCATTCAGGCCGGGGTGGTGCTGGGATACGAAGGCTTGGTGCGGCACCTGCTTGCCAAAACCCGCGCCGAACTTGGCCCCGGCACCATCGCTGTGGCAACGGGCGGTTTATCTGGTGCGATTCTGTCTCTGCACGATGAATTTGTGGTTGTTGACCCTGCGCTGACATTAGAGGGAATCCGGTTGGTGGGCGAACTGGCAACCCGCAACTAAGCCGTTCTGCGTAACTTGCGGCCCTATTCTGACTTGCAATCATGCGTTTTTACAGCACCAATAATCCCGGCACCACCGTTTCGGCACAGCAGGCTCTGTTTCAAAGCCTGCCCGCCGACCGGGGGCTGTATATGCCCGTCAGCATCCCAACGCTCGATGCCGGGTTGCTCCGCAAACTTACCCACGAGCCGTTGGCCACCGTTGGCTACGAACTGAGCCGGTTGTTTTTGGGCGATGACCTGACCGATGCCGAGTTGCAGGAGCTTACCCACCGCGCCTTCCCGTTCGATACGCCGGTGGTTGAGTTAGTGCCGGACCAAACGTCGGTGCTGGAACTGTTTCATGGCCCGTCGCTGGCGTTCAAAGATGTGGGGGCGCGGTTTATGGCCGGGCTGATGTCGCATTACTCTCAACATACCGACCGCGAGGTGCATATTTTAGTAGCTACATCGGGCGACACGGGCGGGGCGGTGGCAATGGGGTTTCACAACGTGCCGGGTGTTCGGGTTTCGATATTATATCCGTCGGGCCGCGTCAGCGAGTTGCAGGAAAAACAGCTTACTACTCTCGGCGGCAACGTGCAGGCGTTTGAGGTGCAAGGCTCGTTCGATGATTGCCAGGACATCGTGAAACAGGCATTTTTAGATACCGATCTCAATCAGCAACTGAATCTGTCGTCGGCTAATTCGATCAATATTTTCCGGCTTATTCCCCAGAGTTTTTACTACGTCCGGGCGTTTGGGCAGGTCAGTCACTTGGGCAAGCCGGTTGTGTTTTCTACGCCAAGCGGCAATTTTGGCAACCTCAGCGCGGGGGTTCTGGCGCGGCAGATGGGCTTGCCCGTGCATCGGTTTGTGGCCGCTACCAACCTCAACCACGCCGTGCCGACGTACCTAAAATCAGGCGATTACCAACCGAAACCGTCTGTAACCACCATCTCGAACGCGATGGACGTGGGCAATCCGAGTAATTTTGTCCGGCTGACGCGGCTCTTCGGTGATGCCCTCGGCGATATTCAGGCCACTGTATCGGGGTATTACTTTGACGACGACGAAACCCGCACCGGGATGCGCCAAACCTACCGCGATTATAATTATGTGACCTGCCCGCACACGGCCATCGGCTTGCTTGGCTTAGCCGCTTATCGGCAGCAAACCGGCGATTATCAAAGCATTGGTATTGCGTTGGCAACGGCGCACCCGGCCAAGTTTCCGGTAGTCGAAGACATCTTAGGCGTGGCAGTCGAGATTCCCGAACGGCTTGCCCAACTCGCCCACCGGCCCAAGCGGGCCATGCTGATTCCGGCACAATACGAAGCGTTTCGGGAAGGGCTGTTGCAGACGGCGTGATCATCATAACCACCCAAACCGTTCGATGAGCCGGTCGCGGTGATTGCGGGAGACCGGAATAGATTTCTGATCGCTCATAATCAGGTAGTTGCCTTCTCCTTTCACGAATTTTCTGATCTGATCCAGGTTGACGATATACTGCCGGTGAACGCGCAAAAAATGCCGTTCTTCGAGCAGTTCCTGAATCTCGCGCATTGACTTGGTGACGAGATAGTGGTTGCCATCGGCCAGAAAAAACTTCGTGTAGCTGTCGTCCGATTCGCAGTACAACACATCGGCCAGGGCCACAAATGTTACGCCGTTCTGGTAGGGCAGGGCAATTTTATCGGGCAGGGGCCGGGCCGGATTGTTAAATTGCTGTTGCAGGTGGGCAAGTTGTTCGGGGGCCGTTTTCTGCTGCCTCTCGATCCGGCTCACGGCCTGAATCAACTCCTGCGAATCAATCGGTTTGAGCAGGTAATCAACCGCGCTGTACCGGAATGCTTTGAGGGCGAAACGGTCGTAGGCGGTGACGAATACCAGCGAAAACGAGAGTTCTGCCACCGCTTCCAGCACCTCAAAGCCGTTCATCTGCGGCATCTCGATGTCTAAAAATACCAGATCGGGCTTGTGTTCCAAAATGGCCTGTACGCCTTTTGAACTGCTGGTGCAGGCCGCAACGACCTCGATAGCGGGGCAGTGCTGGGAGAGCCGCAGGGTCAGCAGACCAACGGCATTGGGTTCGTCGTCAATAATAATGGTGCGAATCATGGGTTGATCGGGTTTAGGGAGGAGGTTTCGATAATTCGATAAAAAGAGAAAATACGGTTAAATCGGGATGTCAACCACCACCCGCGTACCGGCGGGCTGTCCGCTGGCATCGGTCAGGTCTTCTACCGTAATCTGGGTTTGGGTGTGATATAATTGGTTAATAAGTTCGATGCGGTCGGCGGTTAGCTTCATGCCGAGCGATTTATTTTTGGTGGCTGATTTACTCTTGTATTCAGCGGCTCTGGCCCGGCCCACACCATCGTCGGTGATTGTCACCCGCAGGCAGTTGGGTTGGGGTTGCTGCACCGATACGGCCACCGTGCCGCCTTCGTCTTTGTGCATCAGGCCGTGCCAGATGGCGTTCTCCACAAAAGGCTGCAACAGTAGGGGCGGTATCTCGACCGATTCAATGTCTATCGGCTCGGCTATCGAGATGCTATACTGCACTTTTTGCTGAAACCGCATGGCCTCCATCTCGATATAGAGCCGCAGGGTTTCGAGTTCGTTGGCAAGAGTCACTTTCTCGGATTTGGAGTTTTCGAGCACCAGCCGGATGAGCCGCGAGAACTTGGTGAGGTAATCCGATGCTTTGTCGGTATCGTTCTGGGCGGTAAAGAACTGGATCGAATTCAGGCAGTTGAAGATAAAGTGGGGGTTCATCTGCGCCCGGAGCGCGGCCATTTCGGTTGCCTGAATTTGGTGGGTCACTTCTTTGATGAGTTTGTTCTTGGCGGTCAGTTCCTGATTGCTGGCTATCAACCTGCGGTTTGCCCGGAACAAGGCTGCCCCCAGCGTAGCGGCAATCAACAACCCCAAAATCAGTGCGTTTCTGGTTCGGTTTTCAAGAATTTTTCCCTGCTCTAACTCTCTTATTTTCAGTGCATTGATGCGTTTTTCTTGGGTTCCTTTTTCGGTCAGTGCGCGGGTTTGCTGGCCGATGCCCTGCTCTCTGAGGGTCTGGGTTTCTAACTGCCGTTTCAGGGTTTCGCGGGTCATCTGGTCTAAAAACTGCTGTTTATCGGCGGCTGCTTTTAGTTTTTCCAGATCACTCTGCTGCCGGATGCTTAACAACTCGCGCTGCTGAAGCTCTTTGTCCTGGCTGTTTTTGAGTGCTACTTTTTCCAGATCGAACCGGCTCTTGATTTTATACAGTTCTTCCTGTTTGAAGATGGTCTCTAACGAATCCCGAACCGTCATGTACTGCCTGAAATGAGTCAGGCTGTTGCGCCAGTCACCCCGCCGAAACGCCACCTGATACAAGGCATCATGGGCTTCTTTGAGACCCACAAGCGCGGGCTTACCGGCGTTGAGGGCTTGCGTGGCATAGCGTTCGGCAGCGTCAAGGTCGTTGAGTTCGATATAACACAGGGCCAGCCGCGACCGGGCCATGCTTAAATTGGCCGACTGCTCTAATGCGCTCCAGATTTCCTCGGCTTTTTTGTTGTAGTCAATGGCCTGCTGAAACTGCTTTTGCTGTTGAAAAAAGTCGGCAAAAGCATAATACAGATAGGCATGGCTGGCCTTGATCGAGATGTATTTCAACTTTTCGATGGCCTGCCGGAAATACGGCTCGGCTAAGGCATACTGCTGTTTCCGGGTGTAAATAACCGCCATTCCTTCCCAGATAGCATTGGCGTAGGCGTAGGTAGTAACCGTGCTAAGGCCCGTGCCTTGCTTAATCAACACGTCGGCTTGCTGGTAGTATTTCAGAGCGTTGTCATACTCACGGATGCTGGTATAGAGTTCGCCGAGGTTATAGCAGATTCGCCAGAAAACCTGCGGGTCGTGGTCGGCGTTTTCGAGCAAGTCGTAGGCTTTCAGGTTGATACGGAGGGCTTCGGCGGGGTTGAGTTTAATGTTCCGGTAGTACAGTGCCTGCTGAAACAGCCCTTTCACTGTAAATTCAAGATTGTGGCAGTTGGTGGCGTAGTCAACCATTTTTTTGCCGTAATACAGACAACTGTCCTTGCTGTTTCTGGTCTCCCGATACAAAGCTCCTAAGTAATTATAGAGCCGCAGAATGGTTGAGTCGCGCAGCAACGTGGCGGGTTTGGCTTCTTCGGCCCGTAGCAGCGCGTGGGCCGTGCCTACCCGGTCGGCAATATAAACCGAGTCGTTGGCGCGGTTCATATTAAATTCGGGCATGGGGTAGCGTTGCCCCACACTGCTCCGCACGGGCGGATACCGGCCCGGCACACCGCCCTGCCCCAACCCCGGCGTGGGATGCAAAAACAGCCAGATCAGCCAAAACAGATAACATCGGGTCGGGTTCATAGCGCGTTGTTCATGCCGTCAGACCGGAATTTCGATGATAACCGTTGTGCCGATTCCCTGCCCGGCGGCATCCACCAAATCGTTGATGTGTACCTGCGTATGGGTATGATACAACTGGTTAATAAGTTCAATCCGGTCGGCGGTCAGTTTCATGCCGAAAGACTTGCTTTTGGTAGCTGATTTACTCTTGTATTCGGCGGCTTTGGTCCGGCCAATGCCATTGTCAGTCACTTCGATACGAAGCCGGTCGGGTTGGGGTTGCTGCACCGATACCGTCACCGTGCCACCTTCTTCTTTGTGCATCAGGCCGTGCCAGATGGCGTTCTCCACAAAGGGTTGCAGCAGCAACGGCGGTATCTGAATACCATAAGCATCAATGTCATCGGCCAGATCAATGGCATAATGCAGTTTCTGGCCGAACCGCATGGTTTCCATATCCATAAAAAGCCGCAGGGTTTCGAGTTCGTTGGCGAGGGTAACTTTCTCGGAGCGCGAATTTTCCAGCACGAGCCGGATGAGCCTTGAGAATTTGCTGAGATAACCCGATGCCTGTTCGATCTCGTTCTGAGCCGTAAAATACTGGATAGAATTCAAGCAGTTAAAAATAAAGTGGGGGTTCATCTGCGCCCGGAGCGCGGCCATTTCGGTTTCGGCGATGCGCTGCTGAAACCGGGCCGAGGCTTCTTTGAGTTCGGCTTCTTTTTGCTGCCGGATGGCTTCTTCTTTCTCCAACTTGGCCCGAACGGTCTGGAACGACAGGTAATTTCGATACGCCAGCAGCAACAGTCCCGCCCCCAGCAAACCCAGCAACGAGCGGAACCACCAGGTCTGATAAAAAACCGGCGCAATAATTACCCGAATCGAGGCTTCCTGCGGGTTTTCGAGTCCGTCGTCGTTGCTGCCCCGCACCCTGAACACATACGCACCGGCGGGCAGGTTGGTATAGGGAGCCACGTTGCGCGTACCGGCCTTCACCCAGTCGGTATTGATGCCGTCGAGCCGGTAGCGGTAGGTGTTTTTTTCGGTGTTCGAGAAATTGAAGGCCACAAACGTGAAGTCAATAAAATTCTGGTTGTGGGTCAGCCTGATTTCAGATTGGTTGGGGGCAATCAGGCTATCGTTCACCCGGATGCTCGTGAGCCGAACGGGTGGCACATACCGATTGGGCATCAGTTGGCCGGGCCGGAAGTACGTAATGCCTTTCACGCCCCCAAAAAACAGCGTACCGTCGGCGTGCTGACCGGCGGCATTGGTGTTAAACTCATCGGCCTGCAAGCCGTCGTTGCTGTTGTAGTTTTTCATGGTTTTACCGGCACCGGGCGCAGGTGCCGAACCCGTAGGTTGGCCGGGTAAAAAGCGCGTTAATCCCCGGTTGCTACTGAGCCAGAGATGATTGGACGCATCGGTGAGGATACCATAAATCACGTTGTTGGGCAAGCCATTGCGCTCGGTGATCGGGGCCGAAACCGTTTGCCGGGTCATATCTACCGAAAACAACCCGCAGTCAGAGCCAACCCAGAGGGTATTACCGCTTTGTTTCAGGCTACGGATGTTGCTGCAAAACAGGCCGTTTTTTTGGTCAAAAACCGTAACGCGGCCTGTTTTGCCATCAACCCGAATCAGGCCATGCCCCAGCGTACCGAGCCAGATGGTATGGCTGCTGTCTTCGTAAATCAGCCGCACCACGTAGCTGGCAATGGCGGCAACGCCGGGCAGCCCGGCCCAGGTTGCCCAGCGTCGGGTCGGCACATCAAACCGATACAGCCCCCGTTGCCCGCCCACCCAGATTTCGCGCCCGTTTTTGAGCAGGGCCAGCGCGTACAGATACAGCAGGGTGGGCTGGCCGGTTTGCAGATAAGACGTAAACCGTTGGTTTTCAAGATTATAATAGCACAGGCCGCGCCCCGTTGCCAGCCACAGGTTTTGGGTCGAGTCGGCCACGATGTCATGCACCTGATTGTGCAGAATACTGGCCGGATTCCCCGGTTCGGGCAGAAATGTTTTGGTGGCTCCGGTCAGTAACGAATACACCGACAGTCCGCCCGCCTGCGTGCCAATGTAGAGTTGGTTGCCCTGCGGCAGCACCTTAAAAACCATATTGTCGGCTAAGGTCTGGCCGGGCGGCTTGCCCGAATCGCGCTGAATGAGCCGGAAAGGGGCTTTTCGGGGATCAAACTTATCAATGCCTTCGCCACTTAGCCCCACCCAGATAGTGGCCTGGCGGTCTTCAAAAAAAGTCAGCACGTAGTTTGAGGCTAAACTCCGGGTGTTGTTTTCCTGATTTTTGAGGTGCGTAAAGGTGTTGGTCTGCGGGTCATAGAGCGAGATGCCTTCGGTGCGGGTGCCGATCCAGATGCGGCCAGATCGGTCGCAAAACAGCCGCGAAATCTGGTTGCCGCCGAGGTCGTGGTTTGTTTTGCCCTGCTGATAATGAATCACGTCGGCGGGCCGAATCACCCGCTGACTGCCGGTTGGTTTCAGGACATAAACGCCTTCTTCGTAGGTGCCTACCCAAACCCCACCGGCGGCATCGGTGGCAATGGCTCTGAGGATCACGGCGTTGGGCAGGTTGAGGGTCTTTTTGAACGAAATCGCCTGGAGTGTGGTCGTGCCGGGCTGGTAAAAATACACCTCGTCGTCGGCACTGATCCAAACGGTTCCGTCGGGAGCTACGGCTATGTCAACCAAGTTGTTGCGGGTCTGCAAAAACCCCCTGATCTGGCCCGTTTTGGGGTCAAACCGATACACGCCCTCTTCGTCGGTCATAATCCAGATGCCGCCCTGCCGGTCTTCGACTATCCGCCTGACGGCTACGCTGTTAATCGGGTGATTGGCCCTGACGCGGAAGATGGTGCTGAAATCGGTGAACTCGTCGCGTTGTTTGTCGTATATATCCACGCCCCGCACCGTACCCACCCAGAGCCGCCCGCCCCGGTCCGTAAACAGCCACTGGATAAAATTATCGCGGATGGCGTGCGGCCCGCCCGTCCGGTACACCTTGTAGGTGTAGCCATCAAACCGATTCAGGCCGTCCTGCGTACCAAACCACATAAAATCATTGTTGCTCTCGATGGTGTAGCCGCTGCCCTGCGAGAGTCCTTTTTGGGGCGAAAAATGCTCGAAGAGGTAGTTTTGGTTCAGCGCATCGCCCTGCCCCCGGCTCGGTGTAAGTTGCAGAAACAGGGCTATGAGCCAGACAATAAACGTACAGCGTTGGGTCAGAGTCATGGTGTGAGGGCGAGGGGAAGAGCGGGAATCGGAATCTCGATCAGTACCCGCGTACCAACGGGCAGTCCCCGTTCGTCAATCAGATCATCTACCTGCACCCGCGTCTGGGTGTGATACAATTGGTTAATGAGTTCAATGCGTTCGGTGGTCATCTTCATGCCGAATGACTTGCTTTTGGTAGCCGACTTGCTTTTGTATTCAGCGGCTTTGGCCCGGCCAATGCCGTTGTCGGTGACCTCGATACGGAGCCGGTCGGGTTGGGGTTGCTGCACTGATACGGCCACCGTGCCGCCTTCTTCTTTGTGCATCAGGCCGTGCCAGATGGCGTTCTCCACAAAGGGTTGCAGCAGCAACGGCGGTATCTGAATCAATTCGGTGTCTATGTCATCGCTGACCTGAATTTCGTAGCGCACTTTTTGCTGAAACCGCATGGCTTCCATGTCTAAATAAAGCCGCAGCGTTTCGAGTTCGTTTTGCAGCGTGACCCGTTCCGATTTGGAGTTTTCGAGCACGAGCCGGATGAGCCTTGAGAATTTGGTAAGGTATTCCGAAGCCCGTTCAGAATCGTTCTGGGCGGTGAAGAACTGAATGGAGTTCAGGCAGTTGAAAATAAAGTGGGGGTTCATCTGCGCCCGGAGTGCGGCCATTTCGGTTTCGGCAATTTTCTGGTTGAAATCGTTGGTAAGCCGTTGCAGCCGTTCGTCCTCGATGAGCCGACTCTGTTCCCGAATAATAGTCACCCGCTCTAACAGGTCATGCTCTAACTGCCGGGTGTAGTCGCGGTGCAACTGTTGATTTTCGGCCTGAATCTGCTGGGTGCGCTGGCTGAGGACTAACGAAAAAAAGACCAGCTCGAACAACACGCCCACTGAAAAGCACACAATAGGATCGAGCCAGACCGGGCCGATATGGGTCAGGTTCAATTGGTCAATCACGGCTGCCGTCACCGCCGACAGCAACGCGCCCATCGAGCCGATAATCAGCAGCCGGGTCTGGGGAATGCCGAGCTGCGTGAACCGGATAAAAATCAGCAAAATCAGGAGGTACGTGACAAAGGTAAAGGCATCGGCCAGATCAACAACCCAGCGCGGCATGGTCAGCACGGCAAACCCGGCCAACACCATACCCGCCGTTAACACCCAAATCAGGCCCCGAATGAGCCGGTGCGTGGGCGCGTGTTGCTGCCCGATGTTCAGGAATGACCCCAGAAACAGCAGATACGTGATTTGCACCGGATACTGCACCACGCTGGTCCAGGGTCGGCGCAGGGTATCAATCAGGTTCAGTGCAAAGCTAAAATCCAGGGCCGCAAAAAACAGCAGAAAATTAGACCAGAGGTAACAGGCCCAGTAGCGGTAGGTGGCATCGCGGTAATAGACACCCTGCACAAAGGCAAACAGGCCCATAAACAAACACAGGCCCAGCACCATGCAGAGATACCCGAAGTGGAGCAGGCTTTTTTCGGCCACCGGAATCCCCGCCACGAGATTGGTCAGCGACCAGGGCGCGGCCTGTCCGGTGGTGGCTCCGGTGCCGGGCGCGGTCAGCCATACGGCTCCCACTTGCCCAATGCGGGCGATGTGGCAACAGAGCAGAAAAATGAACCGGGCAATCATGATGAACGAAGAAGCCTGTTGCCCGAACGTACAGGTTTAATTTGGTTTTTGGAAAAACTACCGGGGTCAACGGTCTGATTCATAGCGTGAACAGCCGGTTTTGGCAGGTAACGGATTTCTGGCAGATGACCATTGATTGTTGTCCATAGGGGCTTACCGTTCCCTCACTTACCCCAAAAAACCGACCGTTGGCCCGCCGTTTCCGGTCATTCACCGGCAAGAACTGGTACGCTGTGTTGGCTAAACCCAAGTTTGTACGACTAACCCAGTAATCAATTCATAAACCCCCGGTCACTATGCACACGCTTACCCGCTTCTTCCGCCCCACCATACTCTGGGTGCTGGCCTTCGCCCTCGCTATTACGTCGTCGTGCAGCAAAAAAGAAGATGCCGTTCCCAAAAGCATCGAGAAGTCCATCACCGGCTTTTCGTTTGCCAGTCTGACTCCCGCCGTTGCCGGTACCATCAGCGGAAACAGCATTGCGGCAACGGTTCCGTTTGGCACCAACCTGACCCTCGCGCCTACCATTGCTGTGTCGGCAAAGGCAACGGTGTCGCCCGCTTCGGGTTCGTCGCAGGATTTCTCGAAGGCCGTAACCTACACCGTGACTGCCGAAGACGGCAGCACCCAAACCTACACCGTGAATGTGGGCGTGGGAGCCGCGCCCAAAAGCAGTGCCAAAGACATCACGGCCTTTGCCTTCAACGGCCTGACCCCGGCAGTAACGGGTGTGATTGATGCCACTGCCAAAACCATCTCGGCTACGTTGGCCGCCGGCACCGATGCCACCAAGCTCGTGCCAACCGTAACGGTTTCGGCCAAAGCAACGGTTGCGCCCGCATCGGGAGCCGCGCAGGATTTCTCGAAAGCGGTTGTCTATACCGTGACCGCCGAAGATGGCACCACGCAGGCATACACGGTGAACCTGACGGTGCCTAAATTAACCACTGTCACCTACACCTGCTCCGGTACGATTCCCGAAGTGTGGGAAGACCTCGGCGATGGGGTTGATTACATCGTGAAGTGCTACCTACAGATTGGTGGAAATTCGGGTGAGGTGAAAACGCTGACAATTAAGCCCGGAGTACGGATTCAGTTTGAGGGTGGAAGCAGTGGCTTTGATGTGGTCGGTACGGGATTCCTGAAAATGATTGGTACTGCCGCAAAACCGATTATTCTGGAAGGAAAAGTAACGTCGGCGGGGTCGTGGCGGGGTGTTTTGCTGGAAGCCAACAACCTCGAAAATCAGTGGGAGTATGTTACGCTACGTCATGCCGGGGCCGTGGCCGATCATAAAGGAGCATTGAAATTATATGGCTATGGCTCAGAGCGTATCTCGCTGAAAAACTGCACGTTCTCCGATAATACGGGGTATGGCATAGAGGTTTCTGACTATCTGTACGGGAACTCGCGCTTTGTGGCCTTTGAGAGCAACACCTTTACCAACAACACCAAATCAGCCGTTCGTATTTGCCAGCAACAATTAGGCTCGTTAGATGCCAAAAGTAGCTACGCCAATAACGGACAGAAATACATCGAAGTAGCTAAGGGCGAACGGAGTATTGACGATATTGTGGTTCAGAAATTAGACGTGCCGTACCGTATTCTTCAGACTATTGAGCCCAAAGCAAAAACAACCATTAACCCCGGTGTACGGATGGAATTTACCAGCGACGCGGGCTTTTTTGTCAGTGATTCATATAAAGATGCGGCCTTCATTGCCAACGGTACAGCCGCCGACCCCATCCGGTTTTCGGGTTACTTAGCCAATACAAAAGGGGTTTGGGCCGGGATTAACGTGCAGAGCGTTTCGCCCGAAACCGTCTTCAACTACTGCATCATTGATGGGGCCGGCTCGTCGGTAGATCCATTTTTCTGCGTACAAAAAGGGTCAAATGCCGCGATTATTCTGGGGCGGGAGTATAGCTGCACACCCTCAACAAGCCGGGGAACAATCACGAACTGTACTATTTCTAACACCACTGGCTACGGCATTTCCTACCGCAGTACCGACCCGGTGACGGCCAAAAGCAACACGTTCAGCGGCAATACTAAAGCCGACTTGTACGACTTCAAGTAACGGGTTTCAGGATTCCTGCCTGCCACACCGGGCAGGAATACCCTGAAACCGACCGACCTTATCAGACCGCGCTTCTATCTGCACTGTTTTTTTAGGAGTCTGCTTTCCGTCAAGATTTCGCACTGGTAACAATAAACGTCAAGGCACCCAGCAAACGGGGTAGCTCGTTTTCGGACAGGTAATAGCGTTCGGTGTCAAGGGTGAGGAGGTTGTTTTCTAATTTTAAAAACAGCCACTCGTAGGCGTTCGTAACGCAACCAAAAACGGTCAGGTTGGGCTTGTTTTCGGCTTCGTTAAACTGCTGGGCGGCCACCATTTCGGCCCCGGCCTGGCCCAAACCTTCTTCGACCGAACGGTTTTTAGCTTCGACCAGGCAAAACACCGCCGACGAAATATCGAACGAATGGGTGTCGGTACTGAGCAGATAGTCGCAATACCCGTTGGGGCCGAGTTTGGGGTTCACGTCGAAAGCGTAGCCCGAATAGATATTAAAAGTCTTGTGTTTACGCCTGATTTCTTTCAGGACGGGCATAATGAGGAGTTCCGATTTGGCTTTTTCGCTGGCGTGCAGGGGCATTTCGGCGGCCTCCTGCAAATCGAAGCGGAGCCGTTCGGTGGGGAGTTCGGGGGTTGTGTGGGCCAAAAAGCTGGCGATGGTATGCTTGATGGTAAAGGCTTTTTCAACCTGCCGCAATGTCATAAAGTCGCTGTATGCCATGATTCGCTGCTTTTTTTATCAAAGTTACCCGATTTCAGTCAGTTCAGTAAAACGCTTTTTTTTACCCCTGTACCCCATGCCAATGCCAGTATCTATCCTCAAAAAAATCACCGGCTGGGCGGGGCTTGTCGGGCTGTTGATTGCTCAGGCTTGCCAAACCCACACCGACCCGCCCGCGCCCGCCGTTGCGCCCGCCGTGCTGTCTGCCGAACCCGCTGTGCTGTGGGGGCAGATGACGCTCAAGACCATGACCAAACTCGATGCCAATACGCCCACCTATGGCTCGCGGGCGTTGGGGTTTATGGGCATCACCATGTATGAAAGCATCGTGAACGGCAGCGACCGGCACCGCTCTTTAGCCGGGCAGTTGAGCGACCTCAACACCCTGCCCCAGCCCGAAAACGGCCAAACCTACAACTGGACGCTGGCCCTGAACGCCGGGCAGGCCACCATGCTCCGCAGCCTGTATGACTACGCTGACAAGTTCCGCCAGTATAGTATTGACTCGCTCGAATACCAGATTCAGACCCAGTACAGCACCGGACAGCCGCAGGCCGTAGTTGATCGGTCGGTGCGGTATGGGCGGGCCGTTGCCAACGCGCTGTTTGACTGGTCTAAAACCGATGGCGGCTACCAGGGCTATCTTAAAAACTTCGATGCGGCCTACGTTTTTCCGACCGCAGCCGGTAACTGGGTGCCGCCGACGAAGGGGCAGTCGGCATCGAAACTGCCGCTGCATCCCTACTGGGGGCAGCACCGCACCTTCGCCCGGCCCAACAATGTGCTGCCCGTGCCGACGATGCTGCCCTATTCAACCGATTCAACGTCAGCGTATTACCGGCAAAACGTGGCGGTTTACAGAAAGAACAAAACGCTGACGCAGGCCGAGAAAGAAATTGCCGCCTGGTGGGGCGACGACCCGTCGGAGACCTTCACCCCGCCGGGCCATTCGTACAGCTTAGCGAACATCACCGTTCAGACCGCCCGGCCCGACCTCTTCGGGGCTGCCGAGACCTACGCCCGCGTGGGCATGGCCGTTGCCGATGCGTTTGTGAACTGCTGGAAAGCCAAATACACCTACCACTGCGAACGTCCGTCGAGTTATGTGCGGGCCGTGATTGACCCCGCCTGGGAGCAGTTTTGGCCGGAGCCGCCGTTTCCGGCGTTTTATTCGGGCCATTCGGTGCAGGCCGCAGCCGCCACCACTGTGCTGGAGGCCCTTTATGGCACCTCCTTCCGGCTCACCGACACCTCGCATCAGGGCCGCCCCCGCGACGAACTCCGCAACATTGACTATCCCGTTCGGACCTACGGGAACTTCCGGGCCATTGCCGACGAAGCCGCCCTGTCGCGGTTTCTGGGCGGGATTCATACCGCGCAGGATAACGAAATCGGTCTCGTTGAGGGACGCAAGATTGGCTTTACTATCAATACGTTAAACTGGAAAAAATAATGAAAACCCTGTTCCTGAGTGCTATTGCCCTGAGCCTGTTGGTCTCCTGCGGCAAGTCGGACACCAACACGCCGACCCCAACCCCCACGCCCACGCCGACCCCCACGCCGGTTACGCCCACCATAACGGCCTACCTGCCCGACGGCTGGAAACCGTTGCCCTCGTTTGCCAGCCCCCGCGCCTGCGCTACGGCGGTAACAATCAACGACAAACTGTACGTCGGGATGGGCTACGATGGCACTGCTACCTACAACAGCAGTGTCTCGAACGATTGGTCGGAGTATGACCCCGCTACGGCGAAGTGGACGCAGAAAGCCAATTTTCCGGGCGTGGGCCGGGCCAATGCCGTTGGCTTTGCCCTGAATGGCAAAGTCTACGTTGGCCTCGGCACCAACTACAACGGCGGCACGAAGAAAGATGCCTACACCGATTTTTATGAGTATGATCCGGCTGCCGACAAATGGACGCAGAAAGCCGATTTTACGGGTGGTGGCCGCGATCAGCCGGTTCTGTTCGTGATTGGCACCAAAGCCTACCTCGGCACGGGCAACACCGACCCGATTGACCCCGCCACCGTCACCAACGATTTTTATGAATACACGCCCGCGACGGATAAATGGGCAAGCAAGGCAGCACTGCCGGGTACGGCCCGGTGCCGCGCCTTTGGGTTTGCCGTGAATGGCAAAGGCTACCTCGGCGGGGGCGAAGACCGGAACGTGAACAAACTGAGCGATTTTCTGGAATACGACCCGGCAACCGACAAATGGACCAAGAAACTGGATTTCCCCGAAGGCAACGCCCGGGCGCGGGGGTTCGATTTTGGCACCGTTGGGCTGGTGGCCGGGGGGCGCACGGGCAGCAGCAACACCCTCTCGAACACGGTCTATCAGTATAATCCTGCCGACAATACCTGGACTAAAAAGAGCGATTTAGCCAGCGACGACGACACTAAAAAGGGCCGTTTTTACCCCATTGCCCTCACCCTGAAAACCAAAGCCTACATCGGCTTGGGCGGGTATTCGATTGGGCAGAAAGATTTTTATGAATACCTGCCGAAGTAACAAAACTCGTTTTCCGGTCTGTGTTTTCACAGACCGGAAAATCTCAAAAACAGTACCCAAGTCAATTTCACGCATACAAACCGATTTCCAACCATGCAAGTAAGCCGCATCTCCCTCATTCTCAGTCTGCTGATTATCAGCCTGTTCGGTTGCTCAAAGACCAGCACCACCGACCCCGCCCCCGACACCTGCAAGCTGACCGCCATTGACCGGGGCGATAACAACAAGCACGCCTACACCTACGATGCCAACGGGCGTATCAGCCGGATGAACCGCGAATTTGACGGGTCGGGTTCGGGCAAAATCTCGACCTATAGCTACGCCTTCACCTACGATGCCGCCGGGTTGCTCACCAAATCGGTCTGGACGCTCAACGGCAAGGCCGACGGCTCCGAAACCTACACCTACACAGCGGGCCGCATCAGCAAAGTCAGCGGGGTGTATGCCGATGGCAGTAAAGTAACCAACGCTATCAAGTACAACGCTGCCGGGCTGATTACCGAATTCACCTTCGACGACGGCGACCCGGCTGATTTTTACCGGTCCTATTTTGAGTTTAACGCCGACGGTATTGCCACCAAACGCGGCTACGACGATGGGAAGGGTTCGGTCCTTTTTGAGGTCGTGACCAAGCCGGTGGGCAAAGTAACCTCAGCAGAGCAATTGCTGGCAAAAGCGGGGCTGTCCTATGATGTGCTGAACGGTTTCTCGTGGCCCGTAGCCAACGGGGGCGAAGGCACTGTTACCGAAGTCTTTAGCCCGGACAGCAAGACGGGCAAACTCGTTTCAGACGGAACCTACAAAACTACTGCCGCCAAAACCAACGCGCGGGGCTACCTGATTGAAATCACTGATTTAGACAACACCACCAAAACCAGCTCGACCCAGAAGTTCACGCTGACGGACTGCAATTG
>JBBRNH010000061.1:0-34907 GCA_038230415.1 Cytophagales bacterium | reverse complement strand
TTGAAAGGCACGTAGTGTCTGTGGGTGTTCTGTGCGTTCTGTGCGTGAATCAATCGCACCTACGGGTATTGAAAGGCAGAAAACTCCTATGATAATCAGAGCCACACCAAGGAATCAATCGCACCTACGGGTATTGAAAGTTACCGGATGAACTTTCTGATAGGGTGCCAGTGGTGAATCAATCGCACCTACGGGTATTGAAAGTAAAATCGGCGGGCAGGCTCAGCAGTTCCAGCTTGGGAATCAATCGCACCTACGGGTATTGAAAGTAATCGAGAAACCCTATCAGCGCGTGATCGGTAATTTGAATCAATCGCACCTACGGGTATTGAAAGGATTGATTGCCTGCAAAAAGTATGGGAGACCAACTCCCAGAATCAATCGCACCTACGGGTATTGAAAGGTGAAAATCGCAGTTCAGAATGAATGCGCTAAAATTGAATCAATCGCACCTACGGGTATTGAAAGTGATTTTACTGGCAGTGGTCACGGTAGCCACAATCTGAATCAATCGCACCTACGGGTATTGAAAGATTGATTCACTGACAAACTAAACAAATGGCAGACAAGAATCAATCGCACCTACGGGTATTGAAAGCAGGGAGTGTTATTTGGGACGTATTCGGTGGTGGTGGGAATCAATCGCACCTACGGGTATTGAAAGGATTTCACCAACAAATAGCTTCATAGCAATTTTTCCGGAATCAATCGCACCTACGGGTATTGAAAGCATGAAATACCCCCGGAAGTAGCCCGGCCCAATCAGGAATCAATCGCACCTACGGGTATTGAAAGGTCTTTGTGACCGAACCGACCCCGGAACAGCAAACGGAATCAATCGCACCTACGGGTATTGAAAGGGATACACTTTCTCGGTTCGCCAGACACTCAGCCCGAATCAATCGCACCTACGGGTATTGAAAGCCGACAAGGGCTTGTTGAGCAGCCCGGCAGCCCAGGAATCAATCGCACCTACGGGTATTGAAAGGGCTTTCGTTGCCAACCGCGACAAACTCGTCGTGGAATCAATCGCACCTACGGGTATTGAAAGGCATTGGAGGTGCCGGGCATCGGTCTGGAAATCAAGGAATCAATCGCACCTACGGGTATTGAAAGGCATCCCAGATCGCCATGAACCCCTCTTTGAGCGGGGCGAATCAATCGCACCTACGGGTATTGAAAGAGGTCTGGGAGTCGCCCGCAGCGGGCGGTACACCGGCCTGCCGCGTGGCTTGCTCAATAGCGCGGGAACCAGTCAGAAAAGCGTTGTATAGGTCGGAGTTCGTTGGTTTTGTGGGTCATGGCTGGTTGCAGCGACGATTTTAGTTTACTCCGGAATTTCATCTGTTTTCATTTTTTGGATTCGTTGATCGAGCCATTTTTGCAGGAACGCCCATTCCGTCCAGTCAAAAGGCACCAGTAGAGAATCGCCATATTCGTCCAAGTCATACTCCTTTTCAATCAAGTGAAAAATTGCCTTTTGCAACTGATAAACAGCGTGTTGGTACTGTCCCTGTTCAAAGGTAAACGAACGGGCAGGTAAAGGTTCGGTTAGATTCCAGCGAATCTGATTTCCCTCATGCTCAATGTGAATGCCAGAATTGAGTCCGGCACAACCGGCCACCCCGCAATCGCAGGTAAGAATGTCGAATGTACCCGATACCTGAATGCTTTGAGACAACGCATCGACATCAACGGTGTAGTAACCAAAATCTACCAGTGGCTTACCATCAACCAGCAGTACTGCCGTTAACCGAATGCGATCATATCGTCCGGGTGGAACACGCTCAAAACGGGCCTGTAACTGGTTATAGATCATTGTTTCTAAAGACAGATTTAGTTCGGCTCTATGTCTGTCAACGATGTTTATCCTATCGCTTCCTGCTCCTGCCAAAACGTTTCTCCGATTACCAACTGGCTTTCTGAGTAAGCCATCCCGCTATCAAAATCGACCGGATCACGGCGAAGCAGCCCGGCGGTGTCTATAAATTCTATCAGTACCGCAGGCCATTGCAAACACTTGGTTTCGCCTACTTCTACCGTCCGAAAGTTCTCCCATTGTGCCAGTTGCCGGTAAAACACAGACGAACTTCCGGCCCACTCAGTCTGCAAAGCATTGTAATCATTCACCCGACATTCGCCGTTTGACCACCGGGTAAAAATGCGAAAGGGTTCGACATGAAGTACCGCCACAAGCTGGGGCCGGATAGTCGGTGCCGACAACATTTTTGAGCGGGCAGCCCTGCACAGCCGCCGGGTGGTGCCAGAGAAATGGTTTGATATAGCTACCGGGGTTTGATTGAGCAGGGCCGTCAACTGGCTTTGGTAGTCAGCCCGTAGGTGCTGATATTGCCGTTCGGTCAGGTCATCCTCATACGTTCTCGCCCGGTCTATCTGCGTGTCTGCATCAGCGATAAGATTAGTCAGGCGGCTGACTGCGTTCTGATAATTACGGGCGAATTGCTGCCGGGTCATGTAGGATTCAGGGGTTTCGGTTAATAAGTCCTCCTCGCTTACGGTGTCATACAGGCTCAATAGCGACAACACCTACAAGATCAGCCGATTGCCATAGAGCACATTCTCGACCCCAATAATCTCGTCTATATCATCCCAGAAGGCATATAACTCACTAACAATCACGTTGCTTTGTTGCTCTGGTGTGGCCCGGTTCAGCTTCTCCGACCAGGCCAGCGGCACCTGTAAAACCCGCCCGTCACTGAACGTAAAGACGATAAACGGGTCAATAACCGCAACCTGCGTCCAGTGCGGTAAGCCTTCAACTGCCGGGCCGGTTCGGGAATCGCCCGCCATCGTCACCTTTCCGGCAGGCTCTGCTTCGGCGGTAGGAGTAGGCCGCGCAGACGTGGGCGCAACGGGTAGCTCGCCCGACCACCGGCACGTATTACCATGCTGCACCGGCAGCGGAGTACAGTCATCAACCGGCCTGTCGGGCAGAATCACCCGCAGCCGTCCGTCAATAAACAGCGCGTTGTAGCTGTACAGGTCGCCTTCTTCGTAGGCATAGAACGTAATCACGCCGTGTGCGTCGGTGAGTCTGAACCGTTCCTCATGGGCAGCAACAGACCGCGTTTCAATGATATCCGGCCCCCAGCCAACCGTCCGAGTTTCTCCCTCTTCGGAAAACAAATCAGCATCATCCGTCTCCAGAAAACCCGCGTCCGTGATGTACATACTGGAGAGTTCTTTCCTCAGCGACTTGGTCTGAAACGTCGCTTTTGCCAGCCGTTTCCGTTCCTGGGGCGTGGCGGGCAGTTTAGCCACGTTGATATGCACATAATCAAACATTCCCATGCTATGCGGATTAAAGTGACTGGGTTGGCTCAACGTTAAACCGACGCGCCAAAATCTGGTTTACGGCCCGATTCTCCTGCGTGGAGGCCTAAACCGCCAAGTTAGCGTTACCAATACAGATGCTGAACACGCATGGATGGCACCGATTTAGTGGATTGGCGGTTGGCGTAATAGTAACGATCCCTACCCCGAAGGTAAGCAATTTAGCCCTTTTTATAACAATTGACTGATGCGAGCGGGTCAGTAGTCAAACCGATGCCACCACTGCGGTGAATGATATTGATGTATTACCCGTCTCCGGGTCAGGCACCCGGCTGTCGCTTCTTGAGATTGCCGGCAACTATCCAGAGCGTTCAATTAGCGGTTTTTTAGAGCCTCACGAGATGCTCATGCCCGAAGAACGAATCGTTGAAGTAAAGAAGCGACTGGCCGGTAAGACATTATTAGGACGAGTCATACTCGACTAAACAGCCAATGGTGCCAGTTGCGCGATTTGCTGCTCGATTCGTTGTACCTGCTGCTGCCGGTAACTATCCACCGACAATGTCCACCGGCCTATGTAATACCCGGCTACCCAGCCCACAATACCCAGCAATACCGCACATACAATGAGTCGGACAATGGTTTGGCCTCCCATCGGTTGTCGCTTCCCCGTGAGCAGCCCGACCAACAGCCCGGTGCTGGCACCCAACCAAAGGCAGGTTTGGGGCCAGTGATAGCCCTCCTGCAAATAAGCCAGGTCGCTCTCAAGTTTACGCACCTCCCATCTTGGCTGTGCCGGAGTCAGTGGCAGTGAGTCATACCGGACGGATGTAGCCGGAAGTGGCATGGTTGATGAAACGGAGGGCAAGACCTGGTGCGGATGAGACCTGGCCGGGGTGATCGCTGTAACGGGTACAGTCGTTCGCCAGACTTTGCTATGCACCCGAAGTCTCTCGGCGGCCAGTTTTGTCTCGCGTTTTTTGGCGTGATGGGCTTTAACGCGGCAGTTATCGGAGCAGTAGATGTGCCGGGCCGCGTTAGCAGTGAATGGCGTATTACAGGTACGACACGTTTTCTCGGTGTCGTCTGATTGGGTGGTTCGTTGTGCGTTATCCATCGTTCGTTTCCGTCCGTTAATAGTTAATTTAACGACGCAAAAGCTCTAAACTGGCTCATGCAGGCGGTTTGAGGAACCTATGTCAGGGCGAAGGAAATCGTAATTTTACGGTGACAGGCCATCGTTAGGCTTAACGATTACGCGACTAAGCGGCTTAACTGAATACAGTTGTCACACGTAGCAGGGGCATTTGAGAAGCATTGACGGATAAAGTGCATGACTAAGTACATACCCGGTTCGGGTAGCCATTCAGAAGACTGTATCCATTGATTATCCCGAACAGCACAAGCTATCTCCGGGCAGGAAATAGCTTGCATCAGTACTCGTTTTACTAACCAGCTTTATTTGGGTACGAAGCCTTTGACGTAGTCATAGAACCCTCTGATAGCATCACTGGGTACGCCATCCTGCCGAAGTTTCTGGACGTAAATATGAAACTCATCTTGATCCTTGAACCGACGATTTTTGTCAAGCGGGTCCTGGTAGGCAGGTTGCCGGGCCGGGTTAGGCACGAGCGCGGGGCGGCTGGGCTGACGGGACTCGTGGCGGCTTATGCCGGTAGGGTCGTAATCTGGTGCCTGTACAGGTTCGGTTTGCCGGACGGGTTGGCTCTTGGGTATCAGTTCCCGGTCGTTGCTGTTGTAGGTCGTGGCCCGGTTGTAGAACGTGTGTAGCCAGTCCATTAGCCATTTTTCATTCACCGTTACCCGCGACACGGCTTCGTATCGATCTTTAAAGATCGTTGCAATTTCTTCGTCATTGGCCGGGTTCGCATCATAAACCCGGAAAAACGTAATACTTCCGCCCTTATCGAGGTATTTGCGGTAGAGTCGCCCGATAATTTTGGTTAGCAGAACCTGTTTGTCAGCCGGTTCGGGCTGGTGCTGCGGCTTGGAATAGCCGGTTAGTTTCGCTCCGGCATGGGTTATTATTTCGTGCTTGAACGTCGAGCCGGTACGCTCGAACTTTCCGTAGTTCTTGGTAAAGTCCGATGGCTGGCTCCTGGCCGTGTCGGCACTGGGTTGGGTTTTGGCAGCTATATCGCCGATTTTCTCTGTCATTTTGGTAATAGTTTTGTTTTTGCAGGTTTTGCGGAGTTATCCACAGAATCAAGGAATTATGCACAGAATTTAAGTTTTCTATGCTCGCGGTACATTTGTACCGGGTACATCGTACTATTTGCACACTTGGACATTCTTTAAATTTTTATCTACTAAACACCGAACAGTACAGCGAAACCTGCCTAAAAAATTTGCCTTACTCAAAGGCAATATGCTTCCAGTCAGCCCGGATTTTGTAGCTGTTTCGGCTGGTTCTGATACCCGTCGGTATCTGGCCTTGCCGCAATCATGATGTTGTCAGGGTAGTTTGTTTCTGATCTGGCCGGGTAGCTATCTCTTACGGTAGTAGAGATTATCTGGCGGTCAGATCAGGATTGGCCCTGCCGGGCAAATGGGCGGTGGGCGGCCCGCACCTATTAACCCTGGTGAACGGGTCAGTAATACAGAATTAATTGGTGATTTCATTTTGGGTTCTGGTACGTAAAAGTAAAGCCCGGCGAGACCACCGGGCATTTAGTTTTTGGCGAACAATTTGTCGATATCTGCGCGACGGACGTAGACCAGTTTACTTTTGCTGCCGCCTATTTTAGTGGTAGCGAAGTATCCCTCTCGTACCAAGTTCCAGAATTTGGTGTTGCCAATGCCCAGCAGATGCTGGACTTCTTTCGGGCGCAGGTAGTCGCGGTTGTTCAGGTTCATTGTAGTTTCTTTCATTTTGTGTGACAAATATAATCAGAAAAATGTCCTGAAAAAATAGTTTCGGACTTTTTCTGGTTAAAAATTTTTAATATCTAATTTTAATTATGTAAAATACTGTAAAAATTATCTTTCTTCCACTTATAGAGTAATTCTTCAACAAGTAATAGCAAGCCTTCGGCCTGATCGCCATGTACCCTCGTCATCTCGCTTTTATAAACCCCTGAATCCCAGTCCCATAAGCAAAATAGTGCATCTTCACAAATAGCATCTTCATACTTCTTCATATCAAAAAGAGGCTTGAACTTAAGTATGTATTCTGAGGCAAGTTTATTCTCAATCTTAGATAATAAGCTTATACCTGAAAAAGAATCAATGAACAAAACGAAAGCCATTTCTGAACTTTCTATCTCATATCTTGCTGTAAACTCGTCTTTGAATTGTTGAGAAATTACTTTCTCAATACAGGAGAAAATTGATTTATTACGATATGCGTAATAATCTGACCATTGAAAGATCGAAAAATTAACTTTCTCGTGGGGTTTAAGTTTTTCTACCGAACGAAATATAGTTAATGCTTCATTATCTATAAACCTTAGAATTTCCGGGCGTTTCATGTAGCTCTCAAATTCACCTTCACGCAATCTGACTTGAAGACGGCTACGAATTTTTACGTTCTGTTGTAAAAACAGGACTCTTATATAGATCGGAAATAATAGCCCTTTATCGTCGGAATAGCTGACTAATAATTTCTCAAGCTGCCCCATGTCCTTTCGTAGAAAATAACTGACCGATATACGGTACGATTGCCCATCCAGCTTATAAACGTATTTGACTTGTTCCATTTTTTGTTTGCTTACCACTTCACACCGTCCAGTGAATCTGTAATGTGCTGCCCTGAAATATGAACGTAGCCCATTGTTGTTGCAATATTAGAATGCTGGGCCAATTGCTGCACAATCGGTGTGGGCAATTTCGTCGTCAGAAATGTAATACCTGAATGCCTTGAGGTGTGAAAGGTAACGTGTTTGCTTATACCCGCCAACCGCACCACTTCTTTCACGTACTCATTTAACCGGGCATGAGACCGGGCAAACAACGGGCGTTTATCAGTACGGGCATACTGCTTTATCAGCCGTTCGGGCTTACTTAGCCCATTTTGTATTGGGTGCAACTGGTGTAAAGGCAGGCGCACCAATTTTTGTGTTTTTTGAGCTTTTAGCTGAAGTACCAGCCCGTGTTCCGTCTCAACGATATTCGACATCCTGATCCGGGTCACATCGCCAATTCGCAGCAACGTATAATAGGCCAGCAGGAACGCATCCCGGTAGAATCCTAAGTGTTCATGCTGCTCTGTGAATACGAATTGCTCAATCTTCTCGATCTCAGCGGGCAGCAAAATTTCCTTTTCAACAGGCTCCTTTTCAGGGCGGAAATCATTGTAGGGATTATCCATGACCTTGAAAAGTCCTTTTTTGATGGCCCGCGTCAGGTATTGCTGAATGACCTGATGATGCTTGTAAACGGTGTTGATCTTCTTATTCTCGACAGCCAGAAAATGAGCGTTGAAATCATCAATCAGCGTGTATGTGATGTCGGAGAAGTCAACGGCTGGCTTTTTGAGACAGTCTGCCAGAAGGCCAATCACCCGTTTGTATCGTCCGTAGGTTACCTTTCCGATTGTTCCGGCTGCATGGTCGCGGTCAATCTGTTCAAGCGCGAACGAGGTAAATGTAACGGATGGCTGCAATTTAGCTTTCTCAGCAGCGGCCAGCAGATCAAAGTCTTTAAGCCGAAATGGGCGATTGTAAACCGCTGAGAAGTTGAGTTCAAAGTTCTCCAGTTCGGCCATCTTATCCCGAATCAGACGGTTTATCTGCGGTTGCTTCTTCACTTCCGACCGCTTTGTATCCCACTCATTCGGTAAGAGTCTTATCCCCGTTTTGAAATACCGACGCTCCCGACTTTGATAAGCCTCAATCAACACGTGTGCTTTTCCGGTGCTATCAACCTGATTACGCCGGTTGAAGACGGTTTTATAAACCACTTTTACGGATGCCATAATAGCTGTATGATTAAGTACAGCACAAACGTAGGCAGGTAGTTTTACCGATGATTGTGTATCACAACTGTATCACACCGGGCGTGTAACAAGGTGCTCAATAGAATTGAAACGTGCACACACATTTTTGCTAATGAGCTGATTATAAGACAGAAGCCCTGCAAATCAATGACTTGCAGGGCTTCTAAAAAGTACGCTGTGTGCACTCGTAGGGATTCGAACCCCAAACCTCCTCATCCGTAGTGAGGTGCTCTATCCAATTGAGCTACGAATGCAATTCCCCGTATTGGGCCTGCAAAGGTAGGCAAAAACCGGGTTTTGGCAAGCTACCGGCCCGAAAAATTCGGCTTTTGCTTCATCAAAAATGCCCCGATTCCCTCGGAAGCATCGTAGCTGCGGCCCAGTTCGTCCTGCCCGTCGGCTTCGCGTTCCAACTGTGTTTCCAGGTCTGATTCAAACGATTGGTTCATCGCCTGCTTCATCAGACCAATGGCCCGCGTTGGGGCAGTAGCGTAATAACCAACGACTTCGGCAACGGTTTCGTCTAAAAGCAACGCCGGTGCCGAACGATTAGCCAAGCCAATTAAAGCCGCTTCGGGGCCATACACCCGCCGACCCGTACTGGCTAACTCAAACGCTTTCAGCGGCCCAACGAGCCGGGGCAGAAAAAATGTTGAACCGGCATCGGGCATGAGGCCAATATTGATAAAAATCTGACTGAAATAAGCATCGTCGGCACAGATAATAACGTCACAAGCCAACGCTAAAGAGGCTCCCGCCCCAGCCGCCACACCGTTTACCCGCGCTACCACCGGCTTGGGCAGATTTCTAATAGCGAGAATCATTGGGTGATACGTGGCCCGCAACGACGCACCCATCGAGACACCAGACTTACCTTGTTCAAAGCCCGTTTTCAGGTCGGCCCCGGAGCAGAACGCCTTATCGCCCGCGCCGGTAATCACAACAACCCGAACCGATTCGTCGGCTCCGGCGGCCAGAACCGCGTTCGTAATGTCCTGAATCAGGCCGGGGTTAAGGGCGTTGTACACCTGCGGGCGGTTCAGCACGATACGGCAAACGCCTGATTCAACGGAGTATAGAAGGTTTTCGTACATTGGGTTAAAGTCGAAAGTCGCAGGTTCAAAGTCACAGGTCACAGGTCGAAAGTCGGGTAATGTGTTGGTACTGATGCGTCAGCCGACTTTTAACTTTCGACTTTCTACTTGTGACTTTTATCAGAGCCACCACACTACTGCCCCGCCACTCACCAATGCGCCAACACTGACACCGGCAGCTACCTGCGCCGGGGTGTGGGCGTTGAGCTGCAGCCGCGCACTGGCAACGGCCCCGGCCAGAATAATGGCTCCGGCTAATGGGAGCAGCAGACTACTTTCGCCAAAACGCATCAATAAGCCGACAATGGCCCCAACGGTGCCGCCAACGCCAATTCCGTGTGCGCTGATTTTCCAGTATAAATTAATCACACCAACCAACAAAATAGACAGCGTAGTGCTGCCCATCAGCACAGCCAGCACCGGCGCAAACGTAGAGACCAACTGCAACCGGAAGCCAAACAGATACGTGAGCAAGGCATAGACCAAACCCGTCAACAGATACGGTATTCGGCGGTCATTGCGGTCGTTGAGATACACCGAGTGGACAATCCCCGTGCGAAGCAACAGAAAGATCAGCAGGGCCGGAATGGCAAACGTGCCGACAAAAACCAGCAGCAATACACTGACCCGCAGACCCGGCGTGAACGTGCCGACACCCAGCACCGATGGCACTACGGCCAGCAACGTACCAAATAGAAACGTTGGCATAGCCAATGGATTGAAAACAGCGGAGAGGAAATGAGCGAACCGGGTATTCAATGGGCAGGGATCAAGTAGCCGTGAACAATGACTGAGCGCAAATGTAGAGCATCAGCATTGATAACTGATAATTGGTCGCTGATAACTGATTAAAGCTGTTTCCTGAGTCTCGCCACCGGAATATTGAGTTGTTCGCGGTATTTGGCAACCGTCCGGCGGGCAATATTGTAACCCCGGTCATTCAGGATTTTTTCAAGTTTATCGTCGGATAGCGGGTTTAGTTTCGGCTCATTGTCAATGAGTTCTTTGAGCGAATTTTTCACCTCACGGCTGCTGACATCCTCGCCCGTGTCGGTGGCGATACCCTCAGAGAAGAAATATTTGAGCGGATAAATCCCGAACTCAGTCTGTACCGATTTGCTGTTTGCCACCCGCGACACCGTCGAAACGTCCATATCAATCAGTGTCGCAATGTCTTTCAAAATCATGGGCCGGAGTTTGGATTCGTCGCCGGTCACAAAAAAGTCGAACTGAAACTTCACAATCGCATTCATTGTGCGGAGCAGCGTTTGCTGCCGTTGCTTGATGGCATCAATAAACCACTTGGCGGCATCGAGCCGCTGCTTCACAAACGAGACCGTTTCGCGCAGGGTCTTGCTGTTTTTCGAACTCTTGTCGTAGGTGTCGAGCATATCGGCAAACGACCGGCTGATGCGGAGTTCGGGCGCGTTTTTAGAGTTGAGCGTCAGTTCGAGTTTGGCCCCGCTGCCGGTCAGAATAAAGTCGGGAATCAGGTAAGGAGCCGTGCCATCGTCGCCCTCCATCGAGCCGGGTTTGGGGTTGAGTTTGGTAATCGTTCCCACCACCCGCTTCATGGTTTCATCGCTGATATTGAGCCGCTTCTGTATTTTTTCGAAGTGCCGTTTCGAGAATTCGTCAAAAAAATCGTTGATGATCCGAATCGCCAGCCGGACACATTCATCCGTAGCGGGGTCTTTGCGCTCAAGTTGCAACAGCAAACACTCCTGTAAGCTGCGGGCGGCAATACCGGGCGGGTCAAACGTCTGGATTTTATGCAGCACCAACTCCATCTCTTCACTATCGGTGAATACCCCCTGCGAAAAGGCCAAATCATTGACGATGGCCTGCATAGACCGCCGGATGTAGCCATCGTTTTCGATGCTGCCGAGAAGTTGCAGGCCCACCAGTTTTTCCTGTTCGGTCAGACGGAGGTAGCCAAACTGCTGCATGAGCGTATCAATCAGGCTCGATTTCATCGTAATCGGCATCTCACGCTCTTCTTCGCTATAGTTGCCGTCGCCCTGCATTTTGTAGCCGCCGTACTCCTCATCCTTCAGATAATTGTCAATATCTAAATCTTCATTGCGGTCTTTATAGTCATCATCCCCAAAATCGTCGTCGCCAGAATCGTCATTTCCGGGCGATTCGTATTCATCTGCACCTTCTTCTAAGGCCGGATTTATTTCTAATTCTTCTTCAATCCGGTTGTCTAACTCAGCCGTCGGAATCTGCAATAATTTGATAAACTGAATCTGTTGGGGAGACAGTTTTTGTTGAAGTGAATGATTTAGCGAGAGCTTTTGCATACTGAATGGGCAGGGTTGGTAACAATTATTGGGCAGTATGATGACAAAAAATAGGCTGAAACCAGCTCCCACAATTATCAGACCAAATGTGCGGTATTTTTTAGTATTGGGCAAGTTTTTTTGTGAGACAAAACAAGTTGCACAGATAAACTTTGCGCCGTAAACTTGCGTTACGTTAAATGAATCTAAATAAAGACAACACCTAATCCGGCAACCACCATGAGCAAGCGCAGTGTAGCTGACCTAAAAGTAGGTGAGAGGGCCAGAATTACCAGTCTCAACGATCAATTTACGTCGTTGAAACTCTTGGAAATGGGGTGCCTGCCCGGTACGGAGGTCTGTCTGCATTGCAAAGCCCCCCTCGGCGATCCTATCTGCCTGAACGTGTCGGGCTACTGTCTGTCTATGCGCCGGTCAGAAGCGGCTACTATTCTCATCGAAAATTAGTACGGTTTGCGGTATTCGGTTTACGGTTTGCTTCCGCGCCAGCCCCCGTAAACCGCAAACCATCTGTTGAATACTGCACATTGACTCGCCCGCCCGTTATCGCCCTGATTGGCAACCCGAATGCCGGTAAATCATCCCTGTTTAACCAGCTCACCGGACTCCGCCAGAAAACCGGCAATTTTCCGGGCGTAACCATGGAGCGCAAAGTTGGGACAACGCCCCTGCCCGACCCGCTCACCCCCACCGCTACCGTTCTTGACCTGCCCGGTATTTACTCGGTTTATCCCAAATCGCCCGACGAACAACTCGTTACCGAAATCCTCGTCAATCCGCGCCACGCTGACTACCCCGCCGTAGCTGTTGTGGTGGTTGATGCCTCGAACCTGCGTCGAAACCTGCTGCTCTTTACCCAGATTACCGACCTCGGATTGCCCGTGGTGCTGGCCCTGAATATGCTCGATGTGGCACAGGCCCAGTTTCAGGACGTAAACGCCGTTCGGTTAGCCATGCAACTCGGTGTGCCGGTGGTGCGCGTGAACGCCCGCACCGGCGACGGCACCGACCTGCTCCGGCAGGCTATTGTCCGGCAACTGCATCAACCCGTGCTGCCTGCTACGCTGTTTTATGACCCGGCCACGCAACACCCCGGCCTGATTGCCGATGTCAAAGCTGGTTATGCCCTCACCAACAACTACTTAGCCGCGCAGTACGTAATTCAGCACGATGGGTTTTCGTTTCTCAACCCGGCGCAACGGCAGGGTTTCGACGCGCTCATTGACCGGCATACGTTTGTAGAAGCCAATTTCCAGACCACCGAAACCATTGCCCGCTACGAACGTATTGGCCGCGTGGTGGCCGATGCCCTTACCGACCGCCGACCGCTGAACCAACCCACCTGGAGCCAACAACTCGACCGGATTTTGCTGCACCCGGTTTGGGGGTATCTCATTTTTATGGGTGTGCTATTTTTGATTTTTCAGGCTCTCTTTGCCTGGGCGCAACCCTTCGCCGATGGCATTGATGCAGGCGTGGCCTGGCTTAACAGCAGTCTGAAAACGCAACTCCCGGCTGGCCCGCTCACTGATTTACTGACCGATGGCGTACTGGTCGGCATTGGGGGCGTATTGGTGTTTATTCCGCAGATCGGCTTTCTGTTTCTGTTGATTTCGCTGCTCGAAGAATCCGGCTATATGTCGCGGGTGATGGTGCTGATGGACCGGATTATGCGCCGGTTTGGGCTCAATGGCCGCTCGGTGGTGCCGCTGATTTCGGGGGTAGCCTGCGCTGTGCCGGCTATTATGGCAACGCGTAGCATTGGCTCCCGGCGCGACCGGCTCATTACCATTCTCGTTACGCCGTTGATGAGTTGCTCGGCCCGGCTCCCGATTTACACAATTCTGATTGCTTTAGTGGTGCCGGAGCAACGGGTGCTGGGGCTGGTTAGCTGGCAGGGAATTGCGCTGATGGGCCTCTATCTGCTGGGTTTAGTAGCAGCTTTGCTGGCGGCCTGGGTGCTGAAACTCGTGCTGAAGACCAACGAACGCAGTCTGTTTGTGATGGAACTGCCGACCTTTAAACTCCCGCGATGGAACCACGTTGGCCTGACGGTTTTTGACAGTGTGCGGTCATTTGTGGTGGAGGCCGGACGGGTTATCGTGGCGATTTCGATTGTGCTGTGGGTATTGGCAAGCTACGGCCCCGGCGATGCCATGACTCGCGCCGAAGCCCGCGTCCGAGCCGATAAAACGGCCTTTGCTTCAACGCAAACACTTGATAATCAGGTTGCTTCGGCGCGGATGGAAGCATCATTCGCCGGGCAGTTCGGGCATTTTATCGAACCGGCCATCCGACCTCTCGGCTACGACTGGAAAATTGGAATTGCGCTGCTCAGCTCGTTTGCCGCCCGCGAGGTGTTTGTGGGAACGATGGCAACCATTTACAGCATCGGTGCCGGGGATAACGACGACGCGGGCGTAACCGTCCGGGAGCGGCTCCGCACCGAACGCAATCCCGAAACCGGCGGCCCGATGTACACGCCCGCAGTGGCGGCATCGCTGCTGATTTTTTACGTCTTTGCTATGATGTGCATGAGTACCCTGGCGACCACCTACCACGAAACCCGCACCTGGAAATGGCCGCTCGTGCAGTTGGTGTATATGACCGCCCTGGCTTACCTATCGGCGTTTTTGGTGTATCAGTGGCTACGTTAGAACAGTAACCCCTTGTTTATCAGTGGATAAACAAAATGATAAATGATGTAGGCAAACAACGCTACGGTTACGCCACCGATGGCCGTTGTCTGATCGAACGTGATTGATTGTTTCCGCGACGGGCGAATGGTACGCCCTCCTGTTCGTTGTGCAAAATTTGCCATGTTGTCTTGTGGTGCTTTTGATTGTTAAATAGAAGCGGGACAAAATTCGCGCCGTTTCCGCTATCCCGGTAGCGGAAACATACGGATTCTACCGGGTGCGTAGTTTTACGCATAGCACATTTATTCGCCACCAAAAAAATGATTATTCCCATCGTAGGGCTTCAGCTACATCGGTAGCTGTCAGGCCAATCTGCCCCCGTTCGGCGGCAACGCGGTCTCCGGCAAGGCCGTGTGCATATACGCCCAGCACGGCGGCTTCTTCGGGGTCGTAACCCTGGGCCAGCAGAGCCGTCAGTACGCCCGTCAGCACGTCGCCGGTGCCGCCAGTGCTGAGGCCGGGGTTGCCCGTAGCGTTAAAATGCACATCACCGCCGGGCGTGGCAATGGCCGTGTGTGCGCCTTTCAGCACCACCACCAGCCGGTAGCGACGGGCAAAATCCTGGAGAATTTCGAGTTTGTCAAAGTCATTTTCCCAGCGTTGGGTGAGCCGTTCAAATTCTTTCGGGTGTGGAGTCAGAATGGTGTTTTCGGGCAACATACCCAGCATATCGCGGTTTTCGGCGATGAGATTCAGCGCATCGGCATCAATAACGGCAGGCTTGCGGAGCGACGGAAGCAACTCGCGCAGCATCGAAAGCGTCTCGCGCGATGTGCCAATACCCGGCCCCACGCCGACCGCCGAAAACTCGCCCGGCATCACACCACCGAGGTCGCTGTATCCCGTCAAGACGTGTTCGTTCTGATCGGGGCGGGCCATCGCTTCCGGCACCGCTGTTTGCAGGATGTTATACCCACAGCCGGGCGTTTGCACCGTGAGCAACCCGACTCCCGACCGCAAACAGGCCTGCGCTGCCAGTACTGCCGCCCCTATTTTACCGTAACTCCCGGCCAGTAGCAGTGCGTGGCCGAAGGTGCCTTTGTTCGAGAACCGTTCACGTTTACGGAGTAACAACCGGGCTTCGGCGGGCGTGGTGTAATAGAGATTGGTGCGGGCCGAGTCAATAAACCGCTGATTGAGCCGGATGTCAACCGCGTGCCAGTCACCCACAAATTTCCCGTTTTTGGGTTGCACAAGAGCCAGTTTGGGCAACTGAAACGTAACGGTATAATCGGGTTCGATAATCACATCGTCGGGGCCGTTGGGTCGGTCGGCAAAAAGACCACTCGCCAGGTCAACCGCCACTGTGATGGCCGGGCTGCGGTTAATGGCCGCAATCACCTGTTTGATAAGCCCGTCTGCCGGGCGCGACAGGCCCGAACCAAGCAGCGCGTCAATCACGATTTCGTTGTGCAGAATGGCCGGAATACTGTGTGGCCCCTCTATGTAAGTCGGCGTAGTGAGCAGTTTCAGCCGCCGGTGATTATGGGTAAAATCGTCGGATTCACGCGGAGCATACCGCACCACAAACACCTCAACCGGATACTCTCGCTCAAGCAGCAGCCGGGCAATGGCGGCACCATCGCCCCCGTTATTACCCAGTCCGCAGAATACTTTAATGGGTGTTTCGGTCGAAAACCGGCTTACATACCAATCGGTAAAGGCCAACGCGGCCCGCTCCATGAGGTTAATGGGGGCAATAGGTTCATGCTGAATGGTGGCCTGGTCTAAGGCGCGGATTTGATCAACGGTCAGAATTTTCATGCAATGCGCTGTGCAGCTAAACGAGTGGGTAATTTGGGGGTAAACGCCGAAATGGACAAAATCTGCCGAAACCGGCAAAGAATCGGGAATTTACAGGCGAGTTTTTCGTGGTTCAGCAAAAAAACGTACCTTTGCGGCTCATTTTCGGGGCTGAGTTACAGAAACTTGGTTCATCTGTAACAACGCAGCAAGACGATTTACTACGGTCATGGTTGATTTCATAAAATTAGTGGAAACCGACAACGCCAAACGGCGCACGGAACTCCCCACGTTCCGGGCGGGCGATACGGTTAACGTACACGTAAAAATCCGCGAGGGTAACAAAGAGCGGATTCAGGTTTATACCGGCACGGTTATGCAACGCCGGAACCCGAACACGAGCGGTGAAACCTTCACGGTTCGCAAGATTTCTAACGGCATCGGTGTCGAACGGATTTTCCCGATCCTGTCGCCCAATATTGACAAAATCGAAGTCGTTCGGTTGGGTAAAGTGCGCCGGGCGCGGTTGTTTTACCTGCGCGGTCGGCAGGGTAAGGCAGCGCGGGTTAAAGAGCGAATGCCGAAACCCGTGCAGAAAGTGGCATAGTCTGTCATCAACAGCATTGCAAGCCGCTCTGAATCAGGGCGGCTTTTTTGTTTTACCCCAGCCCCAAAATCAACCATGAATTTTGTCAAGTATCAAGGCACCGGCAACGATTTTATCCTGATTGACGACCGTGCCGCGTTCGGCCAAAACGAATCGTTTTCGGCTGATAACCAAGTGTTTATCCAACACCTCTGCCACCGCCGGTTTGGGATCGGAGCCGACGGACTGATTTTGTTGCAGGATGCGCCCGTCCAGGATGACGCACCCGGTTATGATTTCAGGATGGTGTATTTCAATGCCGATGGGCGCGAGGGCAGTATGTGCGGCAACGGCGGACGGTGCATTGTTCGGTTTGCCCATGATCTGGGCCTGTTCACAACCAAAACCCGGTTTCTGGCCGTTGACGGCGAGCATGAAGCCGAGGTAGATGGTGATCGTATTTCCCTCAAAATGAGTGATGTATCGGGCTTTATGCGGTTTAACGACGGGCTTTTTATCGACACCGGCTCTCCGCACGTCGTGATTTTTGTGGACAATGTAGCCGCGTTTGATGTGGTAGGGGAGGGGCGCCAACTGCGTCACGATTCGCGGTTTGGCGCGGGTGGTACAAACGTTAATTTTGTGGAAGTTTTGGCCGATAACAGCCTGTTTGTCAGAACCTTTGAGCGGGGTGTCGAAGACGAAACCTATTCGTGCGGCACGGGTGTGACGGCGGTTACGCTGGCAGCTTATAGTCAGCACGGCATGAGCGGGCCAATCGCTGTAAAAACGCCGGGCGGTAATCTGTGCGTGTCGTTTGCGCCCACCGGCCCCGGCACGTTCAGCGATATTTGGCTCACCGGCCCGGCTACTCGGGTTTTTGGGGGAGAGACAACAATTGCCCCCGGTTTAAGCCGGGGGCAATGGATTAATACCGGCGCAATGGATTAAACAAGTAATCAGACAGCACCCACTGCTTGCCGAACCGCAGCCCGCACCGTTTTCTTACCTAAGATCAAATCAGCGGCTTTTTCGCCAATCATAATCGTTGGTGCATTGGTATTGCCCGACACCACCGTTGGCATGATTGACGCATCAATAACGCGAAGATTTTCGACACCCCGAACCCGTAACTCACTGTCAACCACTGCCATATCATCATCGGTGGTTCCCATTTTACAGGTGCCAACGGGGTGATATACCGTTTCTAACTGCCGCAAAATATGCTGCCAGCAGCCTTCGTCGGTGCGGTAATCGTGGGGCGTGATAATCCGTTGCCGAAACGGACCGAAGGCATCGGCTTCCATCACCTCGGCGGCCTTCCGCAAGCCCCGAATCAGGAGTTGTTTGTCATCGTCATGCGTCAGAAAATTGGGCTGGATCACCGGCGAATCAGCAATATTTCCCGACCGCAACCCCACAAAGCCCCGGCTTTTGGGGCGCAGTAAGGTGGGCAAAATCGTGTATCCGTCGGTGTGGGGCAGGGTGTTGATGTCGTATAAATCACACTTGTAGTCGTCGCCCATATGCAACGGCGCGAAGTGAAATTGTGCATCCACCCGGCCCGATGGGTCGTTCAGGTTCAGAAACGCGTTGGCTTCGAGCGGACTGCTGGTGAGTGCGCCCTTCCCCGAAAACAGATACTGCGCCAAATCCTGCAACTGACGCATGGCGGGCAGGTGTGAATTAGACGACACGCCCCGTTGCGAACTCAGCGCGGCCACGCCCGTAAAGAGGTGATCCTGCAAATTCTGGCCCACGCCCGGCAGTTCGTGTTTCACCGTAATCCCCTCCCGGCGCAGTTCGTCGCGCGGGCCAATACCCGACAGCATCAGCAACTGGGGCGATTGAAACGCCCCCGCCGACAGAATCACCTCGCGCCGGGCGGTGGCGCGTTGGCTGGTGTTTTTCCCCGTAATAAACTCAACACCAGTGGCTTTGCCGTTTTCGATGATGATCTGTTTCGTCAGCGCGTGGGTAATGACTTTCAGATTTGCGCGGCTCAGTACGGGCTTTAGGTAGGCAACGGCGGTGCTGTGGCGTTTGCCATTTTTGATCGTAAACTGAAATGGGCTGGCTCCTTCCTGTTTGGCTCCGTTATAGTCGCGGGTTTCGGCGATGCCCGTTTCAGCACAGGCCCGCACAAAGGCCGGGGTGAGCGGAGTCTGAAACCGGGTGGCAAACGTAACGTTTAGCGGGCCGTCGGTGCCGTGATAGCCGGGGTCGAGCTGGCTGGCCTGTTCGTTATGTTCGGCCCGGATAAAATACGGCAGCACCTGATCATAACTCCAGCCCTCGTTGCCAAAACTGGCCCAGTCGTTATAGTCTTCGCGGTTGCCACGCACGTAGGCCATGGCGTTGGTGCTGCTGCTGCCGCCGAGGGTTTTGCCGCGCGGCAGATACAGCCGCATATTTCCGACTGCCGATTGCGGTTCGGTCCAGAAACCCCAGTCAACACTGGTTCGGTTGAGTTTAGAATAAGCCGCCGGGATGTGAATTTCCAGTTTAGAGTCTGGCCCACCGGCTTCGAGGAGCAGTACAGAAATAGACGGGTCGGCGGAGAGCCGGTTTGCCAGTACGCAGCCCGCCGAGCCGGCACCGATAATAATGAAGTCGAACGTCATTGTCTTTTTCGGTTAAGGTGATTGTAAAAAGAGCAGTCAAGATACAAGACATTCTTGGAAAATGGCTAAATTGGTAGTAATCTGGCTATCCTGAAAATTGGGAATGACTACGGCGTTGGCGTTAATTCTGTGGCAAGAAACGTTAGTGTGCCAAGCAATTGCGGCAGTTTATTGATAAAATAAAAGTCAAGGTCAATCGTGATCGTTGTGCCGGACAGGTGCAAAAATTTCCATTCTAATCCCGTCGTCACGCAACCGTAGAGTTCATCCGTCGGCTTTCCGTCCAGTTCGTTATAAAGCCGCGCCCCAACCATCTGCGCTACGCACTGCCCAAATGCGCCTTCGACATCGTTTTTTTTGGCTTCGACCAAGCAAAAAATCGGCGTATCGAGCGTGTAATTTTGTGCGCCCCGTGCCAAAATAAAATCACATTCACCATTGAGTCCTCTACTGGCATCCACGTCGAGAAACGCACCGGAATAGAGTGCGATGGTTTTATTCATCAACCGCCGAAGTTCAATCAAGACCGGCACAACCAGCATTTCTGAGCGTTCCTTCTCACTGATCAGGGCCGAATCATGGGTTAGGTCAAGGGTTTCGAGCAACCACGTACCCGGTTGAACTGGTCTCACGTCAGAGAATAGCGGTTCGCGTTGTTCGGTCAGCCCGAATTTGCGTTTTGCTTCGCGGAGCGTAAAGTTGCTGTAAGCCATCTGATTCGGTTTTAGTCAAAGATACGGCTGTCTTCCCCTAAATCGTTTCCAGATTCTCTAACCAGAACGCGGCTTGTTGCAGCGTGGCTTCGCGGTCGGTCGCGCTCATTTTATCCCAGGTCTTGTACATCATCCCAATCCGGGGGTTGCGGGCTAATGTAGCCCGGTTGCGGTCATAAAAATCCCAATACAAGCTATTGAACGGACAGGCCCGCTCCCCTACCCGACTGCTTTTATCGTAGAAACACGTTTTGCAGTACGGACTCATCTTGTTGATGTAGGCCGCTGACGATATATATGGCTTGGTGCCAACGATACCACCATCGGCAAATTGACTCATGCCCCGCACATTGGTGATCTCGACCCATTCGATGGCATCAATATAAACCCCTAAATACCAGGCATCTACGTCGTCAGGTGCGATACCGGCCAGCAGCGCGAAGTTACCCGTTACCATCAGTCGGTGAATGTGGTGGGCGTAGGCGTATTGCAGCGAATGGCCGATGGCGTGGCTCAGGCAGTTGGCTTTGGTGTTACCCGTCCAGTACCAGCCGGGCAGCGGGCGGGTGTGGTTGAAAAAATTCAGCGTGGCAAAATCGGGCATCTTGGCCCAGTACACGCCCCGCATATACTCGCGCCAGCCGATAATCTGCCGCACAAACCCCTCGATCTGCGCGTAACCAATCTCGTTGGGCCGACGCTGATATTCGGCAATGGCGGCATCAACCACTTCTTTGGGCGAAATGAGTTTGCTGTTCATCCCAAACGACAACCGGGCGTGGTACAGCGACCATTCGGTGGGGTGCATGGCATCCTGAAACGTACCGAATTGCGGCAGGCATTCGCGGCAGAAGAAATCGAGCATTTCCAGAAATTCGTCCCGCGTAACGGGCCAGATAAACCGCGCCGGGTCAACGGTTCCCATAGTCTCAACGCCCTGCGCCACAACCATGTCGTGCAACGCCGTAACGTCGCGCTCAAAAAGTTTTGGCGCAATAACAACCGGGTTTTTGGGCAGCGGATTGCGGTTTTCGGCATCGTAATTCCACTGGCCGGTGAGCGGGGTTTTGGCATCGAGCATCAACACATTATGCTTTTGGCGCAGCTTCCGGTAAAAAAACTCCATAATGAAGTTCTTGCCGCCGTAGTGCCGGGCGAGTTCCTCGCGGGTGGTGTAGAAATGCTCCGTATCAATGGCTTGCGTCGGAATGGTCAGCCCGGCAGCGTAGGTTTTGAGTTGTTCATCGAGCCGGTATTCGTCGGGCAGTTGATACGCAAACGACTGAGCGTCATGCTGATTGATGAGTGCATCGAGGTTGTCGGTCAGGCATTGGGTGTTGGCCGGGTCGTCGAGCGGGAGGTATGCCACGCGGTGGCCGGTGGCCCTGAGATGGTCGGCAAAGTGGCGCATCGCCAGAAAAAACGCCAGCACTTTCTGGATGTGGTGTTGGGCGTAGTCGGTTTCCTGCCGCATTTCCATCAGCACATACAGCACCGAATTGTCGGCGGGTTGGGCCGTAAACCACGAGTGGCGGGCGTTGAGTTGGTCGCCCAAAATCAGGCGGAGAGACGTTATCATACCGATTGAAACCACCCGTTTCGGGCTACTGTTTTATCAATCGGGTTTCATGGGCGGGCCAACGATTTTCATGTCGTTATCGGCAAAATGTTTGGCGAGTTCGTCGGGCGTGGGTGGTTTTTGAAGGCTGCTCATTGTCACAAAAAACTCTTCTAACTTGCCCGCCGGCTGAACCAGCACGAGTGTCTTTCCGGTTTGGCTCACCTGAATCCAGGCGTGGGCCACGTTTCGGGGCAAAAAAATGGCATCGCCCGCCTTGAGCCGGTATTTTTCGTCGCCGACCTGAAAATGGTATTCGCCATCCAGGATTCGGAACAGCTCGTCCTGCGCCGGGTGAATGTGCAGCGGCACTCCGCGTCCGGGCGACAGGCCAGTCTGCTCAAAAAGGGCGAAATCGCCGTTGGTGTCTTTGCCGGATACTTTCACGTCCTGAATATTGACGTTTACGCCGGTCAGTTGAATGTGGCCGTGATACCGCCCCTCGCCGGCTTTGGCCACAAATCCTTTGGGGGCGCGGTCTGATTTACCTGGCACCAAAGTAGGCATCGTGGTTGCTACGGGGGCCGCAGCGAGGGTGGCCTGAATAAATGTTCTCCGATTCATAACCGATTGATTAACGGGTGAACGCTGTTTTGCAACGCAGCCCGACCGTTGGCCGGACACGCCGGAAAAGTACCGTTTTTCGGGAGGTTCTTAGCGTACTATTTCGTTTACGGTAACGGGAATTTCATACTTCAGGGCAACCCGCCGACTTTTTTAGGGTTCCACACGCTAACCGGCCTATCTACCCCAATACCCGCACCGTTTTGCACATCGTTCTGCTACCCGACCAGAACCCAACGGGTTGCGCCGTCAGTCCCGACGGGTCTTTCTGGTTGTGACTGAGGCCAAATTGGGCCAGTTGCTGCGGGTTGAGTTGCAGGTTTGGCAACTAATTACTAACCTTAGTGCTGAACCAACATCAGCCAGAACGATGCTCCTCTTTGCCACCCTGACCGCGTTGCTTATGACCTCGCCAACGACTGCCGATACGGTGCGCCCGGCACCGGCAGACGCGGTTATTGACTTTATCCGGGATAATCCTAACCGCTCGGCGTTGCACCTGAGCCGCAACGATACGACGCTGATTCGGTTGCGGGCCGACCGTAAATTTCCCCTCGCCAGCACCGTTAAAATTATTGTTGCCATCGAGTTTGCCAAACAGGCCGCAGCCGGTAAAATCAATCCTGATGTGTTGGTGTCACTGGCTGATTTAGACCGTTATTACCTGCCCGGCACCGATGGCAACGCGCACCCAAACTGGAAACAGCAGGCAACAACGGCGGGCAAACTTACCAATGGCCGGGTGCCGTTGCGCGAGGTGGCAACGGGTATGATCTGGTTCAGTTCTAACGCCAACACCGAATACCTCATGGAACGGCTTGGTTTGGATGCCGTCAACGCCAATCTCCGGGAGTTAAACCTGCCCCAACACGACCAACTGTATCCGCTCGTATCGTCGCTGTTTCTATATTCGACTACCGATAAAACGGCTCTGATAAATCGGCTTAATACACTGACAGCCAGCGACTATGCCCGCGAGATTGCAGCGATTCACGCCCGGCTAAAAGCCGATAGCAGCGGGGCTTACAAACGGACGTTTATTTTCCCCGATATGGCGTTGCAGAAACGCTGGTCTGACCGCTTGGTGGCATCAACGGCGGACGAATACGCGGGCATCATGCAGAAAATCCAGAGCCGGGCCTATTATTCACCCGCCGTGCAGACCCAGCTCGACCCGATTATGGAGTGGATTTACGAGGCTAATCCCGCCAACCGAAACGTATATCAGCACATCGGACTAAAAGGTGGCTCCACCGCTTTTGTGCTGACGCTGGCGTTTTATGCCACTACCAAAGCCGGAGACCGCACCCGGATTGTGGTGTTTTTCAACGACTTAACCACCGCCGAAAGCGCGTTGCTCAACAAAAACCTCAACACCTTTATCCAGCAATGCGTCGGTACGGATTCGTACAAAACGGTGGTAAAATTGCTCAGGCCGTAAGCGCAGGCATTGCCTTATTTGATTTTTTGGTAGCCGCCGTGCCAGTCTTGCGCCGGGGCCGACGCGGTTTGTCGGCTTCGGGGCGGGGAATGGCGTGGCGTTTCAGAATCCGGTCTTTCTCGGTTTGGGCGAGGTCAGATTTTCGCTGGGCGTAGAGTTTGCGCTGGGCTTCGCGGGCGGTTTCGGCAATATCAACGATGGGCGCGGGATAATCCTGCCCAATATGAAACCCGAATAAGTCCTGCTCCAACGGCGGCATGAGCCAGGGTTCGTGAATATTGGCGGCAGGCACACGGGCGAGTTCAGGCACCCAGAGCCGGATAAACACACCGTCGGGGTCGTGATCGTGCGATTGTTTCACGGGGTTATAAATCCTCACGGTGTTGGTGCCGGTCATGCCCGCTTGCATCTGCGTTTGAGCGTAGTGGATTCCGGGTTCAAAATCGGTGTACATCCGGGCCAGGTGAACGGCCCCGGCTTTCCAGTCCTGAAACAGATGATGGGTCAGAAACGAGGTCAGCATGGCCCGCATCCTGAAATTGATATAGCCCGTGGCGTTCAGGCAGCGCATACAGGCATCCACCATCGGGTAGCCGGTTTGCCCGTCCATCCAGGCGCGTAACTGACTCAGGTTCACGTTCTTTGATAGCGAATCGAAGGCGAGGTTTACGTTCTCGAACTCCATCCGGTCTTCACTCTCGAACTTCTGAATAAAATGGCAATGCCACCGGAGTCGCGACGCAAAAGCCGCAAACTGCCCTTTGGTGGTGCTGGTTGTTTTGGCCGCCAACTGCGCCTGAAACACCTGCCGGATGCTCAGACAGCCCCAGGCCAGATACGGCGATAACCGGCTGCATCCCCGCCGACTTTCGAGCGGTTTAGAAATGCTTTTGGCATACAGCGCAATGCGTTCGGTCAGAAAACTATTGAGGTAGCGGTGCGCGTTTTGCTCCCCGCCGGGCTGAAAAACGGGATCGGGCGTTGTCCAGTCTGTCGGCATTGTCTCGCCCCGGTGCGCGTCGTACCAATCGGCAGGCACATCGGCGGGGCAGAGCCGGGCCAGGTCGGGGTGTTGCTGATTGACCTGCATGGTGGCTTTCCAGTCGGCGGCCCAGGTCTCGCGGTTGGTCAGGGGACGGATAACGCCGTTGGTCTGAAACTCCTGCCAGCCGATGTTATGTTCGCGGCAAAACGCGGTTACGGCTTTGTCGCGGTCGTAGGTCAGGCGAAGGCCGGTTTCCTGATGCGAAAAAATGGTATCAATCGTGGCCCATTCCTGAACGGCCCGCAACACGGCAGTTACCTCGCGCTGAAACAACCATACCTGATACGGGCCGGGATTTTCGGGCAGAACAGCCGCAACCGGCATATCGTCAAACACAAACGGCAACCACTCGTGTAAAGCGGGGACGGGGGTTTGTGTTTGGGAAAGAACTTCGCGTTGGTAAGCGTCCCAGCGGGTTAGCTGCCGGTTCAAGTCCTGAACTGATTCGTGGATAAACCGCCAGTGCCGGGTGTCATAATGCGGGTCGGCTACTACTGGTGGCTCAACGGAATACAGCATCAAAAGCGGCTTTCCGGCTTCGATGGCGGCTTTGAGCGGGGCGTGATCGCGCAGGCGCAGGTCGCGCTTAAACCAGAGAATATTGACCGATGGACGTTGACAACCAGCGTTGACAGTTGATGGATTCACAACCCAATAACAAGACGGGCAACTGCAAGGTTTTACGCCTTATATCTCAACGGGTTTTCGGGTCATTTCGGGCAGACAAAACCAATACAGCACGGCAAAAATCACGCTGAAAAACACGCCGAACGTCGTGATAAACGCGCTGAACCCACCCAGCACAATGGGCAGCACAATGCCCACGGCCACCCCCGCCACATACACCCAAAACCCGGCCCGGCGCAGCCAAAACATCAGCGCGGCCCCGATGAGCGTGAGCAGATTATGCACGATACCGGCAAACGCCAGCGGGCGAATCACGGCGGGGTCGGCGGGCATGGGGGCATCGCCCGAAGCCCGGTCTTCAAAATAAGCGGGCGGGTCGTTTTTGGTGTCTCTCGGCGAAAGCGTCCGTTTGATGCGTGTGGTTTCTGACACGGCATCGGTTTTGGTCAGCGTAATTACCCCGTCGAACAAGCCCAGGCCCGAACTGAGGGCTGTCAGTACGCACAATATTGTCAGTAACGAAGAGCGTTGAATTGTCATTTGGTGTGTTTTATAAATATAGGGTATAGGATATATGACATATACCATACATCATATACCCTATATCAAGATAGCCGGTCTTTAAAACTTTCGTAGCCGTATTGCCGGATAAGATCAAACTCGCCGTTTTCGCGGATGATGCCGATGGCGGGCAGGTTCACGCCGTTGAAGGTGGTGGTTTTCACCATCGTGTAATGAATCATGTCATCGAAAACGAGTTGGTCGCCCACCTTCAGCGGTTCATCAAACGAATAATCACCCATGAAATCTCCGGCTAAACACGTCATACCACCGAGCCGGTAAGTAGGTTTGCCCGCAACTGGTTCATGATACGCGCCCAGAACGCGGGGTTTATAGGGCATTTCGAGCGTATCAGGCATATGGGCCGCAAACGACGTATCGAGAATAGCCACGTCAACACCCTGACTGTTAAAGACATCCAGCACCGTTGAGACCAGTACGCCCGTTTGCCAGGCAATGGCCGAGCCGGGTTCGAGAATGATGTCAACATCGTATTTTTTGCGGAATGCCCGCAGCAGGCCAATCAGGTGGTCGGTGTTGTAGCCGTCGCGGGTCATCAGGTGGCCCCCGCCCATATTCACCCACTTCGCCTGATGCAGCAAATCACCAAAGCGGCTTTCGAGCGCGTTCAGCGTTCGTTCGAGGGCGTAGGAATCGTTTTCGCAGAGCGTATGAAAGTGAATCCCGTCGAGACCGTCGGGCAGTTGGTCGGGCAGTTGGTCGCGGGTGGCACCGAGCCGCGAGCCGGGAACAGCCGGATCATACATCGGCGTTTCGACCTCGGAATACTGCGGATTGACGCGGATACCGAACGACGGTGGCGAGTGATTAGTGGTCAGTGGCGAGTTATCGTACTGGATAGGCTGACTACTTGCCACTTGCCACTTGCCACTAAACCGCTCCCACTGACTCCACGAATTAAACGTCACGTGGCTGCTGCGGGTCAGGATTTCGGCAAATTCGTCGTCACGGTAGGCGGGGACGTAGGCGTGGGCCGGTACGTTCATGTACTCGTTGACGAGCTTGATTTCGTTGAGCGAACTGGCCGTTGCCCCGCTCAGGTACTCCCGCACGAGCGGAAACACGCTGAACATCGAAAAGCCTTTTAGGGCCAGGATAATCTTGACCCCGGCGGCCTGCTGCACGGAGTCTATGAGTTGGAGATTTCGGCGAAGTTTGCCCTCGTCCAGCACAAAACAGGGCGATGGAATCTGGGCCAGTGGAAGCGTTTGCATACTGCAAAGGTACAACCGTCAGTGCAACCCGTTGTAAAATTGAACCAGTTTCACCAGGTCGTCGTCGGTCTTGCCGCTTAGTTTCTGCGCGTCGGCAAAGACGGTGAGGGCAGTTTTTTGGTCGGCCAATGCGTCAAATACAGCTTTTCTCGACCGTTTTATCCGTACAAGCTGCCGGTCGGGGCGCAGGAGATAATACGTCGCATCGTCGTCGTAGCTGTCATACCGAACGTTGTTGGAATACGGGTCTTTATAATCGGCTTTTCTGAATGTTTTTTTCACCTGCTTCAGCAACGTTATTTTGCCTTCGTATAGCACCAGAAAATAGCCGTTGCCGGGGTCTATGTAGTCGGTTTTCAAATCGGCATACCGCCTGAACAGCCAGACATTTTGGGGCTGGGCGGCATCCCCCCGAACCGTTGCAGTTTCGGTGGCCGCACCCGGCGAAGTGGCTCCCCTCTGATACAAAACAAACCGGACAACCTGCCGCGAGTCAACAATTACCGAATCTCCCGTTCGGGGGTTTTTCACGATCAGGTTTTGCCGGGCCGCGTCGAACTTTAGTTCTGGGTTTTTGTATTTGATACCGCCATTGAGTTCAACCTCACCGACCAACCAATCAGGCAAAAAATAGGGCGTTCCCCGCAAGCCTTCATACCTGTTATCTACCTGATTAACAATCGTGCCGGGGTTATTACCCAGGAATTGGCCGAGGGTCTGGTAATCGGTACGGGTGATATTATCCGGCGTTGACGGCGTGCGGGCGGGGCGGGCGGGCTTCGTTTTAAGCGAGTCCGGCGTTTGAGCAACCATACAAATAGGAAAAGCCACCACAAAAAAGATATATAGAAGAAAGGTTTTCACGGTAATCAGTGTAGGTTAATGCCCTTCACCCTGTTTTTCACCGGCTTCAACCACCACCGGCAACGTGTTTTCGGCGGGGGGCAGGGGGCAGGCGTAGCTGGTGTTGTAGGCGCAGTAGGGGTTATAAGCCGCGTTGAAATCGAGTGTGGTTCGGTTGCCGGTGAGTTGGTCGGCATCGAGGTCTAAGTACCGCCCCCCGCCGTAGGTTGTTTTGCCGGATGTGCCATCGCGAAACAGAATTGAGTAATTCCCGTTGGTTTTGGTGATGAGCAGCCGACAAGCCTGACCGTTGAGTTCAAAAACGGCGTGGGCATATTTCTCGTATATCTCTTCAGAGCCATCGCTCAGGCGGACGGTCATTTTTTGGGATGCATCGGCAAAGGGTTCGAGCCGGGCCGAAACCCGAAACGCCAGGGTTGGTGCGTAATAAGTCAGGTGCGTAAACGAGCGTTTGTCGGTAACTGGCGACCCGGTGTCGTCCCGAAAGAAGGTATCTTTTTTACGCCGTTCTGTCTCGATCTGTTGCTTATATTCTACGGATGAAACAGCGGGTTCGTTGGGGTTAGTAATGGTGTTCAGTATCAGAAAACCCACCACAATTGCGCTAATCAGGACACCAGTGAGTAAGTAAATCCGTTTTTTTGTCATCTGATTAAAATTCAATTAACGTTTCCGGGCAAAGATGCCATAAATTTACGCCCAAGTCATACACTCATCCGATTCTAATGGCGCGTCTTTTACAGTTGCAAACCTTTTCTTCTGAGAAGGGACATTTAACAGTCTTTGAAAAAGTTCTGCCGGGAGCCATTCAGCGGGCATTTTATATTTACGGCGTTGGCGATGCCCCTCGCGCCGGGCATCGGCACATCAAAACCTGGAACGCCCTGGTATGCGTTGCCGGGAAATGCCGGGTGCTGGTCGAAGACGGGAAAACCCATGAAGAATACTGGTTAGATAATCCCGAAAAATGCTTGGTCATTGAGCCACAAGACTGGCACGTGATGGATAGTTTTTCAGACGATGCCGTTTTGTTTGTCCTCTCTAACGAACTCTACGACAAAGCCGATTACATCTACGAGCCATACCCGGCAAGCCGTATTCAGCCGGAAGTCATCGCGGCATGATTCCGTTTTTAGACCTTAGCCAGACTAACAAACCCCACATAACCCGTGTCCAGGCGGCTATCAATCGGGTGGTGGAATCGGGCTGGTATGTGCTGGGGCAAGAGGTCGAAACGTTTGAGCGGGCCTGGGCTGGCTACTGCGGCACCCGGCACTGCATTGGCGTTGGTAATGGCTTGGAGGCACTCACCCTCACGCTGAAAGCCTGGGAGCTACCACCCGGCAGCGAGGTAATCGTAGCCGCCAACGCCTACATTGCGGCTGTGCTGGCAGTCACCCACGCCGGGCTGGTGCCGGTGCTGGTTGAGCCTGACAGTGAAACGTTTAACCTCGACCCTGACGGCATCGAAGCGGCTATTACCCCAAAAACGCGGGTCATTTTGTGCGTTCATCTCTACGGGCGATGCTGCAACATGACCGCCATCAACGCCCTTGCCGAACGGTATAACCTGCTGGTGCTTGAAGACGCGGCTCAGGCGCACGGAGCCTTGCACAAGGGCAAGCGGGCGGGCAACCTCGGCCACGCTGCCGGATTTAGTTTTTATCCCACCAAAAACCTCGGTGCCTTGGGCGATGCCGGGGCCATCACCACCAACGACGATGCCCTCGCCGAACGCCTTCGTTCCTGGCGCAATTACGGCTCCGGCCAGAAATACCACACCACCTACCCCGGTCATAACAGCCGCTTAGACGAACTGCAAGCCGCCATTTTAACAGAAAAGCTGGCATTTCTGGAGATAGAAACCGCCCGTCGGCGCAGCCTGGCCCACTTTTACCTAACCCACATCACCAACCCCGACGTTACCCTGCCACCCACCGATAGTACGCTTGCCGACGTTTGGCACCTGTTTGTGGTTCGCCACCCGGAGCGCGACCGTTTCCGCAACTACCTGAAACAGAACGGCATCGGAACCGACGTGCATTACCCCGTTCCGCCCCATCAGCAACAGGCGTTTCCGCAATGGCACGGCCACTCGTTCCCGATTTCGGAACGGCTGCACAAGACCGTTGTCAGTCTGCCCCTCAACCCGACTCTCACCGACACCGAAGCCGAGCATATCGTAACCGCTATCAATCAATGGAGTTGACCGTTGTTGTCCCGGTTTATAACAGCGAACGCACCATCGGGCCGTTGGTAGCGCAATTGCAGACGGCCCTGCAAACCGAATCTTTCGAGGTGATTTTGGTGAACGATGGCAGCCACGATGCCTCCGCTACGGTTTGCCGGGACCTCGCCCAACGGTTTGAGACCGTCCGGTTTATGAATTTATCCCGGAATTTTGGCGAGTTTAACGCCGTGCTGTGTGGCCTGAATTACGCACAGGGCCGGTTTACGGCTGTTATTGACGATGATTTCCAGAATCCTCCCGAAGCCATTTTAACCCTGCTTAATACCGCTCGTTCCGGCAAATTCGATGTGGTGTACAGCCGCTACGCCGACAAAAAACATAGCTGGTTTCGCAATACGGGAAGTAGCTTGCTCAATCAAATCACGACCGTCACCCTCGGCAAACCGCGCGGTTTGTATCTGTCGAGTTTCAAACTCATCAGCCGGGCCGTAGTCAACGAAATTATCCGGTATCGGGGGCCGCATCCGTACATTGACGCGCTGATTTTCGGGGCTACCCGTAACGTGACAAGTGTATTGGTGCCGCACCACGTCCGCGCCGAAGGCCAATCGAATTACACGGTTCCCAAACTTATCACCCTATTTTTCAGGATCATTTTTGGTGAATACATCAACCGGCTATCTGCCAGCAACCAACCGCCGTATTTGGTGAATGAGGCCGGGTCCGTTTTGAAAACGCCATGAACCCGCACGAAAACCAGCAAATGTTCCGGCTCGAAGGGCGGCTCTGGTGGTACAGAATCCTGCACGAGCGCGTAGCCGGTGCCATTGGCCGCCGTTTTCCCGGCAATAAAACCCTGCGGATTTTTGATGCAGGCTGCGGCACGGGCGGGCTACTCGACTATCTCAGAAAGCAAGGCTACACCAACCTGCACGGCGTTGACGGTGCCACCGATGCGGTTGATTTTTGCCGGGAACGTGGCCTGAATGTGGACGTTCTTGACCTGAACAGTTTGGCAACGTACCGCTTTGGAGAGACGTTCGATGTGGTTATCTGCAACGATGTCTTTTGTTATTTCGATGATGCGACCCTTGCCCAACTCCTGACCGAACTACGGAAACGGCTGGCTCCGGGCGGGTTGCTCATCAGCAACAACAATGCGTTTTCGGTATTCAGAGGGGCGCATGATCTGGCCGTTGGCAGCACCCGCCGATTTATTCGCGCTGATTTTGAGCGACTTACGCCACCAGCCGGATTACAAATTCAGTCATCTACCTATTGGAGTTTGTTATTGTCGCCGTTGATTCTGGCCGTTCGGCAGTGGCAAAACCTGCAACTCTGGCTCGGCTGGCAACGCCCCAACGCACCCACCTCCGACGTGCAATACCCCGGCCCGTTCATCAACGAAACGCTGTATCAACTCGTCCGGCTCGAAACCCGCATCCTGCCCCGAACCCCGTTTGGCAGTTCGTTGTTTATAGTAGCAGTCAGTAGTCAAAGTGTTTCAGATAGCATTCTGCTGTCTGAACCCCGGTAAATTTCACTGGATTTCACCTACTTATTTTGCCAACTCAGACAACAGAATGCTGTCTGGAACACCTTAATTACTAACCCTTACCATGTTCACCGGAATCATCGAGACTACAGGCCGCGTGGAAGCCATTCAGCCCGAAGGCACCAACCTGACCTTTACGTTGTCGTCGGGCCTGACGCACGAACTCAAAATAGACCAAAGCCTGAGCCACAATGGGGTTTGCCTGACCGTGACGAGCCTCAACAATGACCGCTACACCGTTACCGCCGTTGACGAAACGCTGAAAAAAACCAATATCGGCATGGTTAAACCGGGCGACCGCGTGAACCTCGAACGCTGTATGCCCGCCAATGGCCGCTTCGACGGGCATATTGTGCAGGGCCACGTTGACCAAACCGCCCGTTGCGTTCATGTTGAGGACGTTGGCGGTAGCTGGCTCTATGATTTTGAGTATGATGCAGAACCCGGAAACGTAACCGTCGAAAAAGGGTCTATCTGCATCAACGGCGTGAGCCTGACTGTGTTCAACGCGCACGAGACGGGTTTCCGCGTCACCATCATCCCCTACACCTACGAACACACTACGTTTAGCGACCTGAAACCGGGCGACATCGTGAATCTGGAGTTTGACATCGTGGGCAAATACATCAAAAAAATGCTTGGCGGGTATCGGTAAGCGGGCCGATGCCCTAATTTTGTGGAATGGCTAAAATCAGTACCCGTACCCGAACCGACCTGTTCATTCACATTGGCATTATCGTCGCATTGTTTGTCACCCTGTTTCTGGGATTTTTCTTCGTGTATCTCCCCGTTTCAACCCATCACGGCCAAACCATCACCGTTCCCGACCTATCGCGGATGAGCTTGGGCGAACTCGATGGCTTTCTCGGCGACCGCGACCTGCGTTACGAAGTCAGCGATTGTACGTTTGTGGCCCGCGCCGAACCGCTTACGGTGCTGGCACAATACCCGCGAGCCGGGGCGAAGGTGAAAGAAGGGCGCAAGATTTACCTGACCCTCACCAAGCGCGTGGCCCCGATGATTCCGATGCCAAAGCTCACCGATCTAACGTTTCGGAGTGCCGAATTAGCCCTGAAATCAGTGGGCTTAGAACTGGGCGAAAAACGGTACAAACCTGATTTAGCCAAAAATTCGGTGCTGGCACAATTTTATAACGGTCAGGCCATTGCACCGGGCGCGTCGGTGCCGAAGGGCGCGAAGATTGACGTGGAAATCGGCAACGGGCTGGGCAATACTACGTTTGCCGCTCCCAACGTTGTGGACATGCCCCTCGACGAAGCAAAACTGACCATCAAAGGCTCTGATTTACAAGTTGGCACGATTATTCAGGAAACTGATCCTGATAAGGCCGTCGGCACGGTACTTCGGCAGCGGCCCCGCGCCGGCGAGCGGATTCGGATTGGCGAGGTGGTTGATATTTGGGTGGTCGGGCCGATTGAGCCACAGTAGTAAATGGATAATGGATAATGAAACGATATGTACTCGGCCTGCTCTGGCTGATGAGTTCCTGGGCTACTGCCCAAACCACCCCGGTCTCGCTGACGTTACCGTTTTTCGATGATTTTTCGACATCAAACACCGCCCCCGATCCCAAAAACTGGGTGTCGGGCAGTGGTGTTTATATCAACAACACGCTGGGAATCAGCCACCCGTCGGTTAATATTGCCAGTTTCGACGGACTACGGGCCAACGGATTTCCGTACACCTTCATCAGTCAGTTTGCCAACGGCTACACCGATACGCTTACGTCGCAACCCATTACCCTGGTCGGCCTCGCCCCCACCGATTCGGTTTACCTGAGTTTTTACTGGCAACGCGCCCGCTTCGGTGAACTCCCCGACCTCGGCGATTCCCTGAAATTGGAGTTCCTGAACCGTTTGGGCGGCTGGGAGCAGGTCTGGTTTCAGGTGGGCGGCCAACCCGATGCCAATGCACAACGGGCATTTGTGGCCGTGCGCGACAGCCGGTTTATGCACGGCGCGTTTCAGTTTCGGTTCAGGACGTATGGGCGGCAGTCGGGCGCGTTCGACACCTGGAACCTCGATTATCTGTACATGAACCGGGGCCGCAGCGTGTTCGACCGATTTATCCGCGACATTGCCGCCCGGCTGCCGCTCACGCCGTTTTTGAAACGCTACACGGCCATGCCCCTGAAACAATACCTGCTGAACCCGGCTGGCGAAACGTCTGATACGATCTCGACCGACATCAACAACCTCAACAACAATTTTAACTTTACCACCTTTCGCTTTACTACCCAGGAACTCACCACCGGGCAACTTGTGCAGGACTTACCCGTTACGGCTTCTACGCTCATTGCCGCTCTCTCGAATCAGCGTAAAGTAGTGCGGCCCACGCCGTTACCCGCTACGTTTAGCGGCACCCGCGCCGTGCTGAAACACACGTTCTCGGTGCTGACAACCGACAACCAAAACCCGTCTATCCCAACCATTGACCTGCGCCGAAACGATACGATTTCGAGCCAGACCGTGCTGGACGATTACTACGCCTACGACGACGGCAGCGCGGAATACGCCCTGCAAATCGGGCAGCGCGAGCGCGTGGCAGTGCGGTTTGTGGTGAATAAAGCCGACGTACTGACCGGCGTTCGGGCGTGTCTGATGCCCTTCAAAGCCGACCAAACGGGACAGGCATTCACCGTCAGCGTATATGGCAACAGCCGGGGTCGACCGGGGCAATTAGTGTTTACGCAGTCGTTCCCGATTCAGTACCCGGCCACCCGCAACGGTTTCGTCACGTTTACCTTTAACCGGGCCGTAGCCGTGACTGACACGTTTTTTGTGGGATACCAACAAATCAGTGCCGATGATATTGCCATTATCCGGCTCGGTTTTGACCGCAACAGCCCGTTTGGGCGCGAGATTTTTTATAATGCCGGCAGCGGCAACTGGGAGCAAAACTTAGCCTCTACCGCGCTCGCCCAGCCGGGCGCATTTCTGCTGCGCCCCGTGATTGGCGGGCCAACGGTAAACACACTCGTTACGGGCATTGAGCAACCTGAACCGTCACCCGATTTACAGGTTTATCCGAACCCGACCGTCGGCATCGTTGGCTGGGATAATGCCGCACTGAATTTGCTGGAAGTTCTGGATACGAGCGGGCGGTTAGTGCAGCGCATTACACCCGCACCGGGCCAGCAAACCGCTGATTTGAGCGCGTTGGCAGGTGG
>JBBRNH010000060.1:0-35116 GCA_038230415.1 Cytophagales bacterium | reverse complement strand
CTGCCGCAGGGCAATGAGCGAGTCAACGCTGCCGCCAAGTTTCTGAATTTCGGCAATTTTGAGGTCTAACTGATTCGAGATCGAATCGAGTTTGGTTTTCGTTGCCAGCACTTCTTCCGTTTTCACGGCGATGGTAGCATCTTTGGTTTTGTTGGTTTCGCGTTCCTGATAATAAAAATACAGCAGTAGCACGTTCAGCGCGGCCAAAATCAGGAGGGCGGCCAGCAGGTAGTTCCGGCTGTTATTCGGGCGGGCCGGGCGGGGTTCCATTGGTTGCATATTGGTTACACGGTTAGTTGGGTCATGTTTTGTAAACCGACCGATGCGCCTGTTTATTGCTCATTAGCTGATTTTGGGCAAAAGCTACGGCATTTGCCAGATTTCTCAACTCCTTCTTTGTCGGCTTTGCCGGAAATGACCATGACCGACAACCTGAACCAAATCAGGGCTTTTCCTCAGTCTGTTATGCGTGGCCTGCTACTCTCACAGATATCAGAATCAGACAGGCTGATTTGTAGGTTAGAGAACCTTATAAGTAGCTAATGGCTTATCATACGCATTAGTCGCCTTCACATTTCCGGTAATGCAGTTAACTCGCATGGGAAACAGACTCAAATTAGTTGAATTCGCCATTTTCTTCGCTGCAATAGCATTGATATTTATCTCAGAGTATTACTATGTCGTCTTGAAAAACCCGATGAGAGCTATATTTATCGGATTATGGCCGCCTACCATTTTACTGGTCCTGGTATATTTTAACCTGAAGTTTAAACGATAGCATGGAAGACGCAGACTTAGGGATATACACGTTGGTGGTAGTTGGCTTGTTCGTTGCGTTAGGAGTCGTTACATTCGGTCAGTTCCGAAATATGGACAATAATGCATACACCGGCACTGAGCGTGGTAGCGATGTTAACGCTTTCAAAGCCTTTATTGATAAGGTGTTTGGCTGATGGCTCATACCTTACGGTAAAGCATACAAATGACACAGGTCCCGATGACTATATCTGACAACCTGAACCAAATCCGGGCTACGCTGCCGCCCGCCGTAACGCTCGTGGCCGTTACGAAAACCAAGCCCATTGCGCTCTTGCAGGAAGCCTACGCTGCCGGGTGCCGTGATTTTGGCGAAAACCGGGTGCAGGAAATGACTGAGAAACAGCCCCAACTGCCCGCCGACCTCCTTTGGCACCAGATCGGCCACCTGCAAACCAATAAAGTGAAATACATGGCCCCGTTTGTGCAGCTCATTCACGCCGTTGACAGTCTGAAACTGATAGACGAAATCAACAGACAGGCCGCCAAAAACAACCGCGTGATTAACTGTCTGCTCCAGATTTATATTGCCGACGAGGACACCAAGTTCGGCCTGCTGCCCGACGAAGCCCGCGCCCTGCTCAATGATCCGGCTTTTGACGCGCTGACCAGCGTCTGCATCACCGGCCTGATGGGCTTGGCAACCAATACCGATAATACGACGCAGGTTCGGCGGGAATTTCGGAGCCTGAAGACGCTGTATGACGAACTGGCAACTATCCGGCGGGCCAACGTGCAGTTTAATACCCTTTCGATGGGCATGAGCGGTGATTATCCAGTTGCCGTTGACGAAGGCAGCACGATGGTGCGGGTTGGCAGTGCTATTTTTGGGTCACGCAACTAAACGAGACGCAAGTATGCGTCTCTACGTAACCATGAAATTTTTCATTCAATCAGGGGCCGTTCTGGGTTTTTTGGGCGTTACCCTCGGCGCGTTTGGCGCACACGCGTTGCGGGCTACCCTCACGGCTTCGGGCCGACTCGACACGTTCGAGACCGCCGTGAAATACCAGTTTTATCACGCTCTGGCATTGCTGGCGGTTGGGGCGTTGCTCTGGATTGCTCAATACGATCCGGCGTTCCGAAAACTCCAGGCCGTGCAGTACCTCACCTGGTCAGGCAATCTGTTTCTGGCTGGCGTACTGGTGTTTTCGGGGTCGTTGTACGTGCTGTGTGCTACCAATATCACCTGGCTCGGTGCCATCACGCCCCTCGGCGGAGTGCTGTTGCTGGCGGGCTGGGCGTTGCTGCTCCGGGCCATGTTCTGATTACTGCTTCAACAAATACGCGGTCAAGTCGGCTAATTGCTGCTCGCTGATGCCCATAGAAACGGGGTCGGGCATGAGACTGGTGCTGTATTGCTTCCGCGACGCGATTTTGGCCGCCGGAATGGTGTGTTTCTGCCCGGCAGCATCTTTCAGAATGACCGACTGTGCGCCATCGCTCAACAGAAAACCGTAGTACGTCTGGCCCGTTTTGGTGGTAATCAGCCAAGGTTCGTAGCCGAACGCCAGCCCCGCGCTGGGGTTGATGATGGCATCAAGCAGCGTATTCTGGTCAAGTTTCTGGTGAATTGCGGTCAGGTTTGGACCAATGTCTGCACCCATCGTGCCGTGTTTGTGGCAGTTGGCGCAGTTGGCCTTAAATACCGCTAATCCGTTTACGCCATTGCCAGCAAGCGCAGTAATCTGGCTGACAGACAACGGTTTATCTCCTTGAACCTTTGTAAAATAATCGCCCGCCATTGTCCTAACGCTTTGGTCGGGGTTCTCGAAAATCACGGTGCCGATGGCCTTTTTCAGCGTTTCTGACAGTTTTTTGTCAGCGGCAAGGCCCACGAGGGTTTTTCCACCGTCGGGGTCGCGGGCCATGTCAAGGGCAACTTTGGTTTTGTCGGCTTCCGAAACGTATTCATCGAGTAGTTTCTGGCGCAGGTCGGCGATTTTGGCTTCGTTGGCGGTGCGTTTTTCGGGCAGGGCTTCGTCCCAGTTTACCAGCGTTGCCCAGTCGTTGCCGCGCCGAAAATCAACCCAATAGCGGGCGTTTCGGGCCATTGCGGTGTCGCCTGATTGTTGGGCCAGGGCAATCATGGTGTTGGCGGCTCCGGCAGTTTTGATGAACGCCAGTCCGGTCATAGCCTGGGCGCGGGCATCGGCGGTCAGGCTCTGCGACGCGGCCCGTTGCCGGAATAAATCGGTTGCCGCTGCCGGGTGCAATTCCCAAATAATATTGGCCGTGCGCGGTTCCCAGAGGGTAGGGTCTGCCGGAATGACGGCCTGTAAATCAGCGAAAAGCGCGTCCTGCTTATCGGTAGCACCAATGCCCAATGCCGTGAGGTAATAGCGATCCTGCCCGTCGTAGCCATCAATGAGTTTCAGCAGGGCCGATTTTGAGAAACGATACGGCACATCACGCAACGCAATAGCCGCTTCCCGGCGCACCGCCGACGATGGGTCATTGGTGAGTGGTCGAACCAAATCCATCACCGCCATTGGGTCTTGTGCTTTTTGCCGCAAGGCCCGCAACGCCGTTATCCGCAGATTGGGGTCGGCGTGGGTCAGCACGGTTTGGGCCAGTTTGCGCCCTTCCGGGCCGAGGTTGGTGAGCAGCCACGCGGCCCGCGCCCGCACAAACGGGTTTTGGTGCGTGAGGAGTTTTTGTACGGGTTCGATGGCTTTTTCGCCCTGCGCGGCCAACGCTGCAAAGCCCAGCATTCTGACGTTGGTGGCGGGGTTGCACAGGGCTTCGATTTGCCCTTTTGTCCGGCTCAAATCTAATTTTGGTGCCTTCGGATTTTTGCCTTTGGGCGTAACCCGGTAGATGCGCCCGTAGCCTTTTTTATCGTGCATGGCGTGGCCGCCAACAATCGGGTCATACCAATCGGCGATGTACAACGCGCCATCGGTGCCAACGGCCACGTCTGACGGGCGAAACCATTTCCGGGTGTCCGTTTCGGCCTTATTCCACTTATAGTCAGGCTCATCCGTAGCAAACGTGCTGATAAAATGCTGCCGGTCGAGTTGATAACCCGCACCCTGCAATGCTGGTTTGTAACCATAAATTACGTTGCGCCCGGCTTCGCAACTGAGCAACATTCCCCGGTAATTAGGGCCGAGCGCGTCGCCTTCATAAAACGCAATCCCGGTTGGCGAGCCGGCCCCGGTGAGGTCGCCGTAGGGCATTACGCCGGGGTCTTCCTGATGCCAGTGGGCGGTGGCAATGGGCTGACCGGGGCGTTGGTCGGCCTGCCAGTAGCGGGTGCCATCGCTGCTAAAATACCCGGCGTTGGCTCCTTCCATCAAAAAACTCGTGCGGCAGGTTACCACCTGATCGTCATTGTCGTTTTGCCACATCGAGCCGTAAGAATCCAAGCAGGTTTCGTAATTATTCCTGAAATTATGACCCATCACGCGCAGCCCCGTTCCGTCGGCGTTGATGCGGAGGGCCAGGCCACCCACCCAAACGCGCCCGTCGTCGCTGGTCATGTTGCCGTGATTGATGGTGTTGTAGGGCGTTCCGCCGACGTACAAGCTGCCCGAACGGAGCGTCCAGCCGCTTTTATCGGTCACGATGTGCGGCCCGGCGTTGCCTGTGTTGAAATAATACTTGCCATCTGGCCCGGCCACGAGCGCGTGTAGTGAATGGTCGTGGTCTTTGCCGCCGAAGCCCGTCAGGAACACCTCCTTGCGGTCGGCCTTGTCGTCGCCGTTATCATCGGTGTAACAAATTAGGTTGGGGGCCGCCGAGACATAGACCTTATTGCCCAAAACAGCAATGCCGAGGGGCGAAACAAGGGCCGTATCCTGCACAAATACGTTCGACTTATCGGCGCGACCATCGTGGTCGGTATCTTCCAGAATCATCACGCGCTCGCCTTCGGGGTGGTGCAGGTGCGAGTCAGGTTTGTTGTTAAAGTCCCGGTAATCAACGGCTTCCGTCACCCAGATTCGCCCCCGCGCGTCAACGTCCATGTTGGTCGGGTTGTACAACATCGGCGATTCTGCCCAGAGCGTAGCTTCGAGGTCGTCGGGCAAATACAGTTTGGTGTCGCCCTCGGTAGTGGGGGCGATTGGGTTGGCAAACAGCCAGCCGAAGAGGGCGGTGAAGAGAATTGGTTTCATTGGAACGATAGAACTGTTAGGAAACAAGTACCGGGCGGGTATTCATAAGGGCGTTTAGGTGCTGCGCCATTGAATCGGTTGTCAGCATCTCGCGCTCAATCTCAGCTAAAAATGGTTGCATCCTGATTCGTACAGCCGCCCGTTCTGTTTCGGTAGCCCGGTAATATAATTGATGAATAGCGCGGGTAAGAGCCAGTTTTTCGGCTGCGTCAGTGGCCTGTTCAACTTGGTCAATCAGGTTATTCAGTTGAATCTTCATCGTCAGCTTTGGTTAGGTCACTATTCATTTTGTCAATCATTTCCTGAAAATAAATGGCTTTTCGAATCAGAAACTGAAAATCGTCGTCATTGGCAATAGCCGGATAATCTACGATCTGCGTCTGCGTTTGTTGCAGATAATCTTCGGTTAGTCGGTGCAGACTTAACAGGTCATCCCGTTCAGTATCAGACATGGTTTAGGTTTTGCCAAAACTAACCGTTGTCCGGGTAAATGTCTTCACCCAAAAACCGCCCGTATAACCCGGTTGTTTTCCTGATAACTCGCCAGCATCGGTTGTCCGGTTGGCACGGCTCCTTCGATGTGGAGCCAGCCCGAATAGCCGATCTCGTCGAGCGTTTGGCGCACCCGGTTCAGGTCAATTTTGCCGGTGCCGAGCAGGTAGCCGTTTTCCTTAATGTGAACCTCGCAGATGTATTTGGTGCCGAGGTCGCGCATTTCCCGGAAAATATCGTAGCCCCGCACCGTTGCGTTGCAAACATCATAGTAAACCTTGACGGCGGGCGAACCAACGGCTTCGATAATTGCCAGATGCTCCGGTGCCGACAGCCACGATTCGATGCCCAGCACCACGCCCGCTTTCTCGGCTTTCGGGGCCACCTTCCGCAGCCGTTCGATCACGGTTTTTGTACCGGCAACGTCGTCTTTCAGGTCGTTTTTCGAGAAAAAAGCCAGCAGCACCGTTTTCACGCCCACCGCTTTTGCCACGTCAATACTCTCCGAAACCCACACCTCAGCGCGGGGGTCTGATTTATACGGAATTTCGTTCAGGATGCCCAACGCCAGCCCGCCAATCTGAACGCCGGTGCGTTTCGAGGCCTCTAAGTAAGTTTGCTGCACGTCTGGGCGTTGCAGAAAATCGGTATTTTTGGCCGTGTTCAGGCTAACCTGCACCCCATCTAAGCCAATTTGTTTGGCGGTGTCAAACACGGCAACGTCGGCAGTGGCATTAATTGACCAATCGCAGGCTCCGATGCGGAACCGGGTTGGTTTTTGCGTGGGTAGCCAGCTATTTGCCTCCCTAAAAAACGGGGTTCCGGCTAAAATTAAGCCCGATTTTAGCGCAGTTCGTCGGTTCATGGATTCATGTTTGTGTCTGATACTTAGGGAACTATGATTGGGCTGGAAACTACTGACAAAAAAAATCAAAAAAATTTTCATCCCGTTCCAACCGTTTACACCGAACGGGAGTCTTGTGGATGTCAACGTTGATTATGCTGGACGATTACGGGTTAGTGGACGGGTGCCGCCGGCAAGACCGGATTATGCAGCGACAGCTCTATGAGCGGTTTGCCGGGCGGCTCTTTGTGGTCTGTAAACGCTATTGCCGGGATGCCGCCGATGCCGAAGATGTGTTGCAGGAGTCGTTTGTGAAGGCGTACCGATACATTGACACGTTTCGGTTTGACGGGCCGTTGGAAGGCTGGCTGAAACGAATTGTGATTAACACGGCCCTGAAGCATATTAAGCAGCAAAAACCCTGGGCCAATAGTACCGACGTTGACGACGCAGCACAAACGGGGTGTCTGGCGCAGGCCGAAGACACATTACCCGCCCTGAATTACCAGTTTTTGCTGGGCCTGATTCAGGAATTACCCGCCGGTTGCCGGACAATTTTTAACCTGTACGCCATTGAAGGGCATACGCACGTAGAAATTGCCGGGATGCTGGGCGTGGCCGAAGGAACATCGAAATCGCAGTATGCGCGGGCACGGATGTTATTACAACAAAAACTAATGAACGAAGTAGGAAGAACCAATGAGCCTGTTTGATCCCCATAACGCCGACCCCGACTGGCAGCGGCTCTTCAGCGAGGCTGCCGATACGCCCCCGCCCCGCGTTTGGGAAGCTATCGAACGCGAACTCGACGACGAGACGGATGCCCTTATTCCAGTGATTCCGTTCTGGCAACGGTCCGTGTTCCAGCGCGTGGCGGCTGCGGCTATTGTGTTGCTAACGGGCGGGTTATTGGTTGTGCAACCCGCTGAAAAGAAAGCCGTTGTCGCCGAAAGCAGACCCAAACTCCACAAAGTAAGCGAGTTATCCACAAATCGTGTTGATAACTATCAAAAATCGGGCCAAAATGTTGATAAAGTTGGTTTGGAGACAACTATACTTAAAGAAAGTAAGCCTGATGATTTTGATCGTCCCGATAAACCAAATCGGCAACGGATTCTTGCGGGTAATAGCCCTACGGCAAACCAGCCATCAGCACAGTCACGTATAGCCGATAAAGCCAGGATAAGTAAAAACGGAGTAAACAACAAGACCCTGCCGGAAGTCACCGACAAGAGTGCCGGCAGGGTGATTACCGCACCTGTTTTACCAACACTCAAATCGGCTGAAATCGCCCTGACAAAGTCGCCCGAAATCATCGTACCAACCCCGATGCTTCATCAGCCGTTGCAGATTGCCCTGTTGCCATCGCCTATTTTAACGACTATTGTTCAGGTTGCGGCTCATGAACCAGCCATAGCCACAGAACCTCAGCAACCAACAGCATCGGTAAAACCACGTGGCCGGTGGCTGTCGGTTAGTACCGGGCAGGCCGCGTTCCAGCCGTCGGTGGCGTTGCGTTCTCAGCCCGCATCGGCTGTGTCGAGCGCGGTCAAGGGCAGCGTGTCGGTTCCTGACCAGTCAGTAGAGAGCCGGGCCGGAACCGCCGTGAGCGTGTTGGCGGTGGCGGGGTTTCATCTGTCAAACCGGTGGTTTATTGAGGGTGGGGCGGGTTTTCAGCAAGCGCAGTCGGTGGTGGTGAGTCCGGGGCAGGTAGTGTCGGCATTTACAGCGGCCAATTTCTCGTCTTCGTCAACAACGCTTTATACGGATGCCTTGCGGGGGGTGCCGCAATCGTCTCAATCGGTTGGCGTTGTTCGGAATAACTACCCCGGTTCGGTATTGGCCGACAGTCGGGGGAGCCAGACCAGCGAACAGCGCAGTACCTATCAGTTTGGGCAGGCAACGGCGCAACTTGGTTACCAGTTTCGGCCCCGCAAGCGGCTTGGTATAGCCGCATTAGGCGGGCTTATTGCCAATCTGTTTGTGAAAAACGAAGTCGAAAATGGCCCGGTCATTCGCGTTGCCGATGCCGTGTACCGGCCCGTGTCAGTAGCGGGTCTGGGCGGGTTACGCTTGCGGTATCGGGCTTCGGGCCGGTGGTCGGTTTCGATGGCGGGGCTGTATCAGTACAGTTTGTCGTCAATTACCAAACCCGGCGCGTTGCTCTCGGTGCAGCCGCAAAACGTGAGCATTACTGGCAGTTTAGACTATCATTTTTAACAGACCATGAAACCAAACCTGATTATACTGCTGGCCTGGCTGATGCTAAACTGCACCACCGTAACGCCAATAACGCCCGGTTCGGGTGCCGATGATCTGATAATCCGCAGCGGCACATCGTTCGGCTACTGTAACGGTTATTGCAGCAAAACCCTCGAACTGACAGCGGAAAAGGCCATTTTTATCAACAGCAGCCGCGATCAGACAAAATACCCCACCAAAACCTGCACCGGAACCGTGTCGGCAACCACGTGGGCCGCGCTGAAAGCAACGTTGACCAATGCCGGGTTCAGCCAGGAACCCGAAATTATCGGTTGCCCCGATTGCGCCGACGGCGGGGCCGAGATTATAGAGATTGAGGAGGGCGGCAAAAAACACCGCGTTACGTTCGAATATGGCAAAACCATTCCCGGCTTCGGGAAATTAGTAACGCTCCTCCGTGACGAGCGGGAGAAATTCAAGGATTGCAAGTGAACAAAGAGTGCAAGCGAATACAGATAAACAACAAAACAAGATGAACTGGTCTCATAATTTCATATTGCTCGCTGCCCTGGCGTTGCTGCCCGGCTGTCAGTCGGTAACAGACACGGCTTCGGCGGTTAATCCGGGGGTTGGTACGCCGGGCGACCTGCGGGTGTCGGCTGCGTTTGCCCGGCAAACCACCGACTTTGCCTTCGATGCGTTCCGACGAATAAATACCGCCGAGGGCAACAAAAACGTGTTTGTCTCGCCCCTAAGTCTACACATTGCGCTGGGAATGTTGCTCAACGGGGCCGATGGTCAAACGGCGGCTGCTATTCAGAAAACGCTGAAACTCGACGCACAGACCCTGACCGAAGCCAACGAAACGTACAAGAGTCTTCTGGCGGGGCTGCCCGCGCTCGACCCGAAGGTGACGCTGAAAATTGCTAATTCGGTCTGGTATCGGACTGGTTTTGCCATCGAACCGGCATACCTCACCGTGTTGCGTGATAATTTCTCGGCCACTGCCACCGGGCTGAATTTCGCTGATCCGTCGGCCAAAAACCAGATCAATCAGTGGGCGAGCGAGCAGACTAACGGCAAAATCAAAACCGTAATTCAGGAGATAAAACCCGAACACGTGCTGTTTTTGCTCAACGCGCTCTATTTTAAGGGCAACTGGAAAACCCGCTTCGATGCAGTAAAGACTGTTGATGCACCATTTACGCTGGCCGATGGGCAGAAAAAATCGGTAAAAATGATGCGGCTCGATGCGCCGATGCGCCGGGCGTTCCGGCCTTCATATTCGGCCTTTGACCTGCCATACGCTGCCGGGAACTTCGCCATGACGGTGTTGCTGCCCGCCGAAAACAGCACCGCCGACGCACTTATAAACACCATTACTCCTACCGAGTGGAGTCAGTTACAGCAGGATATGACCGAAGCCAAAACTGATTTTGGGTTTCCCCGTTTCTCATTCAACTACGAAATTGGGTTGAACGATGTGCTGACTCAGATGGGCATGGGGTCGGCGTTTGGCACGGGGGCCAACCTGACCAAAATCAGCCGCACGAACCCGCTGAAGGTTGATTTTGTGAAGCAGAATACGTTTGTAGCCGTTGACGAAACCGGCACCGAGGCCGCTGCGGTCACGAGCATTGGTGTCAGCATTACGTCTTTGGGACCAACGCCCATTCTTTGCAACCGCCCGTTTGTGGTGGTGATCTATGAGAAAACCACCGGCGCAGTTCTGTTTATGGGTAAAATCACTGACCCGAACACGGGTGCGTAATCACTGATTCGGAGATATTTATCTACCGGCTTTGTAGGATTTTTCACGTCGAAATAATTTGTAAGTCCTTGATAGTGAACGATTGCTGACTTTTTGTGTATGACTAACATCGTCCGGTAGCCATGATGCCGCCGGACGATTTCAAAACAGATTAAACAACTATGATACGTTCCCGTTTACAACATGGCCCGGCGCATGGTTATCGAGTCCGCGCAGCGTTAATTTTTTTCCACTTTATACTCTCAACAAACATGAAAAAGATTACAATGGCGTTGGTTGGCGGGCTGCTTTTCTTCCTGTGTTATCAGCACACAAACCGGCAGACAGATTACCTGAAAAAACAGGAAAAACCAGCCGCAACCGGCTCATCAGTCGAGGAGTCGGCGGCCAAAGTCCCCGAAGAAATGCGAAACAGCCCGCTTTTTAAATTGGTAAAAGCATAAACAAAAACCCCCCGAATCTGCAAAGATTCGGGGGGTTTTTGTTGTATGTCAGTCAATGGCTTATGCCATCTCAAATTTCTTTTCATTCCGTTTGCGCTCGTTCTCATCCAGATAAACCTTCCGCATCCGAATCGTTTTCGGGGTAATCTCAAGGTACTCATCTTTCTGGATGTATTCCATTGATTCTTCGAGCGAGAACGTGATCTTCGGCGCAATCTTCACGTTATCATCTGAACCAGAAGCCCGCATATTGGTCAGTTTCTTGGCTGTCTGCACGTTCACCACAATGTCGTTCTGCCGGTTGTGTTCGCCAATTACCTGCCCGGCGTAGAGATCTTCACCCGGCTCCACAAAAAACACGCCCCGATCCTGCAACTTGTCAATCGAGTAGGCCGTTGCCGGGCCGCTGCCCATCGCAATCAGCGAGCCGTTGATACGCTCCGGGATAACGCCTTTATATGGTTCGTAACTCTTGAAGCGGTGCGCCATCACAGCTTCACCAAACGTAGCCGTCAGCACGTTTGACCGCAGGCCGATCAGACCCCGCGACGGAATTTCGAATTCCAAATGCTGCAAATCGCCCTTTGGCTCCATAACCAGCAGTTCGCCTTTGCGCTGCGTGGCAAGTTCGATTACTTTACCGGCGGTGGTCTCCGGCACGTCAACCACAAGGGTTTCAACGGGTTCGAGCCGGTTGCCGTCTTCATCTTCTTTGAACAGCACCTGTGGCTGACCAACCTGCAACTCGTAACCTTCGCGACGCATGGTTTCGATTAGCACCGAGAGGTGCAGAATTCCCCGGCCAAAGACTAAGAAACGGTCTTCGCTGTCGGTGGTCTCAACGCGCAGGGCGAGGTTTTTCTCGATTTCTTTGAAGAGCCGCTCCCGCAGGTGACGCGAGGTTACGAATTTGCCTTCTTTGCCAAAAAACGGGGAGTTGTTGATCGTGAAAAGCATATTCATCGTCGGCTCATCAACTGAAATCCGGGCCAGGGCTTCTGGGTTTTCGGCATCAGTGAGGGTATCACCAATCTCGAAATCTTCTAAGCCCATCACGGCGCAAATATCACCGCAGTAGGCTTCGGGTACTTTCACGCGGCCAAGTCCTTCAAAGCTCTGTAATTCTTTGATTTTGACTTTTTTAATCACGCCATCGGCCTTCACCAACGCCATGTTGGTGGCTTCTTTGAGCGTTCCACGCACGATGCGACCAATGGCAATCCGGCCCACAAACGCCGAGTAATCGAGCGAGGTGATCTGCATTTGTGGCGTTCCTTCGGCTACGGGTGCTTCCGGGATTTGCTCAATCACGGTGTCGAGCAGGTAGGTAATGTCGTCAGTTTTGACCTTCCAGTCTGGCCCCATCCAGCCCTGTTTTGAGGAGCCATAAACGGTTTCAAAATTGAGCTGGTCTTCGGTGGCACCGAGGTTAAACATCAGATCGAAGACCTGCTCATAGACTTCATCGGGGCGGCAGTTTTCTTTGTCAACCTTATTTACGACCACAATTGGCTTCAGGCCCAGAGCCAGGGCTTTGCCCAGCACGAAGCGGGTTTGCGGCATTGGGCCTTCAAAGGCATCTACGAGCAGCAGAACGCCGTCGGCCATTTTGAGTACACGCTCCACTTCACCCCCGAAATCGGAGTGACCAGGGGTGTCAATAACGTTGATCTTTACGCCTTTGTAGCGTACCGACACGTTTTTCGAGACGATGGTAATGCCGCGTTCACGTTCCAGGTCGTTGTTATCGAGAATCAGATCGCCGAACTCCTGATTGTCGCGGAAGAGTTTTGAGGCATGGATAATCTTGTCAACCAGTGTTGTTTTGCCGTGGTCAACGTGGGCAATAATGGCGATATTTCGGATGGATTGCATAGTCCTCTGTTTCAGGCCGCAAAGATACGAAAACTTACGCTACTTCTGCGAAATCTGCAACTCCATAAACACTAAAACCACTTTACGGGGCTATAAGTGTTGTATTAATCCTATTTCTTAACAATTCCTTAATGGTTCGGACAACCGCAATCATTCTTCTTACGAAACAGTCCCCACATAAACCCGCGTTTCTTGTGGTAGCCTTTGCGCTTGCGGTTGACATCGGTATTGGTGCTGCTGGCAGGCGAGACCGTCAGCGATTCGGCCACTACATCGAGCGGCAACGACAGCGTGGCAACAAGAAACAGGAACAGGAGGTTTTTCATGGAAAGCCGATTTTAATTGATAACGTTAAATGAACATCAGCGGTGCAATCGGGTTGAAATTATTGCTAATTTGCTCCAAAACTACCTGACTTCCCATGCGCGAAGCCGCTTTTGTTAAACGCAACACCGACCGTTGGCGGGCTATCGAAGAAGCCCCCACGCAAGACCCCGACGAACTCACCGGGCGTTTTGTTGAACTCACCGACGATCTGAGCTACGCCCGGACGTTTTATCCCGAAGCTAATGTAACGCGCTACCTCAACGGCCTGACCGCACAGATGCACCGGGGCCTGATGCAGAACAAACGCGCCGACCGCAACCGTTTTCTCACGTTCTGGACGGTTGAACTGCCCACGCTGTTCTATCAATCGCAACGATTGCTGCTCGTTTCGGCCATCGTGTTTGGCGTGGCCTGCGCCATTGGCTGGGTCTCGGCGGCCCACGATGCCACGTTTGTGCGGCTCATTCTGGGTGATGGCTACGTGAACATGACCCTCGAAAACATCAAAAAAGGGGAGCCGCTCGGTGTCTACGGCGGCAGCGATTCGGCCACGATGTTCCTCGAAATTACGCTCAACAACATCATGGTGGCGTTGCGGGCGTTTGTGATGGGCATTCTGTTTTCTGTTGGCACGGTGCTGATGCTGTTTTTCAATGGCGTGATGCTCGGTGCATTTCAGGAGTTTTTTTACGAACGCGGGCTGCTCCTCGAATCCGTCCTGAAAATCTGGATTCACGGCACACTCGAAATCTCGGCCATTGTGATTGCCGGGGCTGCGGGCCTCACGCTGGGCAACAGTATTTTGTTTCCCGGCACGTTCTCGCGGATGGAGTCATTCAAACGCGGGGCCAAACAGGGGCTGAAAATTGCCATTGGCCTGATTCCAATTTTTATCGTTGCCGGTTTCCTCGAAAGTTTCGTGACCCGACTGACCTTGCCGCCCGTTGCCAGTGCCAGCATTATTGGTGTGTCGGCGGGGTTTATTCTTTGGTATTTTGTTATTTACCCAATTCAATTAAACCGAAACCCCCAATCCCAACCACTATGATTATGCTCTACCAACGCCGGGACTTCGGCGAAAAAATCAACGCCACAATCAACTACGTCACTCAGAACTTCCGCAGTTTTGGCACGGCCATTCTGTATATCGGTGGCCCGGCGGCACTGCTCACCGGCATTGCGTCGGGCATTATGCAGTCGAGTATTTTTGACTTGTCGAAGTCGGCAAACCGTGACCCCGGTAATGTGTTCGCTGCTTTTTCCGGCATTTTCTCCGGGTCGTTCCTGTTCGTAGTGGTCTTCGGTGTGATTGCCCAATCGCTCATCAGTTTAGCGGCTTATACGCACCTTAAACTCTATCACCAACGCACCAAACAAGGTAGCTTCGTTGGTTTGGCGGGGTCAGGTCAGCCGGTGGTTCCGGCAATCACGGTGGCCGAGGTCTGGGCTGATATGCAGCCCAACATCGGGCGGGTTGTTATCACGTCGCTCTTGGTTGGTCTGGCAACGTTTGCTGCCGCGTTGTTGCTACTCATTCCCGGTATTTACGTGGGGATTGTGCTGTCGCTGGCCCTACCCGTAACCATTTTTGAGGGGTCAGATTTTGGTACGACCTGGAGCCGTTGCTTTCAGTTGATCAAAGAAAAATGGTGGTCAACGCTGGGGCTGCTGTTTGTGATGGCGATGCTGGTGGGCGTGGTCAGCTTCATATTTACGGCGCCGGCAGCCGTGTTGGGCTTTATGATTGGAGCCAAACTGATGCCCGGTGTGCCAACCACCATTATCGTGGTGGCGCAGGCATTTGCTACGGTCGGTCAGTATTTGCTGTACTCGATTCTGTATGTCGGTCTTGGTTTTCAGTACTTTAACCTCGTTGAGCGGCAGGAAGGCACCGGCTTACTGTCAGAAATTGACAGCATCGGCGCGGCCACATCACCCCCGCTACCAACCCAAACCCGCCCCGATGAAGGAGCGTATTAAGCGATTACTGATGGGGGGACTCGTGCTGGTGTGGCTCACTCAGCCCGTATCGGCTCAAGTCCCCACCCGGCCAGCGGCATCAACCGTAGTCTCCGCCCCCGACGACCGCGCTCCGCTGACGGTGCGCTACCCGGCGGCCAACAAACTCCGCGATTTTCAAAACAGCCGCGAGTATCAGTACGACTACGAGGCCAAACCGCCCCAAAATCCGCTGTTAAAGTTCTGGTACTGGTTTTTGCGGAAACTCAGCGAATTTTTCGTGAGTAAATCGTACCAGAATTTTTGGCAATATGTCATTCTGGCGGCTCTTGTGGGGCTAACCATCTGGCTACTGGCAAAGGCGCAGGTGCTGGGGTTTTTGTTCCCGAAAAAAGCCGAGTCGCTGCCATTGGACTATGACACGCTGACCGAAGATATTCACGCCATTGACTTTGCGGGCAGCATCGAGCAGGCCGTCGAAGCGCGGAACTTCCGGCTGGCCGTGCGGTTGCTGTACCTCCAAACCCTGAAACGCCTGACCGACGCGGGCCGCATTGTCTGGAAACCCGACAAAACCAATCGCCAATACGTGCAGGAAATGAAAGACGCTGATTTTGAGCAGCTTACAACGCAGTTTGAGTACGTCTGGTACGGTGATTTTCCGGTGGACGAACGCCGGTTCGGTACGATTCGGGAGGACTTTAAAAAAATGACGGAACGCGGATGAGGCCCAACAAATACTTGCTGATTCTACTGGCGATGGTGGTAGCCTACGGGCTGTTTGAGTATTACCGTCCCAAACCCATTGACTTAAACCCGACCTACCAAAACGATGATAAAATTCCGTTCGGGACGCGGGCCTTGTTTGAGTTGCTGCCTTCCATGCTTGCCAATCAGCCCGTTACTGCCCTGCGCGTCCCGATTTATAACCACCTCACCGAAGACTCCCTGCCGCGCCGGAGTAATTACGTGTTTGTGAATCAAGAGTTTAAGCTCGATAAAAACGACACCCGCGAATTATTGACATACGTCCGGCGGGGCAACAATGTGCTGATCTCGGCTTACGATTTTCCCGATTCATTAACGCGGTTGCTGGGGTTCAAGGCTGACCTGAAAGAACCCGATTTGCGCGATACCACGTTGCTCCAGAATTTCGTGAATCCGCGTTTGCGTAAGCAGGGTGGGTACAATTTTTTTCACGACGACGGGCGGAATTTCTTAACCATCCGCAAACCCGCCGACGCTCGCGTGGGGACCGTAACGGTGCTGGCCCGCAATGCCCGGAAAGAGCCGATTTTTGTGCGAATCCGGTATGGGCAGGGGCAGTTTCTGGTGCATAATCTGCCGTTGGCACTCACCAACTTTTTTGTGTTGAGCGACAAAACCGGCGACCACGCCCCCAAAGCCCTGTCGTATTTGCCCGCGCTACCAACCTACTGGGATGAATACCAAAAACAGGGTCGGTTTGGCGAAGATGAGCAGTCCCTCTTACGGTATATTTTCTCGCAACCGGCCCTGACGTGGGCGTATTATCTGCTGGCCTGGGGCTTGATTTTGTACATGATTTTTGCCGGAAAACGCACTCAGCGCATTATTCCGGTGGTGGAGCCGCCCCGCAATACCTCGCTCGAATTTGTGGAGACCGTTGGGCGGATGTATTTCCAGCAGCAAAGCCACGACAACGTAGCCCGCAAAAAAATCCAGTATTTCTTAGCTAATCTGCGCGAACGTTATGGCTTGAACACCAACGATCTGAATGTTGAGTTTACCGAAAACCTCGCCCGAAAATCCGGGGCCGACGCTGTGCAAGTAGCTGATTTGGTGCGGCTCCTACGAAACGCCCAACGCAGTATATCGCTGTCGGAGAATGACTTGCTGCTGATAAATTCTGAAATCGAAAAATTCCAACATGACTCCTTACGAATCCCGCTTAGACCTGCACGACCTTAACACCACCGTCGCTGCTATCCGTACCGAAGTTGGCCGCGTTATTGTCGGCCAAACCCAAACGCTTGACCTGCTCCTTACGGCCCTTCTTGCCGACGGCCACGTGCTGCTCGAAGGGGTGCCGGGCGTAGCAAAAACACTGACAGCCAAGCTATTAGCCAAAACGATTTCGGTTGATTTCAGCCGGATTCAGTTCACACCCGATCTCATGCCATCTGACGTGCTGGGAACGTCGGTGTTTCAACCCAAAACCGGCGATTTCACATTTCGGCAAGGGCCGATTTTCTCGAATATTGTGCTGATTGACGAAATCAACCGCGCCCCGGCCAAAACGCAGGCTGCCATGTTTGAGGTGATGGAAGAACGGCAGGTTACGAACGATGGCACGACCTACCGCCTTGCCGAGCCGTTTATGGTGCTGGCAACCCAAAACCCCATTGAGCAGGAAGGCACCTACCGCCTGCCCGAAGCCCAGCTTGACCGTTTTCTGTTTAAGGTTGTTATCGGCTACCCGAATGTGACCGAAGAAGTCGCCATTTTGCGGGGACACCACACCCGCACCAGCCTGAACGATGCCCTTGCCGCCACCAACGCCATTCTGACTGCCGACCAACTCAAAACCCTGCGTCGGCAGGTGGCGCAGGTTCATGTCGAGGATAAACTCTTTGACTACATCGCTCAGATTGTGCAGAACACCCGCGCCAACAAATCGCTGTACTTGGGCGCGTCGCCCCGTGCATCGGTGGCGTTGCTGAACGGCGCAAAAGCCCTCGCTACGGTGCAGGGCCGCGACTTTATCACGCCCGAAGACGTGCAAACGCTGGCTGCTCCCGTCTTGCGCCACCGGATTCTGCTTACCCCCGAACGCGAGATGGAAGGTGGAACCCCCGACGACGTAATTGCTCAATTAGTGCAAAAGGTAGAAGTGCCACGCTGAAAAATCAATGGATAATGAAGAATGGACAATGGACAATGCGGGCAGGAATGAACAACCAAAAAGGCTGGCAACGCCGGAAGGTCTGGCTTGCGCTCCACTGTACATTACTCATTATTCATTGTCCATTAAATCCTGTGTCAGCCCAATCTGCCAACGTGATTTCCGGCACCTGGATTGGCGTTCATGCCGAATGGGAAAACACGTTCTTTTGTCCGCTCCCCACCTACCTCGATTTACGCGCCGATAGCACCCTGCACCTCGGCATGACCGACAATACGGCCCCGGCCAAAACCGCCCGATGGTCGTTGCAGCACGACACACTCCGGCTCGATTCGTTGGTGTATCCGCCCAAACTCTGGCGCGTCAACGGTGATTTGCTCCGGCTGGGTTTGCTGTATCCGATGGTGTTCCGGCGACTGACCGACGTGCCTCTTGATGCCGAATCGGCTCATAAACAGCTTGTTGGCCGGGTTTGGCAAACCGATAGTTTGATTTATTATTTCTACGATACAGGTAAAGTTTGTCTCGAAAACCTCCGAACCAGCGAAAAAACGGTGCATTGCTGGCAAACGGTGCAGCGCGGGCCGTCGGTATTTCTGACGATGCGGGGCAATCGCTACACCTGCGACGGAAACTACAAACCGCTCTGGCAACTGACCAACCTGGCTGCCGGCCAGTTTTCGGCCATTGGCTGGCAGGGTAGGGGCGTGGCCGACGTGCCGTTTCGGTTCGTGCGGGCGTTGGTTGCGGGGGATTCGTGCCGCAGCACCGGATTTCAGCCGTGCGATAATTGCCTTCTGGCGATGTATTCGATGACCGTTACGAACATTCACGAGAAGGCATATCAAGTGAAGAAAATCCTGAAAACGCAGTTTCGGGCGGTGGCTCTGCCAGAACAGTCGGGGCTGATTCGGGTCCAGTTTGCCGTGAACTGCCGGGGCGAAGCGGGCCGGTTTGTGTTGGTTGGCTTCTCGGAAACCTACGCCCCGATGACGTTTGACCCGCGCCTGACCGACCAACTGACCGCGCTCTGCCAAACCCAGATTGTCCCGCTCTGGCAAATACATGACGCGAAAGACCAGGGCTATGATGAGACCGTCCGGCTCTCTATCCGGCTCAAAGGTGGGGCTATTGTTGATGTGTTTTTCTGAAAAGCTATGCGCCAACTTGTCTTAATACCCTGTTTGTTAGTCGTTTGTCACTTTTCCGTTGCCCAAACTGACGGCACTACTTATATTGGCGGAACGGCTTATATGCTTAAACTGAACAGCGCACAATCGGCCTATATGTTTGACTGGCGAAGTTCGCAAAAACTGCCCGACAGCTTGCGGACAGGGCAGCAACTTTTTTTTGAGGGATCGGTTCACAACTCAAAAAATGAACTGAATCAAATGGCTGGCTACTATGAGAAAGCGGCCCAAAAAGACCCCACGTTGCAGGGTATGATTGGTTATGATTTCCTGAGCAACTTCCACGACCCCGTTACGGCCCTGCGCTACTTTGAGGCTTACGATGCCCGAACGCCCAACTTCGATGATATTTCGGCAAACGACCCGATTAGCTACCGAAAGGGATTGGCATACGCCATGATAGGCAACCACGCCGAAGCCGTTCGGCAGTTCGACAAAGGACTGGGAGCTATCGAAGTCAAACACGGGGCCGAGTGGGTCAATTATCGGTTTTTCGTGGCGCGGGCTATCTCCTACCTCGCCTTGAAACAACCCGAATGTGCGTTGGATGACCTCGCCAAAGCCATCAAAAACTACGACCGTTCGGCCATTGCCCGGTTTTATCAGGGCGAAGCATACCAGCAAATGGGCCGCATTGCCGAAGCCAAAGTGGCCTACGACGATGCCCGTTTCAGGATGCAATACATTCGGTATCAGCGGGGTGATTATAACGAAGGCTTGATTTATGACCTGCATGAAGGCCAGATAGACGATGCGCTGAAGGCGTTGAAACCGTAAAAAAATAAGCCTGAAACCTAGATGGAAACCCTGTACGAAAATGTAAAATCAGTGTTGGTAACGGCCCGTACGTCGGCTGTCAGGGCCGTAAACTCGGCAATGGTCGAAGCCTATTGGAACGTTGGCCGCCTGATTGTTGAGGATGAACAGCAGGGGCAAACCCGCGCCCAAGATGGCAAACAACAACTCAAATACCTTTCGGAGCGATTGACTGATGAATTCGGGAAAGGCTTCACCGAAACAAATTTGAAGTATATGCGGCTGGTATTCTTGGCCTTCCCAATTCGTCACACACTGCGTGACGAATTGAGTTGGAGCTATTATCGGTTGCTGACTAAGGTCGAAACCCCAAAAGCCCGCGAGTGGTATATGGCCGAAGCTGTTGCCCAAAACTGGAGCAGCCGCGCTCTCGAACGCCAAATTAACTCGCTCTATTACGAACGGCTATTGGCAACCCGCGAAACCGACCGACCTGAGATTCGTGCCGAAGCCGATGAGAAAACCCGCCCTCTGCACCTCCAGCCCAAAGACATCCTGAAAGACCCGTATATTCTCGAATTTCTGGACTTGAAACCCGACTGGAAACTCTATGAAAAAGACATTGAGCAGGGTTTGATTGACAACCTCCAGAGATTCATGCTCGAACTCGGTAAAGGATTCGCATTTGTGGCCCGGCAACAACGCATTAGTACCGACAGCAGCCATTTCTTTATTGATCTCGTTTTTTACAATTACCTTCTGAGGTGCTTTGTGCTGATTGATCTGAAAACCACCAAACTAACCCATCAGGACATCGGCCAACTGGATATGTACGTCAGGAAACAAACTCGCCAATCGTTATGAAATTCTCTCTTCGCCCACTGTATATTTCTCTGCGCGTCTGGCTCACGATTCTCGCGCTGGCAGTGGCCTTTGTGATTTCTTACGCCTTTCCGCCCCTGTTTCCAATCCTGAAAATTGCGTTTGTGGTGTTTGTGCTGTTGCTCATCGCCGATGCCGTTGTGCTGTTTCGGCCCAATGTAGCAAACCCGTTTTTTGCCCGGCGCGACGTGGCCGACCGGCTCTCGAATGGCGACGAAAACCCGGTTAGTATTTACCTCGAAAACCGCTATCGGTTCCCAACTCCCCTCGAAATTATTGACGAACTGCCCGCCCAGTTTCAACGGCGTGATGTGCTTTTCCGGGCCACGCTGAAACCCAACGAACGCCAAACGCTGCAATACTCGCTGCGGCCCACGCGCCGGGGCGAATACACGTTCGGAGCTGTTAATGTGTTTGTAATGACCCCGTTGCAACTCCTCAAACGGCGGTTTCGGTTCGGACAAGATCAGCCGGTGGCCGTGTACCCGTCGTATCTGCAACTCCGGCAATATGAACTGCTGGCGGCTACCAACCGGCTCTATGAAGTCGGGGTAAAACGAATCCGGCGAATCGGGCAGAGTATGGAGTTTGAGCAAGTCCGGCCCTACAACCCCGGCGACGACATCAGAACCCTGAACTGGAAAGCTACCGCCCGCCGGAGCGATTCGCTCGGCGCAACGCTCATGGTGAACGCCTACCAGGACGAACGGTCGCAACCCGTTTACTGCCTCATTGATAAGGGCCGGGTGATGCGGTCGCCGTTTGGCGGGCTGACGTTGTTAGACTATGCCATCAATGCCTCGCTCGTTCTGAGCAACATTGCCCTTTATAAACAAGACCGCGCCGGATTGCTCACCTTCGCTGACCGGGTGGGCCAACTCCTCCCCGCCGACCGACGGGCCGGGCAGATGCAGCGAATCTTAGAAACACTATATCGCCAGAAAACTCAGTTTTTAGAGACCGATTATGAAGGGCTGTATGCCACCGTCCGCACTCAAATCAGGCAACGGAGTTTGCTGTTATTGTTCACTAACTTCGAGACCGTCAACGCCTTACGGCGGCAACTGCCCTACCTCCGGCGCATCGCCCGTGATCATCTGCTGCTGGTCATTTTCTTCGAGAACACCGAACTCCACGCCCTGTTAGACAAACCCGCCGTTACGACCGAAGAAGTTTATCTGAAAACGATTGGTGAGAAATTTGCTTACGAAAAGCGGCAGATTGTGAAAGAATTGCAGCAATACGGCATCCAAAGCATTCTGACGGCCCCGCAAAATCTGACAGCCAACACGGTGAATAAATACTTAGAGCTAAAGGCGCGGGGTATGATTTAAGGGTTGTGCAATTGTTGGCTTTGCTGCATCTTACCCGCAAAACGCCCAACCCAATGAGTCGCTTCTTTCTGTACGTCGCTTTTGCCGGTTGCCTCCTGACGGGTTGCCAGTCAAAAAATCAGGGTTCTCAGGCCGAAATGGTTGCTGATGTGGCCCAGGGTCAGGAAGGCCGGGAGGCTAAACTGGCCGCACCCGATCCCTCAGCACCGCTCATTGCGCCCGAACAGGATACTCCCGAAGCTGTTGCGCCACCGTTGCCGGGCAAACCGGCAGCCCCACTAACCGACCGGAAAATTATTCGGAATGCCACCATCCGGTTTCGGGTATCGAGCCAAACCGAATCGGGTAAGCGCATCACAGCATTGGTAAAACAAGCCAACGGCCTGATTACCAACGAAGAACAAACCCGTGAATCGGGCAATCTGCAAACCGCCATGACCGTTCGTGTACCCGCCACCCGGCTCGATGCGTTTCTGGAATCGCTCCTGAAAGAATCAGTCTATACCGATAGCAAGAGCGTTATTGCCGAGGATGTTACGAAACAGTTTGTGGACACCGAAGCCCGGATTCGCAGCCAGAAAGCCACCGAAGAAAAGTACCTGCAACTGCTCAAACAGGCCCGCAACGTGCAGGACGTGTTGGCCGTTGAGGAGCAACTCCGGCAAATGCGCGAAGAAATCGAGGTGCGCGAAACCGAACTCCGCGAGTTGAAAACCAACGCGGCTCTCAGCACAATTACCCTCACATTCTACGAAGTTGGCGAGGCCACTAACGCCCCCGATGAGCCGTTTTACGTGAAAATCGCCCACAACCTCCGCAATGGGTTTGGGTTGGTGGGCGATGTGGTTATCGGCGTTTTTTACCTGTTGCCGGTGGTGGCTTTAGTTGGCCTGCCGGTTTGGTTGCTGATTCGGTGGTGGCGTATCCGGGCCAAACGTAAAAAACAGAGTTGATTAGTACTTCACGACCCGCAGCGTTTGTCGGGCCTGATTATCGGCCTGAATAATAACCTGATACACACCCGGCGTGGCATCGCCCAAACTGAGCCGGGTTTCGTGCGGGCCAACTTGCCCGTCGAGCGGTTGGGCAAGCACATCGCGTCCGCTCGCATCCACAATTTTTACGGCTAATTTCGGTTCAGGATTTGCAAGGGTATAGCGCAGCGTAAACTCACGACTGGTTGGGTTTGGGTAAGCCGAGAAGGGGTCGGCAACGGGTTCGGTCGCGGTTATGTAGCTGCTAATCAGGCCGTAAACATTGATCTGGTTTGAGAATGTAGCCATATAGACCCGGCCATTGGCAACAACGGGCGGAACAAATTTGGCAAACGTACCAACCCCATCGCGGACTTTCAGGTCGTCGCTTGTCCAAAGCACTCGCCCAATATTGCGGGCATCATAAGCAGCCAGGGTGCCGGGGCGCAGCATTTGGTTGGCATCGCCGGCGGTAGCGTGACTGGCCCAGAGGATTCCCGTTCCGGCCCGGTCGCCGTTGCTGGAACCGCTCAGGCCCGCGCCGGGCATCCCATAATCTAATTTCCGGGCGGCAATGGCCGGGTTATCAGTAAATCGGTTGTTTTTTCGGTCGAACCGAAATTGCCGCATCTGATCGCTTTCGGCCCAGACATACACAAACTCGCTGGTATCGGTTTTCATGTACACCGGCGTTCCATGCACATGGCGGTCGTAGATATTTTGCAGGTTAGCATACAGCCGTTGCTGCACTGCCGAATCACCGTAGGCAAATTTGCCGAGGTTGCGGGTGTCGTTCACATACACTTTCCCTTCTTTCGAGCCAGACAGCACCAGTGTTGTCTTGGGGATAATCAGCACCCCGTTTACGCCGTAGTCTAAATCGTCGCGCTCCAGAATATCGTAGTTGGCGGGCGTAAAAAAGTCCAGCACTTTCAGATCGGGCGAGAGTTTGATCAGGCTTTCGCTGCGGTTCACCGGGTCGTTGCGCGAGACCGAATTACCCGCCGAGCCGTTGCCGGTGCTGATATAAATATTGCCATCGGAGTCAACGGTTGGCCCGGCACCGCTCATCCAGATACCGCCGTTATAGCCATTCGGCGTTACGTTATAGACGTATTTATTTGCCAGCGTCTTGCCATCGAAGCCAATTACCCAGCCATGATACGGCCCCCAGTCGCAGTGCGAAGCCCACGAGACGTACACCACGCCTTTGTGAAGTAGTAGCGCCGGACGCGGATTGTGCTTCTGAGCCTCGAAGGCCAGTTTGCCGCCGACACTACCTGCCCCCGTGCCGTTGATGGTGGCCGCAATGATGGCCGGGCTGTTGGCGCGGTGCCGACCCGTTGTTAAATCCAGCGCGTTCATCAACTGCTCGAACTGCCCCGACGCGCTGATATGCCGACTGACCACATACAGCGTGGCCGAAGCCGTATCGATCACCGGCGTTCCGACGATGCCCATATTACCGCTGAAATCTAAATACTTCCCATCGCAGGCTTTGGTCATGTCCGTATTGCGGGGCGGGCGGGCGTTGGTGGGTGTCAGGCTCACCTGCCAGAGCGGGTCTCCGTATCGGTCGGCATCGAAGGCATAGACCGAATTGTTGACCGTTGCCACAAACAGCGCATTGCGCGTACTGCCGCCAATACTCAGGTTACTGACTACCAACGGCTGTGCATATAGCTGATCATCAACGGATTGAGAATACAACTTGCCAAATAAAGGGCCGGTAACGTTTTGCGTTGTCAATGCGGTTTCGCGCTGATTCCAGCCGAGCCGGTCGTTCCCGTAGCGGTGCGTCCAGACCGAAACGGGTTGGGCAACGGCGTGTTGAAGCGTTATGAAAAGAAGCAGTAGAATCAATCGCATAGTTTGTTGGATTTGTAAGCTATAAATCTACAAAAATAAACCCCCGGCTAAAATCGGAACGCCGACCGGCACAGGGGCAATGGATTTTAGTTATTCTAATTCTCTACACCAACTCCTTCAACCGCGCCCGTTCGACCGACCGAGATACCAAAATGCTGAGTTCATACAGGCCCATGAGCGGCAATGCCACCAAAACCTGACTATATACATCGGGCGAGGGCGTGATGATACCGGCCACGATCAGAATCACGATCCAGGCGTGTTTGCGGAATGTTTTCATGAACTTCGGAGTCAGGATACCCACTTTCGACAGCACAAAGGCCACAATCGGCATCTGAAACATCAGGGCGCAACCCAACGCCAGCGTGATCACCACGCCGATGTAGGACGTAATATCGAACTGGTTTTTGATCTGATCCGAAATCGTGTAGTTCGCTAAGAAGTTGATGGCTAATGGCGTAACAATAAAATAACCAAACGCGAGTCCCGTCAGAAATAGGAATGATACATAGAAAACCCCCCCGCGAGCGGCCCGTTGTTCGGTCTGTTTCAGGCCCGGCTGAATAAATCGCCACAGTTCCCAGAATGCGTACGGAAAAGCAAAGCATAGCCCGATGATTAACGACGACGTGAGCGACATCGTAAACTGATCGGCCATGCCGAGAGCCTGCAATTGAAAATCAAGTTTTTGGACGCACAAGTCGGCGTAGCCCGTCACATCAGAGAGTTTGCAGAGTTGGCGGTACGTCCAGAAATCGGCCCGCGACGGAGCCAGAATCACATCCCGAAAAATCTGTTTGATGAAGATAAACGCCGTAATGGCAAACACCAGAATGGCACCAACGGCCCGAATCAGGTGCCAGCGCAGTTCTTCGAGGTGTTCGATAAAGGTCATTTCCCGGCCCTCGCCGAGGTCGCTGTGCGGCTCTTCGTCGAGTAAGCGGTCTTCAAAAGCCTGGTCTAAAGCCATAACGGGTATTGTTGATATATGATGAGGACATCGCAGATTGCGACATCCTCCGGGAAGCTGAAACGGGTATTGAGTGCTTACGCGAACAACGGGAAATCATTCATCCACAGATTGATTTCCTCCCGAACGGCCCCAATTTTCCGGTCGTTGTCGTGGCTCATCAGCACCTCGTCAATATATACGACAATCCGTTCCATGTCCGATTCGTTCAGGCCGCGTGTGGTCATGGCGGGCGTACCCACGCGCATCCCCGACGTAACCATCGGCGAACGGTCGTCAAACGGAACCATGTTTTTGTTAATCGTGATGTCGGCCTTGATGAGCGTGTTCTCGGCTAATTTTCCGGTCAAGTTTTTCGAGTGCAAATCAATCAGCATGAGGTGGTTATCGGTGCCGCCCGAAATAATCTGGTAGCCCCGATCCACAAATGCCGTTGCCATTGCCTGGGCGTTGGCCTGCACACGCCGGGTGTAATCGGCAAAATCGTCGGTCAGAGCCTCACCAAACGCGATGGCTTTGGCCGCAACAACGTGTTCTAACGGCCCGCCCTGTGTGCCGGGAAACACGCCCGAATCGAGCAGCGACGACATCATCCGCAGCTCGCCTTTCTGGGTTTTTATGCCGAACGGATTCTCAAAATCGTGCCGCATCATAATCAGCCCGCCCCGTGGCCCGCGCAGGGTTTTGTGGGTAGTGGTAGTAATAATGTGGCAGTGGGCGAGCGGGTCGTTCAGTAAGCCTTTGGCAATCAGGCCCGACGGGTGCGAGATATCGGCCAGCAACACCGCGCCAATACTGTCGGCAATGGCCCGGAGCCGGGCATAATCCCAATCGCGCGAATAGGCCGAGGCTCCGCAGATCATCATTTTGGGCCGGGCCGAGTGGGCGGTGGCTTCCACCTTATCATAGTCAATGAGGCCCGTTTCCTGTTCCACGCCGTAGAAGTGGGGCCGGAAATATTTACCCGAAATATTGACCGGCGAGCCGTGTGTGAGGTGGCCGCCGTGCGCCAGGTTGAAGCCCAGAATAGCATCGCCGGGGTTGAGACAGGCCACAAAAACCGCCGTGTTGGCCTGTGCGCCGGAGTGCGGCTGCACGTTGGCCCAGGTTGCACCAAACAGGTCTTTCACGCGGTCAATGGCGATTTGCTCAATCTCATCAACCACTTCACAACCACCGTAGTAGCGTTTGCCGGGTAGTCCTTCAGCATATTTGTTGGTCAGGACGCTTCCGGTGGCTTCCATCACGGCGGGCGACGTAAAGTTCTCCGAAGCAATGAGTTCGATACCGGATTCCTGCCGGTGTTGTTCTTTGGCGATCAGGTCAAAAATTTGCGTATCGCGGGCGGTTTCAATTGCGGTCATCATAGGTATAAAGATACAATGTAGAGACGCAAAATGTTTCGTCTCTACAACACCATCAAATCGCTAAAATTTCGGGCAGGACAGTTGCCGGTTTTTCTGACGATTGCGTTTCGTTTTGGCTTCGAGCGGGTCAAAAATATACGACAGCGAGATTTCGTGCGCCCCGCCACTGGCCGCACCGAGCGACGAAACCGTAGCGTCATAGCTGTACCCAATCGAGAATTTATCCTGCCGGTATCCAACCAGAAACGCCAGCGCGTCGTTGTTGTTGATGTTCTGGGCGTATTTTTTGATGGGCAAGCCCCGATACCAAACACCGAGTGTGAGGGGCGAATAGGTCAGGTACGCGCCTAAATCAACCTGGTCGTACTTACCCTGAAATTTGTACAGAAAGGCGGGCGAAATACTGATTTCCCGGTCCATCTCGTCGCCCAAGCCGGTGAAACCGCCCAACGGAATCCGTAAGCCGCCGTGAATACTGCCTTTTATGGGGAGTCGGGTGGCATCGCCCGCAAAAAATCCCTGACTGGGCCGGTTGATGTGATGCGCCGATGCGCCAATCCAGAACCAGTCGGAGTAATACAACCCGCCGGTCGAGAAATCAACGTAGCTGTTTTTGGGTTGGCCGCCAATCAGAATCGGGTCACGCGAGGGGGTGCCGGTGAAGCCCTGACTGGTGATTTGGTCGCCAAAGGTGAGGCCAAAATAATTGATATTGCGGTTCACATACGATGCCTGCAAGCCCAACCGCAGGGTTGATTTTTCGGTAATGCCCAACTGATAGGCATACAGGCCGCTGACTTCGGTGGAGCGAATCTGGCCCTGCCCCTGGTTGTCGCTCAACACCATCAGGCCGACTCCACTGTTCAAACTGGGCATGAAATGGTCAAAGGCGGCTATCGAAGTCACGTAATTGGTAATGGCGGGCCACTGGTTGCGGTAATTAACGGTCACACGCGGAGCTAAGGCCGATCCCGTAAAAGCGGGGTTCAGATACAACGGAGCCGCGTAAAACTGCGTAAATTGAGGGTCCTGCGCCATTGCCGACCAACCAAACAGGAGACTCAGCCCCCACAAAACGTATCGCTTGCACATAATCAGAGAGTTCTCGTACCGTGTCCTTGTAAAACGTTGCCAGCGAAACTGGGCCGTGCAACGTCTGGGGCTAAATGAGCGTTAAAGTTAGTCAAAATCGAATTGGCCGGTCAGCCGGTCAGTGGATAAAATTTCGGTATGCTGTTTTCGTTCTGAATAACGTAATGCCCCGCTTGTCTGTTATGCAAAGACCAGAAAATGAACGGGGCCGTTTCTCAACAACATCAATGATTACGCGCTTTTACGTGAGAATGTGGGGAATTGGGCTGATGCTGATGCTACTGGCATTGGCGGGCGTAGCGGTGGCGCAGCAAACCGCGCCGGTCAGTAGCAGTGCCACGTTGCCCGCCGGGATTCGGGTGAAGAATCCCTGCATTCCTCCGCCAGCTTCCGGCACGGCCTGCCCTGCCGAGCCAACCCGTTTTTATGACCAAACGGCAGGCGTATCGAAGTGGGTCTGGGATTTTGCGCCCACCAGTACCTCGGCCACAACCACAACGGCGGTTACAACCGTAACGGCATCAGTCAGTACGGTAACACACCTATACACCCGGCCCGGTGTGTATGATGTCCGGCTGACGAGAACGTTTTCGGGAACACCCACCGCTCCCGCCGTTGAGAATTTTACGGTAGCCGTTGGTGATCGGCCCCGCCTTTTTGATACCGCTCCGCAACGCAACGCCTTTAAATGGGGGGGTGACACTACCATCTGCAAAGGTCAGACGCTTGATTTAAACCCGTACACCACCAATGCGCCCGCTGGTGTGCGTTACGAATGGTCGCCAAAGGGCGACGTGACCCAAACCCTGAGTGTAACGGGTTCGGGCTGTTATTCGGTAGAAGTCACTAACGATCTGGGCTGCACAACCGAAGACAAAATACAGGTAAAGGTCTGCCCCGAACAGCCCCAATCGCCCTCGGCAAAGTGGTATTTTGGCACCAACGCCGGGCTTGATTTCGGGCAGGGCGCACCAACGCCCATTACCGATGGCAAGCTCAATACCATTGAAGGCGCGTCGTCAATTACCGATAATAAAGGGCAGGTTTTGTTTTATACCGATGGTCTGAAAGTGTATGATCGCGATGGAAACTTGCTGCCCTTGCTGCTTTACGACGTGCAGGGGCGGCTCCTGATTGACCCCGCCACGGGCAAAGCTACCCTCTCTGACCCCAACAGCACCACCGGAGGCTACTCGCTGGGCGGGAGCCAGAAATCTACCCAATCGGCCCTGATTGTGCCAAAATCAACCTGCCGGGGCTGCGAATACCAGTATTATGTGTACACCACGTCAGAAATAAACGGAGTCAAGCAGCTTACATACAGCATTGTGGATATGCGAAAAAACGACGGAAAGGGGGCTATTGCCGAAAAAAACCTGCCTGTTGCCACCGTCGGAAACCCCCTTACTACCGAACGCTCTGCCGCCGTTGAAAACAAAACCGATTCGACCTACTGGGTTATCACCCGTGATTTTGGCGGGAATATTTTCCGTATCACACACATCACAAAAGCCGCCGATCCAACCCAAACCACCGTCTCGGCGGGGGCTTCGCAAACGGCACTGGCCCAGGGCGAAGGCGTGTTGAAAATCGGCCCCGCGCCAACCAGCAGCAGCACCGGCGCGGGTTCTGCCGTGAGTGGCACGGCAACCAGCGGCACGGCAACCGGCACGGCCAGCAACACGGCCCTGCGCCCGGTGGCAATGGTGGTGCCGGGAGCCTCGCCCGGCCCGCCTGATAATACCGTTGAACTTTTTACATTCAATACCGAAACCGGAAAATTAGACTATAAACGCACGATTGACCTCGGCCCGGCACCGCCCAAAGCCTACGGAGCCGAGTTTTCGCCCGACGGAAATTCATTGTTTATCTCCTTTCTGGCCGACCGATCCAGCACGGCACTGTCGGCCCAGACTTCCTACATCGTTCGGTATGACATCAGCCTGACCGATCCCATAGCGGTCTCAGCCTCCCGAACCGTTGTTGATTCAAGCACCACCCGGCAGTACGGGGCCTTGCAAATCGGCACCGACGGGCGTATCTACGTGGCGGTTCAGGGAGCCACCGCGCTCGGCGTAATCGAAAATCCGAACGCGGGTTTCCTGGAAATCCTGTCTTTCACCGCAGAAGGGCAGTCGCTGGGTGGTCAAACAAGCCAGTTGGGATTGCCCAATCAAGTGGCCGATTTTAACCAGCCGCCGTCTAACAGCGCGGGGCTGGGCCATGCCGATGTGTGCTTCCCAGACCCGGTCACCTTTAGCGTCACGCCGTATTGCCCCGACCTGAAAGAACGCTACACGGTTAGCTTTGGCGATGGGTCGGCCCCGTGGTCAGGCACGGCAACCCAGGTTCCTCCGCACCGATACACCCGGCCCGGTTCTTACACTGCCACCCTAACCGTGGAGACATTCCAGAAAGGCCCAAACAATTCCTTCGGGCCAAGCTGCACGGTGGTAACGGCCACTGACGCAGTTACTATAGCCGCGCCGGTTGAAAGTTTTACCATTGCCAACGTCATCGCCTGTAAACCCTTAGTCGGGCTGACGATTCCGGTTACAGCCCAAAACTATGCCTGGGCTTTTGCGGGGAGATTGATAAGCCGGAGCCAGAGCATTTCTGTAACACAGTCTGGTGATTACACCGCTTATGCGTTTAATGACCCCAATTGCTACAAAGAATTCACGGTTCGGGTTAATCTACGGTTGCCCGGCGGCCCGTTCAGTCCCCTTTCCAGCCCAACCCTGTGTCAGGGCAGCAGCACAACTATTGGTGTTAATGTAGCCCCGGTTTATACGTCATTGCAATGGAGCAATGGAGCCACCACGCCAACTACAACCGTCTCGCAACCCGGCACTTACACACTTACCGGCAGTTATACCTTGCCGCAAGGGGCTGTTTGCACCAACACGGCCACCGTTACGGTTACGGGTGCGGCCAAACCTATTCTCCGGGCTGCTATCGGCAACCCAACCGGCTGTACCCTCGCCGACGGATTTATCGAACTCACCCCGGTTCCGGGCGGGACGTATTCCTTCGTCTGGAGCAGTAGCGGTACTACGCCTATATCCCTGACAACCACCGTAAACCGCATTTCGACGCTCACCGAAAACGTGTATCGCGTCCGGGCTACGAGTGAAAATCAGTGCGTGGTAGACAGTGTGTTCACGCTCAAATCACCGGCCAACCTGCTCAGCATCACGCCCGTTCCCGGTGTCGCGCTGTGTTCGCGGCCCGGCTCCGGCTCGGCCACGCTGACCATTCAGGGCGGCAGACCAACGGGCTTCACCTGGCGCAACAATGTGGGTGCGAGTGTGGGGCAGACCCAAACGCTGACGGGTGTGCAGAGCGGCACATACAGTGTAGAAGTCAGCGACGCGGGTGGTTGCCGGGCGTTTGCCAACAACGTGGTGATTCGGTTAGACAGCACGGGTTTTGCCAACCTCGGCCCGGACCGGGGCCGGTGCGTGAACGACACCATTCTGCTGATTCCGGGCGGGGCCTCCGTTGTGGGCAATGTATTTCAGTGGAGTACGGGCCAAACCACGCCAACCATCAGCGTCAGTGCGCCGGGCAGCTACTCGATTGTGGTCAGAAATACGATCAACGGCTGCGTAGGTCGCGACGTGGTGGCGTTGCGCTTTAACCCCAAACCCGACGTTACGGCTGGCCCGGCTCTCTCGCTCTGCCAGTCGAATCAGGCGGTTCAGTTGACGGGCAACACCCCGACGGGTGGTTTCTGGCTCGGCCCGCGTACCGATTCTACGGGCCGATTTACGCCGGGCGTGGGCGTTGGCGGCACCGCGCCGGTGTCGGTAACGTATGCGTTCAGTCGGGACGGTTGCGCCAATACTGCCGTTAAACTCCTCAGCGTCAACGCAATTCCACAAGTCAGTGCCGGGCCGGATGCTGTTTTCTGTGCCGGAAGCCCACAGGCAGTGCTGGCAACGGGTACGCCGGGCGTGAGCTACACCTGGTCGAACGGCACGAGTGGAGCCACGCTGCGCCCACCCTCATCGGGAACATTCATTGTAACGGGATTGGCCGGTGGTTGCCCGGCGCGGGATACGGTGGTGGTAACGGTGAACCCGGCTCCGCAGGTCAATCTGCTGCCCGAAGCTTTTATCTGCATCGGTGATGCGGGCAGCACCACCCTCATCGCAACGGGGCAACTGACCGGCGTTCGGTTTGCCTGGAATACCAGTGTTGCCGATACCACGCGCTCGTTACTCGTGAGCCGGGCGGGGCAGTATAGCCTTGTGGCAACCAATCGGCTGACCGGCTGCCGAACCAACCTGCAAACCGTTGTGACGGACCGTTGCGAACCCCGTGCGTTTGTGCCAACGGCGTTTACCCCCAACGGCGATGGCGTAAATGATGTGCTGGAGGTTTTTACGGCCTATACGACTGACTACGAACTGCGGATTTTTGACCGATGGGGCGAGGTGATTTTTGCCACCACCAGCCCCGAAACCAAGTGGGATGGCACCTACAAAGGCGAGAAATACCCGCCGATGGTGTATGCATACATCATCAATTACGGCGCTGCCTATTTCCCCGACCGCCCCCGCGTAACCCGGCGCGGCTCGGTGCTGATTATTCGGTGAATATCGTAAAGTGATCGCTATTACACCTAATATTACCGACTAATAGGGTCTGATCTTTACTCGGATAAACTCACACATTATGCAAAAATTAGTTGTAAGCAGCAAATTTATGGGGGTAGAACCCTGTGAAATAGAGTTAAATAAATTTCTATTGCTGATCGGTGAACAAGCCAGTGGAAAAAGCACTATCGCCAAATTAATTTTCTTTTTCCAGACATTGCCAGATGGCTTGTATGAAAATGGAGTTGTGGTTCGAGGAAAATCAGCAAAATTTGATTTTGTAGAGCATATTACACTCATTGCACGCCAAAAATTCTTGGAAACATTTGGCCCTACATCAAGACAAGAAAACTTCGACATTGAGTTTGTGTATGCTGATAACAATCAGAGTAGAGCATACTTACGCATTTATCAAGGTAGAGACCGGCTTACATACGCTAAGTTTGAGGATACGATTGGCTTCGACATTGGTAAGTCATTAAAGAATTATTTTGAAGCCCCTCGATTAGACGATAACCTCAGCGAAATTAACCTCCGACAGCAGTTTCGACAAGACTTAGACACACTGTTCCATCGGGAAACGAACGCACATACATACCTTATTGCAGGCAGAAGTACATTGGTTGCTTTTCCAGATTCATTTGAACGGGTTATTGAACAGGAAATTGAAAAACTTATTGAAGACGAAGTAAAAGATCAAGATTTTGAAAAGAGACAACGCACCGGGAACGAACGGCTTCTGTATCAATTTGTGCAATGGTCAAAAGGGGTTCGTAATAATTTCAAAAACAATGGGCAAACCTTTCAACAGGTTGGGCGTAGTCTGAACAACACTTCGGCAACCCGTTCAATTGAGAGGATTACTAAAACCATACTCAAGGGAAGTTATCAAAGTACAGAATCGGGCGAACAGATTAAAATGAACGGTAATAATTTAAACATTTCGTTGAAAGACGCGTCATCAGGACAGCAAGAAGTTCTGCGAATTTTACAGGGAATTTTCTTGTCAATTGGACTACGAAACCGAAAAGAATTTTTTGTTGTTGAAGAACCTGAAACTCACCTTTACCCATTGGCACAGAAGGAGTTAATGAATGCTTTTGCCGTTTTTTTAAATACCATACCGCAAGGTAAATTAATCGTAACCACTCATAGTCCTTACGTTCTGGCCTGTGTGAACATATTGCTTTTTGCTCATTATGTTTCAAAGGAGACAGGAAGCCAAGATCGGATTACAAACGACGTTCCAAAAGATTATTGGTTAGATTCGCAGTCGTTCAATGCTTATTCGCTCGGCCAACAAGAAGCATACTGCATAAATATTAAAGACGTTGGCACGGGCCTAATCGACCAAAACTACTTAGATACAATTTCTGAACAGTTAGGAATGCTATTTCAAGGTTTGTATGATCTACTGACGAAACAAATATCATGAGTAGCTATTCCGAGAATCTTGACCGACTGAATCATTTAGTTACCCGAAATAAACACGCTATACAAGAAATAAAAACTCCCACGTTTTGGCTTTCAGATGAGAAACAATCTGATGGCAGTAATAAGATTGAAATTAGATTTGTTTCAGTTCCTCAGTGGCTGAAAGTCTCCCAAAGTCAGAATAATTCCTGTCATATTATTCCAATTGACGGTAATGGAGGAGTCTTTCGAGAAGTTGGATTGCCTGTTTCTGAACTCGATAGATTTGTTTACCAATGGTCTACTGCAAATGGTATTGATGAGAAAAAGCCCGGTGACTGTGATTGCTTATTGTTAAACAAAAAATGGCATTTTCTTGAATTTAAAGTCGAAGCTTCATCTCTTGACTTAAAGCAAATTGAGAATAATCGAAATAAAGCCGAAGCGCAATTAGCAAAGACCATGGTCTCGTTCAGGGAGCAACTGCAAAGCCCCACTTTAGCCTGTGTTTGCGTCATAGTAGCACCCGGATTCTACGGATATCCCAAATTTCGGGCATCATCGAATACGCGAAAAGTGCGATTCCTGAAACGATATTCTTGCGAACTCAAAGAGATTGTGCCAACGGGAAATACGTCCTATAATTTAGATTTGTAACTCACACCTTCTTCACCAACAGCACCACATTCTCTACGTGATGGGTGTGCGGAAACATATCAACTGGCTGCACATCGGCAACGGCATAGTATTCACTGAGCCAGTTCAGGTCGCGGGCCTGGGTGGCGGTGTTGCAACTGACATAGACAATCCGGGCGGGCGCGGCCACAAGCAACTGCTGCACCACGGCTTCGTCCATCCCGGCGCGGGGCGGGTCGGTAATCACCACGTCGGGCTTGCCGTGTTGGGCAAAAAAATCGGCAGTCAACAACTT
>JBBRNH010000059.1:0-35373 GCA_038230415.1 Cytophagales bacterium | reverse complement strand
TTTTAAATTCCCCAATCCCGGGGCTACCCCCAAATTAAAAAAAAATTATCATTTCTTGTGTGTTGTGACAAAAAAAAAATAAAATTTTTTATACCCCCCAAAACCCGCTTCACTCATCACTGACTATGGCACTTCTCGGAAACGTTCTTAAACAGGGAATCAAACTTACGTCGGCAGTGCAGCCCCGGCGAATGAATGCGTACAAGCGGCAAAAAAAAACGTTTACCAAACTCATCGGCAAGGCCCGCAACACCGCGTTCGGTGATCGGTATCGGTTCGACGAGTTGTTTACAGCCGCTCAATTTGGCTCAGAGCGCGAGTTCTACGAGAAATTCAAGCGGTACGTTCCGGTTTATGATTACAACAAAATCTTTGCCGAGTGGTGGCACCGCTCCTTAGCCGGCGAGCGCGATATATGCTGGCCGGGCCAGGTGAAATACTTCGCGCTGAGTTCCGGCACCTCCGAATCAGCCTCGAAGCATATTCCGGTCACGCGCTCGATGCAGAAAGCCATTCAGCGCACCGGCACCCGCCAAATTTTGTCGCTCGGTAATTTCCAGAACCTCCCCGCCGAACTATACGAAAAAGGATGCCTGATGCTGGGCGGCAGCACACAACTTAATTTTCAGGAAGGCCGTTTTGAGGGTGATTTGAGCGGGATTACGGCCAGCCGGATTCCGTTTTGGTTCGAGAATTTCTACAAACCCGGCAAAGACATCGCTCAGGAGCGCGACTGGGCCGTGAAATTAGACGAGATTACGGAGCAGGCTCCCGGCTGGGACATTGGCTTTATTGTGGGGGTTCCGGCCTGGCTGCAACTGCTGATGGAGAAGATTATCGCCCGGTATCAGGTCAAAACCATTCATGACATCTGGCCCAATCTGATGGTATTTTGTCACGGCGGGGTGTCTTTTGAGCCGTATAGAGCCGGTTTCGAGAAGCTGCTGGCCCACCCCATCACCTACATCGAAACGTATCTGGCCTCGGAAGGATTTCTGGCCTATCAGTCGCATCCCGAAGCAAAAGGGATGCAGTTGGTGACCAACAATGGTATTTTCTTCGAGTTTATCCCGTTCAACGAACAAAATTTCTCGGCAGATGGCGAATTGGTTGCCAACCCCGAAACGCTGCTGATTGACGAAGTAGAAGAAGGCCAGGATTATGCCCTGCTGATTTCGACCTGTGCCGGTGCCTGGCGGTATCTGATTGGCGACACGGTGAAGTTTGTCTCGAAACGACGCGCTGAAATTATCATCACGGGCCGCACCAAGCACTTTTTGAGCCTGTGCGGAGAACACCTCTCGGTCGACAACATGAACAAAGCCGTTGAATTAGCCGCCGATGATTTGAAAATCGGGGTGCGCGAATTTACCGTTGCCGGCATCAACCATGACCCGCTGTTTGCCCACCACTGGTACATCGGTTCTGACGATGCCGTTGATGCCGATAAACTCCGGCAACAGATTGACCATCACCTCAAAATGCTCAACGATGATTACGCCGTTGAGCGTCGGCACGCCCTGAACGAGGTGTTTCTTACGGTGTTGCCAACGGCGGTTTTTTATGATTGGATGGCAGCACGGGGCAAATTGGGCGGGCAAAACAAATTTCCCCGCGTTCTGAAAAAACACCTGATTGCCGACTGGGAAGCATTTTTGAAAAAGGGGTGAAAGGGAGGAAAGGGACGAAAGGGAGAAAGAACTGACTTCCCCTTTCGTCCCTTTCCTCCCTTTCCTCCTTTTCCTCCTTTTCCTCCCCTTCCTCCCTTTTCCCCTTTCTTATGTGGTACTTCATCATTCATCAGCCCGACCTGAACACGGCACAGTTTCAGGAATTTCGGCAAGCAGCCGCGTTTACCGAGGCCGAACCGTTTAACGAGCCGTTCGATAATCTGTACATTTTTGCTGTAGAACGCGATCAATACAGCGCGTTTGCCGATGCCCTCGACCGCGAAGGCGTTGTGTATCAAGCCACCACCAGCAAGCCAACGCGGGAAGAATTACTGGCGGGGTTGAAGGAAATAATGCAACGTAAGTAGCGCGAATGGTTAGCCGCACTGCTTAGTTACTCATGTTACGCAGGTTGATAGAAAGCCGGAGGGATGACTGATTTGGTAACATCAGTTAGTTACTTCACCAACCGAAAAAAGCGAACTGTGAGCAGTACGGCGGCCACCGTCAGCCCCACGAGCAGCCCGACCCAGACACCAACGGCATTCAGATGAAACGTAAAACCCAGCAGGTAACTGAGCGGCAAAGCCACCACCCAATACGAAAAGAGCGTTATCCAGGTCGGGATGTTCACGTCAGACAGACCCCGCAGCGAGCCAACGGCTACTACCTGAACCCCGTCGGACAGTTGAAACAAACCACCCATAATCACCAGCGATGCGGCAATATTGGCAACCCCGGCATTATCACGGATATACAATTCGACTAACCAGTGATTTGCCGTAAAAAATACCAGCGCAAACACGGTCATTATGCCCGAAACGAGCAAAAAGGCGGCAATACCGGCCCGTTTCGCTTCTGTCTGACTCTCCCGGCCAATGGCCGCGCCCACCCGGATAGCCGCCGTTGTGGAGATACCCGTTGCGGCCATATATGTTGTTGACGCTAAGTTGATGGCAATCTGATGGGCCGCCAACTGATTCTCGCCCAACCAGCCAATCATCATGGCGGCCAAGGAAAAAAGGGCGATCTCAAACATAAACGTCAAGCCACCCGGCAGGCCAAGTCGCAGAATATCAGTGGCATACCGGCGGGTGGGCAGTTTGGCAAACGCAGCCTGAAAATACGGTTTGAAGATACCCGCCCGGTAGGTATAAACCACAACGGCCCCGGCCATAAACACCCGCGAGAGCAGCGTGGCCGTTGCCGACCCCATCAGGCCCATCGCCGGAAACGGCCCGATACCCAAAATCAGCACGTAGTTGAAGCCCGCATTCAGAGCCAGCGCAGCGAGCGTAATTGCCATTGCCACCCGTGGAAACCGCAGCCCGTCGCCTAACTGCCGGGCCGCAATAAAGACTAACAACGGCACAATAGAGACCGTCAGGATCAGCATAAAGTCGCGGCTCAGGCGCGTTACCTCCGCCGATTGGCCGAACCAGCCGAAGTTCAACGCCAGCACAACCGACACCACGCAGGTAATCAGGCCGAGCAGCACCGCTACCTGCAAACCGGCCCGAAACAGTTGATTTACAGCCCCTGAATCACCCTGGGCGTTGGCCTGCGACACCTGAGCGGCCACCACCAACAAACTGCCGATGCCAACGCTACAAACCAAGATAGATAAGGAATTGGCTAAACCGGCAGCCCCCAACGGTACGGCTCCCAGCAACCGGCCCACGAATAAATTGTCGGTAACGCCCATCAAAACCACACCTAACTGGGCAATAATGATCGGGATGCTCAGGCGGATGGTGTCGGCCAGTTCGAAGCGGTACTTTTTCAGCATGGATAGCAAACAACGTGATTAAAGCCCGGCCTTGCGGGGTTTACCGGCAAAACTAAGCAACGGCCCCCGGTTTTGGGCGGCTAATACCACCGTGCGTCCGTCGGCCAGCCTGATTATTGACAAGCCCCGCCCGTTGCCTGGCACCACAAAACCGCTCCGGGCCATCGGCATTGGCTCAAATTTACCCTTACCCCGGTTCAGCAGCGCGAGACCGTAAAACGCATCGGCACGGCCCTGGTAGAGTTCCATGCCGTAGTCATTGCCGGTCAGGAGCAGGTCGGGTTTGCCATCGTGGTTAATGTCATACGGCAAGATTCCGAACAGCGGGGCGAGTTGCGCCAGCGCGGGCAGTGGCCGAACGGCAAATTCCCCATTCCCCAAATTTTCGATATAGCTGCTGGTAAGGCAGGTAGCGGTTTTTGTGAGAGACGGTTTTATCTCGTCGGCAGTCAGGATTTTATCCCACGAAGCCACGCCGAAATCAGCGTATTTCAGGAAACGTCGCCGGAAAATGAGCGACTGCTTAATCATATCGTCGCGGGTGTGAAACGGATACAGTTTGCGTTCGCCGTTGGCGTTGTTATCAAACTGGGCTAAAATTGCATCATAGCTACCGTTTTTGTCGAAATCATCGGCACAAACCATCATTGGTTCGGCGGCTGATGCATGGAAGGCGGTGTTGAGGCCGTAGTTACCCGCCACGTAATCGGTATCGCCATCGCCGTCGAAATCTGCCGCGCAAAGCGAAGTCCACCAACCTGTTTTAGTGGTTAGTGGCAAGTTGGCAGGGGTTGGCTTCAACTGCTTGCCTTGCTGGTTTTTCAGGAAGGTAAGCGGCATCCACTCACCGGCCAGCAGCAGGTCGGACCAGCCATCGCGGTCATAATCGGTCCAGAGTGCATCATTGATGATGCCCGGATTATTCAGCAGCGAGGGCGCGATTTGGGCCGTTACATCGGTGAAATGAACAGTTACTCCCTCCCTACCGGGGAGGGCCGGGGTGGGGTTTTTGGTTGGGCTATCATTCCTCAAAATAAATGACCGCTCAGCTTTTGGGTATTGGCGCGGCACCACGTTTCCACCCACAAAGAGGTCTAAATCACCATCTTTATCATAATCAACGGCCCGCACCACGCGCCCGTTGGTACGCTCAACGGGCAGGGCTAAGCTGTCGCGCCGGAAACGGCCCCGGCCATCGTTCACAAACAGCGCGTCCTGCAAATAGGGCGAGTTGGCTTCGTGCTGATAACTACCCCGAACGCAGTATAAATCCAGATCGCCATCGCCATCGGCATCAAACAGCAACGCGCCCGTGTCTTCTTCCCGTTTTTCGGGCGAGGTTTTCAATAATTGCTGCTCCTGCCGAAACTGCCCCGGTTTGCCCGGCTGCTGGATAAAAAACGTTCCCTCGGCCCGCGACGAGCCACCGACAAAAAAATCGTTGAGACCGTCGCCGTTAATGTCGCCAACGGTCATGGCCGGCCCCGATTCCGAGAATTTATGCGGCAGCGTTTTCTGCACATTAAAATCAATATAATCCGCTTCGGGAGCCGTGAACGACAGGTCCAGCGCGGGCGATAGCAACGGCATAACACCGGCAACCAAACCGACCGATGATGCCGCAGCCCGCCCGACAGCAGCCGTCAGAACCTGATTCACAGCCGGGTTCAGGAGCGTCTGTCGCTGGCCCGTCGGCCAAATAACCTGCACGGAGTCAATGCGTTGAGTGGTTCCAATGCCAAAATGTAGCGTTGGCTCCGACGTTGATAAATACCCCCTCACAATGTTCTGCTCGGCAAAGAGCGTTTGCCCACCGGCAAAAACCGTCACTTTTGACCCGATGCCCATCGGGTTTTGCGGGGTTCCGCCCAACCGAACGCGCAGGTAATTCGGGTGTTTTTCGTGGTCGTTCAGGGTGTTCTGATAGACGTGGGCGTAATCGTTGGTGTTGTTTATCACCACATCCAGATCGCCGTCGAGGTCAAAGTCAGCGTAGGCGGCTCCGTTCGAGAACGTTGGCTCGGTGAATCCCCAGTCGCGGGTTTTGTCGGAGAAGGTCAGGCTATCACCACCGTTGTTGCGGAAGATGTAATTCGGAATTTTCACTTCCGGGATCATCTTGTACAGATCGGCCTTCGAGGTAGCCACACTGGCCTGATCGTTGCGGTAGGCCAGAAAATCCTGATCGGTAATATCCTTTGGGAAACCGTTGGTAATCAGCAGGTCACGAAACCCGTCGTTGTCGGCATCGAACCAAAGCGGACACCAGCTCCAGTCCGTTTCGGGTACGCCCGCCATCTGGCTAACCTCACTGAAACGGGGCAGTCCCGTCAGCGGGTCAAGCCCCCGATTGAGTTGCAGGGTGTTTCTGATGTGCTGATACTCATACTTGTATTTCTCTGTGAACTGATAATGAGCGTAGTTATTGGCCCGCAGCAGGGCTTTTTTGCGCTCGGTGTAATCGGGCAGCATATCGGTCGAGAGCATATCGGTCAGGCCATCGTTGTTGATATCGGCCACGTCGTTGCCCATCGCCGACCAGGATTCGTGCCGCATACAGTCGTGAATCCGATCAGTGAACGTTACCCCTCCCGAACCGGCTCGGCCCGTAGAACCGCCCTCAATGAGGGTTTTATTGCCGTTGTTGATGAACAGGTTATCGTTCGACAGGTAGTCATTGGTCACGTACAGATCGGGCCAGCCATCATTGTTGAAATCAGCTACCGACACGCCATGCCCGTAGCCCTGAGCCTGAATCCCGGCCTGTTTCGAGACATCGGTAAACACGGCGTGGCCGCGCTTGGGGTCAAAATCGTTGCGGAGGAGCTTGTCGGCAGTAGGCGAATTTTCGCGGAACGCCTTCGAGAAGTACTGATTGGCAAACTGCATATCCATCTGATTCACCAGGATGTACGCATCTAAATCGCCGTCGCGGTCATAATCAAAAAACACGGTCTGAGCCGAGTAACTATCATCATCCAACTGGTACTCGGCACCCATCTCGTTGAATAGTGGTACGCCGTTCGCGTCGTTCCCCTGATTGACATACAGCAGATTTCGGCGCAGGTCGGCCCGTCCGTGCATCATGTTCGAGACGTAGAGGTCTAAGCGTCCGTCGGCGTTGATGTCAACCACCGTTGCCCCCGCCGACCAACACGGGCGCGGTTTGCTGACACCGGCGGCTTTGGTAACGTCTTCAAAGTTCAGTTTGCCCTGCCCTTTCGGGGAGCGATTGATATACAGGGCGTTATCAACCATATTGGCCGTAAAAAACAGGTCGGGCAGGCTGTCGCCGTTCCAATCGGCCACGGCCACGCCCGCGCCGTTATACACTAATTCATTGTCGAGAATGTTCATACTGTCGGCAATGGTGAGGGCGTTGCCAAACGTAACGCCCGACTCGCCGGGGCTGAGGAGTTTGAATTGCGTCTGCGGCTGGCAGGCGGTAAGTAGCCCGGCAAAGGCAAGGAAGAAAGCGGTATTTTTCATTGCGTAAATCCCACCCCAATCCCTCACGCAACGGCGCACCGCCCTTAGGGAGGGACTTTGTGACCCCGGATGGTTTAGCCTCTCCTTACGGGCGGTGCGCCGTTGCGTGAGGGGTTGGGATGAGGTTATGATGGCAACCCAAAAATACGCATAAAAAACGGGTCGTCAGTTGCCCGACGACCCGTTATCAATTCATACCGGCAAGACTTAGTAACCCGGATTCTGTTTCAGCGTTGGCGCACCGTCAACCGAACTCCGGTTGATGGCCTCGGTTGGGATCGGGCGATACTCAGACTTACCTTTTTTGAAGGTAGCTCCGGCGAGATACGTCCGTTTCGTCTGCTCAACGGTCAGATAACTGTTCAGTACCACATCGGCAACGCCCCAACGCACCAGGTCAAAGAAACGGCCCCCTTCCATGCCCAGCTCGATCCGGCGTTCAAACCGAACGGCTTCACGGGCTACGGCTTTATCGGTCCAGGGGGCAGTATATTGGCTCACTTTGTAGTTAGCCGCGTTTACGGTCGTTGATCCTTTGGTTGGGTCGGCATCATTAACGTATTTTTTCACCATACCATCCGGGTTGGCCGCCCGCTTCCTAATCTGGTTCACATAATCGCGGGCTTTCTCCAAACTGCCGACTTCAACTTCGGCCTCTGCCGCCAGCAGGAGCAGGTCAGAGTAGCGCATCAGCTTGGTGTTGTTGGTGTTGTAGCCTTTTGTCCATCCTGAAGCCGAAGTCAGTGTGCCTTCCTGCGATTTGTAATAGACGTTTTTCTTGGGCGAGTACGGGCCACCGTATGCTTGCAACCGAACCCAGGCCGAGCCGGGGTGCAGGCCCCAATCGAGGTACGGAATACCCCGGCGACCTGTTGTCCAGTCTAAGCGTGGGTCAACTGCCGTTGTTACATCCGTAGCAAAAGGCTGGTCAGAGCCGATACCTGTGTCGTTTTTGAGGTCAGTGTTGTTAAACGTGGTGATCAATGGCAAACCATTGGCATCCGTTTTGAACGCATTCACTAAATTTTGCGACGGTTGGTGGAAACCGCAGCAACCGCCCGGGCCACCGTTGTAGGGGAAATTTAGGATGTCGCCGTTGTTACCCTGATCGTCTGACCCTACGTTTACGGCCTGCTGCACTTCTAAGATACCTTCGGGCGAGTTCTGAACCGCCGGATCGAAGTTGTCCTGGTACTTGGCGTTCAGTTTATACCGGCCCGATGCAATTACGGCATCAAACAGCGTTTTGGCCTCGGCATACTTCTGCTGCCACATGTAGGTCAGTCCCAAATAGGCTTGTGCCGCTCCTTTGGTAGCCCGGCCTGCTTCCGGCTGAGAAACCGGCAGGTTAGCCACCGCAAACTGCAAATCGGCCTGAATATTCGGGAAGATGTCTTTGTCGTTCGGCACCTGCGCTTTGTCAGGCGTGATGGTTTCGTCAATATACGGCACCATGTTAAAAATCCGCTTCAGTTCATAGTGGTAGAAACCCCGCAGGAAACGAGCCTCAGCAATACGGGGGTTTTTCTGCGCGTCGGTGGCACCAGGAACGGCTTTGTATGAGCGGATTGTCTGGTTTGCCCGGGCAATACCGTCGTAATACGTTTTCCATTTCGAGATCAGGTACGGGTTCAACGGCGTGTCTTCATGCCGTTCCAGCGGCACGATGTCTGGCTGGTCATTGCCTTCTGATCCTTTGTGAGCATCACCACCTTTGATGCTGCCATACACCCAGTTTGAGGCTGCCGACCCCCACGGAGAACCATTGTCCCAACTTGAGAAACCGTCCATGTTCGAGTAGGCCGCAATCAGCAGGGCATCGGCTCCGTTCAGCGAAGCTGACAGTGTTAATTCATTGACGGCTCCGTAGGGTTTCTGCTCCAGAAAGGAGTCCTTACAGGCCCAGGTCAACCCGAGCATCAAGATGCAGGTTGTAGCGAGTATTAATTTTCGATTCATTGTAGAATGGAAATTTATATTTGTTTACGACAATTTAGATTAAAAAGATTTGTCCAACCAAAAAGTTTGAAGCGATTAATAAAATTTTCAAACAATTCAGTTGGGCGCAGTCACCTGGTTTTGCTCTGCCAGTAGTTTGTCATGCTGACGATAGGAAGCACCTTATCGTATGGTCAAGAGATGCTTCCTATCGTCAGCATGACAAACTACCGGCAAAAACCGGGGTAATCAATTAAAACTCAATGTTCGCGCCGAAGTACACCGACCGGGCCACCGGATACCGGCCAAAGTCAACGCCCATCGAGAGGTCACGCTGTCCACCATTGTAACCTTCGGTGATGTTCTGAATGGTTACGTCCGGGTCAAGACCCGTGTATTTCGTGATCGTGAACAGGTTTGCGCCCTGCACATACAGCCGAACGCGGTCAACACCGATGCGATTGGTGAGTGCTACTGGCAGGGTATAACCCAGCGTTACGGTCTTCGCCCGGAAATACGAACCGTTTTCTACGTAGAAGCTACTCCGTTGCGGGCTATATGTATCGTTAGCGTCGAGCTTTGGATACGTGTCGCCTGCTTTGTAGAGCATGTTCTTTGAGTAGTTGGCCTGGAACGCCGGAAAATCGGTGAAGTAACGAACGTAGTTATACAACTGATTTCCCTGTACGCCCTGAAAATACATGGTCAGGTCAAAACCTTTGTAATTGGCAGTCAGGTTAATACCGTAGTTCCATTTCGGGATCGGCGTACCGATATACGTCAGATCATCATCGTTGATCACGCCATCGCCGTTCAAATCCCGGAATTTCAAGCGGCCCACTTTAGCATCGCCGGGCGTTTTGGGTAGTTCGGATTCTGATTTGATAACTCCATCAGAAATGTAGCCAAAGTACTGCGAGATGGGCCGACCGGCAACCGTTTTGGTGATATCGCCAATCCGTGAACCCGCGCCAGAGATAAAGTTGGCAGCAACACCGTCAATATTAAGCACCGTGTTGGTATAGTGACCGGCAGTGAACGTTACGCCGTAGGTAAGTTGACTACCCACCGCTTTGCCCCGGTAGCCGAGTTGAATATCAACGCCTTTGTTTTGCATCGCCCCAATGTTTGAGGGCAGTCTGCCAATGTTACCAACCGTAGTTGGCAATGGCACTGCGTACAAAATATCTGACGTTTTGCGGTCATACCATTCTACCGTCAAATCCAGGGCGTTCAGAATCCGGGCATCTACGCCAATATTTAGCAGTTTGGTAGTCTCCCAACGAAGGTCACGATTAGCTACTGAGTTCTGGGCAAAACCAGGCGTAACGGCGTTGGGTGTTCCTTGAATCGAGTAAGCCGTACCGCCGAGACTCTGACCGAAGTTTGCATATCCTGGGTAATCACCAATTTCGTTGTTACCCGTAATACCGTAGCCAACGCGCAGTTTCAGGTCATTCACCACCGAAACGTTTTGCATGAAGGCTTCTTTCGAGATGCGCCAGCCCACGCTGCCTGCCGGGAATACCCCGTATGGGTTGTTGATGAACCGGGATACACCGTCGCGCCGAACCGTACCGCTAATCAGGTACTTGTCTTGATAATTGTAGTTTGCCTGAGCGAACAGCGACGAGATCGTTACTTCGCCTTTGTACTCACTCAGGTTCCAGGTTTTAGAATTGGAGTTGGTCAGGATACGGTAATTCGGGTCATTACCAAACACCAGCCCGTTGCCCGATGCGCCAAAGCCTTCGTAGGTATTCCGGCGGGCTTCTGTACCCACCAATGCCGTTACCCGGTGTGCGCCACCGCCAAATTCCTGTCCATACCGCAACGTGTTCGAGAACACCCAGTTACGGTTGGCAAACGTATTGCGGCTTATGCTGTTTGACGCGTTGATTTCCGTAGCCTCAAACGTGCGGTAGCCATAGCCATTGCTCAGTCCCTGTCCCAAATCCAGACCAAAGCTGGTCTTGGCCGTAAAATGCTTCAGGAAATCAACTTCGGCATACACGTTACCTGTAATCCTGAGGTCATAGCCGCCGTTAGCCTGGGTTCGCGTTTGGCTGGCTACGGGGTTACCGGCGTTTGACGACGCGCCCCACGGCCCGGCCCAACCACCGTTGATGTCATAAACGCTCACAATTTGCGGCTGCCGCAGTGAGTTCATGAACACAGAGCCTTCATTTGGATTACCGGCACTACCGCGTTTGGTTTGGTAGGCAAAACTCAGGTTTTCACCAATTCGCACGTGTTTTTTCACGTTGAAACTGGTGTTAATCCGGGTCTGATAGCGCGTATAGTTGTTGTAGATCAGGATACCGTTGTTCTTGTAATAGTTGGCACTAAAGAAGTAGTTGCCTTTTTCTGAGCCACCCGACCCGCTGATTTGAAAATTCGTGGTTTGAGCAGGCTTAAACACCTCCCGAAACCAGTCTGTACCGTTCTTGTTAGTCGGCGCAATGAGGTAGTTCAGGCTGGCATCTGCCGTTGGGTCTGAGTTCAGGAAATACTTACTCGGATCAGCACGGGGGTCGCCCGCCAGCACACCACCCGCAAAACCACCGGCGGCTGCACTCTGCCGCACAAAGAAATCGGGCAACACATACTGCCCGTTCACCAACGGATACGTGTTTGTGGTATAAACCTGACCCGCGCCCTGCGCCAGCCCCTGCTGAATTTTTTGCAGTTCGAGTGGGTTTGCCAGCGTTGGGTATTTACCCGGCGTGGCAACACCCGTGTACAAGTCCACGTTAATTTTTGATGACCCGGCCTTGCCTTTCTTGGTCGTAATCACGATTACGCCGTTGGCCGCCCGCGAGCCGTAAATCGAAGCCGAAGCCGCGTCTTTCAGCACCTGAATAGACTCGATGTCGTTCGGGTTCAAAAAGTTCAGGTTCGATTCGTTCTGTACCGGAACGTTGTCAATAATGTAGAGCGGTTCGTTTTGGTTGATCGTACCGATTCCCCGGATACGGACGAAAGCCGCGCTGCCGGGGTCTCCCGATGAGCTAACCGTTACGCCGGCCACGCGGCCCTGCAACTGATCGGCAATGTTCGAGGCCGCTACTTTGCTGATCTCTTTCACGTCAACCACCGATACTGACCCCGTAATGTCGCGCTTGTTCTGGGCGGCATAACCCGTTACGACTACCTCAGACAGCGAGTTTACATCGGGAGCCAGCACCACATTGATTGCCGAGCGCGTACCAACGGTAGCTTCCTGCCGGTTGTAGCCCACAAACGAGAATACCAGCACACTCTGCGCGTTTGGTACGTTTACCGAGTACGCGCCGTTCGCATCGGAGTTTACGCCCCGGTTGGTGCCTTTGATCACCACGTTGACACCCGGAATAGCGGCTCCGGTTTCGGTGTCGGTAATTTTGCCCGTGACGCGCAATTCCTGCGCCATCAGGGTTTGGCTGAGAAATACTCCCAGCACCAGAATAAGGGTTTGCCCTATCCGTCGAACGTAACTGTTCATCATAGAAAATTAATTAGGTTGGTTTTGGCACTTGTACACGCATTAACTTACCACATCTAAGACCGTTACCTAACAGATTTACTTATTCAACGGCATTTTAGAACAATATCCTGAGTTTTTTCTTGATTACTCTATCACTTTAAAAGAGAATGAACAGAGTAGTGCCAATTCAACTCAGTGTTAATTGCCCTGTTTTGCGCCGGTTTGCGTTACTTTGATACATCAATTACTCTCCTTCGTTATGCGCCTATTCCTGATTTTGATTAATGCCACCCTTTTTTTATCCGTTTCTTCGTGCGATAAGTTGTCGCCAAATGCGGGAGATGCCCAATTTGCTACTGACCCTACTCAGGCCGTGATTGCGTCCGGTACCGCCGACGAAGCATCGGGCATGGCCGACAGCCGCTCGATGCCCGGCCACGTATGGCTCGAAGAAGACAGCGGCAACCCCACCGAAATGGTCTTGCTCGGATACGATGGCAAAGCCGTAGGCCGCATTGCTGTGCCAAACACCCAGAATACCGATTGGGAGGAGATGGCAATTGGGCCGGGGCCAACGGCAGGCGTGAACTATATCTACATGGGCGATATTGGTGATAATAACGCCGTGCGGTCCGCCTGCCAGATTTACCGCTTTGCCGAACCAAAAAGCCTGACCGATAAAATCGGCACCGTCGAACGGATTAACTACGTTTATCCCGACGGCCCCCGCGATGCTGAAGCTATGTTTGTTGACCCCCAAACGTCGGATGTCTGGATTATCAGCAAGCGCGAGGCAAAAGTGCGGTTGTACAAACTGGGCTATCCGCAGAATATCAACGCCGTGACTACACTCCAGGCGTTCGGCGAAATTCCGATTTCGGTGGTGACGGGTGCGGCCATCTCGCCCGATGGCACCGAGATTCTGGTGCGGACATACACTAACGTTTTTTACTGGAAGCGCAAGGCGGGCCAAACCATTGCCGACGCGCTGCAAAGCACGGCGGGTCGGCAGTTGGCGTATCGGCTGGAGCCGCAGGGCGAGGCTATCTGCTTCGATAAAAACGCAAAAGGGTATTTCACCAGCAGCGAGCGGCCCGCCAACACCGCCAATACATCGCTGTTTTACTACGGACGGAAGTAATCTATGAACAAATCTGCTGCCATTATCGGGGCCGGTATTGCGGGCATTGCCTCGGCCATCCGCCTGGCCGTGAAGGGCTACACCGTTACGGTATTTGAAGCCAACGCCTATCCCGGTGGTAAACTCTCAACCTTTAGCCACACCCGGCCCGATGGCGAAATATACCGATTTGATGCCGGGCCGTCGCTCTTTACCATGCCGCAACTTATTGACGAACTGTTTACGCTGGCGGGCAAAGACCCAACCGATTACTTTGGTTATCAGCAACTTGACGAAGTGTGCCGGTATTTTTGGGACGATAACACGCGCCTGACCGCCTGGGCCGACACCGACCGTTTTGCCCGCGACGTTGAAACCACGTTTGGCGAACCGGCTGCCCACATCACCGATCACCTGCGCGACAGTGCCGAAAAATATGACATCACGGCTAACCTGTTTCTGCACCGCTCGCTGCACAAGGCCGCAACCTGGCTCAACCGCGATGCCCTGCGCGGCTATCGCAACCTGTCCCGCTTAGGCGTGTTTGGCACGATGAACAGCGCGAACGAACGCCGGTTTAATCACCCTAAACTGGTGCAGTTCTTTAACCGCTACGCCACCTACAACGGTTCTGACCCGTACCAAACCCCGGCCACGCTCAATATTATTCCGCACTTAGAGTACAACATCGGCACGTTTTTTCCGGCGGGCGGCATGGTCAGCATCACCAACAGTTTGGTTAAGCTGGCGCAGGATTTGGGCGTGACCTTCCAGTTCAACACCCGCGTTACGGCTTTAGAAACCAACAAAAAACGAATAACCGCCATCAGTTATGGCGTTGAGGAACAGACTACAAACCGCAGACCACAAACGACAAACTACGATGTGGTCATCTCCAATATGGATGTGGTCAGCACGTTTCGTAAACTCCTGCCCAACGCCCGGCAGCCAGAACGGATTTTGCGGCAACCCAAGTCGAGTTCGGGGTTAATTTTTTACTGGGGTATCCGGCAGCAGTTCAGTGAGTTAGGGTTGCATAACATTTTTTTCAGCGATGATTACCGCGCCGAATTTGACGCACTCTTCGGGCAACAAACCCTGCACCACGACCCAACGGTGTATCTCAACATCAGCAGCAAACACAACCCTACCGACGCACCGTCCGGCTGCGAAAACTGGTTTATTCTGCTCAACGCGCCCAATAATACCGGTCAGGATTGGGACGCGCTCACGGCCCGCGCCCGGCAAAATGTGATTCTGAAACTGAGCCGCGCCCTCGGCACCGACGTTGGCGCACTCATCGAAACGGAGTCGGTGCTGGACCCGCGCACCATCGAAAGCCGCACGTCAAGTTCGCAGGGGGCATTGTATGGCAACAGCAGCAACAATCGGTTTGCCGCGTTTTTGCGCCACGCCAATTTCTCGCATGAGTTTGAAAACCTGTACTTTGTGGGGGGCAGCGTTCACCCCGGCGGGGGGATTCCGTTGTGCTTGTACTCGGCGAAGATTGCTACTGACCTGGTTTGTGGTTTGTAGTTCGTGGTTTTGCTGACGCGAGCGTAACTACAAATCACGAACTACAAATCACGAACTACGAACCACAAACCGATTTATGGATTCAGCTTATTTACTGATCGGATTGAGCTTAGCCGTGCTGATTTCATACAGCTTTGACCTCTTCAGCAGTCGTATCAAAACGCCCTCCGTAATTTTATTGCTGGGGCTGGGCATCATCACCCGCTGGATCAGTGGCTATTTCGACGTGCAGGTTCCGTTTGTGGCCCCGGCACTATCTGCCCTCGGCACCCTCGGTCTGATTCTGATTGTGCTCGAAGGTGCGCTTGATCTGGAATTACCCCCCGAAAAATTCGGTCTCATCCGCCGAACGGCCTTCATGGCATTCTCGACCATTACGCTCACCACCCTGCTGATTGCCAGCGTAACGTATCTGCTCATCGAAGAAACATTTTATCGTTGTCTCCTCAATTCATTACCCTTTGCCGTGATCGGCAGCGCACGGGCCGCCCTGAACAGCAACGCGCTATCAGGCGAGCAACGCGAATTTCTGACCTACGAGACTGCCTTTTCGAGCATCATCGGCGTAACGGGTTTTAATTTTTTGCTGACCGCTCAGGCATCGGTCTGGTCGGCGGGGTTCGCATTTCTGCGCGATACGGTGGTGATGGCTATGGTATCGGTCGTGTGCTGTTTCGGGCTGTTGTTTCTGATTGGCCGGATTAACCACCCGGTCAAGTTTTTACCCATTATTTCGGTGTTGCTGCTGGTCTACGGCATTGCCGAGGCCAATCACCTGTCGTCGCTGCTGCTGATCTTGGTTTTTGGCCTGTTTCTCAACAATACCGAACTGTTTGTTCGCGGACGGCTCGACCAAATCCTGAAAAATGACCTCTTCGAGAAGGAATTTGACCAACTCAAAAACCTGACTGCCGAGGGGTCGTTTGTAGTCAGAACGTTCTTTTTCCTGCTCTTTGGCTATGCCGCCGACCTTACCGTGCTGGCTGACGTTGATGCCTGGGTGGTGGGTGTTTTGTTTGTGCTGGCCATTCTGGCTGTTCGGTACCTGACTCTGCGATTAGCCTTTCGCGGTATCCTGAAACCATTGGCTTACATTGCTCCGCGTGGTTTAATTACGATTTTACTATACCTGAACATCCCCAAAACGCTCACCATCAACGGCTTTCCGCCCGGCGTTTTGCTCGTAACCGTAATTCTGTCGGCCTTTGTGACGATGGGCGGGGTGATTGGGTTTCGGGGGAGGGAATAAACCTGGCACGCAAAGACGCGGAGACGCAAAGTTTCTCTACACTTATCGAAACAAAACTTTGCGTCTCCGCGTCTTTGCGTGCCACTCTCCTAAAAATCAACCTCGATCTCGAAATCCTGCTTCACCGGCACAAAGCCGTTTTTATCGCCGGGGTAATAAATCACCGTCTCGGGCTGGATTCGTCTCTGGATATTGCCCACATCGCGCCGTTTGTTTCCATTGGCATCAATCACGATTCTGACCCGATACCGACCGGGCCGCAACCGGGCAAAGGTGTAGTTCGGCGTGTTGTAGCTGGCCCGGATGACCGTGTATTTCTCGTCGAGCAGTTCCACGATCACGTTCTTTTCGGGGCGCGTTACCTTGCCCATAATCAGGCCATAACTGTCGGGGTCATTAATGCGGTAGCGGAGCCGTTGCCGGGGCAGGGTATCGTTTTGCACACTCACAAACGCGCCCTTTTTCAGGAACAGCGTCAGCGTATCGGCGAGGTTGGCCCGCTTGGTGATCGTGAGCCGGGCAAAATTGTTGCTCCACCGAAACGTGGCCGAGTCGAGCGGCAACGTCTTGGTACTGTCTGATTTAAAAATGCTGACCAACGCCGGATTAAACGATTTGACGGGTTTGGTAAATGTCAGCGTAAACGAAGCCGGGCTGTTGTCAATGGGCGCACCGGGCGCGGGCAGCACCTCGGCGGTGAGCAATTTCCGGTCGCGGGCGCGGGTTTTGAGGGGCGAAAAATACACCCGCTCCTTAAAATCAGTGGTGTTACCCACCGAATCCTGCACTGAGAGTGCCACATAAACGGTGTCGCCGGGCAGCCGGTCGGGTTGTTTATAGACCCGGATCATCGTCGGCGATTCCTGAAACGAGACCAGCGTGTCAGGCGTGGTGCGGACGGCGGTGGAGTTGGCTACGCCGGTGATTTTCAGCGAATAAGCCGCCACGCCCCCGCTCAGTTCAAAGCCCATAACCTCGTCGGTCCGTTCGCGCCGGGTGATGCGGGGTTTGAGTGATGCCCCAAACGCCACGAGATTCCGATTGGCCGAACTTCGGTTTACGTTCAACAGTGAATCGCGGTCGGTGCGGCCTAAAAACAGTATAGAATCGGCGAAGGCCACGCGCTCGCCGGGCTGATTATTAACAAGATTTAAGTCGGCATCCTGAAACCCAAATACGGTGTAACGCCCTGCCTTGATGTTTTCGATCTGATAAATGCCGTTGCTGTCGGTGCGGGCAAAATAGGTGGGGCGTTTGCGGTTGATGGGCAGCGTATCGGTCGGCTCAAACAGACCAACGGCAAAACCTAAGATCGGCTTGCGGGTTTCGGCATCAGTCACAACCCCGTTCACATCGAGCGAGTCAATAAACGAGCCGGTGCTGAAGACAATCTTGGGATTTTTTGCCACGTTTCGCTCCGTTACATCCCGAATGGCATCGGCAAAACTGAGGGTGTAAGTGGTGTTGGGTTTAAACGGTTTGTTGAAATTCAGCCGCAGGGCCGTTGGTAATTCTTTGAGGATGAACGTATTGCTATCCTGCGGGGTAATGAGCAGCTTTTGCTGGAGGTTTTCGGCCTTGACGTATTCATTAAATTCGAGCAGGATTGTCTGCCCGGCAAAATTGGTGGCCCGGTTAATCGGTACGGAGCGCGTGAGAACCGGCGCGAGAGTATCTTTTTTGCCCCCCGGCGGTTGGGCAACCTGGGCGCAACGACTCAACAAAACCGGGAGCGACAGCAGGGCCGCGACAATCAACAGAGAAAAACGCATGAATGAACGGGGAAAAACGACCGTAAAGATAGAACGGCGTTAGTCGTCCTGACCGTGCAAATCGTCGAGCCGTTCGCGAATGACGAGCTTGACGTAATGCCGGTTTCGGCGGTTGCGTTTGGCATCGGCGCGTTTGTGGTTGCGCTTGTCCACCACGCCCGCCGTGAGTTCGGAGGCCGATTGCCAGGACTGAAATTCGCCGGGGTTGGTTCGTTTGGGCATTATCTGCGCTAACCAACGAGTGCTGTTTCTAAATAAATCTTCATCACGTCGTTTGCAGAGACGGTCGGCATTGCCAGCGTCTTGCCGTTCTTATCCGTAAACTCCAGAAGATACTGGTTGTCAGGGCCGATGTCTATAATTACGCCAACGTCGCCCCGACGTAAATTTTCGGCAGGCAACGCTTTTGTTAGGGTAACAACATCGTGCAGGTTAAGAATATCCATGTTTTTGCTTAGTTAGTCGGTGATGTAACAACTTGTTAAGCGCGGAAAGTTTTCGTCGTCGTGTATAATCCAACTGCTGCGAACAGGGGCCGAACGTCCTCCGTATTCCATCAGGAAAACGACCACATACAGTTCGCCGTAACTATTTCTGCCTTTAGATTCATCCTTCCACAAACGCCAGTTCATTGCCAAACGTCTCGGCCATGCGGCTCAACGACCAGAACGCCAGCGCATACACCACCACGCCCAGCAGCCCCGCGCCAACCAATGTGCCAGCCACCGGTTTCAGAGCCTGAAACAATAAGGTCATCGGGATAACCAAGCCCCGCACAATGCTCGGCACCGACGTTGTGGCCGTTGCCCGCAGGTTGGTGCCATATTGCTCAGCCACCATTGTGAGGTACATGGCAACGTAGCCGGTACAGAAACCTGCCAGTCCGCAGACCAAATACAGGGTTTGGGCCGACCGGATGCCGCCGAACAAAAACACCCCGGCCAGTACCGCACTCGACACCAAGAGCCAGATGATGGCCCATTTCCGCGACTGTAGCCACTGGCTAAACGGCCCCGACAACAGATCGCCAGCGGCCAGCCCAACGTAAATCATCATCACGGCCTGCCCCGGTTTTATGGGTTCGGCAATGCCCATTGCCTCGCCAAATTCGTTGCTGAACGTAGCTAAAATACCCACTACAAACCACGTGGGCAGGCCAACGGCCACACACCGGAGATATTTCCGGGCGTTAGGCCAGGTGCTGAAGAAATGCCAGAAATTGCCGCGCTCCACGGTATTTTGCTCGGTTTTGAGCGTGTCGAACAGCCCCGATTCAAACACGCTGGCCCGCAGCACAAGTAACGCCAGACCCATGCCGCCACCCACGAAAAAGGCCGTTCGCCAGTCAAAAAACTCCTGCGTGAGATAGGCCACACCCGCGCCTAAGTACCCAATACCGGCCACTACCGACGAGCCATAACTCCGAACGGCTTTTGGCACGATTTCGGCCACCAGCACCATTGCCGCGCCCAACTCGCCCGACAGCCCGACCCCGGCCACGAACCGCAACACGGCATAAACCGGCACCGACTGCACAAACCCACAGGCCAAATTCGCCAGCGAATAGGTGACGATACTGCCAAACAGCACCGCAATCCGGCCCCGTTTGTCGCCGATGATGCCCCACAAAATGCCGCCAACCAGCAGCCCGGCCTGTTGGCCGTAGAGAATATAGGCTCCCTGAGTTGAGATTTGGGCTTTGGTCAGACCAAGTGATTCGAGACTGGGAACGCGGACGATATTAAAAATCAGCAGGTCATACACATCCACGAAAAAGCCCAAGGCGCAGGCAATAACGGGCAGCGTAAACAGAACACGGTAGGGGTTGGCGACGGTGGTAGGTTGCATGAACGGGAATGAATTCGGGAAAGACCAAAAGTAGCGCATTATCGGGCCGGTTGCCACGCAGCGCGGTTTAGCGGGTTGGGCTGGTTTGGGTCTTAACCAGAATTTAAGCCCGTTTCAATCGGGTTTTAACGCCCTCGGCGCACTTACGGCCTACTTTTGGCCCGATTTGCTGAATAACAACCGCTTATGAAACGATTACTTACCGCCAGTTTTATGCTGGCCGCTGGTTTTACCCTTGCCCAGTCTGCTCCACAAGCCCCCGCTGATTCGCTCGCCCCGAAACCAAAGCCTGCTCCCGTTGCCCCAACGCCGGTGCCTGCACCCGAAAAAAATGAGTTGAAGTACAACCTCAACGAGTCGGGGACGCATTTTTTCAAGGCTACCTTCCTGAATCAGACCTGGTTACGGCTCAACCAGAGCAACCCCGGCACCACCGTTATTCAGGAACCCAACACCCAAAGTCTCGACATTGGCCTGCGCCGAACCCGGATGCAACTCTACGGACAGATCAACGACCGGGTGCTGCTGTATTTCCAGTTCGGGATGAATAATTTCAACTACCTCAACGGTTTTCCCGGTTTTAACACCGCCGGAACGCCGTCAAACCGCAAAGTGGGGGCCTTTTTTCACGATGCCGTTGGTGAATATCTCGTGGTCAAGAACCGCGATTATCTCAAAATCGGGGGCGGACTGACCATCGTAAACGGTCTCTCGCGGTTCAGTCAGCCGGGAATAAGCAGCATCATGACGATGGACGTGCCGGTGTTTGCCCAGGCCACCGTTGACCAGACCGACGAGTTTTCGCGCAAGCTGACGGTGTATGCGCGGGGGCAGATTGGCCGCATTGATTACCGCATCGCCATGAGCGACCCCTTCCCGATTCAGACCAACGGAGCCGCGCCCCCGGCGTTGTCGGCCTATTCGTCATTCGCGCTGAAGGGCCACAAAAAGCAGTTTCAGGGGCTGTTTTTGTATCAGTTTTTCGACAAAGAGGCCAACCAGACTCCCGGCTACATGACCGGCACGTACCTCGGTAAAAAGAAAATTCTGAACCTCGAAGCCGGATTTATCACCCAACAGAACGCTACCTGGCACCGCGAAAACACGGCAGATACGGTGTATCAGGCCATGAATCTGTGGTCGGTCGCGTCGTTTCTGGATATGCCGCTCGACCGCAAAAAAGGCACGGCCATCAACGCTTATCTTGGTTATTTTCACACCGATTACGGCCAGAATTATCTCCGCTACAACGGCATCATGAATCCCGCCAGTGGCAGCACCATCACGCTGCCGGGCGCAAGCAATATTCAGGGCAACGCCTTCCCCATGTTTGGCACGGGCAGTGTGGTGTATTCTCAAGTTGGGTATCTATTTCCGGCAGATATGTTTGGCAAAGGCAACGGTACACTCATGCCCTACGCCCAGCTTCAAGTATCAAACTACGAACGACTTACAAAGCCAATGAGCGTCTGGAACCTCGGCCTGAACTGGCTCGTTCGGGGGCATAACAGCAAGTTCTCGCTCGATTACCAGAGCCGCCCCACATTCGAGTCGGCAGGCGGGAGCAGTGCCACGCCCCAACTCCGGCAAAATGGCCGCAAGGGGCAATTAGTGTTACAGTATCAGGTGTTTATCTAAAAATGGGGGATTTCTCCCCTATTTTTGCCGAAACCTGCCCCGCGCCCGTCGCCATGTCTGTTTCGATTCAAACCGCCCAAAACGTTCGCTTAGAGTACGAACCGGCCAGCCTCGGCGACCGTATCTTAGCCACCATTCTCGACAACCTCGTTATGCTCGGCTGGGTGCTGCTGACGGCGGCCCTGCCGCTTTCGCTCAAGATTAACATCGGTACGTTTTATGTCGTGCTGGTGATTGTGATCCCGATTTTGCTGTATCATTTTATCTGCGAATGGCTGCTGAACGGGCAGAGTGTGGGCAAAATCGCCATGAAAACCCGCGTCGTTATGCTCGACGGCTCACAACCCGGCATTGGCGGTTATTTGCTGCGGTGGCTCCTCCGAATCGTAGATATTGGTCTGTTTAGCGGGCTGGTTGCCGTGATTTGCGTGGCCGCTACCGGGCGCGGGCAACGGCTCGGCGACTTAGCCGCTGGCACCACCGTTGTGAAACTCACCCGCAAGGTATCCTTAGACGAAGTGCTGTATAACCCCCTGCCGACCAACTACGTCGTGCAGTTCCCGGACGTGCGCCAACTCGCTGACCGCGACATTCAGATTATCCGCGAGGCTCTGCGCCGGGCCGACCCGGCCAGTCTTGACCGTGCCGCCGAAAAAGTGCAGGAAGTAACGGGCATCAGAACTACCCTCTGGGCGCGGGCGTTCTTAGAGACTGTCATCAGCGATTATCAGTTCTTAGCGATGCAGGATTAATCATGGAAGAAATCAACCAACCACCCACACTGCCAGTTTCTGAACCGCCCGCACCACCGGCTCCTGCTCCTGAAATCACGTTTGAGACTGAATATCTGGCCGGGCCAAACCGCCTGAACCGTCAGTTGCTGAACGCCGTGGCCGACGCAGGCTACACTACCCCCACCCCGATTCAACTAAAGGCGATTCCGTTTGTGCTGCAAAACCACGATGTGCTGGGTATCGCCCAAACCGGCACCGGCAAAACAGCCGCCTACGCCCTGCCGTTGCTGATGAAGGTGAAATATGCCCAGGGCCAAAATCCCCGCGCCCTGATTCTGGCCCCCACCCGCGAGTTGGTGATGCAGATTGCCGAAGCCATTGGTCAGTTTGCTAAATACACCGACCTGCGGCACCTGGCGTTGTATGGCGGCCTCGGCCCAAAAACCCAGATCGAACGGCTCAAAGCGGGCGTTGACCTGCTGATTGCCACGCCGGGCCGGTTTCTCGATCTGTACCGCGAAGGTCATATCGGCGCGAAAGAAATTAGAACGCTGGTGCTTGACGAAGCCGACAAGATGATGGATATGGGCTTTATGCCCCAGATCAAGTCCATTCTGGAAGTTATCCCGACCAAACGGCAAAACCTGCTCTTCTCGGCCACGTTTCCCGAACGGGTCGAACGGTTATCATACGATTTTCTGGAAGACCCGATCAAAATCGAAGCGTCGCCCCAAACCATGTCTGCCGCCATGGTCACGCAAACGCTCTACGAAATTGCCAACCTCCGCAGCAAAATCAACCTGCTCGAATTTCTGATTGATGACGACGTGATGGAGCGCGTGATTGTGTTTGTCCGCTCGCGGGTGGTAGCCGAAAACGTGTATAAGTTTCTGGCACGGAAAGTGGTCGGAGACAGTCAGATTCGGGTGATTCACGCCAACAAAGGCCAAAACACCCGAATCAACGCGATGGAAGCCTTCAAAGAGGGCAACGTCAAGATTTTGGTAGCCACCGACGTGGCCGCGCGGGGCATTGACGTAACGGGGGTGTCGCACGTGATTAACTTCGACGTGCCGATTATTTACGAAGACTACGTGCATCGCATCGGGCGAACGGGCCGGGCCAACCGCACCGGCGAAGCCATCACGTTTATGACCTCTGCCGAAGCGTATCACATTGGCAGGATCGAAAAAATCATCGGGCAGGTCATCCCCCGCATCCCGATACCGAGTCAGGTAGAACTGCTGCCAACCCCGCCCGACGAAGCCCAGGCCATGCTGCGCGAGATTGACGAGCAGCGCAAACGCGAAGACCCGACGTTTCGGGGCGCGTTTCATGAGAAACAGGGGCGGCCCATTGCCAAAGCCAAAGCCCTGAAAGCCAAAGCACTCGATGCCCGCGCCGGGAAATTAGGCATGGGGTCGGGCAAGACCAAAGCAGCCGCCGGGAAGGGCCGCAAGCGGGGGCGATAAAGCCCGGCAATACTAATGGTATCAGTCCTGCGTTTTACCGGAACAGAAGTTATTCAGTGCCTATCAGATGATTAAGATTTGGTCAGTAGTCGTTTATGTCGCGCTGCCGGTTTGGGCGTGGGCGCAGCCGTTGCAGTTTGTGACATCGGCACGGTCGGCAGATACCGCCGGGCGCGGCCAAACCACCGCCGTTGCCAATGCCAGCGTAACCGCCGAGATTTCGTTGGCCGACCGGCGCGTGTTGCCCCTGTTTGGTGAATTGCCCAAAACAACGGCTCAACTCGACGAAGAAATCAAGTTTCTGATGGATTGCGACCAGAGTTTTGCCAGCCGGAACGAGGCCAGTGAGTTTTTTGCGGCTCGCGGCTGGGATTACCTCAACGGCGGCCAACTCGACACGGCAGCGCATCGGTTCAACTTAGCCTGGCTCCTCAACGACCGCAACGCCGAATCATATTGGGGCTTAGGCGTGATTTGTTATCAGCACAACAAACTGCCCGATGCCGTGCGGGTGCTGCGGAAAGGATTGGCCGTGGCCGATACCAACGTGGTGCTGATGACCGATTTGGCAACGGTGCAGATCAAACAGTTTCAACTCAATCAGGATGCCACCGCGCTGGCCGAAGCCGATACGCTCCTGAATCGGGCCAGGGTGCTGAGTCCGAAAAGTGCCGCCATTCTGCTGAAGTTATCCCTGCTGCGGTTTGCCCACGCCGATTATGCCGGAGCCTGGGATTTTTTCCATCAGGCACACACCATAGACATCAGCGCGATTGACGTGCTGTATCTGAGCGAACTGCAGGCCAAGCTCCCCGACCCGAAAGGAATCTTCAGGTAATGGATAGCGGCTCCCCAAACCGAGAGAGCCCCGACCGTCAAGCGTGGCTTACCATCTGATTTCGTGCTATTTTTGGCCTTTATCAAAACGCTGAACCGCATGAAATACCGTTTCCTTGTTCTTTTGCTCTTCCCGATTCCGGGCTTTGCCCAAACCGTTATCGTCAACCGCGACCCGCAAATCGCACAGATGATTACCGAACTCTCTGCCGATAGCCTGCGGGCGCACATCACCGGCTTAGTCAGTTTTGGCACCCGCCAAACCCTCAGTAACATCCCCGACAAACAGAAAACCTCGGCCACACGCGGCATCAGCGCGGCCCGCAACTGGATTCTTGGCCGGTTTCAGCAATACGCCAGACAATCGAACGGGCGGCTCACGGCTACCCTCGACACCTGGACGCTGCAACCCGATGGCAAGCGCGTGGACGCGGTGGCCGATATGGGCAACGTGATGGCAACCCTCAAAGGCACCGACCCTACCGACGACCGTGTCTTTATTGTACAAGGCCATTTCGACAGCCGGAACAGCAACGTGCAGGATCGGGAGGGCGACGCACCCGGTGCCAACGACGACGGCTCCGGCACGGCTGCCGTGATGGAACTCTGCCGGGTGATGAGCAAGCAATCGTTCCCGGCCACGCTGATTTTTGTGGCCTTGTGCGGTGAGGAACAGGGACTTCTGGGTGCCGAACATCTCTCCGAACGCGCCGTGCAGGAGAAATGGAACCTCGAAGCCGTGCTTAACAACGACATCATGGGTAGCAACAACAGCAGCGAAACCCGAATTATTGACAACACCCGGCTGCGGGTATTCAGCGAGGGGCTACCCGCTTTTCAAACCGCCGACCGCGCTACGGGTATCCGGCAATACGGCAACGAGAACGACGGCAAAGCCCGCACCCTGGCCCGGTATCTGAAAGAAATCGGCGAGCGGTACGTCGAAAATTTAGAAGTGGTGATGGTCTATCGCAACGACCGTTACCTGCGGGGCGGAGACCACACGCCGTATGTGCAGCGCGGGTTTGCGGCAGTACGCATGACCGAGATGAACGAACAGTATGAGCATCAGCACCAAAACGTTCGTACCGATGGTGCCGGGCCAACCACCATCGAATACGGCGATCTGGCTAAGTTCATGGACTTTGAGTATTTACGAAAAAACACCGGTATCAACCTCGCTACCCTCGCCAACCTCGCCAAAGCCCCCGCCCCGCCCCAAACCGTAACGGTTGACGTGCGAAACCTGACCAACTCAACGGCCTTGTTTTGGCAGGCACCCAAGAGCGGCAAACCAAAAGGATATTATGTGCTGATGCGCGAAACGCACTGGCCCTTCTGGCAGAAGAAATTTTTCACCACCAAACTCGGTATGACGCTGCCGTACTCAAAAGACAACTACTACTTTGCGGTGCAGGCCGTGGGCGAAACTGACAACGAGAGCCTGCCCGTGCTACCCGTACCGAATTTGCGCTGAACCTGGCGTTTATCTGTATATTTGATAGTATGAGCGCAGCTATTTTAGAAACCGAACAACTTTTGCGTCACCTATCAAGGGCCGAAAAAGCACAACTTCTCCAGTGGATTGTGCAGGACTTAGGCGATGCCTTCGCCGGTATTGAGCAGCTACCGGGCGTGTCGGGTGGGGCCGCCTGCCTTATTCGCACCCGGATTCCAGTTTGGGTGCTGGTCCGCAGTCGGCAGTTGGGAGTTACCGAGGCCGAGTTACTTCGTGCTTATCCTACAATTGGGGCAACAGACCTGGCAAACGCCTGGGCTTACGCCCGTACCCACGCCGATGAGATTACCGGGGCCATCGCCGAAAATGAACACGACTGATGGTGAAACTTTTGGCGGACGAAAACTTTCCTTTCCCGGCTGTTGAACATCTACGAAACAAAGAATGTGACTTACTTACGCTGCTTGACTTAGGCAAGGCCGGTCAGTCAATGCCAGATAATGAGGTGCTACAACTTGCCACAATGTTGGAACGGTGCCTGATTACGCTAAATCGAAAAGATTTTATTAAACTTCATAACCAATCGGCTGATCATGCGGGCATCATTATCTGCACAGTTGATGCTGATTTTGAGGCTCTTGCGAATCATATCGTTGCCTGCCTAAAAATAGCAGAGTCGTCTGTTGCCGGTCAGCTACTGCGGGTGCAACGAGCGGCTTCCTGATCCTTCCTGAGTTAATACAAGCTATTAAAAAAGCCGCCCTGACTCATCGGGGCGGCTTTTTATGCCGGAAGAATGAACGGCAGTGACTTACGGATTTGAGAGCGTGTAAACGTTGCTGCTGTTGCCCGTTTTCTGGCTGGCCGTTGTCCGGGTCAGTTTCAGTTCGGTGTCGCTCAGGCTGTCAATCGTGAAGGTAATGGTGCCGTTGGTGCCGGTTGGCTGCGGGTTCAGGGCGGTCAGTACCAACTGGGTATCCGTCGGAACAGACCACGTGCCGGTGAAACTGTTTCCGTCAAACTCACGGTAGGTCACGGCGGGGCTTTTGCTCAAATCGAGCAGAAAGCCAGAATAGCCGGGTTTGGTACTGGTGGCACCTTTGGTATAGACGGTGGCCGGGCCTTCGTTCACGATGCGGGCCGTCCAGGCTTTGGCAATGCGCTCTGAAACGGGCGGTGGGGTTGGTTTTTTGCAACCGGCGAAAAAAACCGTTGCTCCAACAATCAGGAAGTAAGTAAACAGGCGGATTCTCATAGCAAAAAGGTCGTCGAAAGAATGTGCGTTAAAGATACTGTAATTTTGCAGACACCCACAAAAATAGGGTTTTCGGTTTTAATAACGCCCGCAACCGGGCAATTTATATGACTCCTTATCAAACGGCAGACCTGCCCGCCTACACCCCCGCCCAACTTGCCCTCCGCAACGGACAGGATCGTGACGAAATCTGGGTGGCCTATCAGCGCGTTATCTACGACGTTGGCGCATCCCGACTCTGGCGCACCGGCAAACATTATGAACACTGGGCCGGGCAAGACCTCACCCACGAACTCACCGACGCGCCCCATACCGAACTGGTTTTCAGCCGGTTTCGGGCCGTCGGAAAACTTATTTAGCCAAATGCCAACCCTGCTCATTGCCGATAGTGGCTCTACCAAAACCGACTGGCAACTCGTTGATTCTGCCGGGCAGCCGCTACGCCTGCTTCACACCGATGGCTTTAATCCTTATTACGAGAATACGGAGGTTATCGTTGCCACCCTACGCAACCAATTATTACCCCAACTCGCGCAGGCAATGCCCGCAGATGTAGCGATCTCTGCCGTGTTTTTTTACGGGGCAGGCTGCGTTAATGCAGACAGCAACGCCCGCATATCCGTTGCATTGAAAACCGTTTTGCCTGGTTTGCAACAGGTTGAAATTGCCAGTGATCTGCTCGGCGCGGCCCGTGCCGTTAGCCCACAGCAGCCCGGAATCGTCTGTATTTTGGGAACGGGCAGCAACGCCTGTTTTTTTGACGGGCAGACTATCCGGCGAAATATAGCCTCGCTGGGGTTCTGGCTCGGCGACGAAGGCAGCGGGGGCTACCTCGGCAAAACCCTGGTCAGGCTGGCGTTTCAGGAGCAATTACCCGACGATCTGGCGCGTGCCTTTCGGGATAAATACGCCCTCGACCGGCCCGCGCTGCTCGAAAACGCCTACCAGAAACCGTTTCCAAACCGCTATTTTGCCGGTTTTACCCCCTTTCTGACTCAACACGCCACGCACCCGTTTGTGCAGCAACTTACGGCAGACGCATTCAGGCTGTTTCTGAACACCTACCTCGTTCGGTGGCCCGAAGCGCGGCAGTATCCGGTGCATTTTGTGGGGTCAATCGGGCATTATTTTTCTGACTCACTGCGCCGGGCCGTTACCGACGCGGGGCTAATGATGGGGCAGATGTTAAAATCCCCCATTGAGCGGCTCACTGCGTTTCATTCGCCGGTTGGCTAAACTCAAAACCCAATCAGGCCGTTATCATCCAAAAGACCACCAACTGAGTTTTATGGCAAGTCGCTATTTTTTAAAAGTAAAAGAGGTTATCCGCGAAACGCCGGATGCCGTAACGCTGACCTTCTGGCACCCGATTAACGAAGAAATCCGGTACCTGCCGGGCCAGTTTTTGACGTTTTCGCTCAACATCAACGGCCAGAAAGTACGCCGTTCCTACTCCATGTCGAGTTCACCGCACGTTGATGTATCACTGGCGGTGTCGGTAAAACGGGTGCCGGGCGGCCTGGTCTCTAACTACCTCTGCGACCGGATTCGGCCCGATGACGTGCTGGAAACCCTGGAGCCATTAGGAACATTCACCCCCAAACTCGATCCGGCCAACCGCCGGACGGTGGTACTGATTGGGGCCGGGAGCGGCATTACGCCCCTGTTTTCGATGGCAAAATCAATTTTGCATACGGAGCCGCAAAGCCGCGTCTGGCTCATTTACGGCAATCGCAACCAGCAGAGTATTATCTACAAAGCCCATTTAGACGCGCTCGAAAAGGCACATGGCACCAAACGATTTCAAACCACACACGTCCTGAGTCAGCCCTCGTTTGGGTGGTTTGGGCAGAAAGGGCGCATCAACCAACACTCGCTCACCAAACTGCTCGAAAAGATGCCCGCCGACGAACGCGCCGGAGCGAGTTTTTATCTCTGCGGCCCAGACGGACTGATGGACGAGGTTCGGTCGGCCCTGGCGTTGCTGAAAATCCCAACCGACCGGGTGTTTAAAGAGAGTTTTGCCACCGTACCTGTTGCCGTTGGCGAGGTTGTTGAAGCCGGGGCTGCTGGTTCTATTGAAAAGCCGGGTGGTGCGGCTGCCACCGATGATGACGATTCGCCCGAAATCACGGTGTTGTATGAAGGCAACGAATACAAATTTGCCGTTGCCCCCCACCAGACCATTCTCGAAGCGGCTTTGGAGTTAGATATTGACCTGCCGTATTCGTGCCAGGCGGGGATGTGTACGGCCTGCATGGGCAAATGCACGTCGGGCAAGGTTAAACTTGACGAAGAAGACGGGCTGACCAAATCAGAACTCGATGCGGGCTTTATTCTGACCTGCGTGGCGCACCCCGTTGGGCGCAATGTAGTGGTTGAAATTGACTGATTTACTGCAACTTATCAGACTCAAACACGCCTGATTGCTCTTTTTGCGCGGCTGCGATCATGGCTGCGGCCACCCTGCTGGCCTCGACGGCCCGGTATTTTGCCGGGATCAGCGGGGCCAGCAGCCGCATAAACCCCTCCCCTACCCGTTCGCCGAGCCGAAAATCACGCCGTTGGCCCAGCAACAGCGACGGCCTGAAAATGAGCAGTGCCGCATAATCGAGGGCGGCTAAATCACGCTCGATTTCGCCCTTCACGCGGTTATAAAAAAACGTGGAGTTGACATCGGCCCCCATCGAAGTCACAACAGCAAACAGCGATGCGCCATTAGCCAGCCCCATCCGGGCAATATCCATCGGGTACTGGTAATCTACTTTATGGAAAGCTTCGCGCGAACCCGCCTGCCGGATGGTGGTGCCGAGACAACAGAAAATATGGTCGGCCTGCACGAGCAGGCTGTTGGGCTGGTCAAAATCGTAGCTAATCTCCTGCAAACGCGGGTGTTGCCAGACAAGCGGTCGGCGAGTCAGCACTTTTACCCGTTCATACAGCGATGAGTCGGCCAACTGACGCACTAAGTTGTTGCCAACCAAGCCGGTAGCACCAACAACAAGAGCTGTTTTTATAAATTTCGTGGTCATGTAGCGAGAGAAGTGAGTGCGCTAAGTTAGGTCATAGCCTGAAACGATCAATAAAACCGGCTTTTTTTCTGACTAAACGAGTTGGTTTCGCCCGGTGGCCTTCCCAACCAATCTGCCCTGTTGGCCGCTTAGGTGGTGGCCCGGCCAATAGCGGCTATCTTTGCCCATCCGTTATCAGACAACTCTATGCCCCGGTTTCTTTACCTTTTCTTCATCGGTATTTTATTCCTTACCTGCCAGCGTCCCCAGCCCGATGTGGCCCGGATACCGGCTCCGGTTAAAACCCGGCCAACAACGCCCGCACCGGCCAAACCCACCACCCCGCCCGACGTGCTGAAACCATTGGTTTCGGCAGATTCGTTGGATGTGCCTTCACCAGAATACGCCACGCCCATTCCCGCGCCCAAGTACGAGTTCAGGGCAGTCTGGATTGCCACTGTCGAGAACATTGACTGGCCCAGCAAAAAAGGATTATCGAGCGAAGAGCAACAGAGCGAGTTCACGTATCTCCTTGATTATTACCGCCAAACCAATTTTAACGCGGTGGTGGTGCAGGTGCGGGCTGCCGCTGATGCGTTTTATGCTAAAAGCCCCGAACCCTGGTCGGAGTGGCTCACCGGGCAGCAGGGCCGCGCCCCGGAGCCGTTTTATGACCCGATGGCGTTTATGATTGACGAAACCCATCAGCGCGGCATGGAATTTCATGCCTGGCTCAACCTCGACCGGGGAACCTTTGGCCCCAAGTCTGTCATCACCCCCGACCATGTTTCGCGCCAGCACCCGGAATGGTTTCTGACCTACGGCGGGCGCAAACTTTTTAACCTCGGTCTGCCCGAAGTACGGACTTACGTGGCGGCTGTAACGGCCAATATTGTGCGGGAATATGACGTGGACGGGATTCATTTCGACGATTATTTTTATCCCTACGCCATTGACGGACAAGTTCTTAGAGATGACGAAGCCTACCGGCAGCACTACAACGGCATGACCAAGAACGACTGGCGACGCGACAACGTGGATAAACTCATTCTGCAACTCCGCGACTCGATCCGGGCCGTGAAACCATATGTGAAGTTTGGTATCAGCCCGTTTGGGGTCTGGAAAAACCAGAAAGCCGACCCCGATGGTTCGCCTACCAACGGCGGCCAATCGTTTTATGATATTTATGCCGATACCCGGAAGTGGGCGCAGAAAGGCTGGATAGACTACATTGTGCCGCAGATTTATTTTACCACCGAGTTTGAGCGCGTTCCCTACCGCACAATGGTGGACTGGTGGCAACAAAACTGTGGCCGGGCGCATCTCTACATCGGGCATGGGGCCTACCGCGTGGGCAACCCCCGCGAACGTGATGCTGCCTGGCGAGACCCGATGCAGATGACTACCCAGGTGCGCTACAACCGGCAGGTGTCAGAAACGGCCTCGTTAGCCAACAAACAGCCCGTGCTGGGTAGCGTTTATTTTTCGGCAAAGTCGCTGGTAAACAACCCATTAGGTATTCGTGATTCGTTACAGAAGGGGGCATACCGATTGCCCGCGCTGGTGCCACAAATGAGCTGGATTGATAGTCTGCCACCCCTGCCCGTGCAAAACCTGACGCTGACAACCGTTACCGGTGGCAATATGGTAGCGTGGCAGTCGGGTTTGTGTGCTTCTGACGGCGACACAGCGCGGTGCTTTGCTATCTATCGGGTAGAGGGTCGCCGGGCAATGGTCAATCTCACCGATCCGCGTAATATGCTTATTATTTCGCCCTGGAACCGCGCCGTGACCCAATTCACCGACCGCACCGCCGACCCCAAAAAACGCTATACCTACGCCGTGACCGCGCTGGATCGGCTGCACAACGAAAGCCGGGCAGTGGTGGTGCGGGTCAGGTGAAGTTCGCAATCACGTCATCTGCCGATTTTACGCCGGGGAAATAGCTCACCAATTTCAGCAAAATACCTTCAACAACAGCATCGGGGCAGGAGGCTCCGCAGGTCAGCATCACCGTTAGCGGACGTTGGATTGGCAGAAAATCCGCCGTCACCACTTCTTCTTTGGTGTGCAAATCAAAATGCCGGATGAGCCATTCCGACAAAATCTTCTGTTCTGATTCGATGAAATACGTTGGCAGTTTCTGGGCGCAAAGCTCAACTAAGTGAGACGTATTGGAGGAGTTATACCCCCCGGCTACAACCGCCAAATCTGCCGGGGCTTCGAGCAGGGCGTAGGTCGCATCCTGATTGTCGTTGGTGGCGTAGCAGAGCGTGTCGCGGGTGCTGGCAAAATGGCGGTCAATGGTGGCATCGGTCAGGCCGTAATGCCGGATCATAATCTGTTTCAGGTAATCAGCAATGCCCTGTGTATCAGAGGCTAACATCGTGGTCTGGTTCACTACGCCAATCCGGGCCAAATCGCGGTCAGGGTCAAAACCATCGGAATATTGATTGGCAAACTCCACAAAAAACTGCTCGCGGGGGAGTGCATTGGTAATGTAGCCCGCCAACCGCTCGGCCTGAGCCATATTTTTGACCACCACCGTTGGCGTGGTTTCTTTGCTGTGCGAGAACGTGGCGCGGGTTTCTTCGTGAGTTGGTTTGCCATGCACCACCACCGTATAATTCAGTTTGCCAATCTGCGTGGCTTTGTTCCAGACTTTCTCGACAAAGGGGCAGGTAGTGTCGTATTTTTCGACGTTCAGACCAATATCGGTTAGCTTCTGGTAGGTTTCAACGGTGGTGCCAAAGGCCGGAATAATCACCACATCGTCGGGCGTAAGCTCCTGCCAGTCAATTAATTGATTACCCGATGTGTCCAGCACAAACCGCACCCCCCGACCCAGCAGATCCGCGTTTACATCGGGGTTGTGGATCATTTCGCTCAACAGAAAAATGCGTTTATCGGGGTTTTCGGCGATGGCTTTGTAGGCAATCTCAACCGCATTTTCGACTCCGTAGCAAAACCCGAAATGCCGGGCAATCAAGAACCGCACCGGGCCGAAGTCGAGCAGCGTGGGCGAATAATCGCGTTTGAGTTTGTCGGCTTTGCGCCGAAATTCTTTCAACGGCGTGATAATCCGGCTGCGGTAATAGGCGGGTATGTCGAATGATTTCATGGTTTCGAGTGGCTGGTACTTGATGGCTGATGGCCGGTTCAGAACGCTACCTAAAAAACAGAACCTTACGCGGCTTTGTTCGCTGTAAAACTAACCACTGATTACTTGTCACTGACCACTAACAATGAAACGCCTGCTCAAATACAAAAACTACGATGTGCAGAGTATCAGCACCGCCACCGCCGATGGCCGGATGAACGCCAACATTGCCACGTGGGTGATGCAAACGGCCCTTGGCGGCAAAATGCTAACCGTTGCCCTGTATCAGATTGATTACACGATTGAGCTCGTCCGAGAATCAAACATCCTGAATGTCAATCTATTGGCAACCGACCAAACCGGACTCATCCGCAAGTTGGGCCGCCAAACCGGGCGAGATATTGACAAATTCAAAAACCTGCCCCACGCCCTCGACGAACGCGGTTGCCCTTACCTGACCGAAGCCATCGGCTACGCGCAGTGCCGGGTGGTGAGCAGCGTTCCGGCGGGCGACCATGATTTATTCGTCTGCGAGGTACTGAAACAAGTGGTGCTACATCCCGAAAAAACGGTGATGACCAATGATTTCCTGCGCGAGAAAGGCTTGGTGCGGAGTTAATGTAACGCGGACTTGCAGTCCGCAGTGAAAATTAACGGACTACGGACTTCAAGTCCGCGTTACTCCTGCCGGTACCGCAGACTTTCCTTCATCGGGCTTCCGCACAGAATAAACCACGCCAATCGGCCAAAAATCGGGTCTCTGAACACTTTTTTGGCGTTCTTAATCGTGTAGTACACCCGAAACAAGACCCGTTCCGGCCACGAATGAAATCGCCGGAAGTAATGAAAAATAGAGATGTAATATTCTTTCTCAACATCGAAACTGCGCCGGGTGCTTTTGCCGGTAAAGTGCGTAAACTCGGCGGCTGGCACAAACCACGCCGACCAACCCGCCTGTTGAAGCCGTTTAGAGAGGTTTTCTTCCTCGTAATACAGAAAATGCGCCGTATCGAACCCGCCAACGGCGTTAAAAGCCGATGCCCGGCAAAACAACGTGCTGCCCGCAATAACCGGCACCTGCACTGGCGCGGTATAAACGAGTTTGGTTGACGGATATGCACCGGGCCGGAACAACCGCGCCACGCCATGCCCAAGGAGTTTACTCGTCACCGTTGGCAAATAAAAAAACGATTGCTGCCTCTTGCCGTCCCCATCGAACATTTTCGCCCCGCACAGACCCGCGCCAGGATTTTGGTTCAGAAAATCGGACAGTTGCGTTAGTACATCGGTGCGGAGCAGCGTATCATTATTCAGGAAATAATAAAATTCGGCGTGGGGGTTGGCGTGTTGCACACCGAGCGTGTTGCCACCCGCAAAGCCGAGGTTCACGGCACTTCGCACAAGGGTTAGCCGGGGTTGTTGCGCCAGAGGTTGTAGGGCCGCGAAATCGTCGGGAGTTGAGTTGTTATCAACCACAATAATCTCATAGTCAGTCGATTGTGTTTTTTCTATTATCGAATCCACGCAATCGAGTGTGAAGCGGCTGGAGTTGTAGTTGAGGAGAATTACGGAAATCATGATCCGAAGGTACGACTAATTGACAGTCGCGCCTGTTGGCTCTACAATGGCTACAAACTTGTGCATATAGGGTTATGTTTGTGCTTTAGTTTGCCCCACAATAAACGAAAAGCCTTATTCATTCTCCGCCGAACCGATTGAAATCCGGTATGATTTTGAGAGCATTAGCGAACAAAAGACCGTAAAAAAGATTGTCAAGTTCACGGAAACCAGCCTGCCAATTCTTTATAATTTGGCCCTACTTGACTTACTTGAAGATGGTTGGGAGAGTGATATACGTGTAACAGATAACAAGGACTTGCGAACGGTTCTGGCAACAGTGATGCAGATTGTTGGTAGTTTTCTGACCAAATTTCCTGACAAAGTTGTTGGCTTTTCAGGAAGCGATAACCGCCGAACGCGCCTGTATCGT
>JBBRNH010000058.1:0-36573 GCA_038230415.1 Cytophagales bacterium | reverse complement strand
GGCCGTCATGGTCGGCATTATGATTGTGGTGCTGGCCGTGCAGGGCGGTATCCAGTTTCTCAACACCTATTTGGCCGGTTGGCTCGGTCAGCAGGTTATCCGCGATATTCGGGTGCAGCTCTACGAAAAAGTCCTGCAACTGCGGCTTAAATTCTTCGATAACACGCCCATCGGTCGGCTCGTGACGCGCACCATTTCTGACATCGAAACGCTGGCCGATGTCTTCAGCGAGGGTATGGCAGCCATTGCCGGTGATATTCTTCAACTCGTGCTGATTATCGGGGTCATGTTTTATACCGACTGGCGGCTGTCGGCCATCAGCCTCTCGATGGTGCCGCTGATGCTGGTCAGCACCTATATTTTCAAGGAAAAAATCAAGGCATCGTTCAACGAGGTGCGGGCGGCAGTGGCAAACCTCAACTCGTTTGTGCAGGAGCATATCACGGGCATGAACATCGTGCAGATTTTCAGCAGCGAAGCCATCGAGGGCGAAAAATTCCGCACCATCAACAAAACCCACCGCGATGCCAACGTCCGGTCTATTCTCTACTACTCGATTTACTTTCCGGTGGCCGATATTCTCTCCGCAGCGGCAACGGGCTTGGTGGTCTGGTACGGGGCGCGGGAGGTGCTGAATCAGCAGGTATCGTTCGGTACGATAACGGCCTTCGTGATGTTTATTAACCTGTTTTTCAGGCCGATACGGATGCTCGCCGACCGTTTTAACACGTTGCAGATGGGTATCGTCAGCACCGACCGGATTCTGAAACTCTTGGATAGCGACGAGTTTACGGCCAACACCGGCACCCTGAAACCGGAGCGCATCAGCGGAAACGTTGCCTTCGAGAACGTCTGGTTTGCCTATAACGACGAAAATTACGTGCTGCGCGACATTTCATTCACCGTCAACAAAGGGGAGACCGTGGCGTTTGTGGGCGCAACGGGCGCGGGCAAATCCTCGATTATCAACCTGTTGAGCCGGTTTTATGAAATTAATAAAGGCCGGATTCTGGTGGATGGCGTTGACTTGAATCAGTACGAACTCGGAGCCTTGCGCCGGAATATCGGCGTAGTGTTGCAGGATGTATTTCTGTTTTCTGACTCGATTACCAACAACATCACCCTCGGCGATGCCCGGATTACGCACGAAACCGTTGTTGAAGCGGCCAAACTCGTGGGCGTTCATGACTTTATCATGCGGCTACCCGGCGGCTATGATTACAACGTGATGGAGCGCGGGGCTACGCTCTCGGTGGGGCAGCGGCAATTGATTTCGTTTGTCCGGGCAATGGTGCATGACCCGCGCATCATCGTGCTTGATGAAGCTACGTCGTCGGTAGATACCGAAACCGAAGAGTTAATTCAGACTGCCATTGGCAAACTCATGAAAGGCCGCACCGCCATCGTGATTGCCCACCGGCTGTCAACAATCCAGAAAGCCGATAAAATAATCGTGGTTGACAAGGGGCAGATTGTGGAGCAGGGCAACCACGAAGCCCTTTTGCAGCACAACGGCTTCTACGCCAATCTCTACCGGATGCAGTACAAAGAAATAGCGTGACGTAGCGTGTCACTAACAAAAAAGCCCCGCAATCCTGCGGGGCTTTTTTATTGGTTCAGATACCGCTCCCGAAACACGGTCAGGTGGTGCCGGTGGTGGCCGTACAGCACACTCATAAAGCCACTTACCGAATTGACCGCGCCGTTGGCCGTGCCTTGCCGTTGCCAGGCTACGGCATCTAAGCTATTCAGGAAGGCAATGGTAGCGACCCGCTGCGCGGCTAACTCGGCCACAATGCTGGTTATCGCGCGGGCGTTGGCTCCGGCGTTCTCCGCGAATACATTCTCATCGAAGCCGGGCAGGTCGGTCGCATCGGTTCGGGCAAAGCGCATGGCCCGATACACAAATACGCGCTCGGCATCGGTCAGATGCAGCAGAATATCCTTCAGCGTCCATTTCCCTTCGGCATAGCGATAGGTGAATTTGTCGGGCGGCAGGTTGGCAACCACTATTTCGGTCTCGGTCATAATGGCCGCGAGGTGTTGAGGCAGGTTGCCGTCGTCTGGCACCAGGCGCATATACCCGGCATAAAACGGCGCAAAGCCGGTGGTTGGCTTGGGGAAGTGGGTCATAGTATTGTCGTTTTTATGGTTGACTGAACGGCGATTTTACTACTCTTTATTGTTTGGCTGGCTCGTAGGCCCGGTACCAGTTTACGTTGCGGGTCAGATACATAACGATGCCCAAAATCAGTACCAATCCCGCCGTGCCGAGCAGTAGCGCGTAGTCTTCGAGTTGCAACAGCGAGTAAAAGAACCCGTAGAGCAGGGCCAGAATACCACTGAATAATACCGTCAGTTGGGTATTTTTGAAAACGTAGCGGACATAAAACGTCACCAGCGTCAGCACAACGCCCATCCCAATGAGGTAGGCCCGGTCGAAGGACAGGTGTTCGGAGATGGATAGCAGCAGCAGATAAAACAGGCTGATGGCAAACCCAACCAACAGATACTGAATGGGATGGATGCGTTTTTTGTTGAGAATTTCGACAAAGAAAAACACCGAAAACGTAATAATAATGAACATGATGGCGTATTTGGCCGAGCGCGTCGTTTTCTGATACTCATCTACGGGCAGCAAAAACTTAACCCCAAAATCGGTAGAAGGCACCACCTTGCTTTGATCGGGGTCGTTGCGTTCCTGAACGAAAAACGCCCCGATACCCTGCTGCGGGAAGTTGCGGTTGTATTGCAGGATTTTCCAGGCTGCCCGGAATCCGGTGTCTGCCACCGTGCGCTGATCGGGCAGAAACGCGCCCGTGAAACTTGGCGTGGCCCAGGGCGATGTCAGGCTCACATTGGTTTCTTTGCCCAACGGCACAAACGACAGTTCGGTGCTGCCGTTCACGTTCAGGTCACAATCGAAACTGAACCCGCCCGCGCCCGCGCTCAACGACAGTGGAATACTTACTCCCACCGGAAACCATTCACTCGTTGGTATCCCCGGACTAACGGGCAAAGCCGCCCCGTTGACCCGAAACCGAATGACCTCTTTGATCCCCTTCATGTCAGAAATGCCCACCGACAGAAACGCTTTGTCCCACTGCGGCTGATCCGGGCCGATGTTGAGTTTTTCCAGGTCGGGTTTCGGAAAACGGCCCGTCAGTTTCAGCCGGGTGTTGTAGAGCATCACGGTGTAGATACCCCGGTTGCGCTGTTCGGGCCGCACACTGCCGCCGATGGTGAGGTCGTCGGGCAGGAAATTGGCGTAATAAACCGACACTGATTCCTTGCCTTTGTCGTCTTTGATAACCGACCGCACCGGCACTGACAGCACCGGCCCGGCAATGGTTTGGGCATTGCCCCATTTTTCGCTCACCTCCTGCACCGCCCGGTTGCGGGTTTGTTCGCGCTCGTTAATCAGCGATTGCAACATACTCGTGGGGATGAGCAGCAGCAAAATCAGAAAACCGATCACGCAGATTTTCAGTAGCGTGGAGGTGCGGAGCCAGTTGTTGAACTGCTCAAAAACTGACGCGGGCCGGGGCGTATTGGGTTGTGTTTCCATTTTGAAAGTACTTTGAATTGCAAAGTAAGCGCATTGGGTTCCTGATTTCCAAACAGGTGCGCCAAAAACGGGCCGTTGTTCTCAAAAACAGGGTTGATCTACCCTGTTACTGCCATTTATTGATGGTAGATATGACCAAACAAAGTAAGGCGTTTATTGTAAAATACGGATTAAAACTTGCATTCTTCCTTAAATATCAGGAGAAAAGACGGTGAATAGTAAAAACGGTATCATTTTATACTGTGGCATTTTTATATTTGTCCGTATTCGTTCTGCAAAATCTGCGTAACCCGCAACAAACCACCTGAGAACCAATGGTAAAGTGTAAATTGGAGTATATCTGGCTCGATGGCTATAAGCCCACCCAGAGCCTGCGCTCAAAAACTAAGATCGAAGCCGATTTCTCCGGCAAACTCGAAGACCTGCCCCTGTGGTCGTTCGATGGCTCGTCAACCGAACAGGCCGAGGGTGGCTCATCTGACTGCCTGCTGAAACCCGTTTTTGTTTGCCCCGACCCGCAGCGGAAGAACGGGTTTCTGGTGATGTGCGAAGTGCTGAACGCCGACGGTACTGCCCACCCCAGCAACGGACGGGCCACGATTGAAGACGACGACAACGATTTCTGGTTTGGTTTTGAGCAGGAGTATTTCCTGTGGGATTTAGAAACCGACCGCCCCCTTGGTTTCCCCGCCGAAGGCTATCCCGACCGCCCACAGGGGCCGTATTATTGTTCGGTTGGCGCACGAAACGCCTACGGACGCAATATTGTGGAAGAACACCTGGATGTGTGTCTCGACGCGGGCCTGAACGTGGAGGGCATCAACGCCGAAGTAGCTACCGGACAGTGGGAATACCAGATTTTTGCCAAAGGAGCCAAGGCCGCCGGCGACCAAATCTGGATTGCCCGCTACCTGCTCGAACGGATCGGCGAAAGCTACGATGTCTGGATCAACTGGCACTGCAAACCCCTCGGCGATACCGACTGGAATGGCTCCGGTATGCACGCCAACTTCTCGAACTCGGCCCTGCGAACGGCGGGCAAGAAAGAAGTCTATGACGTTATCTGTCAGTCGTTTGCGCCGTTCGTGAAAGAACACATCGAAGTCTATGGTGCCGATAATGACCTGCGGCTCACGGGTAAGCACGAAACCCAGTCTATTGACCAGTTCAGCTACGGCATCTCTGACCGGGGCGCGTCAATCCGTATTCCGATTGCCACTGTTGAGCGCGGCTGGAACGGCTGGCTCGAAGACCGCCGGCCAAACTCAGCCGCCGACCCGTATAAAGTGGCCGCCCGGATCATCAAGACCGTGAAAACAGCAGCAGTCCCGGCCTAAGCGCACTACCCAGTATCTTGCTATTGCAAAAAGCCCCGTATTGCTATGGGGCTTTTTGTTGTTTTAGACAAAACGAAGCAACGTGAGTCTACAACGCCGGATAATGGGCAAACTGCGAATCATGAATCAGGCCGCTTGTTGAAGCGGGAAAAAGCGGTCCTGAATCTGCTGAGACGAGTAAGACAAGGCTTGAAAAATGTCATCGCGCTCCAGAAACGAAAACTCATCCAGCAGTTCATCGTATGTCATGCCACTACTCAGGTAGTCGAGCAACGTGGTTACCGGGAAACGAATGCCCCGGATACAAGGCCGTCCAAAGCAAACATCGGGGTCAATAGTTATGCGGGCATATTGGGGATGAACGTAACGCATATCGGTTAAATTTTAAGTCCAAATCTACGATTTGTTTGCTCCATTTGTTTACCCCGACAGTTCCATATTACGTGCGTTGACAACCTGTTTTTCAATCCCGATGGCAGCATAAAACCCGTCCAGATCACGGCAGAGAGCGTGACCGAACGGCTTATAAAATAGAGTCAATTACGCACCAGAGCCGTTTGTGCGTAAAGCTGGGTAAGCTATTTCGCCACCACCGGGAAGGCCGAAATCCGCAGCCGGGCCACGCCCATCGGCACTAATGTCACGGTTTCGAGCGGCTCGGCGGTGGCAACCGGGCTTTGGGGCAACACCGCGCACAGGCCGTACTGATCCACTGCCCAACCCGGAATCTTCCGCGCTTTGGCCGTTAAACTGATCGGCGATGCGTCGGCGGTGAACGGAAACGCGCCTACACCGCCCGGCTTCCGAACCACCGTAAACGACAGTTCGGGTTTGGCCTGGTTCAGCACCAAGCCGTAATTCCAGGCCGAGGTAGAATAAATCCCGAACGACGGCCATTGCTTCGTATCGGCGTTGGGTTGCCATTTAGAGTCGCCGATGGCCGTTTTATCGCTGGCTTCCTGCCGGTATTCTTCCCCGATTTTGAGCGAATACGTCAGCGGCCCATAATTGACGCTGACGCTGTTTTTGTTCTGATCCCAGGTTCGCACGGCCACCCGCATCGGCAAGTCAAGCGTGATTCGGTCGCCGGTTTTCCAGGTGTCGGTCAGCACCAGATACTGCCCGGCTTTGGCCTTCGTCGGCACGGCTTTCCCGTTGATCCGCAGGGTTGGGGTTTGGCACCAGGCCGGCATACGAAGATACAGCGGAAACCGGACGGGTTTGGCCGTTGTCACCGTCAGCCGCACCTGCCCGTCGAAGGGGTAGTCCGTTTCCTGCTTCAGTGTGACGGCCTGACCAGTAGCCACAGTTGCCGTTACAGTTGAGTTGTTATAGAGCAGGGCTGCCAGGCCATTGTCGGGCGTAGCCATCCAGAGGTTTTCGGCGTAATAGACCCAGCCGTTCGAGTGGTTATGCTGACAACAGCGGCTGCTGAACGGGTTCATCATCAGAAACGGCCCTTTATTGTCGAGGCCGGGGTGGTGATTGTTGGCATCGCTGACCACCATATTCGGCGCTGTCAGATACCGTAACGACCGATAATCGGGCATAAACGCTGCCGGTAAGGTGTTGAAGGCCACGTCTTCGCAGTTATCGGCCCAGAGCGGGTCGCCGGTGAAGCGGGTCAGCAGTTCGTCCGAAGCCATTTGCTCAACCATGCCGCAGGTCTCCACCGCCTGCCGGGGATCGGCGTACCCGACGCGGCTGTTTTCGTCGCCACCCCACATTCCGCCCGGCACCTGCCCGTAGCGTTGCCGCACGAGTTCATAATCGCGGTAGGTGGCCCGGAGGTCGGCGGGGTCGTTGCTTTGCAGAAACCAGGTGGCCGGTTCGCGGAAACACTGCGCGATGTTGACGTTGTGCCAGTTGGGGAGGTCGTTTGGTTGCCGCCAGTTGGCCGTATTGCGGTGAATTTTGGCCGCCAGATCGAGCAGAAACGGTTCTTTGGTGCGGTTGTAGAGCCAATACACGCTGAACAGATTGTCTCCGCCCCGGCTGTTTTCCCAGTAGTCTTCCAGAAACTGATCGTCGGGCAGGGTATTTTCCCAGGCAAAATAGCGGCTCATCAGCGTTGGGATGCGCGGGTCGGGCCGGTGTTCGTAGCTCGATTGCAGACAGAACAGCATGAGCATCTGCGCCCACAGATCACGTTTGCCGTTCTTGAGTTGCACCGGCCCGAAATCGCCGTTTTCGCGCTGACTGGCAATGGTGGCATCGAGCCAACGCTGGGTTTCGGCCAGCATGTCGGGCCGGTTCAGCACGTAAGCCATGTCGCCGTAGCCTTTCAGCCAGTAGGGTAGTTCTTCCCAGCCGTAATCGCCGGTGCCGGATTTGTTGAGCCAGGCGTTGTTTTCTTTGGTGAGCCAGATGCTGATTTCGCCCAAATGTCCGGCGAGTCCATTGGCCTGCCGGTCGAGGTTTTCGCGCAGCCAGCCACCGGGTTTGATGCTGCCGATGGGCAGTTTGACAAAATAGTCGGGCCGGAGCGGGGCCGCGTTGCTGACGTAAAATGAGTTGCGGCTCGTGGTGGCCGGGCGATCCACAACCGCAACGTTCAGGGTTGCGGGCGGGACGGTCAGGCCGGTGAATAGGGCGAGTAGGCCGGTAGCGAAGATGATTTTCATACCTTTATTTTTTGCGGGCCGAAGCCAATTTATCGGCCAGAAGTTTGATATAATAGCCCCCCACCACGGAGCGGGCCTGAAAACCAACCTGTTTGGCATTGGTCGTCTCGTGCCAGTCGCAGAGTGGCACCCGGCTGGGGGTTTCGTTGGCGTATTTCCAGACGGGCGTAACAAACGCCCGAAAATCGGCATCCGAATCGGCCATCGTCGCCGTCCAGATAATCCAGTCCGACTTCGTGTAGGTCTTTCGGCTGTCTAACGGCAGGCCGTAGGGTTGCTGTTTTTTCAGGTAAAACGCGATTTCCTGCTGCGCCACTTCTTTCGGGAATACGTTCAGGTTCAGCAGCTTATCCCAGACAATATTGTATTTCTGGCTCCAGCTACCGGGCGTTTTCTCGAACGTCAGCGCGTAATGGATACCCTCGCTCCGGTCGGCTTCTTCGTCCATCGTCATCCAGCGTCGGGCCATGTCGCGGGCGAGGGCGAAGTGTTCGTCGGCGGTTTTCTGATCGCCCAGCATCGCGGCCATTTTGCCGTAGCAGGCGATACCCATGATGGCCTTTGCCGAGAGGTTGGCGTTGCGGGCGAGATGACCGGCAAAGTCGTCGGTGCAGAGTTGGTTGGCCGGGTCAAAGCCGTCGCGTTTCAGAAAGCCAACCCATTTGGTAAGCGTCGGCCAGTGCTGTTTGGCGAAGTCGGGTTTGCCGTCCATCTGCACCGCTGCTGCCGTCAGGATCATCATATTGCCCGCTTCCTCAACGGGCATATCCTCACCGTATGTTTGCCCGTTTGCCAGCGGATAGGTGCCAATATCGTGCGCCGGGAAGTCTTTTGTCCACTTGCCCGACTCACTATAGTAGAAAATGTGGCGTAGCAGTCCCTTCGCTAACTCGTTGTTATAGAGCAGAAACAGCGGTGCCGACGGGTAGCTTATATCTACCGTGCCGATGGAGCCGTTGGAGAAATTTTCTTTCGACAAAAACAGTACCTCGCCCGTTGGACCAACTGCAATCTTATGGGCTGAAATCGCCTGTCGGTAGGCCAGCACGCAGAGGTCGGCGTATTCGCGGCCACCCGATTTTTCGGCATCGGCCCGCAGTGTGGCATCGAAAGCGGTGCTTTTCTGGCGGAGCCGGGCGTAGTCTTTTTCGGCGGTCTGGAGCAGGGCGGGCATGGTTACGGTGCCGGTGCGGTTCCACCAGGGCCGGAGGTTCTGCCCGAAATACTGCACCGAATACAGATCATCGTAGGCCAGCAGCAGGTGTTGCGACACGGCCTTCGTGCCAACGGATCCCAGCGAAAAACTCACCGCCAGCCCGTAATCCTGCGCCAGGCCCGTTCCTGCCTGCCCGGCGGCAGCAGCCGGTGCATCGCCGGGCAAAGTGCCTCCGGCCAGAAACGCTGACTTGAGCGTTGCCAGCGGCCCCGAACGCAGTTGCGCGCCGGCCCCGTTCGGCACCGCGAGGTAGGCATAGCCCCAGTCAATGCGAACATTATCGCCTTTTTTCTGCAATAGGGGTTGCTCTTTCGTGCCAATGTTGAGCCACTGTAACCCTGCGGTATTGCCCGCACCGGCCACCACCGCCTGCCCGCCCGTGTTGGCTGCCAGCAGCCCCGATTCACCAAAAAACACCTGTACGACGTGGGTTTTACCATCCCGCGCGTTCGCCGTAAACGTCACATAACTCACGGGCCGCGCCACCACGTCTAACTCATCGAGCAGCAGGGGCGATAAAAAATTGACCCGCAACTCAACCGGCCCCGCCGTAAACGTGTACTCGGTTTGGGTAGCGGTTACGGTTACGCCGGTCTGCGTGGCCGTCGTCACGGGTGTCGACGGAATCACCGGCATAACCAGCCCTGCGTCGAGAAACGAGCCGCCCACTGGACTGACGCAGTGCATCGCCAGCACGTTTTTGCCGGTGCGGATCGCCCGTTGCCCGGCAGCCGACAGCGGCAGGTTGATGTAGTCGCTGATGTAGCCTTTTTTGTCAAGTACCTGAACACCATTGAGATACACCGTTACTGCATCGTCGTGGCAGAGCGAGAGCAGAAACTTAGCAGGGTCGGCGGCACCGTCGAAGGTAAACTCGCGCCGGACATAAATACCGGCCTTGTCGGTCTCGCTGTTGCGCCAGGTGGTGCGGGCTGCGGGCGTATCGCCGAACGGCCCCGGCGCGGTTTTCCAGGTCGAGGCATCAAAATCGGGGGTTTCCCAGCCCGCGCCGGGGTCGGTCAGCGTGTATTGGGCCGTGTAGGGAGCCAGTTCGCCGGTGGGCAGCACGGGCTGGTAGCGGGTGGCTTCGGCACCCAAAAACTGATACGACTGCCCGTCCACCCGCAGCACACCGTCTAAGGGCTGCGGCTTGCCGGTCCAGTGGCGGGTTGGCGAGTCGGTCAGGTTGTCGGTCATGCTCCAGACGCTGAAATACGGGTCGTGGGTGATGAGCGGGTAAGCCGGTGGCCTAAGGGTTTGGGCGCGGGCCGGTGACAGCATCAGCGTCAGCAGGGCGAGACCGGCGAGCAGGAACGTGGTTGGGTTGCTCATACGAATGGGCTTGGGTACACCAAAAGATGCAGGTTGAGACCGGCAATCTACTCATCTCCGGCGGATGCAACTGCCTTTTTCCCCGTTTATAAACTGTTTGAGTTAGTCAAATCTGCCCCGTGAGGGGCTTGACAGCGAAGCGTCGGTAGCCCGATTCGACCCCAATGTATTTCCAGCGTGCCGTAGGTACGCCATCGGTGGCGTACCTACGGCACGCTGGCTGGTAGATAACCCCATTTTTTCTACCAACGCTTCGCTGTTAAGCCCCGCATGGGGCTAAAAAATTAACACAAACAGCTTCTTAATGAATAAGGGGTAACAGCACAGTGCTGTTACCCCTTCGCCCCGTAAATGCGACGCTTTCAGCGATTAGTCGCCAATTTTTTTGACCGGCTTCCCGGCTGCATCAAACAGGTAATCTTTACCACCGGCTTCGGCTTCGTAATATACCTTACCGGCTGCATCGGTGATCTCAGCGGCTGCTTTGATCGTCTTTTTCTGGCTTTTCATGTACGCCCGCACTGTTTCGGGCAGTTTCGCCACCGGCATTTCCAATTCCGATTCGGTTTGTTTGCCGTTTGCATCGAAGACCACCGAGCGGGTTTCGCCGTTCATCGTAAACGACGCTTCCCACGAACGGTCTTCTTTGTCCCACGTCACGGCTTTGGCCGTTGCGTACTTGTCGGCAAACGCCGTTTTTACCACCTGCGGCACCTTGCTGTCCGACTGGGCGCGGGCGATGTTCAGACTCAGGCCCATCAGGAGGGCGGCTGCAATGAGGTTATTTTTCATTGATATACGTTGGTTTGTTTGATACCGGACGCAAATCTACCGGCCAATGCTGACGAAATATTGATGATGGGCAGCTATGCAGAACGGGATTATGAGCCGGCTAACCGTGTTTTTCTGAAAGCGCACGCCATTAGATTGTCGTCAGAATTAAGCCATACATTTACGCCATTACTACTGATTATGAATCTGTTACTGATCGAAGACGAATCTACTTTAGGCGAATCTATCCGGGCTTATCTCGAAAAAGAAGGCTACCGGGTCTCGCTGGCGAGCCGGTTCGGGCAGGCTTCGCGGCTCGTCAACGATACCGACTACGACTGTTTTCTGGTGGACATCGGCTTGCCCGACGGCAACGGCCTCGATCTCGTCAGAACCATCAAAGACCAACAGCCGCAGGCCGGGATTCTGGTGATTTCGGCCCGAACCGGCTTAGATGACAAACTGACCGGCCTTGACCTCGGTGCCGACGACTACCTGACCAAACCCTTTCACCTGTCCGAACTGAACGCCCGCATCCGGTCGGTGCTGCGCCGGCGGCTGTTTGAGGGGGAGCGCACCGTTGTCTTTGGCGAGATTACCATTCAGCCGCAGAGCCAAACGGTCAGCGTGGGCGGGGCGGTGGTTGAGCTAACGGGGCGGCAGTATGAACTACTCCTCTATTTTGTTGCCAACAAAAACCGGCTCCTGAGCAAAGCTGCCTTGGCCGAACACATCTGGGGCAACGCAATGGACCTGGCCGACTCGCACGATTTTATCTACCAACACGTCAAAAACCTCCGCAAACGACTACTCAGCGCGGGTTGCCCCGATTACATAAAAACCCGGTACGGCGCGGGCTATACCTTCACCCTCACGCCATGAAACTGCTCACGCTCACGTTTCGCTATTATGCGGGGCTGGCCGGGCTGCTCTGGTTGCTGAGTGTGCCGGTGTCGTTCTGGCAGATTCGGCGGTTGGTGATTCAGGACGTGGACGAAACACTGCTGACCCGCAAAGCCGAAATCGCCCGGCTGCTGGCAACGGATGCCGACCACCAATTAGCCGGGTATCTGCCCCGCACCGACCCCAATATACGGTTAGAGATGATGCCGGTTAAGGATCGTAAAATCCAGCAACCAACTGATTATCAGCTTGTTTCTGACCGACTTTACGACACCATATATTTTTTGCCTACCGAACGCGAATGGGAACCACACCGCGAATTGGCAACGGGTGTGCGGGCGGGCAATCGCCCCTACCGGCTTTGGGTGCGGCAGTCGTTAGTCGAAGAAGAGGATTTCATTCTGACCATTACCGGCTTGCAGACGGGCGTTTTTCTGCTTTTGCTGCTGGGCTTGGGCCTGATAAACCGCCAACTGACCCGGCAGCTCTGGCTACCCTTCACCAACGCGCTGCACGGTATTCGCCGGTTCCGGCTCGAAACCGACCCCGCCCCCGATTGGCTGCCGACGCAGGTGAACGAGTTTCGGAAACTGCAAACCGACCTGACTACGCTCATCCGGCGCAATCAGCAGGCGTACAATTCACAGAAACAGTTTACCGAGAATGCCTCCCACGAACTCCAAACGCCGTTGGCTGTGATCGCGGCTGAACTCGAAGTGCTGTCTCAGTCAGAAAATCTGCCCGATGCCGACCTCGCCCACGTGCAACGCGCCACCAAAGCCACCGCCCGGCTATCTCAGATAAACCGGGCGTTGCTGCTGCTGACCCAGATCGAAAACCGGCAGTTCAGCAACAGTCAACCCGTGAGCATCGGGGCCGTACTCGACCGATTGCTGACGGCCAACGCCGAGTTTATCAGCCACAAACAGTTGACGCTGACCCACGAACCCGGTCTCGGCCCAACGGTGCCGATGAACCCGTACTTAGCCGAAGTGCTGCTGGGGAATCTGATTCGGAACGCCATTCGCCACACGCCGACCGGGGGTAGCATTGGTTGCTGCATCACGCCCGAATCCGTCGAAATCACCAATACGGGCGAGCGGCTACCGTTTATGCCCGACACACTTTTCGACCGATTCGTAAAAAACCCGGCCCTGCCCGAAGCCACCGGCTTAGGACTCGCCATTGCCCGGCAGATTGCTGACCGCTACGGCCTCAGCCTGACATACGGGTACGATGCCGATGCCGGGGCGCATCGGTTCCGGCTGGGCCGGGCTGCCGGGCAGAAACCCGCCGATGAATAGCATTGCCCCCGGATTGGACACTAAGTTTGCCCACAATAAAGCGATTAGGGCCGCCGGCCGTTCTGCGCTATACTTGCGTATCAATACAAACAAAACAAGAACGGTATGTGGTGGATATACGCGCTGGGTTCGGCCCTGTTTGCCGCGCTGACGGCGATTCTGGCAAAAATTGGTATTCGGGGCGTAAACACCGACCTCGCCACCGCCATCCGCACGGTGGTAATCTTAGTGGTGGCCTGGGGCATTGTGTTTACGCGGGGCGGAGTGGACGGTCTGCCCGCCCTGACGCGCCAAAACTGGCTGTTTCTGGTGCTGTCGGGTATCGCAACAGGGTTGTCCTGGATATTCTATTTCAAGGCGTTGCAACTCGGCAAGGTCTCGCAGGTGGCCCCGGTGGATAAACTCAGCGTGGCCCTGACAATCCTGTTGTCAGTCGTATTTTTGGGCGAGGTGCTGACCTGGAAAGCGGCCCTCGGCGCGGTGCTGATTATCGGCGGAACGCTGGTGCTGATTCTCTAACCGTTCCGGCTTCGGGCCGGGCGATGTGCTATTTGTCCGGGTTTGTCTGGAATAGGTTTATCCGTTTTTTTTCGTGCTGACTGTTACCCCGCTCCGGCTCCGGCCTGAGCCAATGCACATCGAGCATAGCCCAGGGACGGGCCATGTACTCCCGAATCAGGGTTTTGAGCGAATACCCGTCCGGCACATCCTGCGCGGCAAATGCCACCGCCGTCATGCCTTCGTGGTTGCCGATATACAGAGCGCGGGCGTTGTGGAAATTCTGCGAGATAACCGTAATCTGCCGGTGGCCGAAGTGGTTTTTGCACCGCACAACGGAGTCAAACGTGCGGAAACCGGCGTAATCCAGCAGCATCACCTCGTCGGGAACGCCGAGCCGGAGCAGGGCTTTTCGCATATCCGAGGGTTCGTTATAAAACTCCGAATCGTTGTTGCCGCTGAGTATCAGTTGCTTCACTTTGCCCTCGTGCCAGAGCCGCGAGGCCGCTTCCATCCGATACCGGAAAAACAGGTTTTCTTTACCGCTGCTGACGAATCTGCTCGTTCCCAATACCAAGCCCACATCGTTCGCAGGTAGCTTTTCGAGGTCGAAATAAATCTGACTGCGGGTTTCACGCACTACCCACCAGTTGCAGCCCAGCACCACCACCGCCCCGGCAAACCCAAGAGCAATCAGCCCTTTAACAACCCACTTCACCCGGCGCACCGCCACCACCCGCCGACGCAGGGCGTGGAACTGATGGAGGTCGGGGTGCATCATCGTCATCTGTCAAAATAAGCCCAACTGCCCCTCGGCAGCCATAGCGTCTGATTCGCTGGCAGTATCGGTATCGGGTACGTCAATTTCCGGGCCAGCGTTGCCCAACCCGTTGGCCCGCAGCGGCAACGGCGCGTCTTCTCTGGGGGCGAGCAGCGTTACGTCTTTTACTTTCCCAAACGGCAGTTTATTACCGAGTGATTTCCAGCCGCGAATGTCAATGAATCCTGCCGGTTCCAGCACCATTTTTTCGAGCGGGGCGCGGTCTTTCGCCTGATGACTGATTTCGATACGGGGCAGGTTATCCGCACTGACAGCCAGCAGTTTAGACCCCTTGCCGTCGCCGATGAAGCAGAATTTCTTGTCAATCGTGGTCGTCTCGATGCGGAACCGTTTCACGTAATACGCTTTCTGGTTGACCTCGAAATAGACCACCGACAGCACGGCTTGGGGGTCGAACTTTTCGAGAATCAACAGCTCGTTCGGTTCGTAGCGGTTGGTCAGGTCAAAGGTTGTCAGTTCGTACTCGCCCGTTTTGTAAACGACCAAGATGGTGTCTTTCGCTTCAAAATTACCCAACGCCCGGCCCCGTTCGTCGCGGCTTAACCGACCCAAATGGTCGTCATACCAGATATTGACCCCGCCGAGGGTTGAGGCACCGGCTGATTTCTGCACTACTTTCCGCACCGGGTATTTGGTCAGGATATTACCCTGCGCCGAACGGTTTTTGATGCCGATGCTGGCAAAATCAAACTCAAACTGCTTGACTTTGGCCGAACTCTGCGCCGTGAGACTGACCGAAATAACTTCGGCCTCGCCGTTGTCGTTGGCCGTGAAATACAGCAACTTCGACTTCGGGTTACCCATCGTCAGGTCATACTCCCGGTCGCGGGTGGTGCCGGTGACGGGAAACCGCTTCGCCATCGAAATGCCCGATTTGCCATCATAATACACCACGTTGTAAATCTTGCGTTCGTCATTTTTCTTGAACACCGACACGTACAGAATGTCTTTCCCGACGAAGGCTTTTTCCTGCGCTTTGGTCACCATGCACTTGCCGTCGCGCCGAAACACGATTACGTCATCAATGTCGGAGCAATCCGAGACGTACTCATCTTTCTTGAGCGCGTAGCCCACAAATCCGTTTTCGCGGTCAACGTAGAGTTTCTGATTGGCGGCTGCCACCACGCTCGCGGCAATGGTGTTAAAGGCCCGGATTTCGGTTCGGCGGTCGCGGCCTTTGCCGTATTTGCGTTGCAGGTCTTTAAAAAACGAGATGGCATAGCGGGTAATGTTGGCTACGTTGTCGTCCACCTCCACGAGTTCGTCCTGCAACTTCCGCATCAGTTCGTCGGCTTTGAAGCCGTCGTATTTCGAGATGCGCTTGATTTTGATCTCGGTCAGCCGGATAACATCGTCTTCGCTAATCACCCGGTAAAACTCTTTTTTAAACGGTTTCAGGGCTTTATCAATCGTTTCTATTACGGCCTCGAAGGTCTCGCACTCTTCGATTTTCCGGTAGATGCGCTTTTCGATGAATATCTTTTCGAGTGAACTGTACAGCAACCGTTCCAGCAACTCGCCCCGGCGGATTTGCAGTTCGCGCTCTAACAAGGCAACGGTTTGGTGGGTATTGACGCGCAAAATATCCGACACGCTCACAAAATGCGGCTTATCGCCAATGATTACGCAGGCGTTGGGCGAAATGCTCACCTCGCAATCGGTGAAGGCATAGAGCGCGTCAATGCTTACATCGGGCGACACGCCGGGCAGCAGATGCACGATAATCTCAACGTCTTTGGCCGTATTGTCAACCACCGCAGCCACGTTTTTAGCGGGCGATTTAATCCTGATTTTGCCGAGTTCAGCCGCTTTCACGATGCTTTCGATGAGCGTCGGGGTGGTCACACCGAAGGGTACATCCCTGATTACCAGCGTCTTTTTGTCGAGTTCTTCGATTTTAGCCCGCACCCGTACTTTGCCGCCCCGTCCGCCGTCGTTGTAGTTGCTCACGTCCACCGAGCCACCCGTCGGAAAGTCGGGAAACAACTGAAACGGTTTGTCTTTGAGCAGCGCGACGGATGCGTCAATGAGTTCGTTGAAGTTATGGGGCAGCAACCGCGTTGACAGCCCAACGGCAATGCCCTCCACGCCCTGCGCCAGCAGCAGCGGAAACTTCACGGGCAGCGTCACGGGTTCGCGTTTGCGGCCATCGTAGCTCAGTTGCCACTCGGTGGTTTTGTCGTTGAAGATCACGTCATACCCGAACTTCGACAGCCGCACCTCGATGTAGCGGGCGGCAGCGGCACCGTCGCCGGTACGGACATCGCCCCAACTGCCCTGCGTGTCAAAGACGAGTTCTTTCTGGCCCATGTTCACCAAGGCATCGCCGATGCTGGCATCGCCGTGCGGGTGGTATTGCATGGTTTGCCCGATTACGTTGGCAACCTTGTTAAACCGGCCATCGTCCATCTCTTTCAGGGCGTGCAGAATCCGGCGTTGCACGGGTTTCAGCCCGTCTTCAATGGCGGGTACGGCCCGCTCCAGAATCACGTAAGATGCATAATCCAAAAAATAGGTTTGATACAGGCCCGACACCACCGTTTGCTCGTGCAGGATTTCCCCGTTGTTGGTTTTCAGGGTTGCAACGGGGGCCGTTTCCGGCCCGGCGGTTGGTTGCGGTTCGTTAGGTAAATCGTTGTTTTCGGTCGGGTCAGTGGTATTCTCGTTCTGGTCGGTCATATTCAGTAAACGGGCATTGGCTTTTGCCGTATTGAGGAGATTACTTTATCAACAAAACGATTGCCCGGCAAATTGGTAACGGCTGGTTAAAAATACGCAAAAACCACGAAAAATGCCAGACATGGCCGGTCGTTACCCGGAGATTCACGAAGACGACGCAGCGATTCACCAGGAAACAGGGTTCACGGCCCGTTGGGATTCAGGCATCCTGACGGGCCAACGAAACACGGAGATTTTACCGAAACGGATTCATTCTCTGTGAATCTCTGCGTTTCTTTGTGAATCTCCGTGTAACCCCCAACCATCATGCAAACCCGTCTCCTGCTGCTTACCCTTTTATGTGGCTTGTGCAGCCCGCTTGCCCTTGCCCAAACGCCATCCCAAAAAATGACCCTCGCGGCCATTGACGGGCAGGCTGCCCACTACGCCGACCTGTCGAAGCAAATCTGGGATTTCTCGGAAGTCGGCTATCAGGAAACCCAAAGTTCGGCCCTGCTGCAAGCCGAACTCAAACAGGCCGGGTTTGCCGTTCAGTCGGGTGTTGCCGGGATTCCGACGGCGTTTGTGGCTACGTTTGGCAGTGGCAAACCCGTTGTCGGCATCTTGGCCGAATACGACGCGCTGCCCGGACTCTCGCAGCAAGTTTTGCCGGAGCGCAAAGCCGTTGACGGTCGCCGGGCGGGGCATGGCTGCGGGCATAATTTGTTCGGGGTTGGGTCGGTGGCCTCGGCCATTGCCGTGAAAGATTACCTGCTTAAATCGGGCCGCGCCGGCACCGTGAAACTCTACGGCACCCCCGCCGAAGAAGGCGGTTCGGGCAAGGTGTATATGGTGCGCGAAGGCTTGTTTACCGATACTGATGTGGTGCTGCACTGGCACCCCGCCGACCGCAACAACGCCGACCCGGCATCATCATTGGCAAATATCACGGCCAAGATTCGGTTTCGGGGCATTGCGGCCCATGCTTCTGCCGCGCCCGAACGCGGTCGGTCGGCGTTGGATGGTGTTGAATCCATGAATTACATGGTGAACATGATGCGCGAACACATCCCGTCTGACACCCGGATTCACTACGTGATTACGCGGGGCGGTGAGGCTCCGAACGTGGTGCCGGATTTCGCCGAGGTCTATTACTACTGCCGCCACAAAAACCGGCAGACCTTGCAGGACATTTGGAAACGCATTGTGAAAGCCGCCGAGGGCGCGGCCTTAGGCACCGAAACCAAGGTCGAAGTCGAGATTATTGGCGGGGTGTTTAACCTGCTGCCGGTTGAAACGCTCTCGAAACTGATGCACCAAAACCTGACGATGGTGGGGGGCGTGACCTACAATGCCGACGAAACCAAATTTGCCGAGCAGTTGGGCGAGACGTTCGGCGCAACGTTTGGCTCCGTCCGCAAGCCCGGCGAAGCGGCCACCGTGTCGCCCTACGCGGGCAAGGCCGATGACCCGATTTCGGGTGGCTCTACCGATGTCGGCGACGTAAGCTGGGCCGTGCCGACGGTGGGGTTGGGCGCGGCTACGTGGGTGCCGGGGACGGCGGCTCACAGTTGGCAGGCGGTAGCGTGCAGCGGCATGAGCATCGGGCAGAAAGGCATGATGGTAGCGGCTAAAACGCTGGCTCTCACCGCCATTGACCTCTTCAACGACCCCAAACTCGTGGAGAAAGCCCGCGCCGACTGGCAGGTGGCACGGGGAGCCAATTTTCAGTACGAAGCCCTGCTGGGCAACCGCAAACCAGCGTTGGATTATAGAAAATGATGAACCGCTACCTCCTCCTCCTCCTCGCCTTCGTTGCCTGCCAGCGGCCAGTTGCTACCCCGACGACCGACGCGACGAAACCGTATTTTCCGCCATCGGGCAACGCCTGGGCCACCCGAACGCCCACAGCCGCCGGACTCGATGCGGCCAAACTACAGGCCGCCGTTGACTGGGCCAAAACGCAGGAAACAATGCAGATGCCGCCTGATTTTTCGACGCAGGAGGTCATCTTCGGCAAACTCCTCGGCCCGATGCCCAAGAGCCGGGCGGCAACCAACGGCCTGATAATCAGGCACGGCTACATTGTGGCCGAATGGGGCGACACCCAGGCCGCCGACCCCACATACAGCGTTGCCAAAAGTGTGCTGAGTACGATCCTGGGCATCACCATCGGGCGGGGTATGATCAAAAACCTGACCGACCCGGTGGCGAAGTACATCCACGACGGCGGCTACGACTCGGTGCAAAACCGGGGCATCACCTGGGAACACCACGCCCGGCAAAGCAGCGAATGGGAAGGCAGTTTGTGGGGCAAAAACGCTGATTTTGTTGGCACCGAAGCCTTCGGGCAAAGCGAACGCAAACCCCGTGCGCTGCAACCTCCCGGCTCGTTTTACGAGTACAACGATGTGCGGGTGAACCGATTCGCGCTGTCGTTATTGCGGCTCTGGAAACGCCCGCTGCCCGATGTCTTTCGGGATGAGATTATGCAGCCTATCGGCGCGTCAACCTCGTGGCAGTGGGTGCCGTACCCGAATGCGGTGGCCGACGTGGACGGAAAAACCATGCCGTCGGTCAGTGGCGGCACGCGCTGGGGCGGTGGTCTGCGGATTTCGGCCCGCGACGAAGCCCGGTTCGGGTATCTTTTCCTGCGAAACGGCAACTGGAACGGTCGGCAAATCGTGTCTGAGAATTGGGTAAAGCAAGCCACATCACGTGGCCCCGTCGGGCCGGATTATGGCCTGTTGTGGTGGCTCAACGCGGAGGGAAAAGCCTGGCCCGGTTGCCCCACGAGCAGTTATGCAGCCATTGGCGCGGGGTCAAACACGGTTTTCGTTGACCCCGAACACGATCTGGTCATTGTCTGGCGATGGCACAACGGCACCCCCGGCGACCTGGCAAAACGGGTGATCGCAGCTATCAACTGATTAATCCTGAACACCGTATGGAATTGCTACCGATTTACGAAACCGAAGCCGAAAACGCCCGTTTTGCCGCCAATTCTGATGCATGGCTTGGCGTACTGGCTTGCGTTGCTCACTACAAACGGGTTGGCTTCAATCCGCCCTGGATTTGCTACGTTATTCAGCGCGATGGCGAGTTTGTAGCCGGGGTTGGCTTCGTCGGAAAGCCCGTCAATAACACCGTAGAAATCGCATACGGCACATTTCCGGCGTTTCAGCAGCAGGGCATCGCTACCGAAGGCTGCCGGATGCTGGTGGCACTGGCCCTGCAAACCGACCCCGCCGTGCGCGTCATTGCCCACACCTTACCCGAAGAAAACTACTCCACTAAAATCCTGAGAAAGAATGGTTTCGTGTGGACAGGCTACGCCGAAGACGAGGACGAAGGCACGGTTTGGGAATGGGACTATGTGAAGCCAGCGACCAATCTCTGATAATCAGCCACCGTTACTTGATGTCCAAATTATCGAGCTGGTGTTTCTGTAGCATTTTTCGATGGTCAGCAATCTCCTGCTCAATCTCGCGCTTGCGTTTGGGTGAAATGTCAGGCCGTTGTAATTCAATCTGTAACTCACGAATCCAACCGCGAACGATGCTAACGAGCCGCCATGATTGATACTGCCTGTACGCTAACCTCGATAGAAAGGAAAGGCCAAAACCCGCTGGTGGCCCCAGAATAGACACAAATTCGCGCAAGAACTCATCATCAATTTGAGTAGCAATAGCAACGATAGCAGAACCGAGACTTATTTCAAAGGCAGTTTTAGACGACTTATCGGTGGGCTTGTCATCCGGTGTGGTGACACTCATTGATTCAACAATTCCAACAGTTTACGCTTTTCATTGGAATTCGGATGTCCCGAAATCGTGACAGACTGCCCGTTGTCTTTTCGGGTCACTGTGATCTGTTTACGCGAAAAAAGCCGCCACGCCGAATAAGCAGCAATGGTTAATGATAGTGTCAAAGCAACAGTGCTTATCGTTTCCATAATGCCTGAATTTTATTGCAATTTCTATCAAAACATGAACGAATACAAACTGGTTCTAGCCCCTACTCCACCTCTTTCCAGTACGACTTTGAAAACGCGGGCCGGATGTGTTTCCAGATAATCGGGCCGTAATCGCCCCCGTCGAGCATTTTGAACAGAATGGCCGGATACCGCTGCGTCTGAAAATACAGGGCTACGTCTTTGCGGCTGTGTTCGGCAGACCAGTCGAAGGCGGCAAAGGCGGTTTGGTTCTCGGTTTCGATGGTGGCATAGCGGGTCAGCAGGTCGCCCTGCACCTGCCGAACCCAGTCGTAGAGTTCGTCAGGCACCCGGTCAAGCACCTCGGCAAAATTCCGGCCCTGCGAGAGGTATTCCCAGATGGCGATGTTGGAGACACCCGTTACGATGCGGTGCAGCCGGACGTATTCGGCAAATTTGACCTTTATCCGAAGCCCGCTCTCGAACCGAACCACGTATCCTTCCGAATTGTCGTTGGCGGGGTTGTCGGCATCGGCGTTGAGTTTGTCCAACGCCGACAGTCCCGTAAACCGCTTCACAACGGGAAAGCCCAGCGCAGTATAGTCATCGAGCGGGTAATCCTGCCCGGTCCCGTGGTCAATCACGGCGAGCAGGATCAGGTCTTCGCGGTCGCCGTAGTTGACCACGATTTTGTTTTGCGGGTAAATAATCTCGAACAGATACGTCCGGTCGCGGTGCAGGTTAGCGAAGGTGTGTGCATAACGGCTGTGCAGCATCTGGGTTCCGCGCCCGGCCTGCTCCGACATAAAACTGCCCCGCGTCGCGATAAACGGCACATTATCAAGCCAGTACAAAATACCCAGCGAACCGTCTAACTTTTCATAGACCTCGAACGGCTCATTGGGAATGGCATTGGCAGGTATTTCTTCGATGTTGAAAAACTTCGGGAAAGGCCGCGCCACCACGTTGTACTGGGCATCCAGAATCAGCCCCCGGCACTGCATCGTGACGGCATCCCAGCGTTTTTCATACTGCACAACCGGCGAGTAGTTATAAATCCAGAAGTCGGCGGTGGGGTGTTTGCGAGCCGTGATAAGCCGGTCGGCGAGGTGTTGCCGGAGGAGGGGAAGGTTTAGCATGATGAAGCAAAATACAGAATTTTACCATGAGCCGGGCTGCAAGCGACTAATACCGGGATCAGATAGCCGCTAAAACTTAGGCATGGTGTACCCAAACCGCTGAAAAATACGCCGGGCTGCTGGACTGCGTAAAAAAGCCACAAACTGTTCGGCGGCTTTGCGCTGCGTGGTTCGTTTCAGAATCACCACGCCCTGGGCAATGGGTTTGTAGCCCGCCGGGGGCAGGTCTATCCAATGCCCCCGCTGTTGCAGGCTGGGATCAAGCACCACCGATTTAGCCGTGAACCCCACCTCGGCGGCCCCCGACAGCACGTACTGATTCACCTGCGCGATACTTTCGCCATACACCAGTTTGGTTTTCACTTTTTCTGCCAACTTATTGAGCGTCAGCAGAGACATTGCCGCTTCGCCGTATGGAGCCATGGCGGGGTTGGCAATCGCCACGTGCCGCACGGCGGGATTCAGCAGGATTTTCAAATCGGGCGAAAGCGGCAAATCGGTCAGCGTCCAAAGTACGAGCGAGCCGTATCCATACACAACGGGCGCGGCAGTGGTGAAGCCTTCCTGGTATAGCGTTTGGGGGTAGGTCATGTCTGCCGACAGAAACACGTCGAACGGTGCGCCCTGCTGAATTTGGGTGGTCAGTTTGCCCGACGAGCTAACGATGGTTTCGAGCGTCAGGCCGGTTTTTTGCTGAAACGCGGGCTTGATCTGCTCCATCACAAACTGGGCGTTGGCCGCCACCGCCACCCGCAGCAGTTGCGGCTGGGCCAGTGAACATTGGGCAAGTAGCCATAAAAACAGCCATAAAAAAACGGTTTTGTTCAATGCACCTGCTTTCATCGGGTTGGGGTATCACAATCGTTATAGTATCACAAACATAACGGCTATCCGTGATTAATGGCGGGATGAATTCAGAAATGACAAAGAGACAGGTTAAGGTATTCTTCTGCTAAAAATTGGATTACCGTTTACCGCTTTATCAGTTCGCTGATCCGAAAAGCACCGTTCGTAGTTGTAAGTCCTTCAATAACAAGGCGATACGTTCCATCTGCTTTTGGCAGCGGTATGCTGATTGTCGTATTTTCGCCTATGTGCGGTTGCCAGAAATAGGTGCGCTTCGGTTTATCAGCCACTACATCGGGCGCAAAACCGCTGATGGTTTGGCTGATAAAGGTAGGGTCGGTACTATTGGCAAGGCCGTCGGGGATCAGTCCGTTTTTGGTGGTAATAGAAATCACGCCCACGTATCCGCGTAACCCCAACATACTCTCAGCCCGGTTTATGATGTCAATTCGTTCGACACGGCTGGCCGGTATCTGCGCCAATTGATTCACGTTCTCAAACGGAATGCCATCCACCAGCACCAACGGCTGCGGCAGTGGCCCTTTCTGAAAACCCCGCACTGTGTTCCCCCCGCGCATGGTAATCACTAATTTCATAAATCCTTGATCGTCAGGTACCTCAACAACAGTAACGCCCGGTACGCGCCCCTGCAAGGCAGTCAGGATGTTCATGCCCACTGCTTTATCGAACAGGTCGCGGCCCTGAACCGTGTAGTCCGGCACTTTATACAGATTGCTGACGGGCTGGGGCGGTTTAGCGGCTTTTACCGTCACCTCGCTCAACCCAATGCCCGTCTGCTGCCAATCCAGACCTGTGGTGTCTGGCTCAAGATACTGATTATCAAATGGTCTGGGCAGGATTGGTAACCAGGCTGGGCTATTCAGCGAATCGAGCGTTACGGTTGCACCGGCTATCCGTCGCGATTTGGCATCGGTAAACGCCAGCAACACTGTCTGATTATCAGTCAGGGGCAGATTTCTAAACATAAACACACCCGCCTGATTCACGGTTGTAAAAAACGTTCGGTGCTGGCCGGTAGAAACCAATGTGGCGGTGCCATCACTTCTCAGACGGGGTTTTTTCAGGCACCCACGAACGGTTATTCCCTTTTCGATGAGGAAGTCATTTTCGCGACGTATGCTACGCACTGTTCGCTGTGGCATCTGGCAACTTAACGGATACGGATTTGCTACTAAGGCAGCATCGGCCAATACCACAGACCCCCAACGCAATTGAACGGCAAACGTCCTGACCGGCTTTATTAGCAGTACGGTATCGGTTTGGGTCAACGTAAACTTATCAGCAAATGCAGGGTCAGCCGGGGCCGGGCCAGTCATTCGCTGATTGGGCGGCAAGACCGCAATCCAGCGGTACGAATACGCGCTATCCGTATCATTTCGCATCCATTGGGTATAAGCCCGGAGCAGGTAATGAGTGGCTACGCGGACCGAATCATTAAGAGCTAATTGAGCCGAGAAGCAGCCATTTTGTATCCTAATCCGCTGATGAATAAGGATTTTTTGGTTTTCGGGGTTTACTACCTCTACGTGTAAAACCGAACTCAGCGAGTCGGCATACCGCAAATCGGCATACTGCATTACCCCACTCATCTGAATCACATCACGACTGAAATACCAGGGCCGGTCAGTAGTAAAGAAAGGGGTTTCTACCCCTTGGCCCGACTCGTTTTCACGGGGCTGTTCCACAATTTTCACCGGGTTGTTGGGCAAAAAATCTAAGGGCAGCATCTCGGATACCCGTCTGTTGGCTAAATAGCCCGAAAAAACGCAGTCGGCAGGATTCAGGATTAGGCCATCGGCATTAAAAAGCAATGGTTGTCCGTTGGTTTCGAGCCAGGCTACATCAACGGCCTTATCTTTATAAAATGGATAGTCGCCCTGGGCAGTAGTGTGCTGAATTTCAAGCCGGTCAGATACCTGAAGCCGGTACGTGCGCTGTTCTTTCCCAGCAGTTACCAAACTATCCAACACAACAGGCCGAAGTCGTTTGCGCTGATCCTGATGAAAATAAGGTGCCCGTTTACTGATGTCTTCGCCCGGTTTATCGGTAAACGCTTCGTAGCCTGCCGCCTGTGCCTGCCGATTTTTAAGTGCCTTCAACAAGTGAATATCCGAACGCCAATACGCATTCTGCCGATTGACCTGCCACTGTTCTTTTTGGGCCTTGTCGGTGGTGAAATAACTGGCAAACTCGGCATAGCCTGCAAATGCTATGTTGGTGCCATTGTAAGTAAAGTTATTGAGCGCGTAGCGAATTTTGTGGCCTAAATACTGATTGTCAATTTCCAGCACGTCGCTGGCGCGGGCGGTTAGTACGCCCTTATTTTCAGTAAAATCCAGTACCCAGCTATTCACTATTTTACACTGTCGGGCGGCTTCGCCATTGCCCAGAAACTGATTCTCAAAGAGGGCTAATTGCCGTAGCCACCGCTTATCTTTTTTGGCACTGACGTTTACTTCGGCTAACAAACTCCGGTCAGCCACCATATTGATAGTCAGCGGATTATTTTTTTCAGCCGTAACAGAGACCTTTTGCGTATAAACCCGGTAACCAACCAACCGAACCACAAGCGTGTATTCACCACTGGGTATGGCGAGAAACCTAAACTGACCGGCAGAATCAGTCTCGGTGCGGTACGATGTGTTGTTGAAGAAAGCATCACAAAATGGCAGCCGTTCTAATGTAGTAGCATCGAATACCGTACCGATAATTGTTTGCGCCTGTACTGTTGTGACCATAACAGACGCACAAAGCAAGAGCAAGGCGGTTTTGCACAGGAACACCTTCTTCACACCGACCCATTCCATGAATATCATTGACGATGAGCAAGTTACGACGGTCTAAACGGTTGCCGGAGGTCGACTACCGTCTCGATTGTTACCTCAAAATCTTCGGCAATTTCTTCGTCGGTAAGTTTACCCCGTTGCAAGGCGCGGAGGATGCCCTGCCGGGTAGCTTTCTCAACACCCCTTTCGATGCCCTTTTCCTCGGCCTTGTCCATCGCTTCTTCGATGGTTGTCTCCCAGACATCACGCTCAATGACACTGTTCTCAATGTCTTTCACGTAAACTTGCCGTTCCACTAAACTCAGACTCTCGAACTCCAATTTTTGCTGCACCAATGCAAGCCCCTTTGCCTGTGAACCGGGTTTGATCGAATTATTCTTGAAATAATAAATCCATTCGTCCAACGTGTCTTTTGCCAAACCATTGAATTTATTGATTTTCAGGATGTAGTATTCCGGGTAAACCTGAAAGACGTGGTCAAGACCAAACCCTTTCTTTTGCCGGGTTGATAGCCCCAGTACGTCTCCTGTATGCAAGCCGGTAAACTCGGTCTTGCCGTGATACACATAGTCGGTTCCCTGCCCCAGATCAAAGTAAACGATGTTGATCGAATATACTTTTTTAATCTCCTGGTAGGGCTTACTTAGCTGAAAGTGTTCGATCATCGCCTTGGCGGTGGCAAACATAATCCGGTAGAAGTAATCCTTTTCACTATTGGCCTGTAATTCAATGATAATCAACTGACCTTTACTATTAAGGGCTAACAGATCAACGCGATTAAACTTGCGGCCAGCCAGTTCCTGATTGCTTTCACTCTCAAGAATCTGCTCAACCTTAATATCTTCCCGGAGGAGTTCCGAAAGAAACCCTTCCAGAATGCCAAAATTGCTCTTCTGCCGCAGGAGCCGTTTCATAGCCCAGTCGAAGCGAATCAGTGTCTTTTGCATTATCGTTCCCGTTTTACACAAAGATAGATTTATGGAAACAAAAAATCGGGGAATCAACCCGGTTTGACCCGACTGATTCCCCGATTTGTAGTACTGATTAACCCGTATTGTTAGAAATAACGCGGGGTCAGAATCTTGCTCTTGCCAAACCCAAATTCGTAGCGCAGCATAATCTCGTGCGAGTTCGGTGCAACCAACCCCAGCCGGTTCAGCGTCCGGTCAAAGGCATAACCCAACCGCATCTGGTCGCTGAGTTGCAGTTCGATCAGGCCCACAATCGCGTCGTTCGAGTAATTGGTGAACGAGTAAAACTGGTTCTTGCGGAACGAGGTGCCAATCGCCACGCGGTCGTTGATCCACAGGTTCAGGTTGCCGTCGAACGCTAAGGGTGACCCTTCGGCATACTTCACCAACATCGAGGGCTTCAGTTTCAACGACGGCCCCAGCGGAATCACGAACCCGGCGGCTGCGTAGGCGTGCCGACGTTCCACGGCCCGGTTTGTGCCGGAATCATAGTCGGTCAGGCGGTTTTTCAACAGTTTCGGCACCGAGATGCTGAAATACGACTTGTCGTTACTGACGTAAATTCCGGTTCCGACGTTGGGCAGCAACTTGTTGATATTCTGGGCGAAGGCCGGGTCTGCCGACACCCCCGCCGGTACCAAGCGGGCATCGGTCAGGTTGGCTTTCAGGCCCAGCACCCCCGCCTGCAAACCGAGTGCCAGCGTGGAGCGTTGGCCGAGTTTGATGCGGAAAGCGTAGGAGAAAAACGCGCCCGTTTCGTTGTAAAGACCAATGCGGTCGTTATACAGCTGGAGGCCGATACCAACCCGTTCGCGGTTGAGGGGCATATCCATCGTAAACGTAGCCGTTTGCGGTGCGCCTTCCAGACCAACCCACTGCGAGCGATACAGGGCCGTTGCGCTTAAAACGTCGCGGCTACCGGCGTAGGCCGGGTTCAGGGCCATCATGTTAAACATGTACTGCGAGTACATTTTATCCTGCTGCGCCTGAACGTGTGTGCTTTTACCGACTCCGAGAGTCAGGAGCAGCCCGGCTGCCCATAGCTTGAGAGAATGAGAATAATGCTTGTTCATCGTGCTGAAGGTTATTGACTGTTTGAGGTTCGATGTTTGATTGTTCCTATCGTGTTTGCACACCACGATTTACTATCAAACATCGAACCAAAAACAGCGAACCACTATCGGTTAATTGTCATGTAGCGTACATATACCTTACCGTCGCTGAGTTTCACGCGGTAGAAGTACGTTCCTTCGGGCAGGCCGGTGGTGCTGGCACCCACGCTCATACCCGTATTGGCCGTACCGTCCCAGTCGTTCTTGTAGTCGTCGTTTTTATAGACGACCAATCCCCAGCGGTTGTAAACCTCCATGCTGACCGTTTGCGTCTGCGCCCCGCGAATCACGAAGCGGTCGTTGATGTTATCACCGTTTGGCGAGAAGCCTTCCGGGATAAACACATTGAGTTCGCCCAAGAGCAGCGTCAGTGGCGTTGCCTCACTTTCGTTCGAGTCGGTCGGGTTGCGGTTGCCGTTCAGGTCCGGGTTGATGCCGTTGGTCGAGATGTCGGAGACCTTCGTCGTACCCGCCATTGCCGTAGCCACTGCCGAGTTCAGGAACGTTTCTTTCATACCCGTTGTGGTCACGTTTATCGTCATATAAAGCGTGTCCACCCGTCCGGCGGCCAATGAACTCGTGGGCAACGTCAGCCGCGAATCGGTGCTGCCGTTGAAGTCGGGGTTCACTTTCAAACCGCTGCCATTGCCAATCACCTGGGTGCTGACAATTTTGAAGCTCGCGCCGTCCTGATCGCGGAAGACCCCGGCCAGACTGTCGCTTAACGCTACGTTACCGAGCATGATACCCGCGTAGTTTTTCACCACAATCTTGTAGGTCACGTTGTAGCTGCCATCGGCCTGCCGCACGGTGTCCTTCACCGTCATTGCCAGACCGATAAACGGCACGGCACTGGCGTTGTTGAGCGTCACCGGCGTGGGGTCGTTGCTCAGGCGTGGGTCAAGCGTGTTGGTCGGATCGGGGTTGGTGCCCGACGTTGACGTATCTGACGTTACCGCCGTGCCGGCCTGCGCCGTTGCGATTGCCGTGTTGTTGAACGTAACGCTGCTGGCCGAACTTACGTCTACCCGCACCGTGAAGCTCAGCGTAGCCGTTTGCCCTTTTGCCAGGGTGTTGGCCGTGCCAGACAGCAGGTTCGTTACCATACCCTGACCCGTGTAGGTTGGGTTGGCCGTGAGCGCGGTGCTGCTGGTTTGCACCGCGAGCGTTGTGCTGACGATACCCGCGCCGTTGAAGGCTGCCGAGAGATCATCCATCACCTGGAGGTTCGTCAGGTCTTCCGTGCCGAAGTTCGTTACCGAGATCGTGTACGGAATATCAAACTGACCATCCATGCCCGATACCGACATCGGCGCACCGACGAGTTTCGCTACCCCAAGCAGGGCGTTGGGCAGGTCGAAGCGAACCGCCGTTGGGGTTTCGCCCGCCGGTGTTGGGTCGTAACCCGTGTTCGAGACATCCTGCAACACAACCGAGGTTCCCTGTGGCGTTCCCAGCGCGATAACGCTGTTGTAAAACGGCCCGGTGGCTCCGTTTGGCGTTACAATCACCGTTACGCTCACCGTTGCGGTGGCTCCGGCGGCAAGGCTGTTGCCCATGCCGAGGAGGGTGCTGAGGCTGCCGCCGTTGAAGGCCGGGTTAACCGAGAAGCTGCTGCTGGCCGTGCCTGCTACCGAGAAGGTAGCGGGAGTGGTAAACGTCTTCGTCAGGTCGTCCGTCAGTTGCACGTCGTTGAGCGGTTTATCACCGAAGTTCTTCACCGTTGCTTCATACACTACCATTACGGTGCCATCGTTCTGCTTCTCCACCGATTTCGCGGCCAGTGCTACCCCGATACCCGGCACGGCCTGTGGCTGCGCGAGGGTAAAGTTGGTTGGCCCGGCGTTGTTGGTTGGATTCATGTCACCATCGGGGTCGGCATCAGCACCGGCTACCGAGGCATCCTGCGTGGTGGCCGTTCCGCTCAGGGCCGAGGCCATGGCCGAGTTGCTGAAGGCACGGCTGGCATCGGCTGGGTTTAGCATACCGTTTACCGTCAGTGCCAGCAAACCCGTCGAACCCGCATTGATCGAGCTGTTGGCTGCGTCGAGCAGGTTCATGTTGCTGCCCGTGCCGGTATAAGCCGCGCTGGGAGCAAGTGAATAACCCGTGCCGCCAACTGCCTGCTGCACCGATACGCTGGTGATGGTATGCGACCCGAACACGGTGGTCAGATCGTCCATTACCTGTACGTTGGTCAGCTTCGTGTCGCCATAGTTGGTCAACCGGAACTGGAACGAAGCGGTAAAGGTGCCGTCGTTGTTCAGGGTCGTCAACACATTCTTGGCAATACCAATCATACCCGGTTTGTTGGTCGAGGTGTTGGTGACCGTTGCGCTGGCTTTATTGTTGGCCGTGTTGGGGTCAACAATATCCGAGTAGGCAATCTGCGCCGTGTTGGTCACGGTTCCCGGCTGCGTGAGCTTGGCCGAGTAGGTGATCGTTACCGACTGATTGACCGACAGGCTGTAGATGCTCTTGGTAATCACGCCGTTTTTCAGGTCGAAATTCAGGGGCGTTGAGCCAATCTGAATGTCTAATCCTGCGGGCAGAATATCGCGCACCTCCACGTTCTTGGCTACGTCGGGGCCATTGTTGGTCACCGTCACGGTGTACGTTACAGCCTCACCCCGTTCTACTGCCGATTTACTGGCCGTTTTGGTGATGGCTACGTCGGCACGATCCAGATCAGCCGGGCAGTAGAACGTTTTCACGATCACTTTGGCCGGGTCGCTCAGGCAACCTTCGCGGGTACGGACAACCACGTAGTATTCATCGGCACACACCTCTTTCGGGGTCGTTACGATAAACTTCAGGGCGGCATCCACATAATACTCGTAGGTGCTGCCGTCGGGCAGGGTCGTTACCACCGGAGCGCGGGTCAGGTCAACCTTCGTTTCGGGGCAGATGTTCCGCAGAGTAGTCACAATCGGCGCGGCAATCGGCGCACCCACCGTAACGGTGACGCTGGCCGATGGCAGCGATGAGCAGCCCTGGCCGTTCATGGTCTGCACCGAATAAACACCCGATGCCGTTACCGAGATCGTCCGGGTGGTGGCTTTGGTGCTCCAGAGGTAGCTGGCGGCTTCTGAGGCCGTCAGCATTACTGAACCACCGGCGCACACAATCAGAGAACCTTTAGGCGTAATGGTCGGGGTTGGCGCAACCCCACCAATCGTCAGTGTCAGGTCATCGGCCTTCGTTGGGCAGGCCGGGTTGTTGGTACTGCCCGTGAGGGTCAGTACCACCTTGCCCGCCAGTACGTCGGCTTCTGATGCTGAGTAGGTTGCGTCTAAAGCAAAGGGGTCAGAGAATGAACCCGTTCCGCTCGTTGTCCATTTGCCGGTTACGGCTCCGCCACCGATAGCACCCGCCAGTTTGTAGGTTTTAGCCGCGCAGATGTTGTTGTCTGCGCCCGCGTTTGCCGTAGCCGGGTTGGTGTTGCATGGCGTTGGTGTGCCGCTGCAATCGGTGATGTTCACGTTGATCGTAGCGGGCAGGCTGTAGCATCCGGCGGCTGATTTCTCAACCACATAGAAGACTCCTTTGCCAACCGCGTTCGGGTTGCTCACCTTCGTGGCGGGGTCAAGGGTGCTGCTCGTGTAGAACTCGAACATACCGCCTGCCGAAGCCGCGCCGGTGACACCCATTGTCAGGTCAACCGTGATAATCGGACATACATTGCTCAGGTCTTTGGTTTTCGGCTGGGCCACTTTTGGCCGCACCGTTACATACAGTACCTGCGATGGTGCGCTCTTGCAGTTGTCAGACGAGCAGCAACGCGCCGTGTAGGTGTCGCTCGTGGCCGGTGTCACCGTGATGGTATTGCCAACCGAGTTGTTCGACCACGTGACGTAGTTACCCGTTGGGCAACCCGTTGCTACTAACTGTACGGCTGCACCGAAGCAGACCGTTGTGCTGCTGACCGTTGCCGTTCCCGACACGATACCGGCTGTTGGTGCGTTTGGCGGCCCAACGGCGATGGTCGTGCTTGGCGAGAACTCGCTTGGGCATCCCGGTACCACACACCGTGCTTTGTAGGTGTTGGCCGAAGCCGTTGGCGTAACCACAATGGTTGACCCCGTTGCGCCAGTTGACCACTCTACAGACCCGGCGCGGCAACCCGTAGCCGTCAGCGTGACCGATTCTGGCTGGCAAACGCTGAGTTTGCTGGCCGAGATGGTCGGAGCCGTCGGAATGATTACCGTTACGTCGAAGCTGGCCGAGGGCTTGCTCGTGCAACCATCAATGGTGCAGGTTGCCATCTCCCAGATGTCTGCCGTTACTGCCGTAATCACGAGGGGGTTGCCGGTGAATCCGTTTGACCAGATAACCGTACCACCCGCGCATCCTGCCGCCGAGAGCGAGACCGTTGTGCCGAGGCATACCGTCTGCGATGGGCTGCCGTAGATGATCGGCGGTGCCACTGATTTCACCTTCACTTTCACACCCGTTGCGTCTAAGTCAGCACACAGCCCTTTCGAGCTGATGGTGTTCAGAACCGCACCGGCTTTGGTCGTTCCCAGCACCACACCCGACAGGTCGAGGAAGTTCGGGTCAGCCGGGTTGGCGTTGTACACCAGCGTGTGCAGCGTGTATTCGCCCGGCGTGGCCGCTACCGAGAAGCTCGGCGTGGCACTTACCTGCTGAATCACGAGGTCGGTGCCTTGCGTCAACACATACAGTGTCGAGTAGCCGGTCGGTACAACCTTACCCCCGTTTGGCACGGCAGTCAGGATGACCGATGTTGCGCCACTGGCACACACCACCGGATTATCGGTACGGAGCGCACCGGCCTTGGCCGCGCAACCGCCGTTGACAACAATCGTGATGGTGATTGACGGATCAACCGGGCAGGTACGGACAATGCAGTTGGCGAAGTAGCTCTGCGTAGCCGTTGGCTGCACCATAATCACGTTCCCCGTTGAGCCGTTAGACCACCGGATAGTGCCTTCGGTACAACCCGTTGCCGTGAGTGATACGCTCTCACCGGCTTCAATCAGCGTTTTCGAGGCTGCGATGGTCGGTGCGGCTATCTTGATAACCTGAATCGTGTAGTTCTGTGAACCAGCCGATTTGCAGGCACCAATCACGCACGTCACCGTGTAAGCCGTCGTCACCGTTGGGCGAACGTCAATCATCGTCGTTGTTTCACCCGTTGACCACATCGGCACACCGGCGCAGTTGTTGGCCGTCAGCGTGACCTTCTCGCCTGGGCATACCGCCGTTTCGCTGCACGTTACCGTTGGCGTTGGGATTGGCGTGACCGAGAAGCCAATGGTGTTCGACTTGGGCGAGCCACACTTGTCGCTCTGCTTGCAGATGGCGAAGTAAGGCGCGGTTGCCGTTGTTGGCATCACCACCAGAGTAGCACCCATCGAACCATCGCTCCACATAATCGTGCCACCCGTTGGGCAGTTCGATGCGGTGAGCGTTACGGATTCGCCAGAGCAGATGGCCGTTTTAGAGGCCGCAATGGTCGGAGCCGTTCCGTTCGTGTTCACGTTGATTGTTACCTTGTTCGAGACATCGCTGCGGCATGACCCGGCTACACACTGCGCCGAGTAAACGGTGCGGGTAGTTGGCATGATACGGATGCTCGTTCCGGTCTGACCGTCGCTCCACACCGTTGAGGCCGCGCCACAACCAGAGGCTGTCAGCGTCAGCGATTCGCCGGAGCAGATCGAGGTTTTCGTCGGGAGGTCAACAATCGGCGTTCCGGGCGTTGTTACCACCACTGGTACAGATGCCGATGGGTCGCTGATACAGGTGCGGAATTTACACTGAGCAAAGTAGCTCTGCGTAGCCGTTGGCCGTACCACCAGGCTATTGCTGGTTGTGCCGTTGTTCCAGACAACGATACCGTCTGCACAGCCCGAAGCCGTAAGCGTTACGCTGCCGCCGGGGCAGATCGTTGCGCTGGTTGGCGTTACGGTTGGCACACGCGGTGCTTTGATCGTAATCACGTAGTTGTCAGACTGCGGGCTGGTGCAGGCACCACTCTTGCAGGTTACGAAATACGTGTTGTTACCCGCCGTTGGCGTTACCGTGATCCGGGCCGTGGTGGCACCCGTACTCCATAGTGGGGTTCCGGTGGCACAGTTGGCCGTCAGTTCGAGCGATTCGCCCGGGCAAACCACCGTTGAGCTGCACGTTACCGTTGGTTTCGGCAGGTCAGAGCCAATCTCGATGATTTTCTCAGCGGGCAGGCTTGGGCAGTTCTTAATCAGGCAGTTCACCGTGTAGTTGGTGCGCGTGGTTGGGCTAACGGTGATGACGGCTGTTTTAGCACCCGTTGACCACTCGTAGGTTCCACCCACACAACCCGTTGCCGTCAGGCTCACCGAGCCACCAATGCAAACGCTGTTGGCGCTGGCGATGATGACGGGCGGCTGCGGATCGAATACCGTTACCGTAATCGGGTTTGACACCGAACTGGCGCAGACACCGGAGATACAGGTGGCCGTGTAGGTCGTGGTCATCATCGGACGAACATCAACCGTTACCCCCGTCTGACCGTCAGACCAGATCACCGTGCCTTTGCAGTCCGTAGCGCGAAGCGTGGTGCTGTATCCTTTGCAGATGTCCGTCAGGGTACACGTAATGTGCGGTGGCACAATCACGTCGCAGGCCGGCACCTCAATCGTCACCGTCGAGGTGTTGTTCTCCGGCTTGGTTGGGTCGTCGTTGTTGCCGGTGATTACCGCCACGTTCTTAACCGTTCCCGTACCGATGATTTTCGCCTGAATCGTCAGCAGGGCCGAAGCACCGCTGCCGGTTGTGGTCAGATTACCGACCGTCCAGACGTTGGTTGCTGCGTTGTATACACCGTTTGGCGAGGCACTCACGAAGGCCAACTGAGCAGGCAGCGCGTCCATAACGGTTACGTTGCTGGCCGAAATCGGACCGTTGTTAAACGCCTTGATTACGTAGCTGATCGTCTGACCAACTCTATACGGGCCACCCGGAGTCACCTGCTTCTCTACGCCGAGGTCGGCCAGACAAGCCTTCACCACAATCGTTACCGGCGTGCGGGTTTTGCTCACGCAACCGGCTTCGCTGACGGCTTCGGCGAAGTACGTTACCGTACCGCTCATCATCGGGGTGATGGTGAGTTTGCCGCCTTTGGCATCCGTGAAGCCGAGGAACTGACCGCTCTGATCGTACCAGTTGATTTTCACCGCATCGGGGGCAAAGCCAACCAATTTCGTGGTGAAGCCCTGGCAAAGGACCACATCGTCGCAGGCCACACCAATCGGTGCGTCAGGACGCGGGCTGATCCGCACGACCAATGAACTCGTAGCGGCTACGCAGACACCCGTTCCGTCAGGATCGTTGGTGCGGGCCGTGAGCGTTACTAAGCCAGCCAGCACATCGGCTGCCGATGGGGTATAAACCGTCATCATGCCCGTTGTGGTGCTGAATACGCCCGTGCCGGATGTTGTCCAGGCTAAGCTCGTTGCCGAACCACCCAGCACTGCCGACAGGCTAACCGTTTCGCCTTCGCAAACGCTTTTACCGGGACCAACAGCGATTGTCGGCTGGTTTTTGCACTCGCACGAAACGCCTTCTACCGTCAGGATAGATGGGAAGCTGTAGCAACCCAACCGCGAGCGGACAAACAGGTAGTATTTACCCGCACCAACCGCCGTCAGGTTTTGCACCAGCGACGATGTTGGGGCCAGACCCGTGTGCCATTCGTAGGCATAACCCGTTGGCAGCACAATCTGTGGCTGTGCCTCAATCAGATTAATCGTTGTTACACCGATGTTGCCGTTACACACCGTGAGCCGCTCCGGGCAGGTTGGTGTGGCGGGCTGACGCTCAACAATCACCGTTACCGGCACCCGTGGGCAACCGTCAGCAGCCTGAGCGTAGTAGGTAAGCGTGTTGGTGAAGTCAGCCACCAATGCCTGACCGCTTGCCGTTGTCGTAAACGCGGTACCACCCGTTGGGGTCAGGAACCACGAGATGGTTCCACCCCGCGATGATGTTGCCGTCAGCAATGCGCTGCCGCCTTCACAAATCGTGGTTGACGTGTTCGGCACAACCGTGAGCGTTGGGCAAGTCACCGGCGTAACCGTTACGATGGTGAATGTGCTAACCGACGTACAGCGGCCACCCGTTGTGCAGGTGACAGAATAGACGTTCACCGGAGCCGTTGGCATCACGATAGCCGTGTTACCCGTTGCACCCATCACGCTCCAGGCTAAGGTGCCGTTGGCACAACCCGTTGCCGAGAGTGTCACCGTGCTGCCCGCCACTACCGTTGCGTTGTTGGCGAGTGTATTGCCCGACTGCGATGCACCGAGCGTTACGTTCGGCGTTTGCAGAACCGTTACCGTTCCCGTTGCCATTGCCGTGCAACCCGCGCTCGTGACTACCGTTACCGTGTAAGGCGTTGTCATGGCAGGACTCACCACCAACGTGTTACCGGCCATCAGACCGCTGCCGAAGTTGTAGTCAGGACCACCACCGGCTACCAGCGTTGCCGATTCGCCCGGACAGATGCTCACCGAAGTCAGCGTTGCCATCGGACGCGGCAGCACCGTTACGGTGCCAACCGCCGAGGTCGTTATGCCACCGAAACTGCACGTAGCCGTGTAACTCTGAATTGTCGTTTGCGTTATGGCACTCAACGAAGCCGTGCTAACCGTCAGCGGGCTACCCACTGCGCCCGTGTTCCAGGTTAATGTACCCTGGCAACCCATC
>JBBRNH010000057.1:0-36655 GCA_038230415.1 Cytophagales bacterium | reverse complement strand
CCAGTGATCGCTGACCACAAACCCCGCCACAGCCTGGTGGCGGTAGCAAACCATGCCTTAATTCGCTGAATAATGTTGCAGATAAGCCACCAACCGCTCAAAGTTCTGCTGCTCGTGAACGTTTTGGGTTTGGCGCATGAGCAGGTGCCGGTAGGCATCGGTAAGGCCGTCGAAACGGGGATTGTGATTGAGCCGGGCGGCAATCAGGGCTTTGTAGCACCGATGGGTTTGGTTGTACACGTATTTGCCGGGCAAATTGGGCTGGTGGTTCAGGATAGCATCCAGCACGGGCAGCGTTCCCGATTCGTCTAAAAACCCAAAGCCCTGCTCTATAAAAAAGCCCTGAATCTGGTAGCAAACATCGTTCAGGTCGTCGGGTGTGATGATCTTGTACCGAAAATATTTCACGTCGGTAAACTTCCCGATGCTGATAATGAGCGTGTTGGCATCGGGCCGGTAATCCTGGAGGTTGTTGAGAAACTGCTGGGCAATCTGCTCGATTTGTTCGCTGCGGCAACCAAAATTGACTTCGAGCCAGGTTTCGTCGCCGTAAAACGAGGGCGACAAAATCACATTTTGGAAGCCAGTTGCCGTATTTTTGCGAAATTGTTTTTTTCCGGCCATCAGTACATACTGGTGTTCGGCAAAAAACGGGGCAAGTTGCCGGTACAAGTCGGTTTCAAACGGCGTATTGGTCATCGGCATTGCTGGTTTAGCCGTTGGTTCATGCCCGCGAGTAACCCGGCACAAGACCCTTGATTAACTAATCCGAACCGGATAAGTTTAACCCCCAACCCCCGATTCTACGATGCGTTTTTTGACCGGCCCGCTCTGCTTTCTCCTGTTTTTCAGGGTGTTGATACCCGTCTCGGCCCAAACCGTGCCGTTGCCCGCGCAGGTGGTGCGGGGCCGGGTGCTGGATGCCGAAACCGACCGCCCACTCGCCCAGGCTACCATCACGCTCGAAGACGCGCAGCAGGCACACCCCACCGCCACCGATGCCAACGGTGTGTTCCGGTATCCCAAAATCAGCGTTGGGCGGTATCAGCTTCGGGTGCAATCGGTTGGTTATGAGACGCAAACGGTGGCCGAACTCGTGGTCGAATCGGGCAAAGAGCAGGTGATCGAGGTGCGGCTGCGGCCCGGCACCGAGCAACTCGCCGAGACCGTTGTGAAGGGAATCAGGCCCGACAATAACCTGACCAGTACCCAGAGCATCACGCCCGAACAGGTGCTGCGGTTTCCGGCCACGTATTTAGACCCGGCCCGGCTCGCCACGTCGTTTGCGGGCGTGGTTAGCACCAACGACCAGGCCAATAACCTGGCCGTGCGCGGCAACTCGCCCAACGGCCTGATCTGGCGGCTGGCCGATGTCGAAATCGTGAATCCGAATCACCTCAGTAACGCCGGTACTATCGGCGACCGGCCAACGCCATCGGGTGGGGGTGTAAACATTCTGAGCGCGCAACTCCTCGGCCCGACGCGGTTTCTGACCGGGGCTTTCGGGCCGCAATACGGCAACACGCTGGCCGGGGTGATGGACATGAGCCTGCGGACGGGCAACAACCAACGGCGCGAACGAACGGCGCAGGTCGGGCTGATTGGCGTTGATGTGGCCGTTGAAGGGCCGATTAGCAAACAGCGCGGCTCGTCGTATCTCATCAATTTCCGGTACTCGTTCACGGGGTTGCTCGGTTTGCTGGGCATCACGTTCGGGGGCGAGTCCATTAAATTTCAGGATTTAGCGGTAAACCTGACCTTCCCCACGCACCGGGGAACCCTGACCCTGTTTGGCATGGCGGGCATCAGCAGTAATAGATTCAGAGCCAAAGCTGATTCATTGCGGCAGGAAGACAAAGACCGATATGGCATTGACTTTACGTCAGGGATGAGCGCATTTGGGCTGACCTATACGCAAAATATCGGCCCGCGCTGGACCTGGAAACTCTCAGCAGTAGCCTCCACCAATAGCAATACCCGCACCCAAAGCCCGGCTACATTATTGCCCGCGCTGGCATCGCCGTTTGGGTTCGGGCCATTTCAGCACGACCATACTACCAACGGGCGGGCCACGCTCCTGAACCAGTTTACCTACCGCGCCAACGACCACAGCCGGTGGCAAACGGGCCTGTATCTGACGCGCTGGTATGGCTCCCTGCGCGTTGACCGCGATTATCGCCCGATTAATTTACCCGCCGGTACTGGCCGGATTCAGGAGGGCGTTTTGTGGGCCTGGCTGGTGCAGCCGTTTGTGAATTTTCAATACCGGCCCCGGCCAACAATCACCCTCAATGCAGGGCTGCACGGTAATTTTTTCACGCTCAATAAAAACAGCGCATCAATCGAACCCCGGCTGTCGGCACGGTGGCAAACGTCTGAACGCGATGCCCTTACGCTGGCCTACGGGCTGCACAGCCAGACGCAACAACCCGTTTTGTATATCTCGCGGGAAACCAATCCGGTCAGTTCGCGGGCAGTCAGAAATGAGGGGCTGGGCCTGACCAAAGCGCATCACCTTGTGGCGGGTTACACCCACGAGTTCAGCGAAACGGCCTCGCTCAAAGCCGAAGCGTATTATCAGGCGTTGTTTAACGTACCCGTTTCTGACGGGCCGGGCAGCGTGTTTTCGGCCATCAACCTGCTCGACACCGAAACGTTTGCCCTGCTGCCGGAGCCGCTCATCAACGCCGGGCGGGGCCGCAACATGGGGCTGGAGTTGACGTACCAGCAACTCCTCGCCAAAAATTATTACCTGCTGCTGACGGGTTCGGTCTATGACTCAAAATTCAGCGCACAGGACGGCATCTGGCGAGACAGCCGGTTTAACGGGCGGCACGCCATCAACCTCACCGGCGGCAAAGAATTTGCAGCCATCCGGCGCGGCAATACCCACACCTGGGGTTTCAACGCCAAACTGACGCAGGCCGGGGGTTTCCGCGACCGCCCGATTGATGAAACGGCCTCGCGCCAGGCCCAGACAACGATTTACGCCGGGAATGACTACTCGGTGCAGTTGGCCGATTATGTCCGGGCCGATGCACGGATTTACTGGAAAAAGAGCCGCGACCACAGCAGCCGGACACTCTCGCTCGATTTGCTCAACGCCACCAACGCCCAAAACGTGGCTTTCAGCACCTACGACGCACTGTTGGGCCGGGTGGTGCCGCGCTACCAGTTGGGGCTGCTGCCGTTGCTGACGTATCGGTGGGAGTTCTGACGGGCTGTATTTTGTTAGTTTTGTATCAACGATAAAAAAGAGAATGGAAACAGCAGAAACACAATCAGAAAATCGAACGGGTCAGTTATTACGCCGTTTGGTTGCCGAAAAGCAGGAAATCAAACGACAGATGCGAAAGGAATACAAAAATGACCCGGCTATCAAACGCGCTCTTGAGGAATTGGACCGACTGAACAATCAGGCACGTGCAGACAGTATATGAGTTTTCGGCTACTGACGAACCATCAACCCGGTATCTGTTCAAAACAGGAACGGGGGTTTTGTATGAGGTCTTATTCAAAGCAACGCCTTATCTGTTTGATAATCTGCCCGTTGTCAATGAATTTGTTTATGAGTTGATTATTGGAAAATTAGAAGGGCCAACTGAGAAAACGGCCCACGACTCCGCCATTGCCGCTACGATAGCTGCCATTTGTGCAAACTTTTTTGACCGACAGCAAAAGCGCGTAATTCTCTTTATCTGTGACTCGTCTGACGGTCGGCAGATGACTCGCGCCCGAAAATTCAGGGATTGGTTCGACCGTTTTAACGACTCATCCTTCATTAAACTTGATGCAAAAATCCCGGAAACAGCCGATAGCTATATCTTTCTGTCGCTGAGTTTTAGCCCGTCAGCTTTCTATCCAGCGTCTCAACTCCGGCGTTCGCGGAACGCTGGCAATCAGGGGTTCGGCCCGGCCCGCAACGCGCACCGCCAGGCGGTCGTTAAAGTACGGTTCCAGCCGTTCGATGTGGCGTAACTGAACCAGGTCGCTGCGGTTGAGCCGGAAAAACCGGGCCGGGTCGAGTTGGGTTTCCAGTTCGGTCAGGCTGCCGTTGAGCGGGTATTTTTGCCCCGCTGTATCAAAGGCAAACACAACGCCTTCGTCGGCTTGCAGACAGGTGATGTCGTCAACGGCGAGCAGATAAATCCCGGTGCGGAGTTTCACCGTGAACCGTTGCCGAAACGCGGTTTTATTTTCCTGCAAGGCCAGCCGCAATTGCATCAGCACAGCAGCCGACAGCCCCACCGATGTTGGTATGACTGGTTCGCGGGCCGGGGGTGCAAACGTATTTCTGAGGGTTTTGTATTTCGTAAACGCCTGATCGAACGCTTCGTAGGTAAACGGTTTCAGCAGATAAGCGATGCCGTTGGTCTGAAACGCCCGGAGCAAAAACTGGTCGTAGGCGGTGGTGAAGATGATGGGGCAAGCCACCGTAACGCGCTCATACAGCCCGAAGACGTTGCCATCCAAGAGTTCAATATCTGAAAACAACAGGTCAGGAGCCGGGTGCTGACCGAACCAGGTCAGGGCTTCCTGCACTCCGGCCAGCGTTGCCAGAATCTGCGCGTCGGGCTGGCTGCGGGCCACAAAATCGGCCACCTGACGGGCGGCCAGCGGTTCGTCTTCAAGAATTACGATAGTCATACCGGGGCATTGTTTTTTCCTGCTTCAACACCGGCAATGTGACCACAAACGCGCCGGGCGACGCTTCGCCGGGCAACGCTTCGCCGGGTGTGGACTGAATCAACACCTCGCGGTCAGACAGCAGCCGGTAGCGGGCTTGCAGGTTTTTCAGGCCGGTGCCGGTGGCATCAACGGGGGTGAGTTTGGGCCGACGTTCGTTGCTGACCGTTACGGCCTGGTCGGTAACGGTGAGGGTGATGCACAAGGGGTCGGTTTCGCTGCCGCCGTTGTGCTTCACGGCGTTTTCGATGAGGGTCTGAATACTGCCCGGCAACACAAACACGGTCATTGGGTCGGGCAGGTGCAGGTGGGTCAGCACCTCGTATGCCCGCCCGAAGCGTTGCCGAATCAGATACACATAGTCATCCACAAACGCCAGTTCGTCGGCCAGCGGCACCACGTCGTCGTCTTTGTGGCGAATCAGGTAGCGATACAGCCCCGCAAACCGATGGAGGTAGGCACTGGCTTCGGCGGGGTTGCGCTGGATGAGGGTGTCGAGTACGTTGAGGTTGTTGAACAGAAAGTGCGGGTCAATCTGGGCTTTCAGGTGGCGGAGTTCGGCTTCGGTGCGTTCTTTTTCGGCACGGAGCAGCCGCTGCTGGGTTTCAAACACCTGCTTACCCGTCAGAACGGCCACTAAAAATCCCGTTTGCGGAGCCATATTGGCAACCGTATTCAAGACTCCGAACCAGCGAAACGGTTGTTCTGCGTGATAAAGCCACCCGGTGCCAAGCCGGTCAAGGAGGCCGAAGAACAGCATGGTTCCCATCACCGAGAAAAACAGCAGCCAATACCGCTGGGTGAACAGAAAAGCCGGAAACAGAACATACACAATAATGAGGGTCAGGCTGGTGTGGGTGGCGATATCAAACCCCCAACCCAGCCCGATAAACCACCAGGGGCGGCTCAGATTACCCGCCACCATAAACGGGAAAGCCATTGTCCAGAAAATAGCCATCAGCAGCCAGTCGGTGCGGGACGGCGGGCGAAAACGAAACGGGCTGGTCGGTGTCGGTTGCAAATCGGCTGGTTAGTAACGGGTTATCAATTATACAGTCCTATCCGGTTGGCTTTAGTGTCAATCACCAGCACCTTGTCCCGAAAATATTCATTGCCCATCAGCCCGTCTGCGCCCTCAAAATGATTCCAGAGGGCATGAATAACGGGATTGAGCCGGGTGCCGTAAAACACTTTTTTGCTGCTCAAATCTTCGCCGAGCAGGCTCGTGATTTTTTGCGCCGGTCTGGCCCGAACGTACCAGTAATACTCTCCCCACGACGATAAACTCAGGCTGTCTCGTTGGCCGATGCTGCCGTTATCGGTAATGTCGTTCCAAAAACGTTTCGTCACAAACAGCGTGAACATACTTGATCCGTTGTCATACGAGAAAACGCGCTCTTGCCCGTTGATTTTCAGGGGGATATGCACCGGCCACCGATTGGCTCTGACCCCCGGCGATTGAATCCAGGTTACGCGCCGTTCGGTCTCGCGGGGCAGTTCGTCGGTCAGGGCGTAACGGGCATTTCTGAAATCACAGATAAAAATCCGGCCTTTGATGTAGTCATAACCCGCATCGCCAATCTTGACGATGGCCGAGGTGTCTTTGGCGCGGAAATCGTCAGGCTTGTTGAATCCATAATCAATGGAGCTTTGCTCATCAAACGTGTATGGTTCGTGGTTGCCGAGGTAAACGGGCAGTTGGTTGTATTTGCCGTCGGCAACGTATTTTTTCAGGTACGGAAACCCCCGGTTCAGCGACGTTATTTTGGTTCGGAGAATACCCGTATCAAATTGCAGGTAAAATTTATTGGCAATGGTATCTACCGTTATGGGGATGTACAGTGCCTCGCGGTCTGAATTTTTCCCTGCCGCCCACCGGAACGGAACCCAGACCAGGCCGTTGGTATGGGCGGTGGTGGTTAGGCCGGGCGTTCTGTTTTTGAGGTAATAGTTGTTGAACGTGTAGGCCCCGGCATACAGAAGGAGGAGAATGACCAGCGCCCATCCGGCAATTTTGACAATTCGTTTCATGGTTTTCTTACGGGTTAATGTGGGCTATTTTCGGTCTAACCCCTCAAAACTAAACGGGTTCACTGTTTCGTCGCGCTGCTTTTTGAAACCTAAGTTATACCGCAGGCTGAACCCAACCCGGCGCGAATCGCTCTGACGCCTTCCCGTAGCCGCAATGTTGCCCTGATTGAGCGTAAACGTGTTGCGGTTGGTGTAAAACATATCCGTAGCCGAGAGCGTGATCATCAGTTTACTGTCCAGAAACTTGCGGTTGATGCTCAGGTCAACGGTGCCAAAATTGCCGAGTTCATAAAACTGCCGCTGCCCGTTGATCGACCATAAACCATTGACCTGTACCGTAGAGCGGCTGTCGATGTCAAGCTGGTGGTAGGTGAGCAGTGTCCACGACCCCCGGCTGAAACTCAGCGGCTGACCCTCATACCGGCCCGTGTACTGGTTGTGATTGTACTGACCCACAACCACAAAGAAGTACCGGCCACCGGGCGGAATACCGAGCATCATCCGAAAATAAGTTTCGCGGTTTTGGCCGAGGTTGTCGGTGGTGCGGTAGGCCACGCTGGGGTTAGCCGGGTTCTGGTATAGCACGCTGGCAAACAGTTGTTGCGTAATGTTCTGCCCAACGGCCAGAATCGGCAGGTTCGCTACGTTCAGATTAACCTCTACGTTCTGCGTAAATTGCGGTTGCAGGGCCGGGTTGCCCGTGTCGTAGAGGTACTGGTCCACATAGCGGATAGCCGGGTTTAGCTGCTCGTAGCCGGGCCGGGTGATGGTCCGGCGGTAGATGAGCGATGCCTGAATCGGAAAATTGGCAATCGAGACTACCGGGCGGCTCAGATAGATATACGGAAAAAAATCGGTGCGCCGAACCCGGAATGTGGTGTCGGTCGGGATGCGCTGGTGGCCGTTCATGTTCGTGTTCTCGACCCGCAGGCCCGCTTTCAGGGTAAATTTTCCGAACGTTTTGGCCGCCTGCCCATAGCCGCTGTGGATGCCATCGGCGTAGTCAAACGTATTGGTGCGGGTCAGGTCGGGCTGGCGGTTGGGGTCGGTGCCGGTGGTGTAACTGGCCTGGCTGCCAAACCACTGGCTACTGGTTTTCAGGCCCGCTTCGAGGGTGAGTTTGCGGGGCATTTTTTTTAACCAATCAACTTTTGCTGTCAGCAAATGCCGCCCGGTCAGCAGGGTGCCATCGCCCGCCAACGTCGGGTTGGCCGGTAGTTGATACTGCGTCCGGTAGCGCTGGGCAGTGCGGTTGCCGAGGTAGCTGTACGACAGGTCGGCGGTGATCTCTGACCCTGCCGAATCGAGTTTGTAGCGGCTGGCTATTCCCTGCGTCACCGACCCGTTATGACCCAGACTCTGGAGCGTGTTGCTGTTGCCGGTTAGTAGCCGACCGTTCTCCGCTTGCCGAATTTGGGTGGTGTTATCGGCAAAGCTGTTGGCAAAGCCGTAGTTCGCCCGTCCGTCAATATTCACGTCCCAATTTTTTGTCAGTTGGTAACTCAGGCCGTAGCCCGCAAAGAGCGCGTCGCCGGGCGTTTTGGTATAGGCTTCCTGGCTGATGGCCTGATTGCCGGGCAGTTGGCGGGCGGTGGTCAGCAAGTCGTAACTGTTTCGGCGGCTGTAGTTCAGGTTGAGGTACGCCGTTCGTTTATCATCACCATCGTTCAGGCTGAAGCCAACGCCCTGATTACCAAAGCGTCCCTGGTTCATATTGGCCGATACACTCCCCGTCCGGCCCAGCTTTATACCTTTTTTCAGGATGATGTTCACGGCTCCCCCCACGCTTGATGCGTCGTAGCGGGCCGATGGTGTCCGCATGATTTCGATGCGGTCAATACTGTTGGGTGGCAGGCTGCGGAGTTGGGTTGCCACGTCAGCCGCGCTCATCCGCTGCTCCCGGCCATTGATGTAGATCGTAGCCGGAATCGCGCTGCTCAGATACACGTTGCCATCCTGATCGAGAAAAAGGCCGGGCGTTTTGGTGAGTAGTTCGTAGGCGTTGGTGCTGCTGTTGGCAATGGCTTCGGGGTCAACAATGGTCTTGTCGTCTTCCTGCCGCATCAGCGGTTTGCGGGCCGTTACCGTCACAGCCGCTAAGGTCGTTGTTTCGGCCTGGAGTGAGAGTTGAAAGGTAGCCTGGGTTTTGGTGGGCCGGATACCCCGCGTGATGGCTTTCATGCCAACCGCCGTTACGTGCAGTTCATAAAGCCCGTCGGCCCCGGCTTTGAGCATTGCCACCCCGGTTGTGTCGGTGATGGCGTTGGCGGTTTGGGTCGAGTCGGTATGAAGCCGCAGTTGGACAGCGGCCCCAAAGACAGGCTGGTTTTTGGCATCGGTAACCCGAATCTGAACCGAAATAGTCTTCGCCGATACCGACACCGACCGGGGCTGCGAATCAGACTGGGCCACGGCAAAGGCCATCGGCACCAGAAAAAAAATCGGCAAGGAGAGCAAACAGCGCATCGTGTCGGGCATTGTTTAGTAATGGGTTCAAACCTACCGCCGGTGCGCCGGTGCGCCACTCGGTAGTTGCCCAACCGGGGGAGAAATCAGATGAAACCGGGAAGAAAAGCCGGGAGTGGCGGGCGGGTTCTGAATCCTGACCATCGGGTTGTAGGTTTGCACGTATGCAGCACCGCCCACTTTTTTCGCAGGCCAACATCGCCGATGCCCGGAAACGCCAGCTTACGGTTGAGAATCAGGATGCGAAACGTAAACTTCTCGCCGATTGGAAAAACGGCCTGGCATCGGGCAAAATCCAGTCGCTCAACGAACGAAAGCTGCAATCCGAATTTCTCAACAAAATCTTCGGCGAGGTGTTGGGCTATGCCTACGAAAAACAACTGACTACGTGGCAGTTAGAACACGAATACAAGGTTGATTTCGATGGTAAAACGCCCGACGGGGTGCTGGGCCACTTCACCTTCGATGCCGCCACCAAAGCCACCCTCGGCGATGTGCAGGTGATTATCGAACTCAAAGGGCCGCTCACTAACCTCGACAAAAAACAAAACCGCAAAGACTTCCCCGGCACACCCGTTGAGCAGGCCTTTAGCTACGTGCCAAAACTGAGCAAGCCCTGCCCGTGGGTGATTGTCTCGAACTGCCAGGAAATCAGGCTTTACCGATACGCCCTCGGCATGACGCAGTACGAAAAATTTGACCTCCTCACCCTCGACGATCACGGCCTGAACTGGTTTTATACGCTCCTGCAAAAAGACCAGCTTTTTCTGCGCCTGACCGATTCGCCCATCGAACAGCTTTTTCTGGCCCGCGAGCAGGAACTCAACACCATTACCAACCGATTCTATGCCGACTATAAACGCCACCGCGAAAGCCTGTTTGCCCAGATCAGACGCGATAACCCCGACACCCCGCCCAATGACCTCTTTCGGGCGACCCAAAAACTTATTGACCGACTGATTTTTATCTGCTTCGCCCGTGATCTCGAACTGGTCGAAAACGTGCTGAAAAAAGTGATGGATGCTGCCGATGCGTCGTTTGGGCAAAACGACGATAAAATTGCCCAGGAACTCCGCCGGGCGTTTTTGGCCTTTGACAAGGGCTATAAAGAACGCAACATTCCGCCCTTCAACGGTGGTCTGTTCAGGGGCGAAACCCTGTTAGACTCCCTGAAAATCAAAGACTTCCGACTGGCCGACCTCATGGCGTTTCTCAACAGCTACAACTTTCAGGGCCAACTGAACGTGAACGTGCTGGGCCATATTTTTGAGCAGTCTATCGCCGACATCGAAGAGATAAAAGCCCAACTCCAGCACGAAAACCCCGTCAGCGTCGGTGAATTGGAACGACTCTCTCCTGCTTTTAGGGGTGGGACAGAGACTTCCAAACGCAAAAAAGAAGGCGTTTTTTATACCCCCGACTACATCACCCGCTACATGGTGGAGCAGGCCGTGGGCGGCTGGCTCACCGACCGCGAAACCGAGATTCTGCACCAACTCGGCACCGACCAACTGCCCGAACTCACCATTGCCGACTATGAAACCGTCCGGCTTTCGGCCACCGGGCAGTATGAACGCAATGCCGCCATTGCCCTGCACGTGGCCTTTTGGGAAGCCTACCAATGCCACCTCGAAGCCATTCGGGTGCTTGACCCGGCTTGCGGCTCCGGCGCGTTTTTGACCCAGGTGTTCGATTTCTTGTGGGAACGGTGGCGCGTTCTTAAAGAAGAAACCTACAAACTCGCCACGCCCTACGATCAGCAACTTCGCAACTTAGCCGCCCGCACCGCCCCCAGCATCGGCCCGCCACCAACGCCCTACCGCGAGTGGGAAATCAAGAAAACCATCGTCTCGCGCAACCTCTACGGCGTTGACCTGAACCCCGAATCGGTTGAGATTACTAAACTGGCCCTGTGGCTCAAAACGGCCAGCAAAACCGAAACCCTCGCCAGCCTCGACGATCATATCCGGCAGGGCAACAGCCTCGTGAGCGACCCCGCCGTTACCGAACACGCCTTTGACTGGAACACCGAATTTGCCGGCCTGCGCTTTGATGTGGTGGTGGGAAACCCGCCGTATGTGCGGGCCGATTCGCCGGGTAACACCGCCGATTTTCGGGCCTACATGATGAACCGAAGCGGGTACGAAACGCTGGCTGGCAAGTGGGATTTATACGTCCCGTTTATCGAGTTGTCAATGCGTATTCTGGCCGAAAAAGGTAAAAATTCACTCATCATCCCGGACGCTTATACCCACGCTGATTATGCCGAGAAATCGCTCAACTATCTGGTTAAGAATGAGTTTCTTAGCCAAATAGACTATTTTCCCGGTCTCGAAATCTTTGATGGTGTGGGTGTTCAGAGCGTGATTATCACGAGCCGAAAACAACCCTTCACGGCCTACACGCAACGGATTTTCAGTGGCCCAACCAACCACACCGAAACCGTCTCGGCAGCGTACCCCGCCACATTCAGGCTCGATGCCACACCCCGGCTCATTGGTCCGTCTGATAGCCGGGTGCCGCTTCCAACGGTGTGTTACATCAGTAAAGGAATCGTTGGAAACAGCGATGAAAGGCATTACACAGGAGAATTTGAGGTAGCTGATTTGCTCTCGCCCAAAAAAGATGCCACGCACCCCAAGCTGTATTACGAAGGCAAAGACATTCAGAAATGGTGGCTGGCCGAACGGCGTTGGATCGAGTATGGCACCGACCGTTCTCCCGGTAAATGGAGTCGGCCCGCATTTCCTGAATTGTTTGAAAGCGGCCCAAAAATCGTGGCAATGCGTAGTCCCGGTTTGTTGCCGCGCAATTTTTTAGACACCGAGCAGGGTTATTTCAACGAAAGTGCCATTGGCCTCAAACGCTGGTGTGATTTGGCCGGGGTAGAGAATCGGAGCCTGAAAATGGCGTGCAAAGACGATACACAACGGGCTGATTTTGAACGGGTTTCGGCAGTTTATTCGTACTCGTTTTTGCTGGCAATTCTAAACTCAACGCTCATTGCGTATGAACTCAACAGCAACAGGCGCAGCAACATCCACATCTACCCCGATGATTACCGGGAACTGTATTTGCCCATTGTCTCCGACACTCAGCGCGCCCAACTCGCCACCCTTGCCGATGATATGCTGACGTTTTCGGCGCAGGTGCAGAAACAGACCCGCCAACTCGCCGACTTGCTGCAAACCGACCTCGGCGCGGCCAAACTCACCGAGAAACTCCTGCATTGGCCCGCCCTCGACTGGCCCGGTTTGCAGGCCGAACTCAAGAAGCAAAAAGTAGAAATTCCGCTGAAAAGACGCGCCGAATGGCAGTCGTTTTTTGATGACGAACGCGCTGCGGTACTGGCCTTGCAAGCCCGGCGCACCGCCACCGACGCGCAGATAGACGCTTTGGTGTATGCCCTGTATGGCCTGACCGATGCCGAAATCGGGCTGGTTTCGGGGCGGAGTGCCGCCCAGCAGTAAACTCTTCGTGGAACGCTTGCTTTATTCGTGAAACAGTGTCAATTTTGCATCAACAGAACTCGCCACGCTTCTCGTCAGATCAGCGTACCAGGGCGGGTCTTTTTTTTGTGGCCCCTGTCGTTCATTGCCCGTATGCAGTTCAGCAAACCCTCCCTCACCGTATCGCAGCAGATCAACCAACTCAAAAGCAGGGGCTTACAAATTACTGACGAAGCCAGTGCGGAGCATTTTTTGCTCAACGTCAGCTATTATCGGCTGGCGGGGTATTGGTGGCCGTTACAATCAGACAAGATCAATCACGTTTTTAAGCCCGGCAGCCAGTTCGAGACGGTTGTTGCGCTTTATGATTTTGACCGGGCGTTTCGGCTCCTGCTTTTCGACGCTATCGAACGGATCGAGATTGCTTTTCGGACGCGGTTGATTTACCAGCTATCATTGGCGTATGGGCCGTGGTGGTTCGAGACTGCCGGGCTGTTTAAGAATCAGCAGCATTTTACCGATATGCTGAAACTGATTGATAACGAACTACTGCATAGCCGCGAAGTTTTTATTCAGGAGCATAAAATCAAGTACACATCCCCACAGCGTCCACCCGCCTGGAAAACAATAGAAACGCTGTCTTTCGGCCATTTATCGAAGCTATACAGCAACCTGCTCAATTCAATCCCGGAGAAAGATGCCATTGCCCGGTCGTTGGATGTGCCAAATGCAAACTTTCTGGAGAGTTGGCTCCAGGCCATCAGTCTGCTGCGAAACTTGTGCGCCCACCACTCGCGGGTGTGGAACAAAAATCTGCCCAAACCGCCCCGGCTTCCGAACAGGTTGCCAAAACCCTGGGTAAATCAACTGCCTGCCGGGGTAAACAAAGTATATGCGCCGTTATGTTGCATTCGCTATGTACTGGGCAGTGTTCATCCGAATACCAGTTTCACCCAGCATTTGCACGATTTATTCAGGCACTATCCCACCGTTGATCCGTTTGCTTTAGGCTTTTCGATTGGCTGGAATCAGGAACCCTTGTGGCAATAAACTTGTGGATAGAGACTTTGGTATATGCCTTGTATGGCCTGACCGATGCCGAAATCGGGCTGGTTTCAGGGCGGTAAACTTTTCGTATCTTCACCCCGCAACAGGCCCGCAACAACCGCCATGACCAACGATACCATGCAACACCCGGCCCCCGATTTGGTGGTCGAAACTCTCTCGAAAGGCACCGCCAAACGCGACCGGGCAACCGTCCGTTGGGGGAATCAAGTACGAAGACTACGCTGCCCACGGCGTTCGGGAATACTGGCTCGTTGACCCGCGCCGACAATTGGTTGAGCAGTATAAACTCGACGAGGAATTTATGGCGTTCGAGACCGTTGGCACGTTTAAATTAGCTGATACCATTACGGCCCTGACCGTGCCGGGCTTCACGATTCCCGTCCGGGCTGTTTTTGAACCGGATGCCAATACACAGGCGTTGGCCGGGTTGCTGAAGAGTTGATTTTGCCCGGTTGGTATCGCGTTGTCAGTCGGGTTGCACGGGCCAGCGCATCACAAACGTGGCTCCCTGGCCCGGCTGCCCGTCGGCAGTGATGGTCCCACCGTGATTTTCGAGGGTTCGCTGGCAAATAGACAAGCCCAGCCCTGTACCGGCGTATTGGCTTCGGTTGTGCAGCCGCTGAAATAACTGAAAAATAGCCTGATTATACGTCGGCTCAAACCCGATGCCATTGTCGGCAATGGTCAGTTGGTGGTGCGGCACTGCCGGCGGGTCCGTTGCGTCGGGCCACGAATCGAGGTATTCGTAACGTACCCGAATCACGGGCGGCACATCGGGGCGGGCGTATTTCAGGGCGTTGCCAATCAGATTGTCGAGCAATTGATAAAACATAAACGCTACCACGCGCACCGTTGGCAACGGTTCGGCCTCGATCCGGGCCTGTTTCTGACTGATTACGTCTTTACGTTCTTCACTTACCTCGGTCAGCAAACTATTCAGATCAACCGATTCGTACTGTTTTGATGAAACGTTGGTGCGCGAATACGCAATGAGGTCTTTGATGAGTAGCCGCATCCGTTCGGCGGCCTGCATCGAACGGTTGAAACAATCGCGGGCGGTTTCAGACAGCGAAGCCGCTTCCCGATCCAGAATCATACTGTTGAGGGTCTGAATTTTCCGCAACGGCTCCTGTAAATCATGGCTGGCTGCGTAGGCAAAGGTGTTGAGTTCGTTATTCCGGCGTTCCAATTCACGGTTTTTTTCGGCTAATGTCCGGTTCAGTTCGGCCATCTGCTGCTCCTGCTGCCTGCGTTTGGTCACGTTCATATCAATGCCAAACACCCCGATTGGCTGGCCCTGCTGGTCACGGATAATCTGGCCGATGGTGTGAATAAAAATCTCGCGGTCTGCTTTGTCAAACCGCCGGTACTCCATCTCCACGTTTTCGCCCTGCATGGCGCGGGCAATGGCTCCCTGCAAAATGGGCAGGTCGTCTAAATGGGTTTTCTGGGCCACGCTGTCTAAATCAACCTTGATTTCGCCGGGTTCGTAGCCCCAGAACAAATACATTTCGGGACTCCAGCGGATGGTTGTTTCGCCGAAATACCACTCCCAGCTTGCCATACCGGCCATGCGCTGCGCCTGACTGAGCTGGGCTTCGCGGAGCAGCAATTTCTCACTCACGGCCCGGTAAGCCTCCGGGTCTGATGGCAGCGGCTGGTCGGCAAGAATGGTGAGGGGCTGCTGGTTGTTGAGTTGTTGAGTAGATGACATTTGTACAAAAAAGCAAGGGCCGGAAAAGCAATGTTATGACACAAAGCTATCCTGAATTACCTTGCCGCACACAAAAACCTCGCCACGTGTCAATGCGCCAAACCCTCGCCCAGATTGCCCTTGTGGTTCGTGATTATGACGAAGCCATTGATTTCTATACCAAAACCCTGCAATTTGACCTCGTAGAAGATACCCGCCTGAGCGACACAAAACGCTGGGTGGTGGTGGCTCCCAAAGGGGGCGGATGCCGGTTGCTGCTGGCGAAAGCCGTTGGCGATGGGCAAACCAGCCGCGTAGGCAACCAGACCGGCGGGCGGGTGTTTCTGTTTCTGCACACCGACGATTTCTGGCGGGACCATAGCCACCTTGTTGGTCAGGGGGTTGCGTTCGTTCGCGGGCCGGTTGAGGAGGAGTATGGCACGGTGGCGGTATTTGCTGATTTATACGGCAACCTCTGGGATTTGATTCAGCCGAAAGCCGGGCTGTCTGTCTGAAACAAGCATCATTTACACTACTGATATGGAAAATCCGGTAAAGTTGCTGGTTGTTGAAGACGACATGATTATTGCCGCTAAGGTCTCGATGCAACTCACTAAGTTGGGCTACGAGGTGACGGGCATTGTGCCGCGTGGCGAAGAAGCCATTCTGCACGTGAGCGACAACCGGCCCGATATTATCCTGCTCGACATTAATCTGAAAGGCGAACTCGATGGCATTGCAACGGCCCACGCTGTCCACCGGATGTGGGATATTCCGATTATTTACGTGACGGCCAACACCGACGAAGCCACCTTTGCCCGCGCCCGCGAAACCCGCCCCTACGCCTTTATTGCCAAACCCATCAAAAATATTGACCTGCAACGGGCCATCGAACTCACCATCAGCCGGATAGCCGACGAACCCGCCAAACCCGCCCGTAACAGCGACGACCGCGCCACCGACAGCTTGGAAGCCGATGGCGACACGCCATTTGTGTTGAACGACCGGATTTTTGTTCGACACAAAGACCGGATGGTCAGGATTACGATTGGCGAGATTCTCTACATCGAAGCCGACCGCAATTACTGCCACGTGTTCACGACCGATAAAGGATATACGCTCACCATTGCCCTCAAAGCCATGGAAGACAAACTCCCGGCGCGGCATTTTCTGCGGGTGCATCGGTCCTACGTGGTGAATCTGCTGCGGATTGACGAAGTGGGCGAAAATCATATTGGCATGGCGGGCAAAACGATTCCCCTCAGCCACCTTCTCCGCGACGATTTGCTGAAACGGATTCAGACCATTTGATTGACCGGGTTTCCCATTATTAACATCCCACCATCAAAATCCCACCATTAAAATGGTGGGCTACAACATCGGTCATCCCTGACGGGATTATGATGCAAACCAAATCCCGTCAGGGATGGCCGATATGGTAGCCCCGGATTTCAATCCGGGGTTGACGGGATTGTGATATAAACCAAATCCCGGCAGGGATGACCGATGTTGTAGCCCCGGATTTCAATCCGGGGATGGCCGATATATAGCCTACACCAATTCATCAAAAATGTACCGTTCATCATACGGTACCTGAAATTTTTTCAGGAAATCAAGGTACTCCTCTCGAAACGTTTGGCTATGGTGATGTTCTGCCTGATGCTGAATGTATTTATAAACGGCCTCTATGTGAGAATGGCTGTATGAAAACACACCGTATCCTTCTTGCCATTCAAACCGTTCGGATGTCAACCGATTCTCGTTCACCCATTTCGAGGATTTAGCTTTGGCGTTTTTCATCAAATCGGATATGGGAACGGTTGGTTTCAGGCCAATAAAACAATGTACGTGGTCGTCAACGCCATTGACAATCATGGTTTTACATCCTGTTTCCTGAATTAAATTTCCGATTACCCCGAAGAGGTCGTTTTGCCATGCCGGAGCGATGATGGAAGCCCGGTATTTCACGGCAAAAACGGTTTGGATATAAACTTGGTGGTACGTGTTTGCCATGATTTTAGGTGACTGGTACGATGACGATAGCACAATATCGGCCATCCCTACGGGATTTTTACGATGTGGGTGGGCCTTTTCATTCCCACCATTAACATCCCACCATTAAAATGGTGGGCTACAACATCGGCCATCCCTACCGGGATTGTGATGCAACCCAAATCCCGTTAGAGATGGCCGCTATAATAGCCCCGGATTGAAATCCGGGGTTGGCGGGATTACGACGTAAACAAAATCCCGTTAGGGATGACCGATATGGTAGCCCCGGATTTCAATCCGGGGTTGGCAGGATTACGATTCAAACAAAATCCCGTTAGGGATGGCCGATGTTGTAGCCCCGGATTTCAATCCGGGGTTGGCGGGATTTCAATCCGGGGTTGGCGGGATTTCAATCCGGGGATGGCGGGATTGAAATCCGGGGTTGACCGTTCACACATCCGGTAAATAAATCACCCGGTTCGTCCGGGATTAGCCCCCGTTCGTCCTGACGGGCTTGGCGGTGGTGGGGGCATGGCGCACATTTACGGACAAAGCCAACAAATCACTTGCCCGTTTTATGCGACACCTATACACCCAAACCTGCCGGATTCTCCGTCACCATCGGCTCCTGTTCAGCCTGATACTGATGAGCCTTGCCGCGCTGCCCGCCCTGGCCCAGACCCGCTATGTGAAACCCACCGCAGCCGGCACCGGCGATGGCAGTAGTTGGGCCAATGCCAGTGCCGATTTACAGGCCATGATTGATGCCGCGTCGTCGGGCAGTCAGGTGTGGGTGGCGGCTGGCACGTACAAACCGGGGGGCAACGCGCCGGGCATTTTCAGTAGTTTTTCGATGAAAACAGGCATAGGGGTTTATGGCGGCTTCGCTGGCACCGAAACCACCCTGAGCCAGCGAACCCTGACCACCCCCCTGAATACAATTCTGAGTGGCGACATCGGCATAGTGGGTAACGTCGGCGACAACTGCTACCGCGTCATTGACAACAGCAGTAACAACCTGAACAGTACCGCTATTCTCGACGGGTTCATCATCAGTGATGCCAATGGCGGCACGTTTGGCGGGGGGATGTACAACTATAACAGCAGCCCGACGATTCGGAACTGCCTGTTCCGAAACAACGCCGTGCGGACATCGGGCGGCAGTGGCGGGGGCATGATGAACTGGGCCGATGGCAGCGGGGCTAACGCCAGCCCAACGATCATCAACTGTTCGTTTCTGAACAACTCAGCCAATTTTGGCGGGGGCCTCTACACTTATGGCACCAACAATGGTAACTCCAGCCCGGTAATGACCAACTGCTCGTTTCAGGGCAACACGGCATCCAACACCAGCAATGGCAGTGCCATCGTGGTATCCAACCAGGGGGGTAACGTTGCTCCGCAGGCTACGAACTGCATCATCTTCGGCACAATTCTGATGACTTTCAGTGGCACACAACCCACGTTTGCTACCACCAACTGTCTCCTGCAACCGGGGGCCGTAGGGGGCGTGGCGGCAGGCAACTTCAGCCAGACCAACAACATCACGACCTCGATTTCGCCGTTTGTCAGCACCACCAACACCCAAATCAACGACTGTTCGCAGGCCATCAATGCCGGGCTGAACTCGGCTGCGGGATTGAGCGGTATCACCGGCGATACGGGCGGCAACCCGCGTGTTTTTCCGGTTTCGGGTGGCACGGTTGATATTGGGGCCTATGAGTATGCAGCTGCGGCCAATCCGCAGATGCCAACTACCATTACGGCGCAGCCCGCGTCGGTTTCGTCGGTTTGCGCGAACAGCACCGTGTCTGTCCGGGTGCAGACAACCGGCGCGTCGGTCAGTTATCAGTGGTATAAAACCAGCATAGCGGGCGTAACAACAATCGTAGCCGGGGCCCAGAGCGCCACACTGACGCTGACCAATGTGCAGAAAGCCGACGAGGGTAGCTATCAGGTGGTGGCGGGCTGTAACAGCGTGACCAGCACCGCTTTTAGTCTGCTGGTAGATGCACCTCTCTTTGTGACACCCGCTGGAGCCGGGGCGCAAAACGGCTTGAGCTGGGCCAACGCCTACCCCGGTACGCAGTTGCAGGCGGCCATCAACGCGGCCCAGACGAGTTGCGGCAAACAGGTATGGGTGGTAGCCGGAACGTATAAACCAACGGTCAATGGGGTAGTCACCAACGACCGCGACGCTACCTACACTATGCAACCCGGTGTAGCAATCTACGGCGGCTTTGTAGGTAACGAAGCCCTGTTGAGCCAACGTCCGGCCATCAGCCTGACCGTGCCGCCTAGCACCACGCTCAGTGCCGACATTGCCAACAATATCAACGTCAGTGCCTACAACCTCTTTCGGAACGGGCCGGGCTTGACCAGCACCGCCGTTCTCGATGGCTTTGTGCTGGCCTTTGCCCTTGCCAACAACACGGGGGCACAGCAGGGAAAAGGACAGGGCGGAGCCATCTACAACAACGGTTCGGGCAATGGTAATAATTGTAGCCCTACCATTCGCAACTGCTGGTTTAGAAATAACTACGCCTTTGGTGGCAGTGGTATCTACAACGGCGGTACTAACGGCGGCAACAGCAGCCCGGCCATCAGCAACTGCCGATTCGAGACGAATCTGCAAGCCGCTGGCGGATCGGGTACGGCACCGTTTGGCGGAAATACCGGCGGAGGGGGTATCATGAACGATGCTGCCGTGAGTGGCACCAGCAACCCGGTGATTAACAATTGCCTGTTCAGAGGCAATAGTGGGCTTATCGGTGGGGGGATTTACAACAACGCTTTTTCGAGCGGGGTAGCCAGCCCAACGATTGTAAACTGCACGTTTCAAAGTAATACGACCACGCTTCCATCAGGTGCCGGGGGCAGTGCCATTTATAACGCGGGGTTCAGCTCCGGCACCAGCAGCCCGGTCATCACGAGTTGCTCGTTTGAAAACAACACGGCCTTGCTGTATGGCGCGGCAATCGTTAATGCAGCCGGTGGCTCGACTACGTCGTTCAGCCGCCCCATTATCACCAACTGTTCGTTTCAGGGGAACACCGCCCCGTCTGGCGGAGGGGCCATCTACAATAGCTTTGGCTCACAGGGAACGGTTGCGCCGAGGCTCATCAACTGTGTGGCCTTTAGGAATGGTGAAGGATTTAAAACCAATGATGCCAATGCCACCATAACGCTCACATACAGTCTGTTTGAGCCAACGTCAGTGACGGGTACGGGCATCGACACGGGCGGAGCCGGTAACATATCAACAACGGTTTCGCCCTTTGTCAGCACCGCCAGCAATGTATTGACCAACTGTTCGGTGGCTATTAACGCGGGGCTAACGTCAACGGCGAGTTTGTCGGGCGTTACCACAGACGTGGCCGGAAACCCACGCGTGGCGGGTAATGTAGTTGACATGGGAGCTTACGAATCAGTGTTTACGCTCAACGCCGGAGCCATTGCCGGGCCGCCCATTGTACCGTTCCCGATTGAATCGGTCAATATGCTGACCAGCCAGACAGCCGCATCGGGAACGGCCACGCCCCTGACCTTCAACTGGCAATACAGCCAGGACAACGGCGGCTCGTGGCCCGATGTTGCCAACTCCAATACCGCCAGTCTGAACTTTCCCTCAAACCTCACCACCGACGGCAACCCCAACAAAAACTACCAGTTTCGGCGGGTGGTTAGCGATGTGTGCAGCCGTTCGGCAGTAACCACGGCGGTTTTGGTAAAGATGATCAAATCGAACGGTGCGTTTGTCGGCAAAGTCGTCAGTGGCGATTTCATTACCCCGGTTGTGGGCGTAACCATCACCGCCGTCAGAACCACCACCGGATTGGCGGGCAGCCCCAATAGCTGGACTTACACCACCACCACCGGGGCCGACGGCACCTATAACCTGGCCCAGATGTACTACGGGGTGCCATCGGGAACAGTGCCAGTCTCGATCACGGCGGCTACGTTTACCGTTACCCCGACCTACACCGACCCCACTTCGCCTACCCTGATTCACGTGTTTAGTCCGGCTACGCAGACGTTTACGCTCAACGAAACCAACACGCCCAAAACGTTTGATTTTACCGACAACACCACTTTCGGTATGTTGGGCCAAACCCGGCAAACCTGCGCTGATTGTATCACCGGATTTTCGGGGCAAACGCCCATCACCGGAACCGTGACCTGCCCCGTTGACGGCGTGACAATTAAAACCTACAAAAACGGAAGCCAGATTAACGTAACCCAGTCGGCCTATGCCACAACCCCCACCGCCAACTATGGTCAGTTTGCCGTAGCGGTTAATAGTCCCGGTTCGTATTCGCTAACGGCTGCATTGGCCGGGCTTACGTTTGCGCCCTCGTCGCGGACGGTGGCGGTGGTGAGCGATGTGTATAACATCAATTTCGATGCGCCGACCTCGCAAACCATCACCGGGCGCGTGGCCGCAGGCTGTAACGAAGCCATTGGTTCGGCGGTGTTGGAATTTAACGACATCCTGAAAGACGGGTCCAACGCGCCCCGTCCGTCGTGTTTCCGCAAGCAGGTCACCACCAATGCGGGCGGGTTTTATACCATTGTGCTGCCGCCCCGCAAATACAAAGTCACAGTTATCAGTTTTACGCCGACTGGCTCGGTGGCGGCTCCTGATTTCATTAATTTCATCAACATTCAGACCCCAGCCGATTCATTGATTCGGGATATAACGTCGGCAACGGCCGTAACCACGCTGAATCTGACCTACCAACGGCCACCCACGCTGGTAATTTCGGGGTTGACAACACCGCCCGGTTGCGGCACAGCGGCTGGTTATTTCCTGATGTCGCAGGCCAACCCTACCACGCTGACAGTGGTCGCCACGCAGGGTGCAACGGGTTGCCCGGTAACGAGTGGTACGGTACTGGTTTCGACCAACATCCAGACCGACACCGGCGAAACGGCCAGTACGACCATTTTGGGGGGGATCAAAAGTTTCACGCTTACGCCCGGTGCGCCAAACGTGATTGCACCGTATTACCGAAACCTGAACGTGCAGTTTACTGACGTATTTGGTCGGACGGCCACGCCCCTCAACCGCAACGTGGTGGTCACGGGGGTGCAGGCGGGTACGGCCACGTTCCAGACGGTATCGCCCCAGATTCCGTTGCTGGTCTTACACGATCCGCCGGGCGATGCCAGTTCGAGTTACTGGTCGAGCAACACCACGTTCGAGAACGCAATCCGGTTTTCGTACAGCCTTGGCACATCGGTAAAAACCTGGGTCGAAGCCAAAGTAGGGGTCAAACTCCTCTTGGGGTTATTTGTTCTCACCGGGACAGAAGCCTTTGCTACCTTCGGCGGAGGGCTAACGGCTTCGGGCCGTAACGTAAACGCCCGCGAAACCATATTGACAACGACTACCAGCAGCGGCATTTCGACTGGAAACACGACCGATGCCGTTGGCGGGGGCGGTGATGTGTTTTACGGTACGGCCCTGAATATGTTCTATGCCGTTTCGACCGTGATTTCGTTTAACCCCACGAGTTGCAGTGTTGGCTCGGCACAGCAGTTGATTGTAGCAAACTCTGGTCGGCCCGGCACCGATTTTTACTACACGGCTGATTTTATCAAAAATACCAGTATCCCCAACCTACAATACCTCGCCGATATTACGACCGATGCAACGGCCCGGCGCGGCTACCTGAACCAGATGAAAGTCTGGCAGCAGGTCTTAGACAACAACGAGGCCAACAAAAAAGCCGCGGAGTTTGTCAGAAACAAGTCGTTTGGCGGTTTTCTGGGCGACATTACGGAGTCGGTTACGAAATCGGTGCGGCAATCAAATACCATTGAATACAGCGTTGATCTTGATGCCGAAGCCGCCTTTGCCGCCGGCTTCGAGATAGCCGGTAATGGCCTTCGTGGCGGGGTAACGGTCAACTTTAAAACCGAGATTGGCGGCAGCGAAACCAGCACCACCACCCGCGAAACCACCACTGGCTACACCCTGCGGGATACCTCCGGCGACCTGCTATCGGTGGACGTAAAGACCGACCCCATCTATGGCACCCCGGTTTTTGACCTGCTCGGCGGTTCAACCAGTTGCCCCAACGAACCCGGCACCTTAGCCCGCGACGCTTTCCAACTTACGGCCCCGGTTACGGTGGTACAAAATGTGGCTCCCGGCAATCAGGCGCAGTTTACGCTCAAAATCGGTAACGTCAGTCAGGTCAATACCGATGCTTCACGGACGGTGTATCTCTCGCTGGTGCCGGGCAGCAACCCCGACGGCGCGTTGATTGAGATTAATGGCGGGCCATACACGGGTAGCTACCTGCCCTATACCGTCAATCGGTTAAACGAGGTTCAGGTAACGGTGCGGGTTGGCAAAAGCAATGCCTCGAACGTGTATGCCTACGAAGGATTGCAGTTTCAGATTACTGATGCCTGCGGGTCAGGTGGAACGGGTAACGTGCTGAAAACCATTACGCTATCGGCATTTTTCCAGAGTCCGTGCAGCAGCGTATCGCTCACCACGCCCGAACCCAACTGGGTCAGCACCACCGCCGACAACAACAGTCTGCCCGTGCTGATTGGCGGCTACACGGTTGCTAACCTCACCGACGTTACGCTGCAATACCAGCCCCAGGGTGGCACCTGGACGGACGGCTACACCCTGACGGCAGCCCAGCTCAACAACAGCGCGAACGGTACCCAAACCAATTGGAACACCAGTGGCTTAGCCGATGGCAGCTACAACCTGCGGCTTCGGCTCACCTGCCCAACGGGGGGCGGGGCCATCGGCACGGTCTATTCGTCGCGGGCCAACGGCATCATTGACCGCACCGCGCCCGCGCCCTTCGGCAACACCCTGCCCGCCAACAGCACCTACGTTACGGGCAGCAGCATTGGCATCACCTACAACGAAGCCCTGAAATGTTCGGCAATAACGGCCAGCAACATCGTAGCAAAATCGCTGACAACGGGGCAGGTGATTCCGGTGTCGGTGGGCTGTTACCTGAACCAGATTTCGGTGGTGCCGGTGGGTAGCCTGGCGGCCTACGAAGGAAATTTGCTGAGTCTGACACTGACGGGCGTTGCCGATGTCTATGGCAACGCCCGGCTCACGCCCGATAGCTGGCAGTTTACGGTCGGCAGCACCTCGGCGGCAACGGGTAGCAACGCGCTGTCGATAGCGGTGGCGGGCAGCCCGATTTCAGAAAGTTCGACCAACACGATGTCCGTTGTATTCCGGTTGCCGCAGTCCGTGCCAAACAATACCTTAGTTAATTTCAGCGTCTCCGGCACCGCTCAGTTCGGCATTGATTACCGCACGGCCTATTCTAACCCCTACGTCTATGGCGTATCGTCGTCCACGGCTACCCAGCCCCTGTCGGCAACGGTAAACGGCTCGGTGGGTACGATTGTGATACCGGCCAACGCCACCTCGGTTACGCTGCTGCTAAACGCCATCAACGATTCGTTTCTCGAACCCGACGAAACGATCATCATCAGCCTGCGGGCCGGGGGCGACTACGGCATCAGCGCGGCTTCGTCAATAACGGCGGTAATCCTGAACGACGACCTAACGTGCTTGGACGCGGGCGGGGCCGTAGCGACTGTTAAACCCGGCAGTTGGGACGACCCGACGGTGTGGTCTTGTGGGGTGGTGCCAACCAGCACCGACATTGTGCAGATCAACCACGCCGTGATTTTGGGAGCGGGCTACGTGGCCTCAGTTAAGTCGGTGCGCTACGGCGCGGGCGGCAAGGTGTCTCACCTGACGGGCGGGCGGTTGCGGTTGGGTTTTTGAGCGTTTACCGTTCACACATTCGGCAAATAAAACCATGCCTTCGGACAGTATTTACCCCATTTCGTCCCCGGATTGTAGGATTATGTCCTGAAAGCGAAGTGGTTTACAGCATCAAATATCAGTTGAGTCTTCCTCTTTTAACCAAATTAAAGTCAATGAAAACCGCAGGTATCATCGGTGGTGCCGGCTTCATCGGAAGCCACGTCACCCAAAAATTTCTGACCGAAGGTTACGCCGTAAAAGTATCCGCTTCCGACCCCGGCAGTCCCGACAAGTACGCCCACCTGACCGCCCTCGACAAGGCCGAAAACCTCACGCTCGTGGCCTGCGATGTGCGAGACCTTGCCGCGCTGGAAGCCTTCATGCAGGGCTGCGAAGTGGTAGTTCATGGCGGCACCCCGTTTCAGTTGGCCGTGAACGACCCGCAGGCCGACCTGCTGGACCCGACCATCCGGGGTACAGAAAATTTTCTGGCCGTTGCCAACCGTACCGAAAGGCTGGAAAGCGTGGTGTTCATGGCATCGGTAGCGTCCTGGAACACCGCTCATCCGATGCTGCCGCCCGCGCACGGGGTCGGTCAGGTATTTTCCGAAGCCGACACGCCGTATTTCAGCGCAGAAGATCACCCCTACGCGCAGGCCAAATTCCTGGCCGATCAGGTGGTGCGGACGTTCATCGCCGACAATCCCGATGTCGGGTTTCGGATCACCTCGCTCTCGCCGACGGGGGTGATGGGGCCTGCGCTGTCGGCCCGGCCCGATTCGACCTCGCAGGGACTCATGTACCTCTTCAAAAACAAGATCGCGCCCAATCCGTTTGTCGAAGCCATGATGGCCGCCGACTTGTTCATGGCTATAGTGGATGTGCGCGACGTGGGCGAGGCCACGTTTCAGGCCGCCACCCGACCGGGGCTGCACGGCAAGAACTACCTCATATCGGGCGAAAGTTACCGTATCTCCGACCTCTCGCTGATGCTCAATCAGCAGCCGCCTGTTGCCCACGCCACCATTCAGTACAGCAATACGCTGGCCCAAACCGATCTCGGCGTAACGTTCCGGCCTGCCCGGGAAACGCTGCATCAGGCCGCGTAATTTTTTTAAATCCAAAAACCAATCAAAAGCCAAATCAATGAAAACTAACCCATTCCCCCTAATGCTGGCTGCTCTTGCCGCCCTGATTGTGCTTGCTGCCGGTTGCAATACGGCTCCTAAAGAAAGTGCCGCAACGGTTGATAATGCCACGCTCAAAAAAGAAATCGAGGCCGCCAATGTCGAGTTCGCGGGCTTCATCGCCAACGGCGACTCGGTGGGTATGGCTAATTTCTATACCGAAGACGCGAAACTGATGTTCCCGAACGAACCGGCTATTGTGGGCCGCAAAAACATCCAGACCGCCGTGCATAATGTCCTCCGTTCGGGCATCGCCAAAGCGGAGTTCAGGGCTACTGACGTGTGGGGAACCGGCGATTTCGTGTCGGAGGAGGGCCAGTTAAGCCTGTTCGATAAAGCCGGTACGCAGGTGGAGACCGGCAAGTACATCGTCCTCTGGAAAAAAGAAGCCGGGAAATGGAAGCCCTTCCGCGACATCTCCAACTCCGATTTGCCCCTGCCGTCGGCTAAATAAAGTGTCGGTATGCGGGGTGGGCAGAAAGTTCACCCCGCATAAAAATTGGCCCTGTCAAACTGCAACTACTAAACCAACCCAAAACCCAATGAAAACCAACCCATTCTCCCTGATGCTGGTCGCTTTTGCCGCCCTGACAGTACTCATTGCCGGTTGCCAGCCCAAGCCCGAAAAGCCCGCTACTGCCGACGATCTTTCGCAGGTGAACCGTGACTTCATGAAGGCCATGAACGCCAAAGATGCGGTGGCTGCCGCCAGCTATTACGCCGACGATGCGTCAGTGTTGCCACCCGGCCAACCCATCGTTATGGGCCATGCCGCCATTCAAAAATACTGGCAGGGTTTTCTGGATGGGGCCGGTTTCGTAGACGGTTCCTGTGCCACGATTGCGACCGGCAGCAGTGGCAATATGGGCTACGAAATCGGCATGGCGGAACTACATCTGAAAGGCCCCGATGGGAAAATCGTGACGGAGAACATAAAATATACCCTGGTACTGAAACGCAACGCCGATGGCAAATGGCTCCAGATGTATGATATGTGGAATCCCGTAGTCGCCCCGGCGGTGGGTCAGTAGATGGGCAGTCTTATCAGCTTGACAATGCCAGACCGTAAAGCGGAAAATTGGGGTCTTGCGTCATCAGCGCGAGACCATCAATCACCAATTTCTCTACCTTACATAAACCAATAAACTCCAAAACCATGATTTCACTGACCGTTCTTTACCCCCAAACCGCCGACAGCCACTTCGACATGGCCTATTACGTGGACACCCACACGCCCCTCGTTCGGGAGCGGCTCACCCCCGCCGGGCTAACGGGCATCACCCTGGCAGCAGGTGTGGCCGGAGCCTCCCCCGCGCCCGACAGCCCACCCGTCTTCGCTATGATTTGCCAACTGCACTTTGCCACGCCCGATGAGTTGCAAGCCGCCCTTGCCGCCCACGCGCCCGAACTGATGGGCGACATCCCGAACTTCACCAACGTGGAGCCAATCATGCAGATCAGCCGGGCGGTTTAACCAAGCCGTAATCCTGGGGACAAACTACATGGCCCCGGTTCGGTCGGTACGCTGCGGGCTGGCATTGCCGTGCATTGACAAAAAAGCCGTTCGGTCGGGTTATCGGCCCGCTTAATAAAATCACGCTCCCTTCATACAAGCGTTCTTTGGTTGCGGTCAAAAATTAGGGTTGTTTTGATTGACCAAACCACCCATAGCTGGTATCGGCTATGGGTGGTAGGATTTCTCCTCTCTTTTTTATGCTACACAACTACTCTCCCTCCTCGGCCTGGCTGGTGTCGCGCCGTTTTTTACCGGCTCTGTCTTTGTTTTGGTTACTGGTAGCCGGGCTAACGGCCCAGGCCCAGACCATCCGCTACGTGTCCACGACGGGTACCAACGCCACCCCCGCCACGGCCACGAGCTGGGCCACCAGCACCACTGACTTGCAGGGAGCCATTAACGCCAGCAGTGCCAACGATCAGGTGTGGGTAGCCGGGGGTACCTACAAGCCCGGCGGCAATGCCAATACCAACCGCACCATCAGCTTTGCCATGAAAAACGGGGTGGTGATCTACGGGGGCTTTGCGGGGGGCGAAACCAGTCTGAGCCAGCGTCCGGCGGTGAATCTGACCACGCCCAGCAACACCACCCTTAGTGGCGAGATTGGCAACCCGGCCAGCACCATCGACAACAGCTACCATGTCATCTCTAACCCATCGGGCCTGACCACTACGGCCATTCTGGATGGGTTTGTTATCACAGGCGGCAATGCCGATGGGGTTTTTCCCAATAGTGTCGGTGGTGGGATGTACAACGCTGGTAATGGCAGTGGTAATGTATGCAGTCCCACCGTGCGTAACTGCGCCTTTCAGGACAATTCGACTGCTTCACCCGGCGGGGCCATCTACAACGATGGGGTTTCTTCTGGTAATAGTAGTCCGAGGCTGACCAACTGCGCCTTTCAGCGTAATTCGGCTTCACAAGGCGGGGCCATGTTCAACGAGGGGTCTAGTTCTGGCACGAGTAATCCGGTGCTGACCAACTGCGTTCTGTTTGGCAACGGGGGCAGCAGTACGTTTGTTAACGACAATTCTGCCAGCATCACGGCCAGCTACAGTTTATTTGATAATACCGTCACGGGTTATAGCTTCAGCCCTACCAACCTGACAACCACCACCAATCCCTTTGCCAGCACGACCAGCACCCAACTCCGGGCTGGCTCACCCGCCATTGACGCGGGCAACAGCTCGGCAACGGGTATAACGGGGATAAACACCGACCTTGCGGGTAATCCGCGCATTCAAGGATGCCAGGTCGACATGGGAGCCTACGAGTTTCAGAACCCGCCCAATCTGCCCACCAGCATTACGGCCCAGCCCGGGGCGGGGTCGTCGGTTTGTGCAGGGAACACCGTCACGGCTACCGTTAGTGTGACGGGGACGGTCACGGCCTATCAGTGGTACAAAGGCGGGGCGGTGCTGACGGGCAACACCTCAGCCACAACGGCTACCCTCAGCCTGCCTTCGGTCACCACCGCCAGCGCGGGCAGTTATTCGGTGGTCGTCACGGGAGCCTGTAATTCGCTCACCAGTACCGTCTTTAGCTTGTCGGTGAGTGATCCCGTATTTGCCGGGCCACCCACGTTTATTGGCAGCAGTTTCGTGCCGGGTCAGGTGGTGGTGGTGAGTTACTCGGCGGCTGCGGGGGGGTGTGGTTTCAAGCCTAACAGCCTGTATTCGGTCGAGTTGCTCAGCGGGGCCAGCAATTACAGCCTTGCCACACCCGTCAGCACGAGCAGTGCCGGGCCAACGAGTTTGACCTTCACCATCCCGGCCAACCTGCCCGCTGGCACCTACAAACTCCAGGTGGTCTATGGTGACCCGGTGTATAGCCCGGTGTCGGTGACGTTTGTGGTGAGTTCCTTAACGCTGACCATCACGGCCAGCAGCACGCTGATCTGCGTGGGTCAGCCGGTGAGCCTGACGGCGGCTGGCTGCGGGGTTGGTGGCACCTACCAGTGGAGTACGGGTCAGAGCGGGCCGGTCATCATCTACACGCCCGTTAGCACGAGTTTAGTCAGTGTGACGTGCATCACGGCGGGCGGGCCGAGGCTTGGGGTGCCGGATGAGGAGGAGGCAGTTGAGACCGGGGCTTTTGGTATCCTGCCGATAAAAGCCGAAGCCGACCGCCCGGCGGGGTTGCTCTGGCGACGGGCCAGGCGCGGCCCCGCCACCGCCATTGCCTACTGATGCACCCGCCACAATACGCTCACGCAACTAACCGAGCCAGTGCGTCTGAACACAACTACTGCCGGTACGATCCCGTCTGTGAATAACGCCTGTTCGCTGCTGATGGAAGCCGTGCCGGTGACGACAAAATAAGCGGTAGATTTACCTGGTAGCAGGGGGCTTTTCCTGTTCAAACCCCAAAATCATGAAACACACGTTACTCGTTTGTCTGTTTCTGGCTTCGTTGCTGGCAACTGCCCAAAGGCAAGCCAATAGCCTGAAAGTCAACCAACAACGGATTCAGGATCGGCTGCTGGAGTTGTCGAAAATCGGCGCATTGCCCAACGGCGGGATAGGCCGGGTGGCCTATGGCAAAGCCGACCAGGAAGGACGGGCTTACTTTATGGGGCTGATGAAAAAAGCTGGCCTCGCCGTAACCACCGACTACGCGGGGAATATCATTGGCCGGCGAAACGGCAAAAATCCCGCCCTGAAACCCATCGCCTTCGGTTCCCATATTGACTCCGTACCGAACGGCGGTAATTACGATGGCCCTGTGGGGTCAATCAGTGGGCTGGAACTGATCGAAACCCTCAACGAAAACAATATCGTGACCGAACACCCGCTCGAACTTATTATTTTCGCCAATGAAGAAGGCGGTACGGTAGGCAGCGGGGCCATGATTGGCAAAATTACCGCTGCCGCACTCAAATCAGTCACTCAGAGCGGGCTAACCATTGCCGATGGTATCCGGGCCATTGGCGGAAACCCGGACAGTCTCAGCAAAGTGATCCGAAAGAAAGGCGATATGGCGGCTTTTATCGAACTGCACATCGAACAGGGCGGTGTCCTGATGACCGAAAACATACAGATTGGCGTGGTTGAGGGCATTGTCGGGATTGAACACTGGGATGCCACCATCGAGGGCGCGGCCAATCATGCCGGCACCACACCCATGAACAGCCGACGCGACGCGCTCCTGGCAGCCGCAAAACTGATTGTGGCTTTGAATGAAATAATCACCAGCCATGACGGTCGGCAAGTGGGTACGGTCGGTAAAATGGCGGTTGAGCCGGGGGCGTATAATGTCATTCCGGGCAAGGTGATTATGGGTGTGGAAATCAGGGATTTGTCGGCTGATAAAATCAGGATGTTGTTTTATGAACTGGAAGCCAAAGCGCAGGGAATTGCCAAAACCTCCGAAACAACGATCACCTTCGCGCAGTCTTCGGTGGGGGTAACGCCCGCTCTCACGGCTAAACCGATTCAGGATAAAATCAGCGGGGCGGCCAAAGCATTAGGCTTTTCGTATCGGTATATGCAAAGCGGAGCGGGGCATGATGCACAGGAAATAGCCCAGATCGCACCCGTTGGCATGATTTTTATACCCAGCGTGGGCGGCATCAGCCATTCGCCCAAAGAGTTTTCTAAAGGGGGCGATATTGCCAATGGGGCCAACGTATTACTGCAAACCCTGTTGGCTATTGATGCAGAACAGCCACTAAAAACGACCGTCCGGTGATCAGGACAGTGGTCTGGCAAGTATGAAAACCAAGCCCGTAATCGGCAAAGCCCCGGTTGATGAGCGACTTTAATTTTCGGAGAACATAGACTATGTACCGGATAACGGCCCCGATTTTCTGATCGAGTACGACAATGCTGGTTTTCGGAACGATGGCAACCACATCTACGCCATTCTGCGCGAGAAAAGCAGCGCGTTTAGTGAAGACATCTTGAAGCAGCACTACGCCGAAAGCCACAAATAAGCCAGTAATCGTCGGTCAAGACGATGAGTAACCAATCTGTCATATATCGTTCACGAAGAAAGAAATGTCAATGAGCCGAATAATGGGCCTATTCGGCTCATTTTCTCGCTACTTTTGAGCCGAATAGGGATTTTATTCGGCTCATCATGTATAACTGGGAACAGGACGATTGGCGGCAATTTCGGTACGACGAAGCCGCATTTACCGAAATTGCCCTGTCGTTTATGGCAATAGCGGGGCAAAGTTTCGGCTATTTACAGGGCTTATCGGGCAACGAGCAAGCCGAATCCGTTGTCGAACTTTTGGTTAAAGAAGCCATTAAAACTTCGGCAATAGAGGGTGAATTTATTAGCCGGATTGACCTGATCTCGTCTGTTCGTAAACACTTAGGGTACGCTACAGTAAATCATCGTATCAAAGACAAACGGGCAGAAGGCATTGCTGCTTTATTGGTAAAATCACGGGATGATTTTGCTACTGACTTGACCGAAACACAACTTTTTGACTGGCATAAATTATTGATGCTCGGCAATAACGCGATTAACACAGGACAATACCGAAGCCATATCGAACCGATGCAGGTTATTTCGGGGGCAATTGGCAGAGAAGAAATTCATTTTGAAGCCCCGCCGTCGGCACAGGTTCCTGATGAGATGCGGGCGTTTTTTGCGTGGTTCAATGTCACAGAACCAGGTGGGCAATCGCCGATTGTGAATGTATTGATTCGGGCGGCAATAGCCCATCTGTATTTTGAAACGATTCATCCGTTTGAAGACGGAAATGGGCGAATTGGCCGCGTGGTTGCCGAAAAAGCACTGGCACAAGGCATAGGAAGGCCGATTTTAATGAGTCTTTCTAACGCAATCGAAGCAGACAAGAGAGCATATTATGCCGCGCTCAAAAAAGCGCAACGCACAAATGATGCAACAGGCTGGATTTTTTATTTTAGCCAAATTATTCTAAAGGCGCAACAGGAATTTATCGAAACTATCAATTTCTTGACAAAGAAAACAGCGTTTTTTAACACGTACCAATCACAATTAAATGATGCACAAAGCAAGGTCATCAATAGAATGTTGGAGGAAGGTGACGCTAAATTTATTGGCGGAATCAATGCCCGAAAATACCAATCCATCACCGGCGTGTCAAAAGCAACGGCCACGCGGCATTTGCAGGATTTAGTAGAAAAAAGGATTCTATCTGTCCAAAAAGGTGGACGCAGTACCGAGTATCAGGTTAACTTGCCGTAATTATTTTGTAGTGATTTGCGAAAGTCTCGTACCACAAACAAACATGGCGCATAAATACAGTTTTCTGCCCGTAGCAATCCTAATCAGCATTTGTTGTTTGCTCTGCCTGGTGTTGGGCCAGGCCGTTGCCCAAACCACCCCAACCGCCAACCTTTCTCCGGTGCAGGTGGCCGCCCTGAGCCAAACATACCAGCAACGGGCGTTGTGGTTTCGGGATATGCCGCAGTTTAATCGCGACAGCACGATTTTTTACTATCATAAATCCGCTGCGCTGCTCGAAGCCAGCCGTCCCCGGCCCTACCGCCCCCTGGCCGTTTTGTATGACCACCTGAGCCACTATTATTACTGGAATTATGACAACGAAAAGGCCCGGTTAGCAGTCGGCAAAGCCCGCTATTGTTACGCCAAAGTCGTTGGCGCGGGCCAGCCCGATCAGCGGCTACAGTACCAGATATTGGTAAACAGCGCGTTTGCCAGCCTTGACGACCAAAACCCGCGCCGGAGTCTGGCCTTTATGCTCCAGGCATTGGGTCTATTTTCGGGCGACCAGCGGCCCAATGTTCAGGCGATGCTGCTCAAAGACAAGGGGCTGTTTTATAGCCAGTATCGAAATGGTCTGGAATCAAAAGGCTCCATGTCGCTGCCGTTTCTGACCCAAAGCCGACGGTTGTATGAGTCGGTAGTGAGCGGCAATAACGATCAGCCGCTCAGTGAGATTTATAAACAGTTGGCCTGGCATTACAACGTGAAAGGGCAGGCCGATTCGTGTGATTATTATTTCGACCGGCTCCACGCCCTGCTGCCCCGGCTTCGCAACCCTGTTTTGTCGAGTTGGTATTACTCGTTGCGGGGCAATACGCTAAGCCGCCGGGGGCAACAGGGCGAAGCCCGCCGACTGATTCTGCACAGCGTTGCGCTGATGAAAACCTACCGGCTGACCTTTTCGCATATTTACTCGTTCAGCCTGAATTTGTTGGGAGTCATTGCCCAGAAAGAAGGCCGCTACAACGAAGCCATTACCTATTTCACGGCCAGCAACGAGCTTTCGGCCCAAAACGGATTTGGTCAGGGAACCGGTAATTTCTGGGAGCATCTGACTGATTTGTATGAGCAGAAGGGTGACTATAAAAAAGCATTGGCTTACTACAAGAAATTAGCGGAAGCTAATCTGGCAAACACTGAAGCCCGGTCGTTAAAAAACCTGCGGGAAAACGAATTACAACTCAATATTCTGAACCAGAAAAAGCAGCTTGCCGAGCAGCAGACCGAGCGAAACTCGTTTATTGCGGCCATCATCATTACGGCACTCGTAACCGTTTTGCTGGGCTTGGTCTTGTTTGGTCTCTACCGAAACTACCGCCTGAAACAACGCGCCAACCAGCAATTAGAAACCCTCAACGCCGAGTTAGCCACCAAAAACACCCTCCTCGACAAGCGCAACGCCGAGAATGAACTGCTGCTGAAAGAGATTCACCACCGGGTCAAGAATAACCTCGAAGTGGTGTCGAGCCTGCTGGCGTTGCAATCCGATAAAATCACCGATCCCAACGTGCAGGAAGCCATGCGGGCCAGCCAGAACCGGGTGCAGAGTATGGGTATTATCCACCAGAAACTCTACCAGAGCAAACAGTTGGCGGCCATCGAAATGCGCGACTATTTTATGAACCTGAGCGAGAGCATTCTGGATTCGTTCGACGCTGCCAGTCGCATAAGGGTTGATTGTTCGATGCCTGAATTGGTCTTAGACATTGACACGGCCATCTCGGTAGGACTGATAACCAACGAGTTACTGACCAATTCGCTCAAATATGCGTTTGTGGGCAAAGAAACCGGAACGGTCAGCATCAGCCTGACCCGGCCCGATTCTGGCTCATTTCTCCTTCAGGTGGCCGACGATGGTATCGGCAAAATTCTCGGCGTGGTTGCCAAAGGCACGGGCTTCGGTACGCAGTTGGTGGACTTGCTTGCCCGCCAGCTCGACGGTATCCTGACCTACGAAAACCAGAACGGAACCCTCGTTAAACTGCACTTCAAACAACCCGTGGTGGCCTGATGCGGGTGTTGTGGCAACGGCGGTAACAACCCCGACCGGGGCTATCTTTGCCGTTCTTTCTGGTTGACAATGAAAAATACGGTGCTGCTGGTATTGTGGATAGTTTGGTTCGGCTTTGTTACCCAGGCCCAGCCAGTTACCCTACGCGACAGCCTGACCCAAAAACTAAGTACCCTGCCCAACGATACCAACCGGGTTAATACCCTGAATGAACTGGGGTTTCAATACCGCCAGTCGAAACCCGACATGACGTATCTGCTGGGGCAGCAGGCATACGCTCTTTCCCGAACGCTGCAATATCCGACGGGCGAAGCGCGGGCGTTGGCAACGATGGCGGCAGCCTTCAAATTCTTAGGCGATTATGCCAAGTCATTGACTCTTTATAACCAGGCTAAGGCCATAAACAGGAGCCTGAACGACACCGACCGGGTGGCCGTTATTCTTAACAACACCGCCGATTTATACATCCAGCAGGGCGAGTGGCAGAAAGGATTAGCCACCATGCGCCAATGTTTAGCAATCTACAAAACCCTGCCCCGGCCCAAAATCAGTTCAAAAGCGGTGTATCTGACTAATTTGGCCGAATGTTTTTACCACCTGAATCAGTTAGATTCAGCGACTATTTACCTCAGTCAGGCGTTGCCATTGGCTACGGCAAAACGGGAGGGTATCCGTGCCGCTATTTATTATCTGCTGGGCGATGTGGCACCCGCCCAGAACAAGACCACTAAGGCTCGTGACTTTTACCGGCAAAGCATCGGGGTAGCTACTCAACTCAACAACTATGCCGACCTGTATGAAGGCTATTACCGGATGGCGAAACTGAGCCGGCAAACCAACCGACCCGACGCGCTTCGGTTTGCCGAACTGGCCCTGGCCTACGCCCAACGGGCTACCTACACGAGTGGTATCCTGAAAAGCAGTCAGCAGTTGTCAGAACTGCATGAGACACAAAATGATGCCGAAGCCCTGCGGTACTACAAAATAGCGGTGGCCGCCAAAGACAGCCTGTATAGCCAGGATAAGGTAAAACGCCTGTTATCAATCAATTTCAATGAGAAAGAACAGGCGCAACGGGCAGAAGCGGCTGAGGTGGCCTACGACACTAAAATCAGGTACGCCATTCTGATTGGTGTGCTGTCGGTGCTGGCTGGCATCGTGTTCATCCTGTTTGTCAACAACCGGCAAAAGCAGAAGGCCAATACCGTATTGCAGGGTAAAAACAGCGAGATCGAAAAGACGGTGTCTCAGCTCAACCTGGCTCAGTTGTCGCTCACTGCTAAAAACGCTGAGAATGAACTGCTGCTGAAAGAGATTCACCACCGGGTCAAGAATAACCTCGAAGTGGTATCGAGCCTGCTGGCCCTGCAATCCGATAAAATCACCGATCCCAACGTGCAGGAAGCCATGCGGGCCAGCCAGAACCGGGTGCAGAGCATGGGTATTATCCACCAGAAACTCTACCAGAGCAAACAGTTGGCGGCCATCGAAATGCGCGACTATTTTATGAACCTGAGCGAGAGCATTCTGGATTCGTTCGACGCTGCCAGTCGCATAAGGGT